>CACLXL010000001.1 GCA_902610975.1 uncultured Pelagibacteraceae bacterium
ATCTGGTGTGGGTTACTTAAAAATTCCGAAATTTGTTTCAAAGGGCTATAAGAAATCAAAAATCGACGGCACAATCGATTTTATAAATGGAAATAAAATGTTTTTAAGTGATAGTATTTATAATCATCAACCAAAAGAAGGAGATGTAATTCTTTTTCCACATTATTTGATGCATACAGCATATCCATTTAAAGCAAGTGGAGAAAGAAGATCCTTTTCATTTAATCTAGAAATAGATAAAAAAATAGCTAATGTTTTTTCAAAATGAGCAATGAAATTCAAAAAAATGTTTTTGGTGAACCTTTAGAGCCTTGCTCTAATGATCCACTAACAGGTTGGTTTAGGGATGGATGTTGTAATACAGATAAAAAAGATAGAGGAGTTCATACAGTTTGTGCAAAAGTGACGGATAAATTTTTACTTTGGTCAAAAAAGGTAGGTAATGATTTGATTACACCTCATCCTGAATTTGGATTTCCGGGTTTGAAAGATGGTGACTGCTGGTGTGTTTGTGCAACTTGGTATGCTAGAGCTATTGAAGAAGACGCAGCCTGCTCAGTTTATTTGAAAAAGACGAATATTAAGACCTTAGAACTTATACCAATCGAAAAATTAAAAAAATTTGCTGTAGATTTATCTTAGTAAACTTTTGACCCTCGATTTTTTATAATCAACTCTAATTCGCCATATTCTTTACAATTACAACTTTTAAGAACTTTTAATCTTTCATTAGCTTTATCTATTTGATTGGTTTGTACGTAAAGTTCTCCTAAATACTCATTTATGCCATTGTGATCAGGCTTAAGACTCAATCCCTCTAGATAAAATCTTTCAGCTTGCTCAAAATTTCCAGTTTTCCTAGACGTGTAACCAAGATAATTTAGTATATCTGGATTTTTTTTATCTGATTTGAGCGCTTTTTCAAATTTTTTAAAAGCTTGCGTATAAAGTTTTTTAGCCTTTTTTGTTTTTTCTTTTTTTTCTAATTTACCAGCTCTTTTGACAAGATTGAGACCTTCTTCATAAATTGACTCTTTAGATGTATCGCTGCTACTATCGCTTCCAGCTGCCATCAAACTGGTACTTAAAAATAAAGTTAGGAATAAAATAAAAATTTTTTTCATAGAACTTATTTAGCAATTATTAGTAATATTGTTATGCGACAGATGATCTTCCTCCGTCAACACCTAAGATCTGGCCTGTAATCCAAGAGCTTTCATCTGTCAGGAGGAATTTAGCTAATGAGGCTGAGTCTCCGCCTTCTCCTATCCTTTTCATTGGGTGCATTTTGGCAATACCTTCAGCTACTTTTTCATTTTTAAGTAGAAAATTTGAAATTTTAGAATTTGTCAAACTAGGTGCAATACAATTTACTCTAACATTTGGCGCGAACTCAGCAGCTAAAGCTAAAGTCAAACCCTCGATGGCTCCTTTAGCAGATGAAACAATCGCATGATTTGGAAAGCCTTGTTTTACTGCAACAGTTGAAAATAAAACAATTGAACCTTTATTTTTTTTTAAGTTATCTGCTAAAGTTTTAATTACTTCAGTTGCAGAAATAAGATTTAAATTGAATGATTGCATAAAGTCACTTTTTTTTGTTAACTTTAATGGTTTTAAATCAATTGACCCTACACAAAAAGCTAAACCATTAATTGGCTCATCTTTCAAATCATTTAGTATTTTTTCAGAAAAATTTTCCTCTAAAACATCACAAACTGTAAATGTAGAATTTAAATTTTTTGCTAACTCCGATAGACTTGTCTCATCTCTGCCTACTAAGTGCACCTGCTCTTCACTGTCAACTAATTTTTTTGCCAAAGAGGAACCAATTGATCCAGTTGCTCCTAAAATTACTTTTTTCATAATTAAAAATAACATTATTAAAGGTTATTTACATGCAAATAATGACGCGTGTAATATCTAAATAAAATATGTATTTTGTTACTTATGAAGCTTTTTATAATTTTAGGAAATCAACTTTTTAACCCAAAATATCTCTCTGATTATAAAGATCATACTTTTTTTATGGCAGAAGACTATGATTTATGCACCTTTGAAAAACATCACAAACTGAAAATACTGTTATTTTTATCTTCAATGAGATCATTTAAAGATGAGCTTAAATCAAAAAATTTTAATTTAATATATAAAGATGTAAATAAAGATTTTAAATTATCCTACGAAAAAAAATTAGAAAAAACTATTAAAGAAAAAAAGATAAGAGAAATTACTTTTTTTGAAATTGAGGATAAATTTTTTGAAAAAAGAATATTAAATTTAGGAAAAAAAAATTCACTTAAGATTAACCAAGTTAGATCTCCAATGTTTTTAATGGAGAGACAGGAGTTTAAAGATTACCTTTCTAAAAATAAACGACCTTTCATGGCAAACTTTTACAAAATTGTAAGAACAAAAATGAATTTATTGATGAATAAAAATGGAACTCCAAAAGGAAATAAATGGAGTTTCGATGAAGATAATAGAAAAAAACTTCCAAATACCATTAAAGTGCCTGTAATTTCCAAGGCAAAAGAGACAAAGGAAACTATTACTCTTAAAAAATTTATAAATTCTAATTTCAAAGATCATCCAGGGAATACTGATAAATTTTGGTTTCCAACAACACGAAAAGATGCAAGTAATTGGCTAGATGAATTTTTAAAAGAGAGAATAAAGCTTTTTGGTGATTATGAGGATGCAGTAACAGACAAATCAAATACTGTTTTTCATAGCGCGCTAAGTCCACTTATAAACTTAGGGTTAATAGCCCCAGAAGAAATAATAGATAAGTTAAGAAAGATTGAAAATAAAGTGCCTATGAATTCTTTAGAAGGTTATATTCGACAGATTATAGGTTGGAGAGAGTTTATGAGAGGAATTTATCAAAACTATGATCAACGATTAGATAAAACCAATTTTTTTAACCATAAAAGAAAAATGAAAAAATCTTGGTATGATGGAAACACTGGTTTAGATCCGTTAGACCATGCAATCAATAATGCTAAAAACTTTGGCTGGTCACATCATATAGAGAGACTAATGATATTAGCCAACATAATGAATCTTTGTGAGATAAATCCTAAACAAGTTTACAAATGGTTTATGGAAATGTTTGTGGATTCATCTGACTGGGTGATGGCGCCGAATGTTTATGGAATGGGATTATTTAGTGATGGCGGAATATTTGCAACTAAACCTTATATTTGTGGATCTAGTTATTTTCTTAAAATGATGCATTTTAAAAAAGGTCCTTGGTGTGATGTAATGGACGGATTATATTGGAAATTTATAGACAGACATAAGAAATTCTTTTTAAAAAATCCACGTCTTGCAATGATGGTTAGAGTTTCTGAAAAAATGAATAAAGAGAGAAAAACAAGAATTTTTAAAGCAGCTAATAATTTTATAAAAGAAAATACTAATGGTTAAAGTTTTTTTTAATAATTCATGTAATATTTGTAGAGCCGAAATCAATCATTACAAAAAACATAGTGATAACAGTGTAGAGTGGATAGATGTAACTAATAATGAAGAAGCTCAGAAAGTTACCGCAAAATCATATAAAGAACTTTTAAGAAGAATGCATGTTATACAAGATGGTAGAGTAATTGATGGAGCAGAGTCTTTTTTAGTAATTTGGAAAAATGTTCCTAAATATAATTTTTTATATAAACTATTTAAGATTAAACCTTTGTTTTTCATATTAAATATTTTCTATGAAATCGCAGCTTATTTTTTATTTATCAAAAACAAACATCTCCTTAAGTGATAAAAAAAACTGATCTTCCTAAAAAAAACTGTCCAGTTTGTAATAAATCTTTTACCTGGAGAAAAAAATGGAGATTAAATTGGCCGATGGTTAAATATTGCTCTAAAAAGTGCTCAAAATTAAATAAATAAACAAAACTAAATCCTCTTCAAGTCAGATATGCAAAAAATAAAGTAATAGTAAGACATAAAATTAGTATTCTAAAGTAATGAGTAATTACGAACAATTTAGATCAGTTATGAAAGATGCTGGTTTTGCTCTATCGAGTAAACCAGTAACTAAAAAAATTTTAGAAAATGCTATTAAATTTTCAAAAAGTAAAGAAAAAACCGTATTAGCAAAGCAACATGAAATATCTAAAAAAATTTATTTTCTTTTAGATGGAAATGTAAAATTTAATAAATATTTTGAAAAAAATTCTCTTACATTTGCTAAGATCAATAAAAGAAATTCACCATTAGGTATTTCTGGATTAAATCCTCCAGGAAGATTTATGGCTGAAATATTAGTTGATAAAAATACTGAATATTATTCTTTTGATTTAAGCTACATAGATGAAATCGAAAGTGTTGACCCAAACTTTCTTGCAACTTTTTTATCTTATATATTATTTTTTTCAACCAATCTTTTATGGTCAACTAGAAATCTTGAAAGTGCTTATAAGCAAAATAATTATCAAATATCTAAAGGGTCAAATTCTGGAATTAACGAGAGTAATTATGAAAAGATAAAAGATACAATTTTTTTTTCTTCTATAGTTGAGGAAGATGTTAAAAAATTACTGAATTTAGGTGAGATAAAGTTATACTCTACAGATGAAATTATTACACTTGAAGGTAATGATAGCAGTGGATTAAATATATTGCTGTCTGGAAAAGTTGAAGGTTCATTTAATAGCAAAATAGATAATTCAATTAAGAAAAAATATAGATCGATTGCGAGACCAGGAGTAGCGTTTTCGTTATCTTGCGGTAAAAGATTAATTAAATTTCCGTATTCAATTAAGGTAACTAGAGATACAAGAATTTTACATCTATCCAATGAGGTAATTAATAATTTAATAGTAAATAATCCTGTTCTAGCCATCAAGCTTCTCAAAAGACAAATTTGGCAATTAGGAAGATATCAGCAAAGCGCAACAGGGCTAGCAAGATACGCTGCTAAAAATGAAATAGAACTCTTGAAATTTTTAATACAAGATAATTTTTCTAAACTTCCTGTAAATTCAAAATTATATAGTGTGCCACACTTATTAGAAAATCGGTACTCTCATGAATTAGCTTTTGATATCATTTATAATCTAATGGTAACTGGTAATGAAATTGAAAAGTCTATTGCAAACTTGATGTCAGATGCACTTAAAAGTTTTGAAAAGCAGCAAAGATTTTTTAAAGAGTTAAATATTATTTATAATCGTGTAGAACAATTAAAAGAAATTGAAAGTAAAGACTCATTAGATAAATTAACACTTTCTAATTTTATTAAAGCATTTGATCATGTGCCTTACGTTATAAAGGGTATGGAAAATCTTCCAAGTAAAGCTAATAATATTTTTTTTTACAATCATCTCGCAGCTAATGATGAAAATAAGTTACCTAATGGGCATGCTTTTTCAATAGATAGTCATTTCGTAAGTGCAAAAATTTTATATCCAAAATACGGTGATGGAGGAAAAAGAATAGTTCGTGCAAGTAGGAATACTGAGTATTGGAGGCATAATTTTTATGAAAATTTAGATTATATATTTGTTCATACTAAAGAGTCAGATTTACTAAATGAGACTCATGAGGAAAAAAAAGAGAGAAAAGATAAATTTTTTAAAGATGCGCAAGATATAATTAATAAAGGCCAGCCTTTAGTAATTGCTCCTGAGGGAACCTCTGAAACAGAAGAGAACTTTACTGAAACATCGCCTGGGCCCTTCAAACTTGGTGCGTTTGCTTTGGCAAGTCAGTTGAAACCTGAACCTTATTTAGTTCCTATAGCTTTAGCAAACTTCGATAAACCAGTATCCTCGACTGTTTACTCGGCGATTATTAAGCGACCTGTAAAAATTTCAAATTTTGTAAAAGACACTACTAACATGGAAGAAATAAAGTCTTTTTTACTTGATTATAGAAAAACTTTTAGAAGTTATGTTGAAGAGGCACACGAGTTATCTAATAAAGTTAAGCTTGATACACATGATTTAACAAATTTAAGTACTAATTATAATCTTGTAAGTCCAATCGAGGAAGAATTTGAATTAGATGTTAGAGAACTTGAATTGAACGCTATAAATAGCTCTATTAATCAGAAAGAAATAATATTATTCGGAAGTTCTACTTTTCGTATGTGGAAAAATTATGAACAAGATCTCGGTGGAAAAAATATTTTAAATCTTGCTTTTGGGGGTTCAACTTTATCTTCATGTAGAACATATTTTGAGAGAATTTTTTCAAATTATAGTCCAAAAATACTTTTATTTTACGCAGGCGATAACGATATCGGAAGAGGCTTAAATTCTGATCAAATTAATCAAGAATTTTTATTATTTGCGACTCAAGCTGCAGAAAAATTAAAGAATACAAAATGTTTTTTTATTTCAATAAAACCAAGTCCTTTTAGAAAAAAATTTTTAAAAGAGATTACTAATACAAATAATAAAATAAAAAAAACAATAAATCATTTAGAAAAATGGAAATTCATTGATATCTGTAACCCAATGTTAAAAGCTGGATATGAAAAGTTTTATGATCAAGATCAATTACATATGAATGACTTAGGATATAGTTTGTTAAGCAAGTCTCTGAGAGACGAAATCGCAAAGTTAAATTAACTCAAATAAATTTAGCTAGAATTTTTGGAATGTTATTTTTAAAATTAAAATATCCTTTATTGGAAAATTGCCAAGAAAACCTATCTTCCTCGTTCAAAACAAAGTTTAACTCTAAATCTTGCTTTTTTCTTATAGTATTTAAATAAGAAAAATTCTCTCCGATGCTCGGGTGGAAGACATCAAAAGATTTAATTTCATGTGTTAGAGTTTTAAATTTTACTTCATCTATGATTTGTAAATCTTCAAACCTTTTTTTTTGGTCATTAATTATTTTTGACTTATAATCTAGTATTTTTTGCTCAAGCTTTAATTTTCGAGCCTCATTACTTAATAAAACTAAATAAATATTTTCATATTTTTTTAAATATTTATTTTCTAAATTTAATTCGTTTTCAAAAACAATTAAATTTTTATTTGATTTATCTTCTGTAATTAAATTAAGTGGATTTAATTTATATTCCCTTTTGTCTGTTACAGGTAAAGCGTTCTCATTTAATTTAACATTCATATATTTATTATTAGTAAACTTGCTTATATTCCATGATTGAGCAACGTAGTGCTTACCTTTTGTTTGAAGACCAGCAACCCATCTCCAACTCAATGTATTAGAAGCAGCATCACCATCAAATAAATGTTTCATAAATAATTCTGCTCCTTTTTGCCAAGGTAAATTTAAAGTAAATATCCAAATGCTAGCAAACCACATTCTTGTATGATTATGTAAATAATTATTTTCTTTAAGCTCTTTTACCCAATCATTAAAACATTCAATTTGAGTTTCACCATTGATTGCCTTTTCATAATTTTCGTCTTCTTTTAATCCTTTTAAATCTTCTATAAAGTCAGTCCAAACTTGAGGTCTAAGTTCCAACCAACCTTTCCAATAAACTCTCCAAAATATTTCTTGGATATATTTTTCAACTTTTTGATATGGAAACTTTGCTAAAACTGACTTTGCAACTTCATATTCAGTTATTAATCTGTGAGATATGTAAGGTGATAAGCAAGATACATTTGATTTGTCTTTTGGCCCTAAATCAAAATTTCTTTTGAAACTATAATTTGCTAATTCACTATTTATAAAAGCATCGAGCTGCTTTAAGGCTCCCTCTCTTGAGATTTCGAACTTCATTAATCTTCGTCGTCCCTCCAGCCATCAATAAATAACTTCCAACATGCAAAGGATACGCTAATTATACCAACACAAAACCCTAATAAAACTCCATTATGCTTACCTAAATAAATTGTTCCGTAATGAGTACTGAGTATTGGAGGCACTACTAATATTGCGCCAATAATTAAGTATCGAATAGCAAAAGGTGGTCTTTTCAAATTGAATTTCCTTGATCAAGTGGCATTGAAACTGCTGTAGTAAACCAACAATTTCTACAATTTTCTTCATTACCTTTACTTACGTGCCATTCATAAAAAAATTGTTGCTTCTCATCACTTAAAACTTTTACTCCATAAACAAATTTGTTTTCGGTATTCGTAATTAAGTCTATTTTATGTGAAAAATGGTTTAACAAAATTCTATAATGCACATCGTATAGCATAATTCTAAATCTGGGATATGGGCCAGTCATTTTTTTGTTTTCAGGATGAGCAAATATCCATGTTTGTTTAATGCCGTTATCTTTATCATCATTATTTTTTAAAGCATCTAATTGTATTTTAATAACATCATAAGCAGATAAATTTTCAGCTGGTTTTATCATTTCGGCATTTGTTGAACTAACAAATCCCGCAAAAAAAATTGCTAAAATTATTTTTTTCAGTTCCATATTTCTCTCAAGGTATCTTCTCTTTTACACGCCTTTTTATACATTAGATATCGAATAAAGTTTTTCTCATAATAATCTTGGTGATAATCTTCCGCTTGGTAAAATTCCTCAAATTCCCATACTAAGGTGACAATTTTTTTACCAAATTTCTTTTCTAGATTTTTGAAGGATTTATCAATCAATTCTTTTTCCAGTTGATTTTGATAAAAAATTACTGATCTATAGCTCTTACCTTTGTCGCAAAATTGACCTTCTGAGTCGAAGGGGTCTATATTTCTCCAAAAAATATTAAGTAATTTTTCATATTTTACTTTAGCTGGATCATAAATTATTTCTAAAGCTTCTACGTGGCCTGTATCTTTATAAATAACATCATGGTAGGTAGGATTTTTTAAATGTCCACCTGAATAACCTGAAACCGTTGATAAAACACCCTCAACTCCATCAAAGGACTCTTCCATACACCAAAAGCATCCCCCAGCAAAATACACTTTTTTAAAATTTTTTGATTGAGCAGACGTGCTTATCAAAAAAATCAATATCATAAATAAATATTTTTTCATATTTTAATGATATATTAATTCTTATGGAAAACGATGATCATATTGTCATAGACAATAACAAAGATGCTGCAGATAATATTTGCGAAGAATGCAGAAAAGAAGACGAAAGTGTAAAACAGAACTTAATAATGCACAGCTACAAAATTTGTAACAGTTGCAATCTTTCAAAAAGAATTTTTCCTCTTTAGAAACCTTTAAATAAAACAATTATTAGGAATAAAAAGAATGCTTGCACTAGCCAAGAAACTATTACAACTCCAAATGCTTTCCAAAGGCTATCATAGTCTAATGCAGATTTTACTGCAACAACCATACAAGCAAGCATCCAGAAAGCTGAACCAACAAATGTTACTGTCATTAATTCTGGTGTGACTCCAAAAACTCTGATTAATCCAGGTGCACTTGAAAACCCAATCGTTCTTAAGAGTTCACCGTGATCACTTTTGGTTTTAATATCACCAAAGAGTTTTACGCCAACAAAATAAATTATATAAGCCCACACATACCAGCTTAAAAGAGAAAGCGCAGGAGCAATTAGAAAATTTGAAGCTCCCAAATGCAAAGATCCGACACCGGCAGCAAGACTTGATAACACAACTACAATACCTGCTTGAAAAGTCGCTTTTTTATCTTTTTCAACTTCTTCGTAAAGATCTATATCTATTTTGATAGCCCTAAAAACTCTATTTATAAATAAATTTATCATTTTTTTGTAAAAGGTTTTAGTAATCTTAGAATCTTGTTATGTAAAGCTTTATTAGATGAAGCAATAATATTACCTCCAATTTCTGCGGGTTCATTTTTCCAGTTAGTTACAATTGCTCCTGAGTTTTTTATGATAGGTATTAAAGGTAAAATATCATAAGGCTTTAAGTTAGCTTCTATCACAGCATCTACTGTTCCTTCGGCTAGTAAACAATAATTTAAAGCATCAAACCCAGCTAACCTAAATGACCAACCAAATTTCTTTATAACTTTTCTTTGCCTTTCATAGCTTAAGGTTCCGTGAAAGTTTCCGATAATTTTGACTGTTTTTAAATTGCTAATATTAGAAGATTTAAGAATTTTTTTTTTATTATTTTTAAAAATATAAGATTTTTTTTCATCATTTATATAAAATTTATTTAATTCTGGAAAATTTGCTAAACCAACTTTTGATTTTTTTTTAAAAGAAAGGCCTATTAAGTTGGACCAAGTCGGCGCTCCAATAACAAAAGCTCTAGTTCCATCTATCGGGTCGATTGACCATTGAAAATGATTATCAGACTTTTTATCCTCAAATTCTTCTCCAATAATAGAATCGTTAGGAAATTTTTTTAGAATTAAAGATCTTATATATTTTTCAAAAGATTTATCAAAATTAGTTACCGGATCAAAATCTTTCTTATTTTTTGATTTGTTATTAACTTTAATTTCAGATTTTGATTTTTTTTTGTAAAATGAATTTAATTTTTTAGGTAAAGATTTTAAAAAATTAAAAGTTTTTTTGTAGTTCATGCGTGTGTATAGCTTAATTTAGTTTAAAATAAAAATACTAAAATTTAATACTAAAGCGTAACCGCTCCATAAAAAGTATGGAACCATCAAAGAAAAACTTATCTTATCCTTCAAATAATAAATTTTCATTAAGAGAACTATAAATATAAGAATTAAAACTAAATCTAGTAATGCTAGTCCTATTTGATGAAAACCAAAAAAAATAACACTCCAAATCGTATTAAAAAAGAGGTGTAAAAAATATAAATTTAAAATCTTATTATCATAGTATTTTATCCAAATACGCCAAATTGCAACTGACATTAAGATATACAAAATTGTCCATGTAGGCCCAAACACCCAGCTTGGAGGATTAAAACTTGGAAGAATTATCTGAGAATACCAAGGCTCTTTAAAAGTCGCAGTAGTAAATCCACCAATTCCAGATGCTAAAAATGTTATTAAAAGAATGAATGTAAGAGATAAATATTTATTCTTAGTCATAATTTAAGGTATAACTAATTTATGTCTGAAAATCAGAAAAAAATATGGATTACAGGTGCAAGTAGTGGAATAGGAAAGGCAGTAGCAAAAAAATTTGCAAACGAGGGATGGAAAGTTGCTGTATCTGCGAGAAGAAAAGAACTTTTGGATGAGTTAGCTAATCATAACAACATAAGTTCATTTCCCCTGGATGTGACTAACCAGTTCCAAATAAATAATGTTTTTAAAGATGTTTTAAATGCTTTTGGTGATATTGACATTTGTTTATTCTCCAGTGGGACTTACGAGCCAAAAGATGAACAAAATATAGATCCAGATAAAATTAAAAATGTAATTAATGTTAATTTTTTAGGGGTTATTGATTGTGTAAAAGTTGTTGAAGATTATTTTAAAAATAAGAAATCTGGACACATTTCAATAGTTTCTTCTATTGCAGGTTACAGAGGTCTGCCAAATTCAAGTGGTTATGGTCCCTCAAAAGCTGCACTAACTAATTTTAGTGAAAGTATTTACTTTGATTTTAAAAAATTTGGAGTGAGGGTCTCAGTTGTATCACCAGGTTTTATCAAAACTCCTTTAACTGATAAAAATGAGTTTCCTATGCCATTTTTAAAAACTCCTGAATATGCCGCAGATAAAATTTATAATGGCTTGGTAAAAGGAAATGCTTTTGAAATTCATTTCCCAAAAGGATTAACTTATACATTAAAATTTTTAAGAATATTACCTTATAGACTTTATTTATTTTTAGTAGATAAACTTGTGAAACGATAATTAAAGAAGAGAATTAACATATTCCCAATTGATTAATTTATCAAAAAAATTTTCTATATAAGCTGGTCTTTTATTTCTGTAATCTAAGTAATATGAGTGCTCCCACACATCACAACCCAATATAGGTTTCATATTGTGAATTATTGGGTTTTCAGCATTTGGTGATTTAGTTACTACAAGCTTATCTTCTTTTAAAGACAACCAACACCATCCAGATCCAAACTGAGTAACTCCAGCATTGATAAATTCCTCTCTAAATTTTTCAAAGCCTCCAAAATCTTCTTTAATCTTATTTTCAAGCTTGGATGGAACATTTCCGCCGCCATTAGGTTTCATACATTTCCAAAAAAGATTGTGATTCCAATGTTGGCTTGCATTGTTGAAAATTCCTGCTTTTTTTTCGTTTGATGATTTTTTAATTATATCTTCCAAAGACAATTCTTCGTATTCAGAACCTTTTATAAAGTTATTTAGATTTGTAATATATGTTTGATGATGTTTACCATGATGTAAATCCAAAGTTTGCTCTGACATTATTGGAGAAAGAGCTGAATTACTGTAATCTAATTTAGGAAGCTCAAACATATCAATCTTTTACAAACATTACTGTCAATTCTGCTACTTTAATTCCAAATTTAGTCATTGTCGCTCTGTTTATTGCCACACGGTCATCCTGCATGAAAATCCAATCATCAAAAGTAATTTTAATATTTTTGCCTTTAACCGGCACCAGCAATACATATTCAAATTTAAAAGTTGGGCCATATGAATATCCTTTAGCTGTTCCAACTACATCAGAGGCTGTTCCCTCATAGTTGTGTTCATCAATTTTTTTTATAGTCCATTGACGAGTTTGTCTTTCCCCATCATTCCAATCAAAAACTTCGTCTAAAATTAATTGAGAACCATCCCATTTTCCGTTTAAATCAGCTTTAAATTGTCTAGTAACTTTTCCAGATCTATTTTGTAATACTCCCCAAGCTTTGACATTGCCAGATAAATAATTTTCGATGACTAATCTTGGTTTTTGATCTTTAAAATCTGTCGGTTTCATTTTATTTGCACATCCTGTTGTTAAAATTAGTAAAAATAGTACTATAAATTTTTTCATGACGAATATCTATTAGACATAGAGAATTGAATCAAGTTAATGTTTCTAGACTTAAAACCACCTTCACAATAAGATAAGTAAAATTCCCACATACGCTTGAAATATTCATCAAAGCCAAGTGGGCTAATTTTTTCCCAAGCACCTAAAAAATTTTTTCTCCAAGTTGCTAAAGTTCTGGCATAATCGTCGGAGTATGTATTAATTTTTTCTAGCTTTAGGTCATTCTTTTTAATTAGATTTTCCATAAATTGAATTGAAGGTAAAAACCCGCCTGGAAATATATATTTTTGAATAAAATCCTCATTTGCTCTATATCTCTCAAATAAGTCATCTTTTATTACGATGCCTTGAATTGCAGCAGTTCCCCCGTAATTAAGAACATTTTTAATTGTACCAAAATATTGGTCCATATATTTTTCACCAACAGCTTCTATCATTTCTATTGAAGCTACGTGATCATATTTTTCCTTGAGATCTCTGTAATCTAAAAATTTAACATTAACTTTATTGTTTAGTCCTGAATTGAAAATCTTATTTTTAGTAAACTCATATTGATTTTTAGAAATTGTTATACAGTCTACACTCACATCATAATTTTTAGCCACGAATTCAGCAAATCCGCCCCAACCACACCCTATCTCTAAAACCTTGTTTCCATCTTTTATATTCATTAAATTTATAAGCTCTTGAAATTTATTTCTTTGAGCCATTTCTAAATCATCTTTCTCGTTTTTATAGACTGCGCTGGAATAAGTAAGAGATTTATCAAGCCATGACGAAAAAAATTCATTCCCTAAATCATAATGTTTTGAAATATATTTTTTACTTTTAGATTTTGTATTTGATGCAAATATTTTTTTTAGAAAATTTTTTATTTTTTGTAATTTTAAACTTCCTGAAAAAGAATAGATAGTATTGATATTTCTCGCTGTAAGTTCAATTAAATTTGTTAAATTTGAGGAATAAAAATCTTTTTTCATGTGAGCTTCTCCCAAAGCGGAGCTTCCACCCATAATAACGTTTAGGTAAAAATTGGGTTTGTTAATTTTGATATCTGAAGATAATTTGCTCTCTAAGTCACCAAAATGAAAAACTTTTCCATCATAATTTATAAGCTTAAGATTCCCTTGTGAGATTTTTTTCAATTTATTAAGAACGAATCTTTCTGAAATTTTAATTAAACTCATTAATATTCCTCGTAACTTAAATTATTTTTTAGTTTAGTATTTCTTCTCCTGTATATTGCCCCTTTTTTCCATAAAAGTAATGCTTCAAAATGTATCGAGCCAATAATTTTAATTGTCATTAGCGGATACTTAAAAAAGTTAGACATGAGTTGCTTTGAGCTGAATTCTTTTCTTTCTCCTGTTTGGGTAGCTGTTAAAACTGTTCCAATAGAGTCTGTTTGTTTTATAAAGACTGAGAGTTTATCATTGGGGTTAAGTAATTTAAAATTATAGTAAGTTTCCATATCCATAAATGGTGAAACGTAAAACTTTTTTTTGCATTTTTGAGCTATTTCTTCATTATTTTTAATTTTAAAAATATATGTATGCTGCTCATTAAAAGTATTTTTTACTTCATAAAAAATTGCCTTCAATTGATTATCCTCGTAGCAGTAAAAAATACTTAAAGGGTTGAATACATAGCCAAAAATTCTTGGATAACAAAGTATTTTAACTTTATTTATTTCACCTTTTATATTGAACTTACTAATGTTTTTAAGAACCCACTCTTTTAAATCACTTCCGTCACGTTCTCCATGATCTTTGTCGTAAAAGCTAAAAATGTTAAATTTATTATGAGAGAAGATATTTATTGAACTGTCTAATTGATTGATTTCATCTAAATCAATTAAAAATGAAAAAGTTTTATATTTTAAGAAATGTCTTACAGGTTTAAATCTTGTATGAGTTACTTCACCGTTGTAAATGCAAGAGTTCATCAAATTTTAAAGTTATTTATCAAATCTATAGATGATTTTAATCCATCTTCATGAAATCCGTAACCAAAATAACTTCCACAAAACCAAGTTCTTTTTTTTCCTTGTATTAATCTTAGATCTTTTTGAAGTGAGGTATTCTTTGAATTCAAATATGGGTGGGTAAAATCAACTTTTTTTATAACAGAATTTTCGTTAATTTTACAAATAGGGTTTAAAGTTAAAAAATAGTCTTTAGATGTATCTAAATTTTGTAGTTTATTTAACCAATAGGTAATGCATGTCTTTTCTCCATCAGAAACAGAGTTCCAACTAGACCAGGCCCTTTTTTTGTGAGGCATGAGTCTCTTATCAGTATGTAAATAAGCTTCATTCTTCACGTAATTAAATTTTTCCAATATATTTTTTTCTTGTTCGGTTGGTTTTTCTATCATTCTTAAACTTTGGTCTGCATGGGAAGCTAGAACTACTTGATCATAGTCAACATATTCATTGCCTATAATTACCCTGACATTGTCTTCACTTCTAATTAATTTATCCACTTTATAATTTTTAAAAATTTCTCCACTAATTTTATCTGTTACTTTTTTAACATAAGCTCTACTTCTATTTGAAACTGTGTACCATTGCGGTCTATTTTTAAATTTAAATAAACCATGATTAGTAAAAAAATTTAAAAAAAATTTTAATGGCATTTCCTTTGCCTTATTAAATGGCATCGACCAGATAGCAGCAACCATGGGGATTAAGTGATACTCAATAAAGTATTTTGATAACTTTTTTTTATTAAGAAAATTTCCTAGAGTCTTTTCTTTAATTTCACTTTCAAGTAATTTTGGGGCAGTTTTATAAAATGAAATTATCTCTCTAATCATATATAAAAATTTTAAATTAAGAAGATTTAATTTATTGGCAAAAATACCTCCTAAACCGCTTCCGCTATATTCAACATTACTATTCCTAATTGATACAGAAAATGACATGTCGCTTTTTTCATAAGGAACTTTTAATTCATTAAAAAAATTTACTAAATTTGGATAAGTAACCTCATTAAAAACAATAAAGCCTAGGTCTACTGGAATAATCTTATCATCTTCTTTTATCTCGTAGGTAAAAGAATGACCTCCAAAGTGATCTTCTTTTTCGTATAGATCAACTTTATATTTTTTTGAGAGAAAATATGCGGAAGATAATCCTGAGATACCTGAGCCGATAACAGCGATTTTCATTAAAAGAGATTAAGCAGCTTCATCTTTATATTCATCCATCGAAGGACATGAACATACTAAATTTCTATCTCCAAAAACGTTATCTACTCTAGCAACTGGTGCCCAATATTTATTATTTTTTACATACTCAGTTGGAAAAGCCGCTTCCTCTCTTGAGTAAGCATGCTTCCAGTCGCTGGAAGCTAATTCGACATAAGTATGAGGTGCGTTTTTCAGCGGATTATCAATTTTGTCAAACTTTGATGACTCCACTAAATTAATTTCTTTTTTAATTTTTATAAGTGCATGACAAAATTTATCAATCTCCTCCAAATTTTCACTTTCAGTTGGCTCAATCATTATTGTACCAGCAACAGGCCATGACATGGTTGGAGCATGGTAGCCAAAGTCAATAAGTCTTTTTGCTAAATCCTCCTCAGAGATTCCTGAACTTGCTTTTATTGGTCGAATATCAATTATACATTCATGTGCAACATTTCCATTTTTGCCAGTGTAAAGAACTTTGTAATCTTTGGATAATTTTTTTGAAATGTAATTTGCATTTAAAATTGAAACTTGTGAGGCTTTTTTCAATCCCTCAGCACCCATCATCTTTATATACATCCAGGATATTGGAAGTATGCTTGAACTACCCCAAGGTGCAGCTGATACAGCCCCCATTCCATTCTTAGGGCCAGCTTCTTTAATAATTTCATGGGTTGGTAGAAAATCAGCTAAATGTTTTGCACAAGCGATTGGTCCCATTCCTGGTCCGCCTCCACCATGAGGTATACAAAATGTTTTGTGTAAATTAATATGACAAACATCTGGTCCAAATTTCCCTGGTTTTGCAACACCCACAAGTGCATTTAAATTTGCCCCATCCATATAAACTTGTCCGCCGTGATTATGAATAACCTCACAGATATCCATGATTTTTTCTTCAAATACTCCATGAGTAGAAGGGTAAGTAACCATTAAAGCAGCTAAATCTTTTGAGTGTTTTTCTGCTTTATTTTTAAGGTCATCTATATCAACGTTTCCGTCTTCGTCACAATTAACTACTACCACTTTCATCCCGCACATTTGAGCACTTGCTGGATTAGTTCCATGAGCTGAATCAGGAATTAGACAAACGTTACGATTTTCTTGTTTATTATTCTTATGAAATTTTCTTATGGTCATTAGACCTGCATACTCTCCTTGAGCACCAGAGTTAGGCTGTAAAGAAACTGCATCATATCCAGTAATTTCTTTAAGATCATTTATAAGATCGTTAAAAAGTATCTTATAACCTTCCATTTGATTTGTAGGAACAAAAGGATGTGGAAGTGAAAACTCTTTCCATGTAATAGGAATTAATTCTGCTGTTGCATTGAGTTTCATTGTACAAGATCCTAAAGCAATCATTGATCTATTAAGTGCAATATCACAATCTTCAAGTTTCTTTAGATATCTCAGCATCTCAGTTTCGGAATGGTATTTATTAAAAACTGGATGAGTTAAGTATTTTGAAGTTCTTAAAAGATTTTTTGGAAGATTGTCTAGTTCAACCTTTACGTCTTGTTTTATAATTTTAGAAACTCCAAATAACTTTAATAGTAAATTAACATCATCAAGCTTTTTTGCTTCATCAAAAGCAACTGATAAATGTTCTTTATCAACTTTTCTAAGATTTATATTCTCTTTTAATGCAGCTTCATAAATAGAATTTGTTTTTTCATTGGTCTTAATTGTAACGGTATCGAAGAAATAATCTGATAAAATCTTGTAACCACCTGTTTTAATGTTATCAGCAAAAATTTTAGCTAATTTAGAAGTTCTGTTAGCTATTTTAAGTATACCTTCAGGTCCATGATAAATTGCAAAGGCAGCAGAAATGATAGCTAATAATGCTTGAGCAGTGCAAATATTACTTGTTGCTTTATCTCTTCTAATGTGTTGCTCCCTTGTTTGTAAAGAAAGCCTGTAAGCTTTTTTTCCGTGTCTATCTTTTGAAACACCTATAATTCTACCTGGCATTGATCTTTTAAATTCCTCTTTAGTAGCAAAAAATGCTGCATGAGGTCCACCGTATCCCATTGGGATGCCAAATCTTTGAGCACTACCAACAGCAATGTCAGCTCCAAGTTCAGCTGGAGTTTTTAGTCTAGCTAAAGCTAATAGATCACAAACCAAAATAGCTTTCCCGTTTTTTTTGTGTATTTGACTAATACTTTCACTAGGATCATTTATCTCACCTAAAGTTCCAGGGTATGATAAAACTCCACAAATAATATCTTCGTTAATTTTAGTAAGATCTTTTTTTTCATCACCAATGATCAATTCTAAACCAAAAGGGTTTGTTCTTGTTTTTATGAGATCAATTGTTTGAGGATTACAATTGCTTGAGATAAATATTTTTTTTGAATTAGTCTTATCTAATCTCTGGCTTAAACCCACTGCTTCTGCTGTTGCAGTTGCTTCATCTAATAAAGAGGCATTAGCTATATCCATACCCGTCAAGTCAATTATTGATTGTTGAAAATTTAATAGCATTTCAAGTCGACCTTGCGCCACTTCAGGCTGATAAGGTGTATAAGACGTGTACCAACCTGGATTTTCTAAAATATTTCTAAGAATTACATTAGGTGTAATAGAATTATAGTATCCCATTCCAATAAAATTTTTAAAGATTTTATTTTTTTTAGAGATAGATTTTAATTTTTTTAAAGCATCATTTTCTGAAAGTGGCTGATCGATTTTAAGATCATCTTTTAATAAGATTTTTTCTGGCACAGTATTGCTCATTAGATCTTCTAGTGACTTATACCCAACATATTGCAACATTTTGGACTGATCTTCATCAGAAGGACCAATGTGTCTTTTAATAAATTCTTTTGAATTATCGTCAATCATTTAACTTGGATTCTCCTTACAAAACTTATCATATTCGTCTTTAGACATTAGCGAGTCATACTCACCTTTATCATTTATCTTTAACTTAAAAAACCAGCTCGCTCCCTCAGGGTCTGAGTTAACGCTTCCAGGATCATCAGCGATAGCTTTATTTCCCTCAGTAATTTCTCCAGAAATAGGAGAATATACATCACTCGCAGCTTTAGTAGACTCTACAACAGCTGCTTGACCCTCTTTTTCTACAGCTTTTCCTGCATCGGGAACCTCTACAAAAACTATATCACCTAGCATCTCTGTTGCATGCTTAGTTATTCCTACTGTGGCAACGTCTCCATCTAATGATACCCATTCGTGTTTTTTAGAAAATTTTTTTTCACTCATATTTGTTTCCCCTTATTTAACATAACTTTTTTTATAAAATGGAAGTTCAGAAATTTTACCCCCATATTTTTTTCCTCTTACTTCAAGCTGAATAGATGTGCCTATTTCAGAAAATTCAGATTTAACATATCCCATTGCAACTGGAGCGTTCACACTCGGGCCAAAAGTTCCACTAGTAACGAATCCTATTTCATTATTATCTGAAGAAAAGATTTTTGTATTTTCTCTGGCTATAACTTTTCCATCTGGTTTTATGCCAACTCTAATTTTTTCACTTCCGTTTGCTAATAAAGTTTTTATTTTTTCCCATCCATTAAATCCACCAACTTCTTTTCTTTTTTTTGCTATAGCCCATTTTAAATTAGCCTCAACCGGATTGATTTTTTCATTTAAGTCATGACCATATAAACATAGACCAGCTTCTAACCTTAATGTGTCTCTAGCACCTAATCCAATAGGTTTAACTTCGTTCGATATTAGGTAATCAATAAATTTTTCAACTTTTTTGTTAGAAATTGAGATTTCAAATCCGTCCTCGCCTGTATATCCGGACCTCGTTACATAAAGTTTTTCGCCTTCATAATCAAAATTGTTTCCTGTCATAAATTTTAAGTTAGCAACACCTGGTATTAATTTTTCTAAAATCTCGACAGATTTAGGTCCTTGTAATGCTATTAAAGATAAATTATTGTTTAAAAATTGCTTATGATTTTCTGTTAAAAATTGTGAAATTTGTCTTATATCGTTTTCCTTACAGGCTGCATTTAAAATTATACAAAAACCTTTTTCTGTTCTTGTAATAATTAAATCGTCAATTATTCCACCTTCATTATTAAGTAAAAAAGAATATTTTGAATGATTAATTTTTAAATTATTTAAATCTGCTGGTATAATTTTTTCTAAAGCAGTTATTAATGTTTTATCCCCTTCTAAAAAAAATTGCCCCATATGCGAGACATCAAAAAATCCAGCGTGAGTTCTTGTTGAAATATGTTCCTTAACAATACCGTCTTTGTATTGAATGGGCATTTCATAACCTGCAAAAGGAACAAACTTTGCTCCTAAGTTTTTATGATAATCGTATAAAGCTGTTTTTTGCACTTCCATAATAACTCTTGTCTAACCCCATCTGTCTATGTACCTGAGAGATTTAATCCTTCGGTGAGGCCTAAGCCTGCTTTCCAGAGTTATTAAGGTAACGGTCCTTTTGCCTGAGAGTTTCCGGGGTGGTTGCTCCTTCGGCGCCATAATGGTCTCTCCCGTTACATCGCGGACTTTGATATAAAAGAACTGAAAAGTCAATCTTAAATAAATACCTCTAAAACTAGAATTTTTACTAATTAGAAAAAAGTGTTGAAGGACCCACCCTTTTATAGGTATTAAATTTACATTCTTTCATGTAATCGTTGATTTTGTCACAATCTCTAGATTTTGTACCGTCAACATTATGCGTTTCGATTGAAATAAGTGCTGGTTTAAGCTTGTGAGGTACTAATTGGGTTAAGATACTTAAATCTTTACCCTCTACATCAATATTGAGAAAATCTATATTTTTAAATTTACTCAATTTCAAAATTTCATCGATAGATTTTGATTTTATAGTTTTAAATGAAACCTCTTTAAAAAATTCCGACTTTAAAGAATCATAAAAAGTTTGGTCTAATGTATTTATGGGGCTAAACGGATGATCGAGATATACTTTAAATTCTTTACCGTTTTCATTTATAGTAGTACATAAATTTAAATCATTTGGTCTAATTATATTAAATAAATCGATTGATGTCGGGTTTATATCAATGTTTATACCATTCCATCCATTTTTAAAAAGTAAACATGTGTTGCTATACATCAATGGATGAAAACAGCCAACATCAAAATATACACCGTTTTTCTTTCCTCTAAAAAATTCATCAATAGATAAATCTTCACCCCATTGTGAATATCTTGATCTATCAATAAAACATTTGTGACGAATATATAAATTATAATAAAGATATAATTTATAAGTGAAATTGGTTTTAAAAAAAAATTGTTTTAATGACACAAATAAGTTACGTTTTTAATTTACTTTTATCAAAACTTTTTAAAATTATTGCTAAAATGATAACTGCACCTCCAAGAAATACACTAATAGGAGGAACTTCATTTAAAAAAATCCAAACCCAGAGTGGTGCACACAAAGTTTCCATTAGCATTAAAATACCAACCGTTGCTGACTCTACTGTTCTCGATCCAATGGTTATACATATAAAACTTATTGCTAATTGTGGCACTCCAAGTAAAAAACCCATAAAAAGATCGTGCCGAGTGAATTCGAATGACTCTGTTAATAAAAAACCATAAATAAGGCTAAATATTCCTGAGTAGAAAATCGCAGGTACCATGTCAACTTTATTATTTTTTCTTATGATCATTACTAAAATTGCAAAATTAATGGGTATAGCAAGCGCAACAATATTTCCAAATAAAGAACCAGTAGAAATAGAGTCCCCAACCATTACAATTATCCCGCTCATAGCAAGAAATATAGAAGTTGAACCAATTAATGAAACTTTCTCTCTCAAATAAAAATATCCAAAAATAGCTAGGAACATTGTTTGCGTACTAATGATAAAAACGACATTTGCGACAGTGGTATTGCTCATTGCAACCACAAAAGCAACAAAGCTAAATGATAAAACAAATCCACCTAATAATCCTGGGAAACCAGAATCTTTAATTACACTTAAAGTATTTTTTTTATAAGTTAACAAAAGAAAACCTATTAGGGCTATAAGGAAAAAAAATGATCTAAGAAATAATATCTGCCAGATACTTGCCTCTTCAAAAGATCTAATTATGAATCCTCCCCAGCTTAAACAAAATCCGCCAAATAATAGTAAAATATAACCTGGTACTTTATATAAAAACTGCATTTAAAATCTTTTCAAAATATTTTTAAAATAATATTGTAAAGTCAAGGATCTAAATATCATAAATAACAAAAGAGATAACCAAATACCATGATTATTCAGATATTTTGTTAGAAGGATTGATACTCCAATATAACTTAAAACAGATATTATCATTGCATTTCTGATTTCTTTTGTTTGGGAGGCACCGATAAATATTCCATCTAATTGATAACAAAAACACGCAATTGGTGGAATAATAATAACCCATAAAACGTGTTTAAAAGAAATAAATCTTAAAATCTCAATATCAGTAAATATGTAAATTATTTCTTTAAAAAATATTAAATAGATTATTGAGATAATGATAGCAGTGATAAAGCTTACCTGAATTGAATTTTTTACAACCTCTAAAAAAGATTTTCGATTTCTTCTTCCTATAGCAAAACCTACAATTCCTTCAGTCGAAAATGCATAGGCATCTAAAAAGAATGATGATAAAATTATAAATTGCATTAATATTGTATTAACTGCTAGATAATCCTCTCCAATTTTTGACCCAAGATAAGTTACCCATAGAAAAGCAAATGTGAGAAATAAAGTTCTTATAAAAATATCTAAATTAATATTAAAAAGTTTGATTAATTTAGACTTAACTACTAAATTTTCAAATTTAGGAATAATTTTAAATTTTTTAATAATAAAATTATAGGTAAATAACGTGAAAATTATTAAGGTTATATAACTTGAAATTAATGTTCCTAGAGCTACACCAAAAACGTTTAAATTGTATGTCAAAACTAGAATAGAACTAAAAACAATATTCAAGCTTGATAGAACAATAATTAAAAGACTTGAAATTTTAGTTTTTTGTATTCCTAAATAAAAACCTACTAGAACATAAATAATTAATTCTGCAGGAATTGAAAAAATTCTTACGTTTAAATAAGTTTTTATTAATACCTCAGTTTCATCAGAGGGAGAAAAAAAATTACTTATTGCAATTTTTAAGATTGGGAAGAAAATAATTATTATAAATGCTGCAATTAGAGCAAGAACTAAATTTCTTAAAATTGTTTTTACTATCTCTCTGTAATCGCTTCTCCCATATGCCTGTGCAACTATCCCAACGGTCCCCATTCTTAAAAAGCCAAAACTCCAAACAATCATAGTCATAACTGATGTGGCTATACTAGTAGCAGCTAAATACTTGGTTTCGCTTAAATTGCCCATTAAGCCTGTATCAACAATTCCTACTAATGGAATAGCTAAGTTTGAAAAAAAAACCGGTATGGACAACAAAATTATTTGTTTTTTTGAAAATTTTGATGAGCTTTTGAACAGTTCCATTTTATTCTTTAATATATCCTAAGAACCTTATATACATTGATTCTCGAATGTTAGAGCAAGTAATTATCTCAATACAAATTATCCTCATAGACATCGTTATGGCTGCGGATAACGCGATCATAATAGGTTTAATTGCAGCAGGATTTGCAACGGATAATAGGAGAAAAATCATCGCTTGGGGAGTGGCAGCTGCGTTTTTATTTAGAATAGTATTTGCATCTGGAGCAAATTACTTATTTGAATTTGCGTGGATTAAAATTTTAGGCGGTGTGTTACTTCTATGGGTAATAAATAATTTAAGACAAGATTTTTTTGGAAAAAATAAAATAAAAACGCCACAGCTTAAATCGGGCGAAACTAAAAGTTTTGGTACGGGAGTTTATCAGGTATTAATTGCAGATCTTACGCTAAGTTTTGATAATACTATTGCAGTTGTGGCAGCCTCGAAAGGTAATTTTCATTTAATGGTAATAGGTTTACTTTTATCAGTTTTTTTAATTGCCACTCTTGCAAGTTATTTTGCTGAATATATAAAAAAACATATCTGGCTGGGATATTTAGGTTTATTTGTAATTTTGGTAATTTCAATACAATTAATAATTGGCGGGCTAGTAAACTACGAAGTTCTTTCAATTAACGAAAAATATCAATTTTTATTCTTATAATGATTGACTTTTGTGTTATAGGGTCGGGTGTATCTGGCTCTACGATAGCTCACCTTCTTTCAAAAAAGTATTCTGTACATATTCTTGATAAAGCAAGAGGTCCAGGTGGACGTGCATCGAATAAAAGGTTTAAACAAAATTTAAGTTTTGACCATGGCGTTCAATACATATCTCCAAAATCTAAAGAATTTTTAAAGCTCATAAAAAATCTTTGCAAAAAAAAGGAGGCTAAGATTTGGACAGGAAATCATTTAGATTTTACTTTTGAAAAAAAGGATGTTTCTGAAAAATTTATTGGCACTAAAGGTAATAATTTTATTTCTAAATATTTTACTAAAAAAATTAAAAAAAGTTTTCAATCTCCAGTTAAATCAATTTTTTATAATAAATACTTCTGGGAAATTAAACTTGAAACTGGCGAAAATATTCAAGCTAAGTCGATAATTTTAACCTGTCCCTTCGCCCAATCAAAAAAAATTGCAGGTAAATATCTAGAAAAAAAAATATCAAATTTAAAGATAAACATGGAGCCCAATATTACTACAATGTTAGCTTTTAAAAATCAAAAAACAGTTCCGATAAGTAGTATGAAATTTAATGACGACATTTTAACTTGGGCAGCTTTTGAAAATAGTAAAAATAGATTTCACTCTTCAAATTCACTTTGGACATTACAATCTTCAATCGGGTGGGCCAGAAAAAATATTAGTATTTATAAAAAAAGTAAAAAAGTAGAAAATACTCTAATATCAAAATTTTTAAACTTTACAGGGTATAAAAAAAATAAGATTATTTTTAAAAAAACACACGGATGGAGATATTCATATAATTTTGTTGGATCACCATATAAAAGTTATTGGAATAAAAAATTAAGGTTAGGATTGTGTGCTGATTGGTTTATTGGTCCTAAAGTTGAAAGTGCTTGGTTAAGTGCTAATGATTTAGCAAAGAAAATCAAATAATTAAAAGATGCCTTTACTACTTTTGGATTTATCTTTTATTGATGATTTTACCTCAACGTTTAAACCCATTAAATCTTTTGCTTGTAATTTCGGAAGATTTTGCACGCAATTTAAAAATCTATCCGACTCTTTTTTTGAAATAATGCCATCAGTTAAACTTTTAAATTTATTTATATATTCTTTACGCATAAAAGGTTTTTTGCCAGCTGGATGTGCATCTGCAACGTTAATTTCCTCTGATATTGTAGACCCATCTTTCATTGTGATAACCACTTTTCCACCAAAGCATTTATTTTTAGGGTTAGGATCATGATATTTTTCAGTCCATCTAGGATCTTCCTTAGTTGAAATTTTTTGCCAAAGTTCAACTGTACTTTTTCTTTGCGCTCTTTTAGGAGTATAAGATTTGACATGGTGCCAAGCACCATCTTCTAGCGCTACTGCAAATATGTACATTATAGAATGATCTAAAGTTTCCCTACTTGCTTTTGGATCCATTTTTTGAGGATCGTTTGCTCCGGTGCCAATTACGTAGTGAGTATGATGACTTGTCTCAATTACAATATTTTCTATATCACCAACATTAATAATTTTTTTATTTAGACTTCTAGCTAGATCAATCAAAGCTTGGGATTGATATTCAGCCGAATGCTCTTTAGTGTAAGTTTCAAGTATCGCTCGCTTAGGCTCATTAATATTTGGTAATGGAACTGAGTATTCTTTATCTGGTCCAGATAAAACATAAGCTATAACACTATCTTCTCCCTCATAAATCGGTGAAGGGGCGCCCTCGCCTCTCATGCATCTATCGACTGCCTCCACCGCAAGTTTACCTGCATGTGCTGGTGCAAACGCTTTCCAACTAGATATTTCTCCTTTTCGAGATTGTCTTGTAGAGACAGTAATATGTAATGCTTGTTGAACAGATTGATAAATAACATCTGTTTTTAAATTTAATAAACTCCCTATGCCGGCTGCAACACTTGGCCCTAAGTGAGCTATATGATCAATTTTATGTTCATGTAAGCAAATACCTTTTACTAAGTTTACTTGCACCTCATAACCGGTAAGTATTCCTCTTATTAAATCTTTACCATTACATCCCTTTTGTTGTGCAACTGCTAAGATTGCAGGAATATTATCACCTGGATGACTGTAATCCGCTGCTAAAAAAGTATCATGATAATCTAGTTCTCTCACAGCTGTTCCATTTGCCCACGCAGCCCACTCACAATCTACTTTAATTTTTTGATTTAAACCAAAAACTGTAGCACCTTTTTTTCTAGAATGAGCTAAAGCCATTGCTCTTGCTGAAGTAACTGGTGCTCTATTAAAAGAGGCAATAGCTACTGATGCATTATCAATAATTCTATTAATTACCATATCAACTGCATCTTTATCTAATTTCGCTTGATCTGATGCAATCTCAGCAATTTTCCAAGCTAATTGATCTTCTTTTTTTAAATTTGATTTTGACGGATGAACTTTTACTTTTATATTTCTCATTTAATTAGCAAGCATATTTCTTAAAACATACTGTAAAATTCCTCCGTTTTTGTAGTACTCCACTTCATTAGCAGTATCAATTCTACAAAGCATTGGAATTTTTTTGCTAGTTCCATCTTGATATTTAATTTCACAAGTCACCTCTTGTCTTGGCTTTACACCTTTATCAATATCTACAACTGAAACTAACTCTGCTCCTGTAATATTCAATTTTTTTCGATCAAAACCCTCTTTAAACTGTAAGGGTAATACACCCATTCCAATTAAATTTGATCTATGAATTCTCTCAAAACTTTCTGCTAAAACAGCTTTAATTCCTAAAAGTTTAGTCCCTTTTGCTGCCCAGTCCCTAGATGAACCTGTTCCATATTCTTTACCGGCAATTACAACTAAATCATTTTTTCTTTTTTTATATTCCATTGCAGCTTCATAAACACTCATTACTTTTCCGTCTGGCTGCAAAGTTGTAAATCCACCTTCAGTACCAGGAGCCATTTCATTTCTAATTTTTATATTTCCAAAAGTTCCTCTCATCATTACTTCATGATTTCCTCTTCTCGCGCCATAAGAGTTAAAATCTTTTTGTTGTATTTGATGCTTCATAAAATAATCGCCAGTTGGACTTTCTTTTTTAATACTTCCTGCTGGTGAAATATGATCGGTAGTTACTGTGTCAGCTAATAATAAAAGAATTCTTGCATCATTAATTGGTTTAAAGCCTTCTGGTTTATCAGGTAAATCATCAAAAAATGGTGGTCTTTTTACATATGTAGAATTAGCTTCCCAGTTATAAATATCACTATCTGTTGTGTTGATAGCTTGCCATTCTTTAGGTCCTTTTGAGACATTTGAATATCTTTGTTTAAACATTTCTGCGTTTAAAGAACTTAACATCAAATCTTCAATTTCTTTATTACTTGGCCAAATATCTTTTAAGAAAACATCTTTTCCATTTTTATCTTTACCAAGTGGCGACTTGTACATATCAAAATTCATATTACCTGACAGAGCATAAGCAACTACAAGTGGAGGTGAAGCTAAGTAATTAGCTTTTACATCTGGATTAATTCTTCCTTCAAAGTTCCTATTTCCAGATAAAACTGAGACAGCATAAAGATCATTTTTATTTATTGCATCTGATATATTTTGATTTAAAGGTCCAGAGTTACCAATACAAGTTGTGCAGCCATAACCAACTAAATTAAAACCAAGTTCATCTAAATATTTATTTAAACCTGCTTTTTCTAAATAGTCAGTTACAACTTGTGATCCGGGTGCAAGTGAAGTTTTTACCCATGGCTTAACTTTTAATCCTTTTTCATATGCTTTCTTCGCTAAAAGGCCTGCACCGAGCATTACACTTGGATTCGAAGTGTTTGTGCAAGATGTTATCGCAGCAATAACAATATCACCATCTTTTATATTGAAGTCAGTACCTTCAACTTTAACTTCGATAGCTTTATCTCTTTTTGTATTTTCTCTGTAAACTTTTGCAAAAGCAGTTGAAGCCTCGGTAAGTAAAACTTTATCCTGGGGTCGTTTAGGTCCAGAAATGCTTGTTACTACACTGCTAACATCTAATGAAAGGGTATCAGTAAACATAACATCATTGCTTGCCCAAAGACCTTGTTCTTTTGAATATTTTTCAACTAAACTAATTGTTTCTTGATCTCTCCCTGACAATTTTAAATATTTAAGAGTTTCATCATCAACTGGAAAGAAACCACATGTAGCTCCATATTCAGGAGCCATGTTTGCAATTGTTGCTCTATCAGCTAAAGTTAAATTTTTTAAACCCTCTCCGTAAAACTCAACAAATTTTCCAACTACACCTTTTTTTCTTAGCATTTCAACAATGATTAAAACTAAATCTGTTGCAGTTGTACCTTCTTTTAATTTTCCTTTGAGCTCTACACCAACGACTTCTGGAATTAACATTGAAATAGGCTGGCCTAACATTGCTGCCTCGGCCTCTATTCCTCCAACACCCCAACCCAAGACTGATAAACCATTCACCATTGTTGTATGACTATCAGTTCCAACTAGAGTATCTGGATAAGCGTACAAATCATTTCCGCTTTTTGATGACCAAACAACTTTAGACAAATATTCTAAATTTACTTGATGACAAATTCCTGTACCGGGTGGTACAACTCTAAAATTATCAAATGCTTTTTGCCCCCATTTTAAAAAAGAGTATCGTTCGCCATTTCTTGAAAATTCTCTCTCAACATTTTGATTAAATGATTTTCCTGATGCATACTCGTCAACCATCACGGAATGATCTATAACTAAATCAACGGTAGATAATGGATTAATTTTGTCTGGATTTTTATTTTTATCTTTTACTGCGTCTCTCATAGCTGCTAGATCAGCAATCGCAGGAATTCCTGTATAATCTTGTAACAAAGTACGTGCTGGTCTGTAAGCTATTTCAGTATTAGACTTTTTATTTTTTAACCATTCTTTAATTGCTAAAATTTGTTTTTTATCGACAGTTAAATCATCTTCGTATCTTAGTAAATTTTCTAATAAAACTTTAAGAGACTTTGGTAGTTTTGCAATTCCATCTAAACCATTCTTTTCAGCTTTTTTTAAGTTGAAAATTTTATAATCTTTACCTGATGATGAAATATTATCTAACGATTTAAAGGAATTTTTACTATTAAATTTCATGCGCTATACATAGAACAAAATCACACAAACGATAAGTAAAAAAGACATTGTGTAATTAAAATTCTTAATAAATTTATCACTTGTGGCGAATTTTCTCATGTATTTACCCATTAAACACCAAGCTGTTTGGCTGCCAACAGCCATCAAAAACCAAACAAATGTTAAAACAATTGAGTCTCTTAAATAATTATTTTGTGTATCAATGAATAAAGAAATTGAGGTTAGTCCAACTATAATGCTTTTAGGATTTACAAATTGAAACCAAAAAGTATTCAAAAAAGTAACTGGTTTTGGATCAATTTTTTTATCTTTTGTTTGTCCTGCAAAAGATAATTTGCATGCCATATATAACAAGTAAATAGATCCTAATATTTTAATTGTAGTTTGAATAAATGCATACTTTTGAAAAATAGCTCCAGAAGTTAGTTGCAAAAGAATAATTAAAAGCGTCCATCCAATTATAACTCCTAGCATTGTAGGAATGGCTTTTCTAAATCCAAAATTAAAAGCTGTATAAGATGTCATAATATTATTTGGCCCAGGAGAAAACGCGGTTGCAATACCAAATAAGATTAATGGAAAAAGTTGCATTTAGATTTAATGAGGCGCTCTAAACTTACTATGACAAGCCGAACAATTACTCCACATCATCTCTTTCTGCGCTGCTCTTAGATCTTCAGCAGTCTCAATAGCTTTGGCAAGTTTAATCATATCATCTGATGCTTTTTTCATTAGAGCATTAAATTCATCTTTATTTTCCCAAATGCTCGGTAGTGCTCCTGTTTTAAACCCCTCTTTTGCATTTTCAGGAAAATAATCTAATAATTTTATATAATTATCTGAAATTTTTTTCATTAAAGGTTTTGCCTCCTCAATTCTTTTAGATTTCAGTAATATAGATATTTTTTTAGCATTTTGATAATTTTCGCTAAACATTGCTTTCCTGCCTTTTATAATTTCTTCTACAGTTTGAGCATTGGCAGAAAAAGGAAAGGTTAAAGAAAAAATAATAATAAGTGTTTTTATTATTTTTATCTTTTGCATCATAAATTTATATTGTCATGAATACTGAAGATTTCCCATCTTTAAGTTGATAAATAACATAAGGCTCATCTTTATCACCTGGCATTCCTGGTGTGCCAATCGGCATTCCAGGTAAAGCTATACCATCAATATCTGGTTGCTCTTTTAATAATTTATTTACTGCTTCAAGCGGGACATGTCCTTCAATAAAGTATTTACCCATAATAGTAGTATGACAAGACTGCATTTCTACCGGAATATTATATTTTTGTTTTATTGTTTGAAGGCTTCTCATATCTGTTTGTTTTACTTTGAATTTTTCTTCTTCTAAAAATAAAACATACCCATAACAACATCCGCATGAAGGTGTCTTAAAAACTTCAACAAATTGTTTATTGTTAATATTTGCTAAAGCTTCTTTTTTATCTGTGACAAAATTAAAGATATAAAATGCGGAGAATAATACTACTGTTAAGACAATGAATTTAGATATGGTGTTTTTAAATGACATATTTAATTATAATTAAGAATGAAAATTTTTAACAGTCAAAAGGAATATGGGCTATTGGCCAAATTGTTCCACTGGGTTACATTTATTGTCTTAATAGCCCAAGTTCCTTTTGGATTTTATTTAGTAGGGCTTGAATTCTCTGATAAAAGAATTGAACTTGAAAATATACATATCCTAGTTGGAATAACCGTTTTCTATCTTACTTTGTTTAGACTAATTTGGAAATTTTTTAACCCAAGTCCATCTGAAACTAAAAGTTTTTTTAAAGGCCAAGTATTTATCGGGAAGGCTAATCATTTCTTACTTTATTTAAGTATTTTTACTATAACTGTTTCTGGCATTCTTAAAAAACTTTATATGGGAGAAACACTTAATTTTATTTTTTTTAAATATGGATTTGAGAAAGATAATTTTGTTTTAGCTGATGCTAATTACCAAGTTCACATTTACGCTAATTACTTCTTATTAGCACTTGTAAGTCTGCATATACTTGCAGTGATTGTTCATCATTTTATTTTTAAGGATAAAATCTTAAACAAAATTACTTAGTGGCAAGCTTCATTAAATTTTTTAAGTCTCCAATAATTATATGGCCAAGGTGTAACAAAACCAACAGCTAACATTATCGGCACAACCCACCAAGTTAAAATAGCTCCACCTGTAAGAAAATAATCAGTAGCATTCATAGCAACTTCCATACTTACCATTGAGATTAAACTCATTCCAACAGCTGTTTTAAAAGCTAACTTTAAAGAAAAATTTTGTCTTAATAAGATAATTGTTTCTAAAATAATGCTTGTAATAATCCCATTGATTATAGCTAGAACCATGATTGCTAAAACAGGAAAGGGAATTTTAGTTAATTGAAAAAATAAAATAGTTCCAAAATCACCAATAGAACATCCAAGTAAACACCAAAATGTATTTTTTGCACTTCTAGACCAAGTGTGTTTACAGCTCCAATTAAATGTTTCAGAACTCATTATGCAATATCTAAACCATTATCAGTTTTCTGAGATGGGTGCACTAGGACAACTTTTCCGTCTTTTTCTATAGCTCCAAGCACTAAAACTTCTGATACAAAGCCAGCTATATTTTTTGTCGGAAAATTACAAACTCCAATTACTTGTTTTCCCACTAAATTTTCAGGAGTGTAATAGTGAGTAATCTGCGCTGAAGATTGTTTAATCCCAATTTCTTTTCCAAAATCTACCTTAACTACTAATGAAGGTTTTCTTGCTTTTTCATTTACTTTTACTTCTAAGACAGTACCGACTTTAATTTGTACTTTTTTAAAATCATCATAAGTTATTTCCATAAATTCCTTTCTATAAATAAAAAAGGGGGCCTAAGCCCCCTTTTAAATTAGTTAAGCAATCGAATTACAGTTCTTTGTAATTACCTTTGCTCCACTCATAAAATACGTAACCTGGTAAGCTCACGTCACCTTTTTTATCAAAGCTTAATGAACCAATTACAGTATCAAACTTACCTTTTCTCATTACTTTAAGAACTTTAGCAGGGTCGTTTGATCCAGCTTGGTTAGCAGCTTGTTCAAATACTTGTAACGCAGCGTATGAGTAAAGAACATAACCTTCTGGTTCAATACCAGCAGCTTTAAATTCTTTTACAACATCTGCAGCCGCAGGATTATTTCTTGGATCTGGAGAGAAAGTCATTAACGTACCTTCACCTGCATCACCTGTAATATCCCAATATTCAGCTGTAACTAAAGCGTCACCACTGATTAATTTAGTTTTCATACCTTGGTCTCTCATTTGTCTAACGATCAAACCACCTTCTGTGTGGTAACCACCAAGATAAACTGCATCGATGTTATTAGATTTTAGTTTCGAAACTAAAGCAGAGTAATCTTTTTCACCTGCTGTATAAGCTTCGTACATAGCTTCTTTAAGGCCAGCTTTCTTCATATTTTTTCTAGTCGCATCTGCTAAACCTTTTCCGTAAGCAGTTTTGTCATGAAGAATAGCTACTTTTTTACCTTTATAGTTATCAGCTAAGAATTTACCAGCTACTTCACCTTGCTGGTCATCTCGACCACAAACTCTAAAAGTATATTTACCACCTTTATCCGTTAACGCTGGATTTGTTGAAGCTGGTGAAACTTGAATAATTCCTTCTTCATTGTAAACCGCAGAAGCTGGAATTGAAGAACCAGAGCAGAAGTGACCTGCAACATAAGCTACTCCTTGACCAGCAAATTTGTTGGCTACAGCTACAGCTTGTTTAGGATCGCAAGCATCGTCTCCAATTTCTAATTTAACTTTCTCACCATTAATTCCGCCTTTTTTATTAACGTGCTTTAACCACATTTCAGCTCCAGCTTTTAACTGAGAACCAAATGAAGCGTACTGACCAGACATAGGTCCAGCAGAAGCAACGACAACGTCAGCTTTAGCTGATACTGTTGCAAGCATTAATGTTCCGGCAATTAATGAAAGAAGTTTATTAAACATTCTAAACATATTATTTCCCTTTGTTATTAATTAATTAATTATTGATATTGAACACCTTAAATATGAACTTGTAAATATGAAAAAAACTTAATTTTTTGTCCCACCCTCGAGGTAGGCTGCTTGAATATCTTTGTTTTTAAGTAGGTCTTGACCAGAACCCATAATGGTAACTTTGCCATTAACTAAAACATAGGCACGATCTGCTAACTCTAGTGCTTTTTTTGCATTTTGCTCAACTAGAAAAATAGTAACATTTTTTTCTTTATTAATATTTTTTATTGAGGCAAATATTTGATTTACCAGTTTTGGGGCTATCCCTAAAGAAGGTTCATCTAAGAGTAATACTTTTGGTTTACTCATTAGCGCTCTACCTATTGCCAGCATTTGTTGCTCTCCTCCAGATAATGTTCCCCCTCTTTGTGTTTTTCTGTCACTTAATACTGGAAATAAGTCATACACTTCTTTGATATCTGTCTCAAAATGTTTGCCTAGTTCATTTGTGTAAGCACCTAATCTTAAATTTTCTTCAACAGTTAATCTTGAAAATATTCTTCTTCCTTCAGGGACTTGGCATATCCCTAGATCAACTATTTTATGTGGATCTCTGTTTTCAATTCTCTCACCATTAAAAGTTATGTTTCCATTTCTAGCTTTGTTAACACCACTTATGGTCATTAATAAAGTAGACTTACCGGCGCCATTTGAACCTATTAGAGAAACTATTTCCCCATCGTTAACGTCTATGTCAACTCCTCTCAGGGCTTGTATTTTTCCATAGAATGTTTCGACGTTTGAAATTTTAAGCATTATTCATCTACTCCTAGATATGCCTCAATTACTTCTTTACTTTTTTTTGTTTGCTCAGCAGTTCCTTCAAATATTTTTTTTCCATAATTCAATACTACAACGTGGTCGGAAATACCCATCACAACGCTCATGTCATGCTCTATTAATAAAATTCCTGTTTTTTTTTCAGTTTTAATAAATTTTAAAAGTTTATTTAGTTCTGCTGACTCTTTTGGATTAAGTCCGGCTGCCGGTTCATCTAAACATAAGAGTTTAGGTTCAATACACATCGCTCTCACAATTTCTAATTTTCGTTGATCTCCATATGGTAGATCTCCTGCGTTATCATCAGCTCTATGAGTCAATCCTATAATGTCTAACCAATACTTTGCTTTATTCACCGCTAATTGTTCTTTATCTCTATAGGATTTTAAATTAAGTAAGCCATAAAGTGAGTATCCTGAAGCAATCATTAACTCATTGTGTTGAGCAACTAAAAGATTTTCTAATACGGACATTGCTGGAAACAATCTTATATTTTGAAAAGTTCTAGCTACTTTTGCTACATGAGCTATCTTAAAATCAGTGTACTTTCTTAAGGAAACTTTATTGTCAGCCTGATGTAAATACATCTGGCCAGTTGTCGGTTTATAAAAACCTGTTAAGCAATTGAAGACTGTAGTTTTTCCAGCTCCATTAGGACCGATAATAGAAGTGATTTGATTTTTTTTTGCATCAAAACTTAAATTGTCTATTGCAATTAGACCACCAAATTTCATTGTCAATTTTTCAACTGATAATAAATTGCTCACTTTTTATCTCCGTGCATTAAAATTGTTGGTTTTCTATTAGCTAAAATACCTTTAGGTTTAAAAACCATAATAAGAACCATAGCTCCTCCAAAAGCGATCATTCTGTATTGTTCTAAATCTCTAAATATTTCTGTTATTCCTATTAAAAAAATTGAAGCTAAGACTACTCCAGTCTGAGAACCCATGCCTCCAAGAACTACAATGGCTACTATGATTGCTGACTCAATAAAAGTAAAACTTTCTGGACTTATAAAAGCTTGTCTTGTAGCAAAAAATGATCCTGCAAACCCTCCAAACATTGCTCCTATTGCAAATGCTGTTAACTTAGTATTTGTGGGATTAACACCTAAAGACTTGCAAGCAATTTCATCTTCTCTTAGAGCCTCCCATGCTCTACCAACTGGAAGTTTTCTTATCTTTAATGTGAAATAATTAGTGATTAAGGCTAAAACTAAAATTAGGTAATACAAGAAAATTATTCTATGCATAGTGGAATATTCTAATCCAAAAAAAGTATGAAAACTCATTTCACCTTCATCTGGCGATCTTTTAAAAGGTAAACCAAAGAATGATGGTCTAGGAATTCCTGTTATACCGTCTGGACCATTTGTAACTTCATACCAATTGATTAAAATAATTCTAATAATTTCTCCAAAACCTAATGTTACAATAGCTAGATAATCTCCTCTCAATCTTAAAACTGGAAAGCCTAGCAAAATTCCAAAGAACGCAGCGAAAAGCCCGGCTAATGGTAAACAAATCCAAAAAGACCAACCAAAAGTCGTTGCAATAAGTGCATATGAATATGCTCCAACAGCATAAAAGGCTACATAACCTAAATCAAGAAGACCGGCTAAACCAACCACAATGTTTAAGCCCCACCCTAACATGATATAAGTTAAAATCATTATCGCTACATCCATAAAGTATCTGTCGGTAAATGGAAGAAACGGAAATACTACTGCAAACAAAATACCTGTAATTGCAAAATGTTTTGCTTTATCTTCGGTAATACTAGAAAACTTAGATGACAGTGTTGAAAAAATTTTAAATTCTGTTCTTCTTGCAGAATTAATATTAATTAAAAATCTTCCTAAAATACATAATCCAACTAGTAAAAAAACTACTCCCCATTGCGGTGTTATGAATAACCCTTCACCTTTAGATGCAGTTCTAAGTCCAACAATAGGGCCAAATAATGCTAAAGCTATCAAGCCAGTAAACAAACTATCTTTAAACGATTTAATTATATCCTGTTTTTGCATTAAACTTTTTCAATATCTGGTTTGCCAAGAAAACCTGTAGGGAAGAATATTAAAACAACAATTAAAACACTGAATGCTGCAACATCTTTATATTCAAGTGAAACATATCCAGCCCAGAAGGTTTCTATAAGTCCGATTAATAAGCCGCCTAACATTGCTCCAGGCAACGATCCTATTCCACCTAATACTGCTGCAGTAAAAGCTTTTATGCCAGCTAAAAATCCTATGTAAAAATCAATCACGCCGTAATAAAGTACAAACATCATTCCTGCTACTGATGCTAAAGAAGATCCGATTATAAATGTAATTGAAATTGTTCTATCGACATTAATTCCAAGTAAAGCGGTCATTGTTCTATCTTGTTCGCAGGCTCTTTGTGCTCTTCCTAAATCAGTTTTAGTGATTAAATATGTAAAAATTCCCATTAAAATAATTGTCAACACAACTATAAAAATTTGGAGATAACTAACCGTAACAATAAATTCCGAATTCTTAAAAAACTCTAATCCTCCTGAAAATAACGGCTGCATTGGTTTTACTCTTGCACCTTGAGAAACTTGGACATAATTTTGTAATACAATCGACATACCTAAAGCAGATATAAGCGGAGCTAATCTAAAAGATCCTCTTAAGGGCTTGTAGGCTAATTTTTCAACTGTCCATCCATAGCAAGCTGTAAAAAGCATAGCTATTAGTAAAACTAAAAGTAAAATAATTGGTAATGCCACCCCGGTTAAACCGAAGATAATAAATGATATCAAAGCAACAAAAGCTCCGATCATAAAAATATCTCCATGAGCAAAGTTAATCATTCCAATAATTCCATAGACCATGGTGTAACCAATTGCGATAAGTCCGTAAATTGAGCCTAAAGTAATCCCGTTAACCAATTGTTGTATAAAATATTCCATGATTTACTTGCTTACTCTTTTATTCACATTATCGAGGGCTTTGCTGAACTTAGTAAAGAATTTTCCTTTTTTCAATTCATTAAGAACCTGCATATTTAGGCCTTTTGGGGTCTGTGAGTCCGCTACGAGTTTTTTAAATCCTTGAGATGATTTATTTAAAGCGTCCTGACTTAACGCCAGAAATAATTCAGCTACATACTTATCAGCCAGCTTTTTGTTAATACCTTTTTTTGTTAACCATTTAGAACTCGTGTTTAATATCTCATAGTATGCTGCCATTAAAGAAGCTGTCGACCAAAACTTATAGCTTAGTTTTTCATTTCTCACTTCTAGTACTTGACCTAAATGTTTAAAAATATTCTTAGCAAATTTACTTGGCGGACATACAATAACTGGTCCTTTTTTAATTTCAATTGGAGGTAAAGGTATAACTCTTGTAATATTTTTATTTTTTGTAATTTTTTTAAGTTTATCTAAATTTATTGTCGAAATAAGACTTATAATTTTTTTATTTATTGAAAATTTTAATTTAGGTAAAATTTTATTGCCAACATTAGGTGTTACACCTAAGAATACTACTGAAGATTTATCTATTATTTCTTGATTATTGTTTAATATTTTTATTTTACCATAACTTTTAGAGAGTTTTTTAGCTATGTTTCTATTTCTCGAAGATATATAAATTCTCTTAATTTTTAGCTTTGATTTAAAAATACCAAAAATAATTGACGATGAAATTTTACCAGTTCCTATAAATCCTAAAATCATGAATGATGCAGAATAACCAAGCTCTTCCTTTTAATAAAGAAAATTTTAAACAGATATTTTCAATACCGTTTATATCTGTCATCATAATATCAATACCTAGTGCTTTAATAGCTGAATATTTTAATATACCTTTAGCCTGGTTTTTGGGGCCAATGCTTATAACTTCCTTAGCTTCATTAATGGGTCTTAAAACTAAAATGCCAAGGTTGGTGTTATCTTCGATATTAATAATTCTTGGTCTTTATATCGGTAACTACATAGACAAAAATCTATTCAATCAAATGCAAGATTGGATCTGGACCTCTTTTATAATGTTAATTTATATAATTTTAAGTGTTCTAATCGTTTCAAAATATTTAGTAAGATTTTCAAAATATGAGAAAAAAACTTCTATTTTTTCAGCCGCACCAGGTGCATTAGGCCCACTGATGATATTGGCTGAAGATGCAAAAACTGATCTAAGCCAGGTAGCTACGTCTCATCTAATAAGATTAATTATTATAATTACAGTTTTTCCATTTATTGTGAATAGTTTTTACGATGTAGATAACGTAAATATTTCTGAAAAAGTAATTGTAAATCAAAATTTATCTCACTTGATAATTTTAATTGTATCGTCAGTAATTTTAATTTTATTTTTTGAAAAGATGAAAGTTCCAGCAGCTTTATTGACAGGAACTTTAGTAGCAAGTGGTTTTTTGCAAATCACAGAAGTTGCAAGTTATCAAATATCTCCTGACATTATTGATTACTGTCTATTAATTTTAGGTTCTTCGGTGGGATGTAGATTTGCTGACAAAACATTCATTGAAATAGGAAAAAATGCTTTACATAGTTTTGTAGCGACTTTTTTATTAGTAGTGCTAGGTATCGCAGCAGCAGTTGTTGCAGGACTAGTAATTGATAAAAACTTCTTTACTTTATTGTTATCATATTGTCCTGGAGGAATTTATGAAGTTGCAGTGATAGCAATTTTCTTTGATCTAGATCCTGAGTTTGTCTCTTTTCATCATATCATTCGATTATTAATGATATTATTTATAGTGCCTATAATATTAAGGTTTTTAAAAAAAAACCTGATTTAAACTATCTTTTTTTTGACTTTAATCCTTAATCAATCTAATTTTTTGATATGGCAAATGTTTTTGACTTAATTGGAAGAATTCTTATTTCGACTTTGTTTTTGATTTCAGCTTACAATAAAATTTTTAATTTGGATGGATCCATGAGTTGGATGGAGAGTTTTGGGGTGCCTGGTTTTTTTATATTTCCTGCAATAGTTATTGAAACAATTTTACCCGTTTTTATTATTGTGGGATATCAAGCAAGAATTGCTGCAGGTATTCTTGCAATATTTTGTTTAACGACTGCTTTTCTTTTTCACTTTGATTTTTCAAATCAATCACAATTAATTTCATTTCTTAAAAATATCGGCTTAGCAGGTGGATTTATGTTTATTGTTACAAATGGAACAAAAGATTGGGCTGTAGATAGAGAAAAAAAATACGTGAGGTTATAAAAAACCCACAAATTTTATGTGGGTTTTTTATCAATAATATTTATTTAAAAACCGTAAGATACTTTAAATGTAAGTGCATCTGCATCAGCTTCAACTTTCGAAGAGCCAGAAGATGAATTTAATGAGATATCTTCAAAGTCTGAATAGCTAAATTCATATTTTAATTTATCTCTTTTAATTCCAAAACCGATTTGAGCACCATAAACATCTTCATTACCGTAAGTACCATTTGGTAAGCTCTCTGATGTTGTAATCTCCGCCATATGTATACCGAATAACCCATAAGCTCCATTATCTCCTACTGGTATATTCGTATATAAAGTGATTAAGTCTTCAACGTCTGCTGACGCGCTATATGTACCGCTATCATCAGTGTCTTCATTACTGTCAGATGTTGTATCTGTTCTTTTTCCACTTCCTAACTCAAGTGATAAAGGAACATAATCAATACCGAAAACAATTCCATTAGCGCTCTCTGTTTCAAAATATACAGAGGCTCCATAGAATATTTCGCTTATGTCATGATGGTTGCTCTCAGGACCTTTTTCTCCTGATTTTTCTTTCTCAGTACCGGAAGTACTTAATTGACCTCCCATTACTGATATTCCCATACCTGCTTGGGCTACACCATTTAAAAATAATACGCTAAATAAAATAGCAATTACTTTTTTCATACTTATCCTTAATTTATAAATTAACGTTAGAAGATAAATACACATTACGCATTGAGTGGTCAATTGATAAAATGTAAGAGAATCCGTTAAACCGTTGATTTTTATGGATTTTTGTGTTGCAAATATTCAACACCTCTAAATTTAATCACTTATTTTTAAAGAAACTTCCGTAAATTTGCCATCCAATAATAGTCAGTATTGTTAACATAATTATTAGTGTTAAAGGCCTGTCCCAAAGAAATGTCCACGACCCATCGCTTATAAGTAAAGATCTTCTCAAATTTTCCTCCATTAAGCCACCTAACACAAACGCAAGTATTAATGGTGGCATAGGAAAATCATATAATCTTAGAATAGTCGCAACAACTGCGATCCCGATCATCATATAAATGTCAAAATTATTAAACGACATTAAATAAATTCCTGTGACTGAAAAAAATAAGATCAATGGAATTAAAAAAGTTCTCGGTGTAGCTAAAACTCTGGCAATGTAAGGAATTAATGGAAGATTTAATATTAATAAAATTACCATACCAATGTACATTGACATTATTACAGACCAAAAAATTTCAGGATTCGTTTGGTATAATCTAGGGCCTGGTTGTATTCCAAATCCTAATAAAGCTCCAAGCATCACCGCAGTAGTTCCACTACCTGGTATGCCAAGCGTGAGTAAAGGTACAAATGAACCTGAGCAAGCAGCATTATTTGCGGTTTCAGGTGCTGATAAACCGTTAACACTGCCTTTACCAAATTTTTGTTTTTCTTCATCGTTAACAAAATTTCTTTCCATTCCATAGGCTAAAAAGGAAGCAATAGTAGATCCAGCACCCGGCAGAACTCCAATAACAAATCCTAAAACCGAAGAGCGTGGAATAGTAGTTACCATTTTTTTTGTTTCAGTTTTGTCTAATTTGATTGAACCTAATTGAGATAATGAAATTTGTTTAGCAACTCTCGTTGGATCATTAGCCTTAAAAATTATTGTTAAAGCCTCACTCATTGCAAAAGTAGCCATAACTACTAAAACAAAACTTATACCATCTGATAAATTCATATTTTGAAATGTAAATCTTGGTATATCTGAAAGAGTGTCTTGACCTACACTTGCTAACATAAGACCTAAAACTACCATCATCATAGCTTTTAAAAAATGTCCTTTTGCAGAAAATGCTGAAACTGCAGTCAAACCTAAAATCATTAAACCAAAATAATCTGGAGATCTAAAAGCCAAACTTACTTTAGATAGACTTGGTGCAGCAATTAAAAGAAATATTGCTGCAATAGTTCCTCCTGCAAAAGAACTATAGGCTGCGATTGCTAATGCTTTGCCAGCTTTTCCTTGTTGTGCCATTGGATAGCCATCGAATGAAGTTGCTACAGTTCCGGGTATGCCTGGAGCATTTATTAGTATTGAAGAGGTCGATCCTCCGAAAACAGCTCCATAGTAAACACCAGCCATTAGAATTAAACCAGTAGATGGTTCGAAACCATAAGTTATTGGGATCATTAATGCTATTGCAGTCATTGGTCCCAAACCAGGAAGCATACCAATTATGGTTCCTGCGAAACATCCAATCATTACCATCATTAAATTTTTTAACGAAAAAGCAGTTTCTAATCCTATTAGAATACCTTCGATCATCCCATTATTCCTATAAATTGTAAAAATGGATCACGAAGGTAAATATTTAATAATCCGTGCAGAAGATACATAAAAATTGCAACAAATGGGAAAGATAAAATGAAAATCCATATCCATTTTCTCTCTCCTAAAACGATATAAGATAGAACTAAAAATATCGAGGTTGATAGAAAATATCCTACTCTTAATATTGTTAGCCCATACAAAATCATTAAAATGACTAGAGTGATTGTCTTTTTATAATCTAAAACTTTTAAGTCGACATTTGAAGGTTTTGTTTCTGGTAAGATAATGTATAAAGCTGAAAAAACTAATCCAGCGTATCCCAAATAAATTGGAAATGTTTTTGCATTAAAAGCAGCATTTTCATCAAAAGTAAAAACTTGAATTTGATGGGCAGTGTAAAGGTAAAATCCTGAAAAAATAAAAAAGAGCAGTGAAATAATCTTTGAAGGACTTATTTTCACTGCTCTTTCCTTAACTATTTATTTAATTACGCCTAAATTTTTTAACAACCCAGTCATCTCAACTGTTTGTTTCTCTAAAAATTTAACGAATTTTTTATCTGGGTTGTAAATATTTACCCAAGCATTTCTTTTTCTGACTGCTTCCCATTCAGATGTTTTTTGAACATCACCTAACATTTTAGCAATCTTCTTTCTCTCACCATCACTCATACCTGGAGGGCCAAAGAAACCTCTCCAATTTACGAAGATAGCGTTTGTTCCTTGCTCTTTTAAGGTTGGAACATCTGGAGCATCAGAAACTCTTTTAGGAGCTGTAATACCAAGAATTTTTACTTGATCTCTAGCACCCATTACTTCTCCCAAACCAGTTGAAAGAATTTGAGTTTCTCCTGACAATAGTCCTGCTAATGCTTTACCACCTGCATCGTAAGGAATGTAAACAACATCATTTGGATTAGCACCAGCTTCTTTAAATGCTAATGCGCCAATCAAATGGTCCATACTTCCTCTAACAGATCCACCAGCCATTTTTACTGACTTTGGATTTGCTTTGTAAGCAGCTACTACATCTTTCCAAGAATTGTATGGTGAATTTTTTGCAGCAACAATTGCGCCGTAGTCACCTATTACACCAGCTATTGGCACTACATCTTTATAAGATGTAACCTTTGCTGCATTCTTTTTATCTACATAACCAGAGTGTCTAGTTATTGATCTAAGAACTAATGGAGTAGATTGAACTAAAATCGTATCTGATGGTTTAGTATTTATCATGTATGATAAAGCTTTTCCTCCACCACCACCTGACATATTTTCAAATGATGCACTTTTTAAAAAACCAGCTTTAGTTAAAGCTTCACCAGTTCCTCTAGCAGTTCCATCCCAGCCACCACCAGCGCCACCACCAATTACAAAGTGTAATTTGTCAGTAGCGAAAGATGTGTTTGAAATTGAAGTTAAAAGAACAGTTGCGAAAACTAGGCTGATAAGTTTTTTGAACTTATTGAACATTATTTCCCCCTGTGTTTATTGTTTAATGTATTAAAATAAATATCTATTCTAGAGTCAACTATGTATTAATTGAAAAAAGTTCCTCGAATTCTCAGTAATTCTCTAGATAACCCAGAATGCTCTTTAAAAGCTTTTCTTCCATGCAACCAAAAATAGTTATTTGAGAAGATTGTCGATCCAACAGGTAGTGGAAAGCTTATTTTATTTTTACTTTGTTCTAAAGCATCAGATAATTTTTGTAAAAACAAACCTTGTTTCATATTTTTTGGTTCGGGAAATTGATCAATATAGGAAATAACTGGCTTGCCATTTTTATCTTTTGAAAATACTGGATGTTCAACCTTATAATCAACATTCTTACTTTTTGGTGATCCCCATACAAAATCTTCTTGACCCACAGGATCATTACTTAAATCTTCCAAGTGTTCCCAATCATCTAAATGTAAAATTACACTTTCTCCTCCACCGACATTCTGTTCCTCCATTTTGGTCATTATAATCCAATCAGTTTTCTCTTTTACATATGTACCATCCGTATGAAGATCTAAATTTGTATAGGCTTTTCTTAGATAAGAGTCGCTGCTATCTTGATGCTTTACATGAAATCTTGCATAATATTTACCTGTCATAGAGTCAAAGTTAGGATTGCCAATTAGATAAGCAAGACCTGTTGAAAGCTTGACTAAAAAATTTTTATCAAATTTCTTATTTTTTATATCAGGCTCAACGATGGCAGTCCCAGTTTTTCGATCATTAAGAATTTCACTTAAAGTTTTACTTAGTTTATTTTCAAATACCTCATCTAAGCTTTTTGCCAAGCTAAATCTAGAAAATGGTTTATATTCTAAAGATAAAATTGAATGTTTTTTAAAAGGAAAAATTAATCTATCAAGATCACTTTCATTTAACTTAATTATACGAACTCTTTTAGAGTTATTATGATCTGAAATCGAAAAACTCATTTAATTAACAGTGCCCATGATCCATAAAACAATAAAAATTGCTAATATTGGTTCCATTTTTAATTTTACCATAAATCAAATTTTAGTCAAAAAACTTAATAAAATTGCTGAAGCAATAGTAGGAATCACCAAATTTTTTTTAGAAATTATAAATATAGCAATACAAGTGAAGAATACTATTAGTCTTATTGTTAGCTCCGAGTCAGCTAAAACTCCAGCAGGAAATATTATCATTCTTCCAAGCAGTGCAGCCAAAGTTGAATAGGCAACACAATTGAACCATTTAAAAATTTTTGATTTAACACTAACTTTTTCTGAGGTAACTGCTCCCATGAATCTAGATATATATGTAGCAATTGAAGTTGCTATAATTGCAAAAATTATAATTTGACTACTTGCCATCTTTTTCTCCAAATAAATAAGCAATAGTCCCTGCTATCAATCCAGCAAATAATAATGACCACTCAGTAGAAAATAAATAAATTATTGGTCCTAAAGTTGTTCCTAAAATAACTGAAATTGATATAGCTATATTTCTCATAGCGCCTATCATCATACAAAAAAAATAAATTGGATTAACTATTGCTAATCCAATTAACATTTCTTTATTTAAAAGATCTGCTACTAAGTACCCAATAACTGTCATGAGTACAGCTGTTAACCAAGTACCAGTACCAATACCTATCCAAAAATCTATTCGATATTTTGCATTAATCTTTTTATAAGTGTCTTTAGCAATTAACCACGATGAAACTGCAAGAAAATGACAAGATAAATAATATTTCCACTTAGGTTGAGATTTATGCTCAAGTAGAGGGAACAATGAAACTGTCATTGGATAAAGTCTAAAATTAACTAACCAAACTGCTAAAAAAATATTTACTATAGATGCGCCTAGTAATAATGACTCCGCCATTACTAATTGTCCTGGTAACGCATAAGTAAAAAAACTTGATGCTGCACTTTGTTGGATATTAAATCCAGCATCTTTAAGTAAAGCTCCTAAAGCAACAAAACACGCTGCCAAAGGTAACGCTGGACTTCTAGCACCTTTTAAAGATTTCAAACCTGTAAAGAAAGCTTGTGAGTTAATCATCCACCAAGGAATAATCTTCCTACGTCTGGATTTTTTAAAAGATCATCCCCTTTACCAGCAATAGCAGTTTGGCCTGATACTAAAACGTAACCTATATCTGCAAACTCTAACCCTTTTTTTGCGTTTTGCTCTACAAGTATTATTGTTTTCTTCTCTGCTTTTTGAAGATCTTCTAAAATTTCAAAAACCATATTTATATATTTTGGTTCCAAACCAATTGATGGTTCATCTACTAATAAAACTGATGGCTTCATAACTAATGCTCTTGAAATCTCTAATAATCTTCTTTCACCACCTGATAAAACTTTTGCAGGTTGATTTCTTCTATTTCTTAATCTCTCATATTTTTGAAAAATTCTTTCCGCTTCTTCATAAGCCTCATCTTGTTTATCTTTAATGTATCCACCCATTAAAAGATTTTCCTCAACCGTCATATCAGGAAATACTGAGTTATCTTGTAAGATATAAGCTATGCCCACTTTACTAAGTTTCTGTGCAGGAGTTAATGTCGTAATTTCATTTCCTTCTAATTCAATTTTCCCATCAAATATATTTGTAAATCCATATATTGAGTGAAGTATTGTAGATTTTCCTGCTCCGTTTGGACCTATTAAACATAAAGATTGAGCTTTACTGACTGTTAAATCAAAATTGTGTAGTATCTCCATTTTTCCATAGCCAGCATTTAAACCTCTTATAGTAAGATGAACATCGTTAGGAGATAATCTATTCAAATCTTCTAAACCAGGTGCTTTACCTAAAACATCGTATTGATTTGCCATTATTGAGCTCCTAAATAAGCGTCAACAACCCGCTTATCGTTTTTAATTTGATCTGGTGAACCTTCTGCTAGCATTTTACCGTGCGCTAAACAGAAAATTTTTTGTGCTAAACTCATAATTACTTTCATATTGTGCTCTATGACTAATAAAGTAATTCCATAATCTTTATTTATTTTAATTAATCTATCTATAATTCCATTAATTAAAGTCGGGTTAATTCCAGCTGTAGGTTCGTCTAATAAAAGCATTTTAGGCTCATTCATCAAAGCCATTGCTAATTCAAGTAATTTTTGCTGCCCAAATGATAAATCACCTGCTCTCAAATTTCTTTTTTGATAAAGACCAACAAAGTTTAAAATATTCTCTGCTTTCTCAGTAAGTTCAACGGGTACTTTTGCAAAAATAAATCCTGAGTCACTAGCTTTGTGACTTATTAGCATATTTTCTACACAATTAAGTTTTGAATAAATTCTTGTTTGTTGAAAGGTTCTTAACAAACCAAGTTTAGCAACTGCCGGCACAGGCATTTCGGAAACTTCTGTATTATCAAAAACAATTGATCCTTTATCAATCGGATGAGTTCCTACAATAGAATTAAATAAAGTAGTTTTGCCTGAACCATTAGGTCCTATTAAACCAACAATAGATCCCTGTTCTACTGAAACAGAAATATCTACGTTAGCTTGAACACCGCCAAAAGATTTACTAACATTTTTAACTTGTAAAATACTCATTTTAATTCTACCTGTGCTTTACGATCTTTTTCATCTATTACTTCACCAAATCTTTCAGGGTATTTTTCTCGCAACCAACCCATTAATCCTTCTGGGAAATAAACTACGATTACAACAATTAAAACTCCCAGTGCAACATACTGCCAGCCTAAAATTAATGTCCAAAGACCTTCTTTGAAGAAATGGAATAAAGTTGCACCAATCACTGGGCCCCACAAGGTTCCTTTACCGCCTAGAATTGCCATAAGAACCATGAATACTCCCATCTCTCTTCCGTCAAAAGCAACATCTGTAGAGTCTATGTACCCAATTAGTCCACCCATAATTCCACCAGCAAGACCACAGAAGAAGGCTGAACACATCCAACCTACAATTTTATATTTCATAGTTTGAATACCCATAGCTTCCGCCTTATCTTCATTGTCTCTTATCGCATTTAAAATTAATCTAAATCTAGAACCATAAATGTATTTAACAAAAATAAATGTTCCAACTAATAATGCGAAACTTAAAAAGTAGAAAAATTTTCCTCTTGCCTCAGTATCAACTATTTCAGCAGGAAAAGGTGGTGTAGTGAAACCTTGGCCGGCTCCGATAATTTCTATTCCTCCAGCAATTTCACCTGCCGCGATACCTAAACCTAAAGTACAAATAGCAAAATAGTGCCCCCTTAATCCCAAAATTGCGTAACCTATAGCGCCAGCAATAACAGCAGGAACAATTGCTGAAACTAATAATCCGACACCTATTCCTTGAAAATATTGTGCCGTAGTATGAACAAATGTTTTTTCTCCGCCACTTTCAGTCCACTCAGCTAACGGGAAAAACATTCCTACTTGAACCGAGGCAGTTAGATACATTCCTAAACCATAAAAAAGAATATTTCCGAAAGTATTGTAACCCATCTCTCCACCTTGTAAATTCCAAGTCATTGCTAGAACAATCAAAACACAAAGATAAGTAAGTTGAACTTTAAAAGCAGAAAATAAATATGGTGCAGCTAAACCTAAAATAATTAGACCTGAGTATAAAATTAAATCCTTTTGTTTTAATTTTTCCATTTATTTTAAATACTCCCTTTTTCTCGAAAGTTTAAATCTTCTGTAAACCAATATTAAGACTAAGAGTAAAAATACTGCTCCTATTCTAAATTCTGTTCCCAAAATATAATCAGCAAATTCTTCAAAAAGTCCTAATCCCATCCCTGAAACTGCTACTGCAGGTAAATTTCCAAGACCTGCAACAATAACTATCATAAAAGATCTTACTGTGTATGGAAGACCTACATAAGGATGAAGTGTAAGAGTTATTGAAATTAAAGCTCCTGCAATTCCACATAGCGCAGCGTTAATTCCAAACGTTGCAGCATAAACTTTTTCTGTATCAACACCTAAAATTTTTGCAGCTCTAGCATTTTGTGCTGTTGCTCTAATAGCCCTTCCAAGTTTAGATTTCCTCATATAAATAACTAGAGCTATTGCATATAAAACACTAATAAAAGCTGAGAATATTTTTGAATTTGGTAGTGTTACTGAATTATCAAATAACATTGTTGTTCCGTATTCAGATTGTGCAACAACAACGTCAGCGCCAAAAATAAAATTCATTAGTTGTTGGAATACGATAGCAATACCAAAAGTTGCTAATATTGAAATAAATAAATCTCGGTCTACAACTTTATTAATTACAAGTTTATAAAGTACCCATCCCACAAAAAACATTATAATCGGAGAGATAATAACTCCCCAAGCAGGATGAATTCCCCAAAGATAAATGGTGTACGCAATATAACCTCCAAGAATTACTAGATCACCTTGCGCAATATTAATTATATTCATCACTCCCCACTGGAGAGCCATTCCGTATGCGATCAATGCAAATAATATGCCTAAAAGAATTCCGTCCAGTGAAGCCTGGACCATTAACATTGGAGCTTTAAAAATAAGAAAGTCCATAAAATTTCAAAACTTATAAAAGAAAAGCCCCTAGAAAACTAGGGGCTTTCCAAATTATTCAGAAGTTATTAGCTTCTTTCAGACCATTTCGGGATTGGATGATAGAACTTATCAGAAGCCCATTTTGTAGGAGCTACTACTCTATTCTCACAATCATCGCCTTTACATCTTACTTGAAACAAAATCATTGGCTTAGCAACGTTTTGGCCACCAGGTCCAAATTTAATGTTTCCATAGAAAGTTTGCATTTCAGTATCAACTAGCGCATCTCTAACTGCATCTCTGTCAAAAGAATTTGCTCTTTCGAACGCATCTTTAAACACTAACAATGCTGCAGAAGATTCTGCTGATTGATATGGCGGGTCATATCCAAATTCTTTTTGGAAGTCTTTAGCGTATTTCTTACCAGAGCCAAAGAATTTATCTTTGTAAGATAAATTTTTGTGCCACTGAGAAGCACACAATGCGAATTCTGATTTCTTTCCGTGTTGTTTAGAAAGTTTAGCAGCATCACAGTGTGTCATTGCTAACATAGGAACATCAACTTTCATTTCAGAAATTTGTCTGATCGCAGTTAATGCACCTTTTGTGTGACCTGATACAACAAGTACATCTGGCTTAACAGCTTTTACTTTAGCTAATGTAGCTGCCATATCGTTAAGTTCTTTTGGTAGTTTGTCATCGATGATGATCTCAGATCCAGTTCTTTTTGCTGCATCTAAAATACCAAGTCTCACGTCTTGTGAGAAAGCATCTTGTTCAAACGCTTGAGCAATTTTTACTCCTTTACCACCGTTTTTTTCTACCGCTAAATCGATAGCTACTTCAAGGTATTGGTTAGCTGGTGATAACACCGCGAACAAATATTTATATCCTTTAGTAAATAAAGATCTAGATGCACCATTCGCTTCAACCATAGGAATTTTATATTTCTCGGTTACTGGTGCAATGGCTTTCGTTAAACCTGAACTGTATGGTCCAAGCATGTAATGAACGCCATCTTGTTTAATTAGTCTTTCAGCTAACTGAGCGGCTCTTTTTGGGTTTGACTCATCATCATAGTAAATGATCTCAAACTTATATTTCTTACCTTGTACTTCTACTCCACCCATTTTGTTAATTCTGTCAACGGCCATGTTATAACCATTTTGAGTATGAACTCCATTTGAAGAGTATTTACCTGTAAGAGATATTGCAGAACCTAACACAATGTATTCACCCTCTACTTTTGCAAAAGAAGAAGTAAAAGATACAAGTGCTAAAGTTATTGCTGAAATAAATGTAACAAATAGTTTTGCTATTTTATTCATTATTTCCCTTCTTGTTAATTAATTAATTAATGATTAATTAAAACAAGAAATAGAGATTTTGACAACAGTTAGAATTGATTAAAAATTCTGTGTCGCAGCAATGTAAACTGCTAAAATTAGAAGAACACACGCAGAAATTGTATTTAATAGCTTTGGTTTACTTCTCAACCATACTGAAATTTTTTCAGCTGCCAATCCATAAATCATTAACGTTAAAAAATCTAAAACTACATAAGTAATTAATAAAATTACAAACTGTGAAATGATATTTGATCCGAAATCAATAAAAGTAGGAAAAATTGTTCCAAAAAATAAAAGTGCTTTTGGGCTTAAACCTGCAACTAATAATCCATCTTTATAAAACGATATTGGTGATTTCAAGTTTTGATCTCTGGAATTAAAACTTTTTATTTTAGAATTAAAAGTGTCATAGGCTAAATAAACTATATAAAATATCCCTGCCCATTTTAAATAGTAAAGGACTTGAGGGTTATCACTTAAAAAAGAGCCAATTAAAAACACTACTAAAATAGCCTGGATAGTATTTGCGGATATATCTCCTAAGGCAGTCCAAACAGATCTATCTAATCCATAATTTAAGGTGTGTGAAACAATTACAACTCTGGGCGGACCTGGAGAAATAAATAAAAATAAAATGATTTGTAAAAATATTATATAGTCTGTTGGAAACATTTGTTTAGTCACTATATATAAATTTATGAAGAAAAAAAGTTTTATCCCTCAAACACGAGTTAAAAATCCCGAGCCAAAAGAAAAGGATGATAATTGGATTATTTGGGCTGCTTGGGCAGATAGGATTACTTTTGAAGAGATAAAAGAAAAAACTGGAAAGAATGAGTCTCAAGTCATTAAAATAATGCGAAAAAATTTAAAACCAGGCTCCTTCCGCTTATGGAGAAAAAGAGTACATAATACTAGCATCAAACATAGGAAAAAGTTTCAATTAGGCAGAAAAAAACTAAGAGAAAAAATAAAATTAACTGATATATATTAATTATGAAAAAAGTCACAATGTATACTGGCAATCCATGCTCATTTTGTGCAGCAGCCAAAGCGTTATTAAAAACAAAAAATGTTGAAATTGAAGAAATCGATATTTGGGCAGATCCAGCTAACGCAAAAGAAATGTTACAAAGAACAAATGGCGCAAGAACTATTCCTCAAATTTTTATCGGCGATCATTACATTGGTGGAAATGACAAACTTCAGGAAGCCAATAGAAATGGCGAATTAGATAAAATAATAGATGGAAAATGAGAAGAAATTTTTTAAAATATTTAAGCTTAACAATTTTTTCTTCTTTTATTCTTCCTTTAAACTCACTATTTGCTAATACAAAAAAAATTATCAATAAAAACCTTACAAAAAAACAAAAAGAAATTATGTTTAACGAGGGTACTGAAAGACCCTTTTCTAGTGATTTACTTAGAGAAAGTAGAAAGGGTTTTTATCATTGCGCTAATTGTGGAAATAAACTTTTTGCTTCTACTAGTAAATTCGACAGTGGCACTGGTTGGCCATCATTTTCAGAGGCTTTACCTGGAGCATTTAAAACTAAGATAGATTATAAATTTGGAATTAAAAGAACAGAATATCATTGTGCTAAATGCGGTGCACATCATGGACATGTCTTTAACGATGGACCAACAAAAAGTGGTAAAAGATTTTGTAATAATGGTCTTTGTTTAATTTTTAAGCCTGAATAAAATTATTTAATATCTTGGATAAAAGGCATTGCATCCCCTGCTCCAAGTTTAGTTGTAGATATTCCAGCAACTTTATTTGCGAACTCTAAACAATCTTTAATAGGTTTTTCTTTCAATAAACAGAAAGCTAAACCTCCATTAAAAGCATCTCCTGCTCCAGTAGTGTCAATGGCTTTTACTGCACTAGCTTTTAAATAAATTTCCTCTTTTCCATCAGAATAAAATAAACCTTTTTCTCCTAGAGTAATTATTACTTTTTTTATTCCTAGATTTATTAATTTATCTGCTGCCTGCTTTGCTTCTTGATCATTAGTAATCTTTATGCCTGTATAAAATTCAGCCTCGGTTTCATTAGGTGTAAAAAAATCGATATTATTATAAAACTCATTTGAAATTTCAGATGCTGGTGCAGGATTTAAAATTGTAGTACATCCATTTTCTTTAGCAGTTTTCAAACAATGTAAGGTAACATCTTTTGGGACTTCTAATTGAGTTAAAAAAATTTTTGATTTTTTTATTAAATTAATTTGTTTTTCAATTTCACTTATTTTTAAAGAACTTGGAGCGCCTACAATTACATTTATTGCATTTTTTCCAGTATTTTGATCAACTAAAATTCCAGCTACACCAGTTTGTTGATTGCCATCTTGAATAACATTTTCTATAGAAATTTTATTTTTTTCAAGAGTTTTAAGAGCTAAATCTCCGTATGCGTCCTTACCAATTTTACTTATAAAGTTTGTATTTCCGCCAAGTCTTGAAATTGCTATGGCTTGATTACAACCTTTTCCACCTGGACCCACATTATATTTTTTTCCCAGAATAGTTTCACCTATTGATGGAATTTTAGGTCCAGAAAAACTGATGTCAGCAACAAAAATTCCTAAGACTGTTATTTCGCTCATTAACCAACCTTAGCGAGAATTGGAAAGGTCGTCAAAATATAATAACTTATAACTTGAATATAATTTGTAGTAATCAAGATGCCAGTAATTAAAAGAATAGCTCCGCCAGATTTTGTAATAGCCCCATAATATTTTCCAAAACCTTTTTTAGTATTTAAAAATCTACTCATGTAATAACCGGATAATATAAATGGGATAGCTAAACCTAAAGAATAAAATGATAATAATAAAATTCCTTTACTAATTGTAGCTTCTGTAGCAGATAAAGCAATTATAGATCCCAAAACAGGACCAATACATGGTGTCCAGCCAAATGCAAAAGCAGCGCCAACTATAAACGGAAATGCATAATTGTCTTTGTAATTTGAATTAGTCTGAATTCTTTTTTCAGTATTTAAAAAAGAAAAATTTAAAAAACCTAACATTTGTAATGAAAAAATAATAATTATTAATCCTGCGACTATTCTTAACTCACTCGAAAAGAAAAGAAGTACGTTTCCTATTGCAGAGGCAGCTGCTCCAAGTGTTATAAAAACAAATGAGAAACCAAGTGAAAAAAGAATAGTTTTAGTCAAAACTATTGATTTGTCTTTATCTATTTCCCCTAAATCTTTTCCAGTAATATAAGAAATATAACCCGGGATAATTGGAAGTACGCAAGGGGTGAGAAAACTTATAAATCCAGCCCCAAAAGCAAACACAAGTTTAATGATCATATTACGTTTATATTTGCCTTTGAACTTTACCGCAATTACAATATTGGCTCATGATAATTAAATACGCAGGTTTTTTATTCACTCTTTTGTGGTCATATACTTTTATTAAGTCTCAGAGTATTTTTAAAAAAGGATCAGGTATTTTGATTACTTTATTTGTAACCAATATATCCTGGTTCACTTTTATCGCAGCTTGCTTTTATGGCCTTAAAAATTTTAGCTTTTACCATGCTTTACTTGGTATAGCTTTAAGTATTATTTTGGTTCACTTGGCTTTTTCTCGATTAACTTTATTCATCAATAACAAATTTCAGGATAAGAAAACTCTTTTAAAAATTAAAACATTTATTGAATATTTAATTTTAATAACAGTTGGATATTTTATATTTTTTTAAAAAGTATTAATTGTAGATAAAACTTTGAAATTTTTATCAGTTATGACTAGTTCACCAGATCGTGTTGTTTCTCCGGTTATTGCCAAGATAATTACATAATGCGTAACTAAAACTAGATTTCCCCCTTTACCGTTCCAATTATTTGCATATTTTTTTAAGTCCTTAATCTGCTGTTTTTCATTTTGGTCGTATGGTGGAGTATAAGTAGAATTTAACGCGGAAAATTCTTTAAAATTACCAAAAGCATATTTTGCGGTATCTTTGCATCTACACCACTGGCTTGATAAAACTTGATCAATTTTAACTTTTTTTTCTCTAAAAAGTTTACCAATTTTTTTCGCTTGATTAATGCCCATCATGTCGAGATTTCTTTGAGTTTTACAATCTTCAATTTTAAATCCTTCTGGGTCTCCGCCTCCAGGAGCTTTAGCATGTCTAATTAAAATGATTTTATCTCCATCCTGAGCTGGTTTCCAATTTTGTTCTGATGCGTGAGTATGAAATGAAATTAACGAGAATATAATTATAAGTAGGGAAATAATTTGCTTCTTCATGGTGGATGAAATGATAATCTTACAAACTTGTGTCTCCTTGGTCTAGAGGACATGACAAGTAAGATTATAATTTTTTGATAAGTTGTATTAAAACACTTAATTGGTTTGTGTATAACTACTCGCCTTTTGGTTTAAATACTAAACAGATACCATTGTTACAATATCGTTTTCCAGTAGGTTTTGGACCGTCATCAAATACATGACCGTGATGACCTCCACATTTTTTGCAATGATACTCAGTTCTTGGATAACCAATATGCATATCTTTTTTTTCTTCAAATACCTCTGGAATAGATTCGAAAAATGAAGGCCAGCCTGAACCACTCTCATATTTAGTTGAAGATTCAAACAATTTTGTTCCACACCCAACACAGTGATAAGAACCCTCTCTTTTTTCATGATTTAATGGACTGCTACCTGGAGACTCTGTTCCTTCTTGTTTTAAAACATAATTTTGTTCTGGAGTTAAATTTGGATCCCAATCTTTACTCATCTTTTACTTTATCATCTACACCATAAGGTCTAAAGCTACCTTTATTTTCCAACTTGACTGCTCTAGCAGGGATGCCAACCATCGTTGCGTTTTCTGGTACATCTTTTACCACAACTGCGTTAGCTGCAATTCTTGCATTGTTACCAACTTTAATTGGCCCAATTATTTGTGCTCCAGACCCGATCACAACATCATTGCCAATGGTAGGATGTCTTTTTTCATATCGTTGTCTCTCGCTATCTATACTGGGAGAACTCCCACCTAAAGTGACGTTGTGATAAATAGTAACATTGTCTCCAATTTCAGAAGTTTCGCCGACTACTACACCCATACCATGATCAATAAATAAATTTTTTCCAATCTTGGCCCCAGGATGAATTTCAATACCTGTAAAAAATCTTATTGTTTGTGATATAATTCTTGCTATTAGGTCAAATCCAGCCTTGTAAAAAAAGTTTGATATTTGATGAAAGAAAACTGCCTTAACTCCCGGATACGTAAGTATGATACTAATTATAGATTTTGCCGCAGGATCTCTTTTTTTTATAGATTCTAAATAGTCGTTCATAAGATGTATATAATGACTACTTGATAAATTTAAAGAAGAATATATATAAATGCGCATGAGCAGCTCATTTCATTTGGCAATCCCAGCTGGAGATTTAAAAAAAGCAGAGGCTTTTTATACCGATATTTTAGGATGTAAAACTGGAAATCGTGAAGACGGTAAGTGGGTAGACATAGATTTTTGGGGTAATGAACTTACCTTACATCAAACATCCATGAAACTTCCAAGAGAAAGACACGACGTTGATATGGGTCAAGTTCCAGTTCCACATTTTGGAGTGCATTTAAAAAAAGATGTTTTTAATAAAATTAAAGCAAATATTGAGGCAAATAAAATTGACTACATCGACAAACCTTACACTAGATTTGAAGGTACTGAATTTGAGCAAAATACATTTTTTATTGAAGATCCAAACGGAAATGTATTAGAGTTAAAAACGTTTGACTAATAAATCAAATTCATTCATCGAAAATAAAATTCAGTTAATCCAATATTTTAAGGATGGGATAAAAAAAGATACTGATCTTAGAATTGGTGTTGAACATGAAAAATTTCTTTTTAATAGAACAGATTTAAAAAGAATTAATTATGATCAAATTAAGAAAATATTTGAAATCTTAAAAGAAAAAGGTTGGGAACCTCAATTAGAGGGAGATAAACTAATCGGGTTAAAAAGACTAAATCAAAAAATTACGACTGAACCTGGATTTCAATATGAATTATCAGGTGCGCCATTTAAAAATATACATTCAGTTTGTTCAGAAAATAGTTCTCATTTTAATGAACTGAAAGAAATTTTTAAGTCGACAAATATTACTACTTCATCAATTGCATACGATCCTTTTAATAAATTAATTGAAATCCCTAAAAGCCCTAAAGAGCGTTACAAAATTATGACATCAGAAATGCCAAAAGGTGGCAAATTAAGTTTAGATATGATGTACAAAACTGCCGGTATTCAAATTAATTATGATTACACTTCTGAAGAAGATTTTGAAAAAAAATTTAGAATTGGAAACTATTTAGCTCCCTTAACTATTGCTCTTTTTGCAAACTCTCCTTTTAATGAAAACAAGCTTTCAGGTTTTTTATCTTATAGAGGAAAAGTTTGGCAAGAAACTAATAGAGGCGGAATAATGCCAATTACTTTTGAAAAACTAAATTTTGAAAAATATATTGATTATGCAATCAATTGCCCAATTTTATTTCTTAAAAAAAAAGGAAAATATTTCTCGCCCAATGGTCAAACTTTTAAAGACTTTTTAGATGGTAGTTTAAATTTTCTTAAAGGAGAAAAGCCCTCTTTAGAAGATTTTGAAAATCACCTAGGCACTATTTTTACTGAGATAAGATTAAAGCAAGTTATAGAATTTAGATCTTTAGATACATGTAATTTTGGTTGTATTTGTAACGGCCCCTCATTTTTTACTGGATTAATTTATGGATCTTTAGATGAGACTTATGAAATAATTAAAAACTGGAAAAAAGAAGAAGTAATGGATGCGTATTTGAACGCGCCCAAACAAGGATTAAACACTATGCTTAGAAATAAAAAATTAATCGACTGGGGAAAAATATTTTTAGATTTATCTAAAAAAGGCTTAGACAAAAGAAATGAGCTTAATAAAAGTGGAAAAAATGAGACAATCTACTTAAAACATATAGAGGAAATAATTGAGAGTAAAAAAACTAGAGCAGAAATGTTAATTGAACAATTTAATAAAACGAAAAACTTAAGCTTTTTGGTAAATCATGACGAAAATTTTAGCTATTCAGGGTTCTGATCTTAAAAGAGTAAATCTTAAAACAGATACGACCATACTCCTAGCTACAGAAGCGCAAAAAAGAGGTTATAAAATATTTTATTTTGAGCCAGAAAATTTAAGTTTTTTAAATGGTAAAGTTGTAGCTTTATGTAAGCATATTAAGATTCTTAATAGCAAAAAAAAATTTTACTCATTATTAAAAACGATCAATTTTAACCTTGAAAAATCAAAGGTAATTCTAATTAGAAATGATCCTCCTTTTGATAATCGTTATTTATATACAACGTTTTTGCTTAACCATATTTCCAAAAAAGTAAAAATAATCAATAATCCATCTGCAGTAAGAAATGTTTCTGAAAAGCTTTTTTCTATTAATTTTATGAAGTATATGCCTCCTACTCTAATCAGTGAAAATCTTAATGAGATAAGGAATTTTTTTAAAAGATATAAAGCTGTTGTAGCTAAACCTATTAACGGTTTTAGTGGAAATAACGTTATTTTACTAAAATCTTTTAATGCTAGTAAAATAAAAAAATTAATAAAAACACATAATCATGTATTTTTTCAAAAGTTTTTACCTGGAGTTTCTAAAGGAGATAAAAGAGTATTCATTATTAAGGGAAAGATTGTAGGCGCAATATCTAGAGTGCCTAAAAAAGGGAGTATTTTATCGAACATGAGTAAGGGAGCTCTGGCTAAGTTAACTAAACTTACAAAAAAAGAGGTTAATGCAAGTGAAGTAATTGGTAAATTACTCATTAAAAATAAGATATATTTTGCTGGAATTGACTTTGTTCAAGAAAAATTAATAGGTGATATTAATGTTACTAGCCCTACTGGGCTGGCTGCATACAAAGATTTATCTGGAATAAACATTGCAAAACAGTTCTGGAATAATATTTAATTGACAGTTGACAAAATCCTGAATTTCTTGCTATAGTTCTTATAGCGCTGAGTTAAGGCAACTTGCGGGCGCTTTATAAATCCTGCTAAAGCGCATAAGTCATTTAGACCACCGCTTTAGCCGGTGGTTTTTTTTTGGAACAATCTGAAATTAAACCGGGTATTTGAACCATATTGTACACCTGGCATATGCCGAAGTACTAAAAAGGAGAAGATGAACAGAATTAAACTTCGTTCATTCTTCTCCAGAAAAATGGAGAAAAAATGAACGAAACAATAAGAGAAACAATAAGGGGGAAAATCAATGGCTGATTTTAAACATCCGGAAACTATTGGCTTACATGGTAGTGATTATAGAGCTGATCCTACTACAACGGCTGTAGCAGTTCCTATTTACCAAACAACTTCTTATCAATTTAAAAATGCAGAGCATGCTGCAAATTTATTTGGTCTAAAAGAGTTTGGTAATATTTACACACGTATCATGAACCCGACTGTAGATGTGCTAGAAAAAAGAGTTGCAGCGCTTGAAGGAGGTGTAGCAGCATGCGCAGTTGGATCAGGTCAAGCAGCTTCGGCAATGTGTATTCAAAACTTAGCACAAGCTGGAGATAACATTGTTGCTTCGACTGATTTATACGGAGGTACAGTTAACTTATTCAAAAATACTTTAAGGCAACAAGGTATTGAAGTTAGATTTGCAGATCCTGCGGATCCAAAAAACTTCGAAAAAGTGACTGATGATAAAACAAGGGCTTACTATGGTGAGACTCTGCCAAATCCTTATCTTCGTGTTTTTCCGATTAAAGAAGTTTCTGATATTGGTAGAAAAAAAGGCATACCTTTAATTATCGATAACACAGCTTCACCAGTAATATGTAAACCTTTAGCTCATGGAGCTGCAATTGTAATGCACTCTTTGACAAAATATATCGGTGGTCATGGTACTTCAATTGGAGGAATAATTGTAGATGGGGGAAATTTTGATTGGATAAAAGATAGAAAAAGACAACCTCTTTTAAATGAACCAGATCAAAGTTATCACGGTGCAGTTTGGGCAGATGCAGTTCCGCAACTAACTGGTGCTAATATTCCATTTGTGATCAGAGCGAGAGTGGTTTTATTGAGAGACTTAGGTGCTCCGTTAAGTCCATTCAATGCATTTCAAATCATTCAAGGTTTGGAAACTGTGGCTTTAAGAATGAAACAACACTGTAGTAATGCAGAAAAAGTTGTGAATTTCTTAGATGGTCACAAAAAAGTTAAAAAGGTTATCTATCCGACTAATTATCAAGGTGAAATTAGAGATAGAGCTAAAAAGTATATGCAAGGAGGGTACGGATCTTTAATTGGTATGGACCTTGGAACAAAAGAGGCAGGAGCTAAGTTTATTGATAACTTAAAAATGCTTTACCACGTTGCAAATATTGGTGATGCAAGAAGTTTAGCAATTCACCCGGCAACAACAACGCATAGTCAGCTTACAGAAAAAGAGATGTTAGCTGCTGGTGTCACACCAGGTTATGTCAGATTATCAATTGGCATAGAACATCCAGACGATATTGTTTCGGATATCAAGCAAGCTTTGGCTGCATAAAAAATAACTTTGGTGGTCCCAATGACTAAACTAGTATTGGGGCCATCTTTTAAGATGTAATTGAATTACCTTCTATTATAAATAATTGATTTTTTTGCTATCTTTTCAATCTTAGATATTTCTTCAATTTTATTTTTTGGAAATTCTTTCACAATATCTTTAGTCTTTTCTATAATTGCGGTACTTTTAACTTTAATTTGTTTTTTAACAATTGTACAAAATTCTGACTTTGTTATTTCAAAGGATGATATGCAGGTTTCTTTATTTCTATCTGGATTTTTTTCCTCTGCGTAAGCAATGGCATGTTCCAAAGGTGTTTTTCCTGTTTGTTTTTTAACTCCATAACTTACTGCTGAATTTAAACTGGATTGAAGAAACTTTCCGTTCGACGTTCCTGGGCCGAGTAATGCTAATGACTCAGCGCAGCCGTTCAGCAAAAAAATAGTTGATAATAAAAGCAATATTTTTTTCATGATTATAATCTGTTTTAGATGGTTCCATATATCTGCTTCATCCTTAAATAAAAGATAATTTTTAGTGTATTAATTTTATTAACACAACCCATGGTGGTTAAAATCCTCAATTGAGATTAAGATTTTTTATGATTAATTAATCTAAGTACTTAACTTTTGAATTTTTGTTAATTTTAGGCCGAAGCGATGATGTAAGGTCTTTTATAGATTTATCCTTAGTTTTTAAAATCTTAGATTTAGTCATTTTTATTTGCTTTTTTACAATTGAACAAATTTTTGAGTTAGTTTTTCCAGTAAATGATAAGCAAGGTTCCTTTTTTTTGTGAGGATTTTTCTCCTCTGCATATGAAACAGCATGTTCTATAGGAAGTTTTCCAGTGGTTTTTTTTATTCCGTAGCTTACTGTAGAAGTAAAAGCCCCTCTAGCTACATTTCCACTTGCTCCACTTGCTGCAGTTGTTGAAGCTGGTCCTAGAAAAGCAACTGATCCAAAGCAACCGCTCAATAAGGTAAAAATTAACAACAAGCAAAAATTTTTTTTCATACTCCCTTTTATACTTCTCCTGATTAAACCAGAGATTTGTTTGTTATAAAACAAACGAATCACCCAAATTGAGTTTATAGCTAATACAACCTGTAATGGAAATACTTTTTTATGAAATTATTCTTATAGGCTTATTTTTTAAGCAACTTTCTAGATTTTCGATCATTTGAGAATAAAATTTTGCGTAATTTTCAGCTGTTACGTAACCGATATGTGGTAGTAACAAAGCATTAGGAAGAAATCTTAGTTTATGGTCTTGCGGAAGAGGTTCTTTTTCATAAACATCTAAACCAGCGCCAGCTATTTTTTCGTCTTTTAAAGCCTCAACTAAATCGTTTTCATTAATAATTGGGCCTCTCGAAGTGTTGATTAAATAACTTGTTTTTTTCATCATTTCTATCTCTTTTTTTGTAATTAAGTTTTTATATCTTTCGCCTAAAACTAAATGAATAGAAATAATATCTGAATTTTTAAGTAAATCTTCCTTGCTCATGGGTAATACTCCAAGTTCATTTGCATGGGATAAATTTAGATTTTCACTCCAGGCGCAAACTTCCATTCCAAAAGCTTTACCTACCTTTGCAACTTGCGTCCCAATTTTTCCTAAGCCTATTAATCCCAACATTTTGCCTTTTAGTTCTGAGCCAATCGTAGTCTGCCAATATCCCTGAAACATATTATCAATTTCTTGTTTTACGTTTCTTAAAAGACCTAAAATTAAAGCCCAAGTGATCTCAGCTGCAGGATTTGAGTTTATTTCAGTGCCGCAAACCAAAATTCCTTTTTTTTTTGTTTCTTCCAAATTAATAGAATTATTACGCATTCCTGAAGTCATAATGTATTTAAGATTTGGTAAGTTTTTTAATAAATTTTTTGTGATGGGGGTTCTTTCTCGCATTATGAATAATGCTTCAAATTCCTGCAAGGCATCAATAGCTTCATTTTCATCGTTGAAGGCTTCATTAAAAATTTTAAAATCAAATTTATTATTTAATTTTCGAATTTCGATAATCTCTTCAAAAGCACTTTGATAATCATCCAGTACTGCAACTTTAATCATTGAGTTTTCCTATTTGATAAATAAATACCGGATATAATAAATGATGCTCCAATAAAATGGAATAATTGAAATTTTTCTTTAAAAATTATAATTGCCATTAATGCACTGAAAAGTGGCATTAACTGAATAAACATCGACGATCTGTTTGGCCCTATTAATTCTATAGCTTTTTGCCAACAATAATAAGCTGCGATTGCAGGAAAGATAACCACATAAATTAAAATTAAGAAAAAAGCTTTATTAATTTTTATATCTAATCCAATTGATTGTTCGTATAAAAATTGCGGAACTAAAAATATTAATCCTACTGTTACCATAATTTGAATTAAAGAAAATTGAGACAACTCAAATTTATTTTTTTTAAGTAAAGTCGAATATAACGACCAGCTCATAACACAAACTAGCATCCATATATCTCCTTTATTAAAACTTAAAGAAATTATTTTTTGAATATCCGCATTCGAAATAATTGTTGCAACTCCAAATATTGATAAAAACAATCCAGATAATTGAAATAAATTTGTTTTTTCAATTTTCATAAGTGACGAAAAAATTATTATCATGGGTGGAATAGCAGCTAACATTAAAACTGCATTAATTACTTGAGTAAAATTTAAAGCAAAATAAACTACAGAATTAAAGGTGCTAATGGATAATATCCCCATTATACCAATGACAAAAAAGTTTTCTTTAATATAGTTTTTCTTTGCTAAAATTTCTTTTATTGTGAATGGAATTAAAATAAACCATACCATAACCCATCTTAAAAAGTTTAAAGTTAGTGGTGGAACTTCAAATAAAGTAGCGAATTTTCCAATTATAAAATTTCCTGACCAGAATAAAGCCGCGAACGTAAGAAATATATAAGCTATATAATTTTTTGACAAAAAAATCCTAATTAAATCTTTTAGAGCTGTAAGGAGATAAATCTAAATTAGTTTTTTCCCCTGCAACTACACCAGAAATAATTTTGCCTGTTACTGCACCTAAAGTCCAGCCTAAATGCTGATGACCAAACGCGTAAATTATATTTTTATTTTTTAGCGAAGGGCCAAGAATGGGTAAAAAATCTGGTAAAGTAGGTCTAAACCCAAGCCATTCATCATCATGCTTGCCGAGTTGTGGTAATAATTCTTTTGCGCAATTAATAATATATTCAATTCTTTTTTTCGAAGGAGGGTTTTTTAATCCTCCTAATTCAACTGTTCCTACGGCTCGTAAACCTTGGTTCATTGGTGTCATGCCAAATCCTCTATCTAAGAAAATTACAGGTCTAGAGATTAATTTATCCTTGTCTTTAAAATGCACATGATATCCTCTCTCGGTATCTAAGGGAATATTTTCACCAAGTTGATCAGTCAATTTTTTTGAAAACGCTCCTGATGCAATCACTGTCTTTTCAAATCTATACACATCATTTGCCGATTTGATTATTGTCTCATTAGCTGTTTTTTGTTCTATGCTATTTATATCTGATTGAATAAATTTACCACCTCTTTTTATATATAATTTAAAAATTTCTTTAAGAATTCCATGAGGGTCTCTGGCATGCATAGCGTTTTCAAATATAACACCAGCATCAAATACTGGGTTTAAGTTTGGCTCTAAGTGAAGTATCTCTTCACGAGTTAATAATTTTTGTTTCACACCAAGGTCATCTCGAACTTTAATTTCAAGTTTTCTGCTTTTTAAGTTTTTATTTGTCCACACATAAATTATTCCTTTTTTTTCAACTAATCCATCTACATTTATTTCTTGAAATATTTCTTCATAGGCGTCATTCGATAAACTTAAAATTTGATGCATGTACTTAGCTGTATGTAACATAGATTTTTTATTACAGTTTTTTAAATAATATAAAAACCAATTAATCATTTTTAGTATATAATTCCATTTTAAAGCTAGAGGTCCATAGGAACTAAAAAGCATTTTCGGAACATCGTATAAAATATCTGGGCGATTAAATTGTAAAACTGCGTAAGGTGAAAAATGACCAGCGTTACCATATGATGCTGGTTTATATTCTGGTGATAAAGGATCTTGTCGGTCAAAAATTGTAACTGGTATGCCTTTTTTTATAAGTTGAAGACCTGTGCACACTCCCTGAATACCTGATCCTACTATCCCTACAGATTTACATTTATAATTTTCCACTAAGAAATTATATTGCAATGTTTGTGAAAATAGTAGTGCGGTAGATTAGGCTAAAGCTTCTTTGTTTACAACTTCAGGTCTGTCTTCTGAACTTTCTGAAGACTCTTTCTTTTCTTTTTTCTTAAACAGGAAGTCACCAGTTAGTGTTGATTTAGATTTATTTGTTTTTTTAATGTATCCGTCAATATCGGCTCCATTTTCAGTCTTAAGATTATTTCCAAATTCTATATCTCCTTTGACTGTGCCTGTGCTTCCTATCACAACATCTTGACCAGAAACTTTTCCGTCTAAATGACCGTGAATTTCTACTCGATCCCCTTCTATTGATCCGGTTATCGAACCTGTTTCTCTAATTATAATCTCTTTTGAGTAAACTGGACCTTTAACTAGCCCAGCAACATCAATAGCCCCTGAGCTATTTATAGTTCCTTCAATACTTACAGTCTCACTTATTAATGATCTTTCTGAGTCAGTAAGTTTTTTTTTCTTATCTCCAAACATATTATTTCTTAAATTAACCATCTATTCTAATAATATACAAGTGCCAAAAAAAATCAAATTTGACCAAAATAGGTTTTAATTTACTGGGGTATCTTTATAAACTTTACATGACATTACTATTCCTAAACCTAGCATAATTGCCATCATTGAGGAACCTCCATACGACATAATTGGAAGAGGAGAGCCTACAATAGGCAGTAGTCCAAGAACCATCATCATATTTACCACGACATAAATAAAAAAAGCTGTAGCAAAGCTAAAACAATATAATTTACCAAAATTACTTCGTGTTAAATTTCCAATTTTCACTATTCTCCAAACTATAAGAGCATAAAGTAGTAAAATAAATAGAGATCCAAAAAATCCAAACTCTTCTGAAAATAAGGTAAAAATAAAATCAGTATGTTTCTCAGGCAAATAGTCCAAGTAACTTTGAGATCCTTGTAAAAAACCTTTGCCAAATAATCCTCCTGAGCCTATTGCAATCTTGGATTGGATAATTTGGTAACCTGCTCCAAGTGGATCTCTTTCAGGATTTAGAAAGGTAAGTATTCGAGATTTTTGGTAAGGTTTTAAAAAAGAAATAGCAATTGGCAATAGAGCCAAAAAAGCCAAACCTGAAAAAGCAAAAAACTTTATACGAACACCTGCTAACCAAGCTACTGTTATTCCTCCTGCAGCAATTAATAGTGCTGTTCCTAGATCTGGTTGAGTTGCTACTAGTATTATTGGTGAAATAAGTACAACAATTGGTAAAAATAAATATCTTATTTGATTTATATTCTCGATAGATATTCGATGATAATACTTTGCTAAAAATAATATTAATCCAACTTTCATAAGTTCTGAGGGTTGTAAATTCATAAAATAAAGATCTAACCATCTTTTTGAACCTGATGATGTAAGACCAAAATATTTTACACCGAGTAATAAAATAAAAAAAATAATGTAGATAAAATAACTTTGGGAGTGCCAAAAACGTATTTGTATCATTGAAAGGACCAAGAACATTATGAAAAAAATTGAAAATCTTAAAATATGACTTTTTGTATGGTACTTAAATTCACCGCCATCAGTAGAGTACATGGCCAGAATACTTATTAATCCAAGAATAAAAATTGAAAATATTAATATAAAGTCTAAAGATAAAACCTTATCTTTAAAGCTTAAAGATGATTGAATTGATCTTGCTCTAAACATCAAGCTGTTTCTCCTGTTAAGTTATTAGCCCGCTCTCTGAGTTCGTGTCTTTCAAGAACTTTTTTAATTACTTTCTTAGCTATCGGGGCTGCAGCTTTTCCTCCAGAACCGCCGTGCTCGACTAGAACACTAATTGCATATTTTGGATCACTATATGGCGCAAAAGCTACGAACAAGGCATGATCTCTATCTTTGTAGGGTAAGCTTTCTTGTTTGACTTCTGCTTCACGTTGCTCCTCTGTAAATCTTTTAATTTGTGAAGAACCAGTTTTTCCTGCGAATGTGAATTTCTTATTTTCCAATCTATGTCGATATGATGTTCCTCCAGGTTCATTAGAAGAGGAGTACATTGCATCTTTAATAAGGTTAATATGCTCCTGATTTTTAAAAAGTGGTTTCAAATCAAAATTTGAAACAAGCAAATCTGTTGGCAAAGGATCATTTGGATTATTGTTTTTATATTTAATATATTCTCTTAGATTATTATTCTTTTCATCAAAGATTATTCTTGGTTGTATTTCAAAACCCCCATTAGCTATTTGTGCGGTCATTAAACATAATTGTAAAGGCGTGCTTTGAAAATAGCCTTGGCCTATACCTGAGTGTAGTGTTTCACCTAAATACCAGTTTTGACCAATAAACTTTTTCTTCCATTTAGTATTAGGTACAACACCTGATCTTTCTTCAATAAATCCACTTAAAACTTTTTTACCTAAACCAAATTTTTTTGCTGTTATTGATAACCTATCGACACCTAATTTTCTTGCAACTTCATAAAAGTAAACGTCACAAGATCTTTGAATGCCTCTTCTTAAATTTACAATCCCATGACCTTTTTTCTCCCAACAATGAAATTTTTCTCCATAAAGTTCAATTTTGCCTGTACATTTAAAAGTGTCTAATGGTTTTATAATTCCATTTTCTAAAGCACTTAACGCAACTAAAGTTTTTATTGTAGATCCTGGGGGATAAAGTCCTGAAATAGTTTTATTAGTTAATGGTCTCATTTCATTTTTAATTAAACTATTCCAATATTTTTTTTCTAAACCATGGACAAATTCATTTGGTTCAAATGTAGGGGAAGAAACCATAGATACAATATCTCCGTTATAAATGTCCATCACACAAACGGAGGCCGCTTTATCCTTCAAAAGTTCACTTGTAAATTTTTGAACCTCAAAATCTAGTGTTGTTTTAAAACTTTTTCCAGCTTGTCCTTCATTAATTTGAATTTGTTTAATTCTCTTTCCGTAAGCGTTTACCTCGTATCTTTGAAATCCAATTTGACCAATAATTTCTTCGTCTAGTTTCCGTTCTAGTCCAGTTTTTCCAATGCTCATACCAGGCACATGTAAATCTTTTAAATATTTTTTATTTTGTAAATCTTTTTCACTAACTTGTGACACATATCCTAATATATGTGCAGAAGAATTATCAGGATACATTCTTGCTACTGAAACAACTGGCTTTACTCCCTCAAGTTCATGTAAAAATAAATTTAATCTAGAAAATTCCGACCAAGTAATATTATCAGAAATAATTATTGGTTCCCAAGGTTTTTGTTTTGTAATTTTTCTTTTTAAATAAAACAATTTTTTTTCAGAAATATTTAAAATAGTTTTTAGCCTTACAAATAATTTCTCAATATCTTCAGAATTTTCAGGAATTAGATGCACCTGATATACTTGTTCATTAGATGCTATTTCTTTATCAAAGAAATCTTTGATAACTCCTCTTTCAGGCGCAAGTTTCCATTCTCTGAATCTATTTTTATCGGATAAAGATTTATATTTTGTTCTCTCATTAATTTGAAGTGAGACCAGTCGACCAACAATGCCAAACATAACAACTGCTTTAGCGGCTGTAAGCAAAAACATTCTTCTACCAATCAATTTAGATTTTATAACAGTATTTCCAGAGCTGGGGCTAAACATCTCGCGGTCCTACAAATGTAATTTGATAAAGATTAAAAAGTAACCAAAATATTGGAAACATAAATAAAGTGAAAAACATATTGTACCCAATTTTTGTTAAAGGGAAAGATAAGTCAGAAAAATTATTAAGTAATGAAAAAAATAAAATACTTGAAAGGACCATTGCCATTAAGAATGTAAACCAGTCTGATGCGATTGTTGTGTTAACACTTTTGTTTCTTACATAAGTTCCTACAAAAATAATAATTAGATATGACAATGAGCTTATTCCAAGTGGAAATCCCATTACAACATCATTTATCAAACCAGCTAAAAATATATGCCCATTAGCCATTACTTCCGGTTTTTTTAAAACCCAAAAATAAATTATTATTATTTGAAAATTTAATGTGAATATTTCAAAAACATTTTCCAAATTTGTATCGACCTCGCTGATACATAGGTAATAAAGAAGAATTAAAGGGCCAGTATTATAAATTTTATTTAAAATAGAGTTTTTAGCCATTAAAAATTTCCTTTTTCTTGAATATTCAGATTTACTGTTACAAATGAAAGTTGATTTGGATCAATAAATAATTCTACTTCGCCCTCGTTATTGGTCTTTCCGATTGGAGTGCCTGGAGTAAATATTCCATCCTTTCCAGATGCAAAAATATTTATTCCTTCAGTAATTTCGAAATCCTCAGGCAAATATTCTAAGACTGGTTTGCTTGTTCCTCCTCCTGATAAAATTGCTTGCGCTCCTTGGTTAAGTGTCACAGGAATTCTACTATTTAAATCATTTAGCAGTAAAACTCTTGAGGATAAATAGTTAGTTTCAACAATTCTTCCAACTAAATAATTGTCTTTAGTGACGGGCATTCCTTTAAGTATACCTGTGCTAGTCCCTTTGTTTATAATTATTGATTTTAAAAAAGGACTATTTTTATCAACTAAAACTTTTGCAAGAATAATGTTGCTTAGATTTTGATTAAAGTACTCTGTCTCTAAAATTTTTTGAAGATTTTTGTTTTCATCTTTTAAAAACTCTACATTTAACTCAAGTAATTTATATTTTTCAATTTCAGCTTTAAGTCTTTCATTTTCCCCTTTTACATTTAGGAAATTTGAGAAATCTTTTCCAATTTCAGGAAAGAATCTTGTTGGGGCAGAAGCTAGAAATGTAACTCTATAAACTACATCATTAATAAAACCTCTTACAGGTTTAGTAAACTTTACTCCATAAACATCTAAAAAAAATATAATTAGAGCTAAAAGTATTAAAGAAAGAACTGAAAATTTTTGGGCTCCTCCTCTTTGAAGGAGAGCAGAACGGAAAGCTATACTAAAATCATCTCTACTAACTGACATTTGTACATTTAAAATAAATTAGTACTCTGATAACATTGTTGAAAATAATTCTTCATTTTCTAAAGCTCTTCCAGTACCAATAGCTACGCATGATAAAGGATCATCCGCTATCGTTACAGGTAAACCAGTGTCTTGAGAAATTAATTTATCAATATTTTTTAATAAAGCTCCTCCACCTGTTAATACTAACCCCATATCAATTAAATCTGCTGATAATTCTGGAGGAGTATTTTCTAATGCTTCTTTTATACCTCCTAATATTTGGTTTAGAATTGGCATCAGTGCCTCACAAGCATCTTTTTCTGTAAGTTCTATCTCTTTTGGAGTACCAGATCTTATATCTCTTCCTTTCATTAAAAAAGTATTATTAGAGGATGGAATAGCTGTTCCAATTTCTTTTTTAATTTTTTCAGCAGTTGAGTCTCCGATCATCAAGTTCATTTTCTTTCTCATATAAGCTATTATTGACTGATCAAGAGCGTCTCCTGCTACTCTTAAAGACTTTGAATAAACAACGCCTCCTAAAGACATAACTGCGATTTCTGTAGTACCACCACCAATATCTACAACCATAGATCCTGTTGCTTCAGATATAGGTAATCCTGCTCCGATTGCTGCAGCAATAGGTTCTTCGATTAATTGAACTTTTCTTGCTCCTGCGGCTAAAGCTGAGTCTTGAATAGCTTTTCTTTCTACTGGTGTAGATCCAGTTGGAACACAAATTAAAATTCTAGGGTTTGCAAAAGCATTTTTTTTGTGCACTTTTTTTATAAAATGCTTAATCATTTCTTCAGTAACTACGAAATCAGCGATTACACCGTCTTTTAGTGGTCTAATGGCTGAAATATTTCCAGGAGTTCTACCTAACATAGTTTTTGCCTCATCGCCTACTGCTAGAACTGATTTTTTCCCAGCGTCCTCAATAACCGCTACAACTGAAGGTTCATTTAAAACTACACCTTGATCTTTAAGCACTACCAACGTGTTAGCTGTTCCTAAATCTATAGCCATGTCTTGAGACCATAATGATGTTAATCCTGTTAAACCTTTAAACATATTTACCTTTCTATATTTGCACGCTTAGATTTTCATCATCTGGTGCTGTTTTTTTTCTTTTAATAATTAATTTATTTAATGCGTTTAAATAAGCGTTAGCAGAAGCTACTAAGGTATCTGTATCAGCTGCTTGGCCCACTGTCGTTTTACCTTTTTCCTCAATTCTCACGCTTACTGTTGCTTGTGCGTCTGTGCCTTCTGTTACTGCATGAACATTATATAATAAAAGTTTTACTTCATGAGCATAAAGTTTTTTAATACATTTAAATATCGCATCTACGGGTCCATCTCCTGTCTCAGAAGCAGTTTTTACTTCTCCAAAAACTTCAAGTGTCATTTCAGCTTTTTGTGGTTCTCCTGTTCCAGCATAAACTTTTAATGATTTTAATTTGATAACATTATCTTCAGTTACTAAACTGTCATCAACTAATGCCGCTATATCTTCATCGTAAATATGTTTTTTCTTATCGGCTAGAATTTTAAACTTGCCAAAAGCAGTGTTAATAATATCGTCCGTAACATCTACATAACCCATATCTGAAAGTTTGTCTCTGAATGCATGTCTACCTGAATGCTTTCCCATTACCAATGAAGTTTTTTTAACCCCAACACTTTCAGGTGTCATTATCTCGTAAGTATTTCTATTTTTTAACATTCCATCTTGGTGAATTCCTGACTCATGTGCGAAAGCATTTTTACCAACAATTGCTTTATTGAATTGAACTGGAAATCCTGTAGCATTCGAAACTACTTTTGATGCTTTGCTTAAAAGTTTTGTATTTATATTTGTTGTGTAAGGCATTAAGTCATGTCTTGTTCTCATAGCCATGACAACTTCTTCCAATGCTGCATTACCCGCTCTTTCACCGATTCCATTTATTGTACATTCTATTTGTCTCGCTCCAGCCATTACCCCGGCTAAAGAATTAGCAACGGCTAAACCTAAATCATTATGACAATGTGTAGATAGTATTGCTTTATCAATATTTGGGACTTTATTTATTAAAGTTTCAATAATTTTTTTAAACTCTGAAGGAACAGTATATCCTACCGTATCTGGAATGTTAATTGTTTTTGCTCCAGATTTAATTGCTAGCTCAACTGTCTTACACATGTAATCCATGTCAGTTCGTGTTCCATCTTCACAAGACCACTCAACATCGTCAGTAAATTTTCTAGCGTATGTAACGCTCTCTTTTATTGACTCTAAAACTTCTTCTGGTGATTTATTCAATTTATGCTTCATATGAAGCGGACTTGTGGAGATAAAAGTATGAATTCTAAAATGTTTTGCATGCTTTAAAGCTTGATGACACGCATCAATATCTTTTTTAGTAGCTCTAGCTAATCCTGCTGGTATTGATCGCTTAAGAGTTTTACTTATTTCAGTTACAGCTTCAAAGTCACCAGGCGAGGCGATTGGAAAACCAGCCTCTATGATATCAACGCCAAGCTCATCAAAAACTCTAGAGATTTGTAATTTTTCTTCTAAACTCATTGATGCACCTGGAGACTGTTCTCCATCACGCATCGTTGTATCAAAAATTATAATTCTGTTTTTATCTGTCATAGCCTAATAATTTTAAAAAATTAAAAACATCTTATATTACAATCAAAGCTAGAATTTGCAAATAATTATGTACTTTAACTTTAGGATTTAGACTCAGATTGGGTTAATTTTTATCTTTATCGACTAGTTTATTTTTACCAATCCATGGCATCATGGCTCGAAGTTCTTTACCTACCTTTTCAATAGGGTGTTTAGCGAGATCTTGCCTCATTTTTAGGAAATTTTTTTGGCCTGATTTATGTTCATCCATCCACTCTTTAGTAAATTTACCAGATTGTATATCTTTCAAAACTTCCTTCATTTTTTCCTTAGTCTTTCCGTCTACAACTCTTTTCCCAGAAACATACTCACCATACTCAGCAGTGTTAGAAATAGAATAATTCATGTTTGCGATTCCTCCCTCATAAATTAAATCAACAATTAACTTAACCTCATGAAGAGTTTCAAAGTAAGCCATTTGAGGTGGGTAACCGGCTTCGGTCAAAGTTTCAAAACCATTTTTAATTAACTCTACAAGGCCTCCGCAAAGAACTGTTTGTTCTCCAAATAAATCGGTTTCACATTCATCCTTAAATGTTGTTTCTATTATACCAGCTTTTCCTCCTCCTACCGCCGATGCATAAGACAATGCTAAATCTTTAGCCTTTCCTGAGCTATCTTTATGAACAGCCATTAAACAAGGCACACCTCCACCTTTTTGGTACTCACTTCTTACAGTGTGTCCCGGTCCTTTTGGTGCTACCATAAAAACATCTAAATCTTTTCTTGAATTAATTAAATTAAAATGAATATTTAAACCATGTGCAAAAGCTAAACTTGTTCCCTCTTTCATTCTTTGCTCTATATGATTTTTATAAATCTCTGATTGAAGTTCATCAGGTGTCAACATCATTACTACATCTGCCCAAGCAGCTGCATCAGATAATGACATTACTTTCAACCCAGCGCTCTCGGCCTTTTTGATGCTGGAAGATCCCTCTCTTAAAGCAACCACGACTTCTTTAACTCCACTATCTTTAAGGTTTAAAGCATGAGCGTGCCCTTGGCTTCCATAACCAAAAATTGCAACTTTTTTATTTTTTATTAATTCTTTATTTGTGTCTTTATCGTAATAAGTCTTCATAATTAATTAAAAATTTTTGATCCTTTCGTCATGGCAACAGCACCTGTTCTAGAAGTGCTTATAAGTCCTAAACTTTTTAAATCAAGAGCTAATTTATCAATTTCTGCCCTTAATGCAGTTACTTGTATTACAACAGATTTATTTGTTTTATCAAGTATTACAGGATTAAATTTTTTACAAATTTTTTTAACTTTTTCAAGTTTTTTTGAGTTCACTAAAATTTTAAACATAGCTAATTCTCTAAATAAAATATCTTTTTCCCCTCTTTTAAAATCAGCAACTTTATGAACTGGTACGAGTTTTTTAAGTTGTAAATTTATTTGTTCAATCACTTCTGGAGTTCCTTCAGTCACTATGGTAATTCTGGAGATATGTTTTTTTTTATCAACCTCAGCTACTGCTAAAGACTCAATATTATATCCTCTTCCAGAAAAGAGCCCTGCTATTCTTGCTAAAACTCCAGCTTCATTATCAACCCAAACTACAATAATATGTCTTTCAATTTTTCCAAATTTACCAGGAACACTATAAGCAGATTTAGACTTAGACATTAGACTAATATTTTCCCTTCATCAGAAATTTCTTCTTCTTCTTCGGGCCCTAGGATCATCTGATTATGGGGCTTACCAGACGGTATCATAGGAAAGCAGTTTTCTGCTTTGTCAACAACGCAATCAAATATCACTGGTTTATCGATATTAATCATTTCTTCAATTTTGTTATCTAACTCATCAGGTGTTTTTGCTCTTATACCAACACAACCATAAGACTCTGCAAGCTTAACAAAGTCTGGTAATGCTGCTGTATAACTTTCAGAATAATTTTTTTCATGTAAGAGTTCTTGCCATTGACGTACCATCCCCATGTATTCATTGTTTAAAATAAATATTTTTATTGGTAGTCTGTATTGAACTGCTGTAGACATTTCTTGCATTGTCATTAAAACAGATGCTTCTCCAGCAATATCAATTACTAATTTTCCAGGATTGGCGATTTGCACACCTATTGCAGCTGGTAGTCCGTACCCCATGGTCCCAAGACCTCCAGAGGTCATCCATCTATTAGGCTTATTAAATTTATAGTGTTGAGCTGCCCACATTTGATGCTGGCCAACTTCGGTAGTAATGAAAGTGTCTTGTTTTTTCGTTAACTCATATAATCTTTGCACAGCGTGTTGGGGTTTTATTATTTTATTGCTATTAATGAAATTTAAAGATTTTTTTTCTCTCCATTTTTCAATTTGCTCCCACCATTTTGAAGTTTTTTGTTTATTTGAATTTAAAAAATTTTTATTTTTTTCTTTAAATCTTTTTATTAAAGATTTTAACAGCACTGTTACATCGCTTACTATTGCAAGATCAACTTTAATATTTTTACCGATAGAAGACGGGTCAATATCAACATGAATTTTTTTAGAACCAGGTGAAAATTCGTCAACTTTTCCTGTAATTCTATCATCAAACCTTGCGCCAATGTTTATCATTAAGTCGCAATCATGCATTGCATTATTTGCTTCGTAGGTTCCGTGCATACCAAGCATACCTAAAAATTGTGGATCGTCTCCAGGATATGCTCCGAGCCCTTGTAATGTTGAAGTTATTGGGAAACCAGTTAATGAAACAAGTTCTCTTAAATGTTTACTTGCCTCGGGCCCTGAATTAATAACACCTCCACCTGTATAAAAAATAGGCTTTGAAGATTTTTTAATAAGATCAATAAATTTATCAAGTTCTAAATTAGAAATTTTATGTGTAGCTTTCCCATTAAGTTTTTTTTTAAGCGTATTCTTAAAAAATTTATATTTACCTTTTTTAAATTGTATATCTTTTGGAATGTCTACTAAAACGGGACCAGGTCTTCCAGTGGTTGCTACCTCGAAAGCTAAATGTAATACTCTTGAGAGATCATTAACGTCTTTTACTAACCAATTATGTTTCGTACATGGCCTTGTAATTCCTGTTGTATCGCACTCTTGAAAAGCATCAGTTCCGATTAAGTGTGTTGGTACTTGTCCTGAGATACAAACAAGAGGTATGGAGTCCATGTAAGCATCTGTCAAAGCCGTCACAGCATTAGTGGCGCCTGGTCCAGATGTAACTAATAAAACTCCTGGCTTGCCGCTTGACCTCGCGTAACCTTCTGCAGAATGACCTGCGCCTTGTTCGTGTCTGGCCAAAATATGTTTTATTGATTTATGATTTTTCAGTTCATCATAAATTGGCAAAACTGCACCTCCGGGATAACCAAAAATATATTCTACTTTCTGATCCTCCAGTGCTTTAAATACAATTTCTGCTCCGCTCAATAATTTTGGCATACATACAATCTAGCCTAGAAATGATTTGCGTCAAGTTTTAGCTTACGACTTTTAATGATTTTTTCAGAAGAATTGAGAAATTTTTTGAATAAAGCTTATTCCAGTTCTTCATATGTCCTCTAGCCCAAGTATTTTGTCTCTTTGCGTATTGTCTAGTCTTTATATTTATGAGCTCTTTACATTGATCTAATGAAATTGTTCCTTTTAAAAATTCATTGATTTCTTGAACACCTATCAATTTATTTGCCGATAAATTTTTTTTAACCTTAAGTTTGTTGAATTTTTTCACCTCATTTGTGCATTTTTTTTTAATCATTATATCTGTTCTTTTATAAATTTTTTTAAGCAATTCATCCCTAGGAATATCAATAAAAATTTTTTTTATTTCAAAATCCAAAAATTCAGATTTAGTATTTGCAAACCAATCAAACAGAGATTTTTTTGTTTTTAGCTTTACTTCATAAGCCCTTTGTAATCTTTGTGAGTCAGTGGGAATTATTCTACCTTTAATTTTAGGATCAAGTTTTATAAGCAAATTGTAGAATTTTTTAGTACCAATTTTTTCGTATAAATTTCTGACTTTATTTCTTGTTTTAGAGTCTAAGTCCGGAATTTTGCTAATACCTTTTGTAATTGAATTGAAATAAAGTCCAGTGCCTCCAACAACTATTGGTATTTTTTTCCTTTTTAGAATATCATCTATTTTATTTTTTGCCTCTTTTAACCAATCTCCTACAGAAAAATATCTTTTAATTGAAATAAATCCATAAAGATGATGTTTTATTCCTTTAGTTTCGCTTATGTCAGGACGAGATGATAAAATTTTAAATTCTTTAAATATTTGCATACTATCAGCATTAATAATTTCTCCATTTAGTCTTTTTGCTAAACCAATTGCTAGTTTTGATTTTCCAGATGCTGTTGGGCCAGCCAATAGAATAATTTTTTTAGACAAGCTAATTTATTTTAACACCTAAGTACCGTCTTCGATTATCTTTATTAATAATTGTTAATAATAATGTTTTTTCACCCTTCTTAAAAATGTTATCAACCTTTCTTTTTAGATCAGTTGAATTTTTTACATTAGTTTTTTGAACTTCTATTATTATATCATTTATACTTAACAAATTAAATAATGGACTTCTGCTAGATATTTCAGTGATCAGCACTCCTGTAGTTTTTTTATTTAAGTTTCTTGATTTAATATCTTCGCTTGTAATTTCTCTAACTACTATTTTTAAACTTTCAATATCAATATCTTTTCTAACTATTTTTGGTTTTGTTTCTTTAAATTCCTCAGAGGTTTCAAGCCTTCCAAGAATAAGTCTTTTAGAAATTAATTTTTTATTTCTCCAAATTTTAAGCTCAACACTTTTGCCAACCTTGGTGCTTGCTACAACATTTGGAAGTTTTTTCATTGTGTTAATTCTTTTTCCGTCAAATTCTAAAATAATATCGCCTGCTTTAATTCCTGCTTTTTCTGCTGGGCTATTTTTTCCGACACTTGCAACTAATGCTCCCTCAGGTTTTTTTAATTTTTCGACTTCAGCAATTTCTTTGCTTACCTCTTGTATTCTTACTCCTAGCCAACCTCTTTTTGTTTCTCCAAACTTAATTAATTGATCAATAACATTTGAAGCTGCGTTTGCAGGTATTGCAAACCCTATACCGATTGAACCTGACTGACCGGGAGCTATAATTGCTGTATTAATTCCAATTACTTCACCGTTTAAATTAAACAAAGGGCCCCCTGAGTTACCTTGATTGATTGATGCATCAGTTTGTATAAAATCTTCATATCTTGTTAATCCAATTTGCCTATTTCTTGCAGAGATAATACCTGAAGTTACAGTACCGCCTAAACCAAAGGGGTTACCTATTGCAACAACCCAATCACCAACTCTTGCCTTGCTAGAGTCGCCAAAAGTTACAGGTTCAAACTTGTCATTAGTTTGCATTTTAATTACTGCAATATCCATATAAGGATCAGCGCCAATTATTTTTGCATCATATTCCTTATCACCAACTCTGACTAAAATATCCTCTGCGTTTGCTACTACATGATTATTAGTAATTACGATTCCGTTTTCCTCTATAATAAAACCTGATCCAAGAGAAGAGGCTTTTCTTTCAGTTGGTCTATCAAAGTCTTTAAACATTTCACCAAATGGTGATCCTGGAGGGAATTGAAAAGGAAACTGATTGGTAGTTGTTCTCACGGTTTGAGTTGTAGATATATTGACAACTGAGGGCATAAGTTTAGATGCCAAATCTGCAAAAGAACCAGGAATAGGTTTTGAGTTAACAGAAGAAAAGCTTAAAATGATTAAAAAAAATAATATTTTCTTAAAAAATTTCATTTAACTTTTTATATACCAAATTATTAAAAAACCGATAATCAAAAAAACTACTCCTAATAATCTTAGTTTGTTTTCTGGAGTGTTTTTAATTATTTCAAGTATGCTTTTAATTCTTGACGGGAAAATGGCTAAAAACAGACCTTCCACAAAAAAAACTAAGCCGATTGCGATAATAAACTCGTTCACGATGTTAAATTTTATTTATCTTTTAATATTTGGCTTAACTGACTTACCAAAAAACTTAAAGAAATCACTGTCAGGTGATAAAACTAAAGAAGTTTCTCCACCTATTAAAGCTTTTTCGTATGCTTGCATAGCTCTATAGAAGGCAAAAAACTGTGGATCTCTTCCAAAGGCATCAGCAAATATTTTGTTTCTCTGACCATCTCCTTCACCTTTCATTATCTCAGACTTTTTATTTGCCTGAGCTAAAATGACAGTTACATCTTTATCTGCTGTTGATCTTATTTTTTGTGCTATCTCAGCACCTTGTGCTCTAAATTCTTTTGCTTCTCTCTCTCTTTCTGTTTGCATTCTTTTGTAAATGGCTTCACTGTTAGCTGGAGGTAGATCGGCTCTTTTAATTCTTACATCAACAATATTTATTCCAAAGTTCTTAGCTTCTTCGTTAACTTGTGATTGAATTATTTGCATTTGCCTTGCTCTATCGGTAGATAATAAAGTAGCTAATTCCTGAGTACCTAATACCCCTCTAATTCGAGAATTAATGATTGTAGATAATCTCGATCTAGCAACTCTCTCATTTCCAACTGAAATATAAAATTTTAATGGATCTACAATTTTAAATCTTGCGAAGGCGTCTACAATTAATCTTTTTTGGTCAGCCGCAATTACTTCCTCAGGATCATTATCTAAGTTTAAAATTCTTTTATCTAAATACACCACGTTTTGTATGAATGGTAATTTAAAGTTTAATCCTGCTTTTGTAACAATTTTCTTAGGATCTCCAAATTGAAGTACAATTGCTTGACTAATTTCTTGTACAATAAATAAAGATTGGAAGATTACTACTCCAACTAATATTACTGCTGGGACTATAAATTTAACGCCTTTCATTAATTGTTACTCCCTTTTTTTAATTCCGGTAATGGTAAATACGGCACAACACCTGAACCAGACTCTTTATCGATTATAACTTTGTCAATATCAGCTAAAACTTTTTCCATAGTTTCTAAATACATTCTTTCTTGTGTCACTTGTTTAGCATCTTTGTACTCATTATATATTGCTAAAAATCTGCTCGCCTCACCTTCTGCTTTTGCTACAACTTCTTTTTTATAAGCTTCTGCTTGTTGCAAAACTTGTTCGGCTTCACCTCGAGCTCTTGGGATCACATCATTTGCGTAAGCTTCTGCTTCGTTCTTCGATCTTTCTCTATCAGCTCTTGCGGCTTGCACATCTCTGAAAGCATCAATTACTTGTTCAGGTGGATCAGCTTGCTGAGTTTGTACTTGAGTCAATTGTATTCCAGATCCATATTCATCTAAAATCAATTGAGCTATTTCTTGAACTTCAACCTCTATTTTAGATCTACCTTCAGTTAATATGTTTTGAATTCTATTTTTTGCTATTACTTCCCGCATTGCAGTTTCTGACGCTGCTTTAACTGTTTCTACAGGACTTTGAATATTAAATAAAAATTTTTGTGCATCCTTAATCACCCAGAAAACTGAGTAGTTTATATCAACGATATTTTCATCACCTGTTAACATTAAGCTTTCTTCGGGCACATTTCCAACTCCAGACGATCTGCCGCTATCGCTTGCAGGTCTAAAACCAACGTCTACCCGATTAACTTTTGTAACTTTGGGTGTTAAAACTCTCTCAAAAGGTGTTGGAAAATGATAATGTAATCCAGGTTGAGTAGTGTTAACATATTTACCAAATCTTAAAACTACTCCTTGTTCATCAGGTAATACTCTGTAAAGTCCACTTGCAACGTAAAGTAATGCTACAATAATTAAGCCAATGATTATTGGTCTAGAACCTCCAGATTTTCCACCAGAAAATTTATTAATAGTTTTTTGAAAATTTTTTATAACGTCATCTAAACTAGGTGGATCTTGTCGTGAGCCAGAACCATTCCCACCAGGCGAACCTCTGCCGCCATCTCCACCTGGAGGTGTACCCCACGGTGATTGGTTCTTTAAAATCTTATCTTTAAAACTCATGACACTTTATATAGTGACTTTTCTCCTAAAAACAAGTTAAGAAGGAGCGCTATAATGTCTAAAACATTTGATAAAATTGAAACATGAGCCAAAAACCACCTCCAAAACAATTTACTAAAACACCTATTAAAGGAACAAAATCAGTTATTATGATTTCAAGTGCTAAAGGTGGGGTTGGTAAATCCACAATCGCTGTAAACCTAGCTTTTGCCTTACAAAAATTAGGATTAAAAATTGGAATACTTGATGCAGATGTTTATGGACCGTCTCTGCCAAAACTTTTAAATTTAAAAGAAAAACCAAAAAGTGAAGATAACAAATCAATTATTCCGTTAGAAAAATTTGGAGCTCAATGCATGTCCATGGGCTTATTGATTGACGAGCAGACGCCAATGATGTGGAGGGGACCAATGGTAATTAGCGCAATTAAAACTATGACTCAAAAAGTATTATGGAAAGATAGAGATGTAATCATAATTGATATGCCTCCAGGGACTGGGGATACTCAATTAACTTTTGTGCAAGAGGTAAAAATAAATGGAGCAATAATTGTTTCTACTCCTCAAGATCTAGCTTTATTAGATGTAAAAAGAGGTATTCAAATGTTTGAAAAAACTGGTGTAAAAATCTTAGGGCTTATTGATAACATGAGTTTTTTTGAAGGTGATGATGGAAAAAAATATAAAATTTTTGGAGAAGGAGGTGTTGAAAAAACTGCCAAAGAATTTGATAAAGAATTCTTAGGTTTCTTACCTTTAAATGAAGACTTAAGAGCTTCGGCTGATAATGGAGAACCTTTGACTTATTCAAAACCTGACCACAAAATTTCTAAGATATTTATAGGTATAGCTAAAGAAATTAAACAATCTTTTCTGTAAAACCAAAAGATGTCATCAATTCGTTCCACTCTCTTTTTGAAAGACCTGAGTTTTCATGAGATACTTTTTCACCTTTTGCCATTAGTTGAATAACTTTTTTTCCCTTAGCAGAGACATGCACGGCTCCCACTCTATAGTCTAAAAAAGCTGAATGAGTAATTGGCACCCATTTTTTTACAGTATCGAGCATTGTTTCAGCATAAACTCTTATTTCGTATTGCGCATGACTATCAGCTCTTAAGAATAAAAAATTTAAAAGATTTAACAAATCTGTCTTCCAATACCATTGAGTGTAAGAATTTAAGGTTAAATTCATTCTTGCAAGTTCTCTTGCTAAGCCAGACTTGTTTTCATCTATAGTTGTCCCGTCATATCTTTCGTTAAGCATCTTTTCATAATTGTCGTAAGTTCTTGTAGCATCATCTTTCAAAATTTTTAAAACTTCATCTGCTTGATCTCCGGTTATCAAATCCCCTCTACCTTGACGATTTGAAGTGGATTGAGCTGAGAGTTGATCTTTTGCAGGAATATAAAACTCCTTATCCAAAATTGAATATCTTGCAGAATATTCATTTACGTTTGCTGTTCTATGTCTGATCCATTGCCTTGCTATGAAGATTGGAAGTTTTACATGATATTTTATTTCACACATTTCAAAAGGCGTTGAGTGCCAATGTCTCATTAAATATTTAATAAGGCCTTCATCTGTTGAAACTTTTTTAGTTCCTTTTCCATATGACACCCTTGCTGATTGAACTATAGAACTATCGTCTCCCATGTAATCTACCACTCTGACAAATCCATGATCTAAAACTGGTAAAGCCTCGTAAAGAATTTTTTCTAATTCCGGCGAAGTAACTCTTTTAGTCTGACTTTTTTGAGCCTGTTGGTCTGCAATTTCTTGCTTTTGTTCTTTAGTAAGTTTCATTTTTGAATTATTTATTGAATCTCTTAAAAAGAGTTTTATATTAATAGTGTTGGTTTTCCAACTATGACGATAAACGAATTTCGTAATAAACATCACGGACGTGGGGGCAGTACCCACCACCTCCACCATTTACAACTTACGGGGGTGAATTAGGATCGACGGGTGTCTAAAGGCTGTTCTTTCGTTCGAGATGGTTCCGACGTAACGGGCTAATTTATAAATGCAAATCAAAAATTTGCACTTGCAGCTTAATTAACTTAGTTAATTAAGTTACGGGGTTTGGGGCACCTGGCAACAGAACGCCCCTTAAAATCTTTTAAAATTTTTAAAAATAAATCCGTATATTAAAATATTAATGACTATCAATGTTATGCCAAGATATATCTGAATGTTATTAGTTAAGCCCTCGGGATAAATTATTGGATAAAGATAGTTGTTGATAAAACCATTAGAATAAGTTGCCAACTCAGCTTTAATTAAAAACCAATTTTCTAAATATGTTAACGGGCAAACAGAATTATTTAGTTCTATATAAATTCCCCATAATAATGCAGGAAGATGGATATAGACTACTTTTGAAAAAATAAAGAAGAGCAATCCACCAAAAATAACAAATAAGATAAAGATTAAATGTGCAATTAATGTAAGATTTGCAAACAATTCATACATTTAATATATTAACTAAAATTATAGGCACCTGGCAACAAAACGCGCCTTAAAAAATATATTTATCTATCAGGTAAAAAACTATACCTACAGCAATCCCTAAAAGTATCCAATGATAATTATTTTTCATTAAGCTACAAATTTTTTTAAATTAGGTTTGAAATATTTTGGACCTTTTAAAACTTTGCCCTTTTCATTATAAATCGGTTTTCCATCTTCACCGAGCTTGCTCATATTTGAATTTTGTACTTCTTCAAAACATTTATCCAAATCTATGCCGAAAGCATGTCCAGCTCCATAAGTAACATACAGTATATCAGTTAAAGCATCAGCAACTTCTTTTAAATCTTTTTTATCTAATGCCTCCTTAAACTCGTCAAGTTCCTCTTTTATTAAATCATATCTTAAAGAGGTAATTTTTTCATTCGGAAACCCTGCTTTTTCTTTAACTTCCTGACCAAATGTTTTCATGAATTTTCTTACACTATCAAAGTTACTCATTTGTTATCCTTTATATTTTATAATTATTCAATAAAAGTGTATTATATCAAAGAATCAGTAATGAAATACAGAACAGAATTTGACAGTATTGGAAAAATAAAAGTGCCTGGTGATAAGTATTGGGGGGCATCAACAGAAAGATCTAACAAATATTTTAATATTGGCGACTTTTTAGTAAGACCATTAGTTATCCACTCAATTGCAATAATTAAAAAGGCTGCAGCTATTGTTAATTCAAAAAATAAGGATTTAGATCCGAAAATTTGTAAATATATAATTAAAGCTGCTAATGAAGTCATTAATGGAAAACACGACAATCATTTTCCACTTAAAGTTTGGCAAACAGGATCTGGCACTCAAACTAATATGAACGTTAATGAAGTAATAGCCAATAGGGCTATACAAATGATGGGTGGTAAAATGGGAACCAAAAAACCCATTCATCCTAATGATCACGTAAATAAGTCACAATCAACTAATGATGTTTTTCCTACAGCTATGCATATAGCAATAGCTTTAAGATCAAAAGAAAAGCTTTTACCATCCTTAAAAATTTTAGAAAAAGAATTAGCTAATAAATCGAAGGAGTTTAAAAAAATAGTCAAAGTTGGTAGAACTCACTTACAAGATGCAACTCCTTTAACTTTAGGACAAGAATTTTCAGGTTATCATGCTCAATTAAAAAAATGTATAATTAGAATTGAGGCAGCTCTTAAAGAAATTTTCTATTTGGCTCAAGGAGGGACTGCAGTTGGTACAGGACTAAATACAAGAAAAAACTTTGATAAGAAAATCATAAGAGAAATTGGCAAAATAACTAAACTGCCTTTTAGACCATCAAAAAATAAATTTGCTTCTTTGGCTGCCCATGATGAAATAGTAAATTTTTCTGGCACTTTAAATACTACTGCTGTTTGTCTCATGAAAATTGCAAACGATATTAGATTCTTAGGATCAGGTCCAAGGGCAGGTTATGGTGAATTAATATTGCCTTCTAATGAACCTGGCTCTTCGATAATGCCGGGTAAAGTAAATCCCACACAGTCAGAGGCCGTGACCATGGTTTGTGTTAAAGTTATAGGTAATCATAATGGTATTACCATGGCAGGATCCCACGGTCATTTTGAACTAAATGTTTTCAAACCTCTAATTATACATAATATTTTACAATCAATTGAGATAATGAGTGACTCTGCAAAAACTTTTGCGCTTTACTGTGTTAAAGGCATTAAGGCAGATAAAAAAAGGATTAAACATCTCTTAAATAATTCTTTAATGTTAGTGACTGCATTAGCTCCAAAAATTGGATACGACAAAGCTGCTAGTGTTGCAAAAGCTGCTCATAAGAATGGAACTACTTTGAAACAAGAGGTTATAAAATCAGGATTAATTAAAGAAAAGGATTATGATAAAATTATGGATCCTATCAAGATGACAAAACCAAAGTAAATTAATTTATTTCATAAATAAATTTTCTTATTTTAGATAATCTAAATATTTCGTTAAAATTTCCATCAAATAAAATGCTCTCAAAAGAATTTTTAAAGAACTCTAAATCTTCTTGTGACGCATTATATTTGTTATTCATCTCAACTTTAACAAAGTTGATTTTTTTATTTAAAATATTAAGGTTACCCTTTACCTTCAAATTAAAAGGCTCATTTTGAGTTTTAAGATCAATTTTAAGTTTTTTGTACAAACTTTTTTTATCAGAAGATTTTAACAAACAATTAAAGTAAAGTACTGGATAATCTGATATTAGATTTACTTCGTTACTACAGAAAAAATTATTACCATTAATAGAAAAAGTTTTAGATGCAGTTAATCTTCCATATGCAAGATTGGTTTGAATTTCTAGTTGACTAATTAAATCTCTACTAAACTTTTTTGATTTAAACGTTATTATATTTTCACTATTAATCCTTTTTAGGAGGTCTTTTTGATCAAAAATAATATTTAAGTCAAAATTTTTCAAAAGATCTAAATCAATATCTTTTATTTGGGATTTTAAGTTAATTTTAAAATACGGTTTGAAATCAAAATATCCATCGCTATCTAAAGATAATTTTTTATCTCTTAATAAGAAATTGTTAATTTTAATACTCCCTTGATTAAAAAGAAAATCTAATTTCAAATTTAATTTTAAAATTTTACCTTGCAAACTTCCTGCTAATTTTGAGTTATCGTCCTTAAAAGTATTTATGTTTGAGGAGACACTTATATCGGGTATCTTTAAATTAAATTTATTAAATTTATTTTCAAAATCTATACCAAATTTTTTATTAAAAACTAAGCCATTTATCTTATTTTTTTTATACCCGTAGTTTGAGAAATTAATTTCTTCAAAATGAATAACTGGTCTATTTTTATCTTTTATCTTTAAACTTAAATTTTTTATAGAAATTTTTTTTTCAATGTTCAATAAATATTTTGTAAAGGGAATAATTTGATAAATATTAACATTAGCATTATTATTTTTTAATTCGATCTTTCTAACTTGAAAATTCTCATAATTGAATATGCTAAATAATTTTGGGTAAATTTTCATATTATTAATCTTAAGATCTATTGATTCTTTATGAAAATTTGTTTCTAAATTGCTTAAAAATAAATGGGGAGTCGGGAAAGATTTGAATTGAATTTTTTTGATTTTTTTTAATTCAATTTCGTAATTTTTTAACAAATAATTAGTTATTACTTGTTCTTTTTTTTTGTAATCAAAAAATTGAGGAATTGATAAAAAGAGTACAATTGCGACAAAGAAGATTGCAATAAGGTATCTAAGAAAAAAGATAAATTTAAAAATACTAGAAAACTTATTGTTAATTTTAATGTAAATTTTATTTATCATTTTTTTTATTTTTACAACTAGTATATAAATTAAAATTCTAAGTTATGAATAGTATAGATAAATTAATTGGAAACCTTAACAAGGAGCAAAAAGATGCGGTCCTAAGCACCGAAGGACCAAATTTAATTGTTGCTGGAGCTGGATCTGGTAAGACAAGAGTTTTAACTACTAGACTAATTCATATAATTAACCAAAAAAAAGCTTTTCCCAATCAAATTTTATGTGTGACTTTCACAAACAAAGCAGCAAAAGAAATGCAAAACAGAGTAATGCAACATATCAAAGGAAGCTCTAATGCAGTTCCATGGCTAGGGACATTTCACTCAATAAGTGTAAAGATTTTACGGCGGCATGCCGAAGCGCTAGGTTATAAAAGTAATTTTACGATTATTGATACGGATGATCAAAAGAAACTTATTAGAAATATTGTAAAAGCTGAGGATCTAGATGCCAAAAAATTCTCACCCCAGTTAATTATGTATCACATAGATCAATGGAAAAATAAGGGTTTATTGCCTAAAGATGTAAAAGAAAATAAACTAGGTACGGTAATCAAATCTATTTTAAAAGTTTATCAAATTTATCAAAGTAAAACCAAAGATTTAAATGCTTTTGATTTTGGTGATTTAATTTTATTTTCAGTTAAACTTTTTGAAGATCATAGTGACATAAGACAAATATACCATAATAATTTTAAATATATTTTAGTTGATGAATATCAAGACACTAATTTCATTCAAAATAAATGGTTAAATTTATTAGTTAATGAGAAACAAAATATTTGTTGTGTAGGCGATGATGATCAGTCAATTTATAGTTGGAGAGGTGCAGAAATAAAAAATTTTTTGACTTTCGACAAAATTTATAAAGATTGTAAAGTATTCAAGTTAGAGCAAAATTACAGATCTACAAAAAATATTTTAGACACAGCTTCTCATTTAATTTCAAATAATTCAAATAGAGTTGGCAAGAAATTATGGTCATCAGCAGATCAAGGTGATTTAGTAAAACTAAATTGTTATAGAACAGGTAAAGATGAAGCACAAGGAGTCAGCGATATTATTGAAAAGAAATTGAAAAAAAAATACTCATTGAATGATGTTTCGATATTAGTAAGGGCTATCTACCAAACAAGAGAGTTTGAGGAAAGGTTTTTGCAGGTCGGAATAGGTTATCGAGTTTTAGGAGGTATTAAGTTTTACGAAAGAGCTGAAATTAAAGATGCTATTTCTTATTTAAGAATTATAAATCAGAAGTTCGATGATCTTGCCTTAGAAAGAGTCATTGGTTCACCAAAAAGAGGGATTGGGGAAAGCACTCTTAATCAAATTTTTACTTTTGGAAAGAAAAATAAATTATGTCTTGAAGACTCTATTATTAGAATGTTAGAAAATGGAGATTTTAAACCAAAGATTAAAAATACTCTCAGCCAATTAATCAAAATGATACACAAATGGAGAAAAGATTCGCAAGAAATTAAGCATTACGACTTGTTAAAACTTATATTGGATGAGTCGGGATATTCTGCAATGCTAAAAAACAAAAAAGATTTGGAAAACGAAAATAGACTTGAAAATTTAAAAGAATTGTTAAGAGCAATGCAAGATTACGATGGTTTACAAAGTTTTCTTGAACATGTCGCTTTAGCTACATCAATAGATCAGGAGTGGGAAGGTGCTAAAATAAATCTTATGACAATGCACGCGGCAAAAGGGCTAGAATTTGATGTTGTCTTTCTCCCAGGATGGGAAGAAGGTTTGTTCCCACATCAAAAGTCATTAGAGGAAAAGGGAGATTTTGCTTTGGAGGAAGAGAGAAGATTGGCTTATGTAGGTATCACTAGAGCAAAAAAAGAGGCTTATTTATCTTTTGCTATGAAAAGAGCTTACCATGGAGATTGGATGGATGCTTTGCCATCTAGATTTATCAATGAGATACCAGATGGAAGTGTCGAGAAAAATGAAATTGGTATTACTGAGACAGATGATTTTGAATTCAATCAAGATAATTCTATAGAATTCGATGAAGAATATAGAAGCCCTGGATGGGATAGATACAGAAAAAATAAGATTCTTAAATGGAAAAAATAAATAAATTAAAAATAAAATTTAAAAAAGAGAAAATTGATGGTTATTTAATTTCAAAAAATGACGAGTTTTTTAACGAATATATTCCAGAACATAATGACAGGTTAAAATATGTATCAAACTTTTCAGGATCTTATGGCTTTGCTTTATTGCTAAAAAAAAATAACTATTTATTTGTTGATGGCAGATATTCTCTACAAGCAACTAAAGAAAGTGGTAAATTTTTTAACGTAGTGATAATTCCTAATAAAATGCCGTATGATATATTAAAACGTAAGAAAATACTAATTGGTTTTGATCCAAAATTATTTACTAAAAAAACTTTGAACACTTTTTTTGCTAAAACTACTTGCACGTTCAAACCTATTAATAAAAATTTAGTTGATACAATCTGGAAAAGAAAAAAAATAAAAAATAAATTTAATTTTTACAAGCTGCCCAAAAGTTCCGTAGGTCGAAATTATAAGTCAAAAATAAATGATGTTGTCTCAAACCTTAAAATTGTTGGGGCCGATTTTCAATTTATTACCGCTAGTGAAAATAACGCTTGGCTTTTAAATATAAGGGGTAGAGATGCAAAGTATTCTCCAATACCTAATAGTTATATTTTAATTGACAAAAATAAAAACATTCATTTTTTTTGTGATCTTAAAAAAATAACTTCTTCTCTAAAAAAAGATTTTAAAAAAATCAGATTTTATGAAATCGAAACGATTAGCGAGTTTCTTTCGAGAATTAAGAAAAAAAAATTTATAATAGACAGAAATACCTGCTCTTTTTTATTCGAAAATATTATTTCAAAAAATAATCAAATTTTAAATTTAAGTGATCCGATTTATAACTTTAAAGCGATTAAAACTAAAAATGAAATTAAAAATATGAAATTAGCACATATTTATGATGGTATTGCTTTAACAAAATATTTATTTTGGCTGAAAAAAAATTTTGATAAGAAAAAAATTTCAGAAATTAGTGCTTCACTTAAATTATATAAGTTTAGAAAACAAAGTGAAAAATTTAAATTTTCAAGTTTTCCGACAATATCAGGTTCTGGACCTAACGGGGCCATAATTCATTATAACGCTTCAAAAAAAACAAATAGATTACTTAGAGATGGTGATATTTATTTAGTTGACTCCGGTGGTCAATATGAATTTGGAACAACAGACGTTACAAGGACGATATCTTTAAAAAATTCAAATAAAAGAATTAAAGATATTTTTACTAGAGTTTTAAAAGGTCACATAGCGGTTGCTAAATTTAAAATAAAAAAAAACACTTCTGGATCGAAAATTGACACTGAGGCTAGAAAATTTTTGAAAAAAATTGGGTTAAATTACTCACATGGAACGGGACATGGGGTAGGTTATTTTTTGAATGTTCATGAAGGACCACATTCAATTTCTAAAAATAACAAAGTAAATTTGCAAGAGGGAATGGTAGTTTCAAATGAACCAGGATATTATGAGAAAAATAAGTTTGGTATACGTATCGAAAATTTAATTTACGTAAAAAAAGTACGGGGCAAAAAGTATTTTGAAAATTTGACTATGGCACCGATAGATAAAGAGCTAATAAAAAGAGATATGCTAAGTGATAATGAGAAAAAATGGCTTAATGAATATCATCAAAAGGTTTACAAAAATCTTAAAAAAGCAATGGATAAAAGAGAAATTATAGACTTAAAAAAAGCTTGTTCAGCTATTTAAAATATCATTCCATTCTTTTTCTGTAATAATTCTAATTTTCAATTCTTTTGCATGGTCTATTTTTTTTTTCTTAGGTTTCGAATCTCCAACAACTAAAATATCTAATTTTTTTGATATTGATCCAAGTACCTTGGCTCCATTATTTTCAGCTATAGATTTTGCCTCGGACCTGCTCATTCTTTTAAATCCACCAGTAAACATTAATCGTCTGTTAAAAAATTTACCTTCAGAGTTTTTAACAATAAAGTCAATTACATTAAGATGACTAATTAAATTACTTACTATTCTTATATTTTGATCTTTTGAAAAAAAATTATTTATAGATTGTATTTGAGTATCGCCGATTCCATCAAGTTCTGCTAAACTTTGTAAAATTTTTTTCCTATATTTTAACTGAAATAGTTTAGTAAATTCTTTTACCGAAGAAAAAAATTGCGCAATAATTTTTGCGTTTTCTTGACCAATATGTCTGATGCCAATTGAGTAAATAAACCTGTCTAAACTCAAGTTTTTCGATTTTTCAATAGCCTGTTGTAAGTTTTTCACTGATAAATCTCCCCAGCCCTCTAGTTCCTTAATTTTTTTGTAATCTAAATTAAATATATTTGAGGGTTCTTTAATGAGATGAAGGGCCCAAAATTGATCAATAACTTTTTTTCCTAATCCATCAATATTCAAAGCTTCTTTTGATACTAAATGTTTAAGTTTTTCTCTTGCTATAAATTTACAGTCATATCCTTTTGTACACCGTCTAACAGCGTCCTCTTTTTTTGTGTTCTTACTTACTTCTTTTTTTGTAACTGCTCCACACAAACAGTTTTTTGGAAATTTAAATTTTTTACTTTCAATACCTCTTTTAGAAATATCGACCTTTAAAACTTGTGGGATTACATCTCCTGCTCTTTGAATTTCAATAATGTCTCCAATTCTAATATCTTTTCTTGTAATTTCGTCTTCATTATGTAACGTGGCATTAGAAACGACAACTCCTCCAACGGTGACAGGTTCAACTTTTGCAACTGGTGTAATTGCTCCCGTACGGCCAACTTGAATGATTATGTCTTTAATTTTTGTTACTGCCTTTTCTGCAGAAAATTTATAAGCTATCGCCCACCTTGGAGAATTAGAGGTATTCCCCAGCCTTTTTTGTAGATTAAGATCATTAACTTTTAATACCAAGCCATCAATATCGTAATTTAGAGATGATCTTAAATTGTCAATTTCTGAATGATGTTTTTCAATATCATTAATACTTTTAAGTTCTCTAGATAGTGGATTTGTAGAAAAACCCCATTGGCTAAGCTGATTTAAAAATTCAGATTGCTTGGAGAATTTAAAAGGATTTATTTCACCGAACCCATAAGCAAAGTATTCAAGTGGTATTTTTGATGTTTGTTTTGGATCTTTTTGCCTTAATGATCCTCCTGCAGCATTTCTAGGATTTGCAAATTTTTCTTTGATTTTTGAAAATTCCTTTTTACTGATAAAAATTTCACATCTTATTTCCATTATATTTGGGATTTTTGGATCTTTTAATTTCAAAGGTATGCTTTTAATTGTTTTCAAGTTCTCTAAGATATCTTCGCCTGTTACTCCATCACCTCTAGATAAACCTTTAATTAAATTACCTTTTTCATATGTAAGAGAAGCTGAAATCCCATCAATTTTCGGCTCTGCGAATAAATTAATAAAATCAGAGTCAGTATTCAGAAAATTATTCACTTTCTTCAAAAAATCTACTATGTCATTTTTATTAAATGCGTTCGAAAGAGATAACATCGCCTTTAGATGTTTTATTTTTTGAAATTTATTAGATGGTTTTGATCCGACAATTTTGCTTGAGGAGAAAGATTTTTTTTCTAGAAATGGAAATCGTTTTTCCATATCAATAATCTCTTTTTTAATAAGATCATAATCTGAATCAGTTATCTGGGGATTGTCATCTGAAAAATAGAGTTTATTGTGTTTTTTTAATTCTTTAATTTTTTCTTTATATTCTTTTACGATTTTTTTTTTATCCTTCATTAACTTTATTTTATTATTTTAATGATTTTATCTAAAAAGTTTTTCTCCTTAAGCGAAGTATCTTTTTTTTCTGGAGCTTTAGAAATTTTATAATCTTTATTTAAAACTTTGTAGGATTGTTTGAACCACTCGCTAGAATTATAATTATAACCTAAAATTTTTGCGTATTTGTTAGCTTCATCTTCTAGTCCTAAATGATAATGTATTTCTACAAGCCTATGTAAGGCCTCCTCAATAAAAATAGTTCTATCATAATCATCTACAATAATCTTCAATCTGTTGATTGCTGGAACCCATTTTTGAGTAGAAATGTAATGCTTTGCGATATAGAGCTCTTTAGCAGCTAGTTGATTTTGGATTAAGTCTTTCTTGAATTTTAAGTCAATTGCATAGTCGGACTCTGGAAATTTTTCTAAAAAGAAATTAATTTTTTCATTAGCTTTTAATAAAGGTTTTAAATCTTTTCGTTCGTCACTTATTTGTTCAAAGTAAATTACAGCCTCAAGGTAATGGGCATAAATGACATTTGAGTCAGCTGGATAAGTTCTAAGATACCTGTGTAAATTTTCCAGAGCTTCAGAATAAAAGTTAATTCCATATAAAGAAAAAGAGGACATAATTGCTGATTTAGCTGCTAAATCTACGTCAGAAAAATTTAACTCTGCTTCAGAAAATTTTTTACTAGCATAAAAAAAATCATTTGTTTCAAATGCCTCTAACCCTTCTTTATATAAAACGAAAGGATCTATTTTTTCAGTCGGTTTATAAACAGCTTCGTTTTTTGAACATGCGAAAAGTAATAAAATAAAAAATAAAAATAAAATTTTTCGTAAATACATTGCTAAATTAATAGCAGATTTAATTAAAAATAATATGGTTAAAATTTACGAATTAAGCGTTAGCCGCAACTCTTAATGGTTGGTGAGATCTAATTTTTTTGGAAATTACCACGTTATCTTTCAACTCAGTAATTGAATAGGCTGATTTAGTTTCTAACAGTCTTCTTAAAAAGGTATTAGTTAGTTTATGTCCTCCTTGAAAGCAATTTATTTTTCCAAGAACTCTAAATCCTGATAATAAAAAGTCACCTGCTAAATCTAAAATTTTATGATTAACAAACTCTTTACTATTTCTTAATCCACCTTCATTTAAAACTTTGTCTTTGTCGACGACTAAGGCATTTTCTAAAGATCCACCTTGAGCAAGCCCATTCTTTTTAATTTTTTCTATATCTTCAAAAAGACAGAATGTTCTTGAAGATACAACGTCCTCAAGTGGGTCTAAGTAAAAATTAATAATATTTTTTTGATTTCCTATAATTTTATTTTGATAATCTAATTGAAAAAATACCTCAAAAGAGTTGCTTGGCTCAATAGAAATTTTTTTGTCTTGATCAATTAATTCTAATTTTTCTTGAACTTTTAAATATTTTCTTTTGATTTTAGTTTTTTTTATACCTGCTTTACTTATTCCATTTAAAAAATCTTTAGCAGAGCCATCCATGATTGGAACTTCTTCGTTGTTAATTTCAATTATAGCGTTATCAATTTCACATATGTAAAGTGCAGCTAATAAATGTTCCACAGTTGAAACTTTAACTCCAAATTTATTTTCAAGTGTCGTACAAAGTTTAGCTGATGAAACGTTCTTATAATCTGCTTTTATGATATTATTTAATTTTAAATCTACTCTTTTGAAATAAATACCTTGAGTATCATCGTTTGGAATAACATTGATCTTTACTTTTTTTCCTGAGTGCAATCCTATGCCTTCAAATTTGACAGTTTTTTCCAACGTATTTTGATAAATATTTAACATTGTCGTTTTATACATAATTAATCGACTCCGCTTAAAACAACTAATGTTTCTAAAAATAACAAATGCTAATTAAATAAAAAATCAAATATCCTTGCTATTATTGACTTTCTTTCTTGAATAATTGGAATTGCCTCTTTTTTCCACCCAAATTGAACAAGTTCGCCTGCATTTTTAAAAAAAAACTTATTTTCAAGTTTGCTCGCAATTTTTATTTCTAGTTGTTTATAGTTTGAGAGAAATCCGATAAAGCTCTCTTTAAAAAATTGAAAATTTGTTTCATCATTCATTTGTAAAATAATTAATTTCTGTTCCTTTAAGAAGTTATCTATATTTATATTTTTGGTAAATATGACTTCACATATTTCTTGGACCCTTGCTTGAGCAATATCTAAGACCATTTTTTTTTTTATTTTCCTAAAATTTTGATCAAAGTACTCTTTCTCAATTAAATCTTTTCCTGATTTTATATTTTTAAAATCAGTACTTAAAAGCAACTTTTTAATCTTATCTTTTTCAATAGCTAAAACTTTAGATATATCATTTACGATTATATCAGTGCCAAAATTAAAACTTTGAAAAAATTTTAGTGAAGAGTTTTTGAAAAAAACAATATTAGAATTATTTTCATTAATAGAAATATTAAAAAATGAGTTAATGTCATATTCTTTTATGAAGTAAATATTTTCTAGAAAGTTTTTTGAAATAGCTTTTTTTATATTTAGATTACAATTATTAATTAAGTTTTTAAGATTTCTATAATCGTTATTATTAATTAAAAAGAAAGAAAGTTCATGCGAGTAAAAATCTCCAAATAAACCAATTGGAATATTTTCAATATTCTTTTTGTCAAGGATATGATCAGAGTTGAAAATATGTAAAATTTTTTTATTTTTTTCTGTTTTGTCAACTTGAGATTTTAAAGAGTTAATAATGTAAGTAATATTTTCTTTAGTTAATTGTGAGCCATTTAGTTTTTTATAACCCGAAAAGTTAATTACCGAACATTCAAATTTACTCAAGATAAGAATAACATCTTTAAAAGTAAAATTTAATTTTTTTTCTATTGAATAAATATTTTCTTTAATATTTTTACTGACGAGATCAAAATCTTGAATTTTACCTTTAACAATACCGGGATTTAAACTGGAGTGACGAAGCACTATTTCAAAATTTCCATTACTATCATATTCAACTATTGTATAATAAAATTCGTATTCATCAATTTCTAAAAAAAATTCTAAAGACTTAAAAGACATTTTCTATTTTAAAATAAGTTGATCCTTAATTCTATAATCAAAAGTTTTATATTTTCTAAAATTTGTCTGATTTTTTAACTTAATAAAATTTTTAAGGCTCAAATCATAATTTTTAATCGGTAGTTTAATTATTTGATTCTCTAAGGTGATTATATCCCATCTTTTTGACTCAAATAGGTAAAATTTTTTTATATCACTTATTGGAAAATCAATTTTTTCAAGATCATTGTAAAAAATTTCAAAACTTTTATTGTCTCCAAAAACTACAGGTAAATCTTCAAAACCATTTAATTTTTTATAATTTATTAACCCCTTATTAGTATAATAGTTTTTTTCTTTTTTATTCTGTATAATTGCTATTAATTGCTTTTCAAAAATTTTAACTTTTATTTGGTTGGGGTAAATTTTTTTTATTTCGATACTATCTATAAAATCAAGTTCCTGTAATTTTGATATAATTTTTTTATTATTTAAAAAAAAAAGATTTTCCTGATATAAAAATGAAATTTTTTTTTTTATTGTTTGATCATCTAGAATTTTATTGTTTTCTATAGTAATTTTCTCTATTTTGATATTTCTATCTAAGCTATTATTAATCTTTGAGGTATAAGTACTTAAAAAAATTAAAATAATTGACGCAAATAAAACTCTTTTTTTCATTTATTAATACTTGCATCCAAAAGAATTTTTTCTACTAAATTTTGAAAAGTTAAACCAACATAATTTCCAATTTCAGGCACTAATGAAAGATTTGTCATGCCTGGTTGAGTGTTAACTTCTAAGAGATAAAATTTATTCTCAAAAAATTTAAAATCTGCTCTTGTTACTCCCCTGCAACTAAGAATATTGTGTGCATCCTTTGCAATTTTTAAAACTTTAAGGTAGTCTTTTTTCTTTAAACGCGCTGGCATTATATGCTCTGTTTTAGCCGATTTAGAGTATTTTGCTTTATAATCATAAAATGATCTTTTTGGAATTAATTCAATAGCGCCTAGTGATTTAGAATTTAAAACTGCAGCTTGTATTTCTTGACCTCCTATAAATTTTTCAAACATTAATTGTTCATATTTTTTAAAAAGATACTTAGTAAATTTTGTTAGTTCATTTATATTTTTCGAAATTTTAACACCTAAACTTGACCCTTCGTCAATTGGTTTTACAACTACAGGAAATTTAATGCCCTTTTTTTTTAAATTATTTTTTAAAACTTTTTTAGAAAATTGATTCTTACTAAGAGTAAAATATTGTGGTGTTAAAATTCTGTTTTTCTTAAAAATTTCTTTTGAAATTATTTTATTCATTGCATTATAAGAGCTTACAACTCCTGAGTGGGTGTAGGGTATTTTTAAGTACTCAAAGTAACTTTGAGCCACTCCATCCTCTCCGTCTTTGCCGTGAAGAGCATTAAATATTACATCAGTTTTTTTCTTATTTATTAAATTAAAATTTTTATTTTTTGGGTCAAAAACCGAAACAATGTATTTTTTTTTTTTGAGAGCTTTAATACAAGCTTTACCGCTATCTAAACTTACCTCTCTCTCCCCAGAAGTGCCTCCTAAAACTACAAGAACTCTTTTAAATTTTTTTTTATTCACCTACTATTTTAATCTCTAATTCAAGATTAACTCCTGATCTATTGTTTACTTGTTGCTTTACTTTTTGAATCAATTTCTCAATATCTGAAGATTTAGCTTTTCCGTTGTTCACAAAAAAATTGGAGTGTTTTTCTGAAATTGATGCGTCGCCTACTTTAAATTTATTACAGCCAGCTTCTTTGATTAATTGCCAAGCTTTTTTTTTACCCTCAATATTTTTGAATGTACTTCCGCATGTTTTTATTTGATTTGGCTGAGATAATTTTTTTTTATCAATAAAATCTTTTTGTTTCTTTTCTATTTGATCCTTAGGTTTAATTTTTCCTTTAAGTTTTACAGAGGTAATAATATATTTTTCTGGCAGGTTGGTGCCTCTATAAAAAAACTTAATATCCTGTTTACTTATTTCCCTCTCTTCACATTTTTTCATATCAATTACGTTAATTGATGTTAATATTTTTGAAATATCGTCTCCATAGCAGCCACTATTCATTATTACTCCACCTCCAATAGACCCTGGTATGCAAGATAGAAACTCAAAATCGCCAATACCATTGTCTTTTGCAAAATTTGAAATTTTACGATCCATAGCAGAGGCTCCTGCTTGAATAGTATCTTTATCTATTAATTCAATTTTTGAAAAACTTGGGCTAAGTTTTATTACAACTCCATTTATTCCTTTATCTCTAATTAGTGTGTTTGAACCAGCTCCCAGAATGGTGATTTTTCGTTTTGTTTCTAGATTTAGTTTAAAAAACTCTAATAACTGCTCCCGGCTCTCAGGTCTAAAAAAATACTCGGCAGGTCCACCTAGATTAAACCAGCTATAGTTTGAAAGCTTAGTGTTAATACTAATATTATTTCTAAATTTTTCAAAAACTTTCAGGTCTAAATTCATAATATATTTTTGAGAGCGTTCATATGCTTAGAAATAGTTCCTGCCCCCATACCAATAATTAATTCATCGCTCATCAAATTTTTCTTAAAATATTTTCCTAATTCATTAAAATCTTTAATAATTATAACTTGTGTTTTTGATGCTTTAGAAATTGATTTTGCAAATTCTAGAATATTAAATTTTGTATTTTTCTTTTCTCCAGCTGCATAAAGTGGGCAAAGAAGGACTAAGTTTGATTTAGAAAATGATTTTGAAAATTCATTTTTTAAAGATAAAACTCTTGAGTACCTGTGTGGTTCAAAAACTGAGATTATTTGTCTATCTTTATAAACATTTTTTACGCCCTCCAAAATAGAACTAATTTCAGTGGGATGGTGAGCATAATCATCATAAAAATCATTTTCATTTTTAGTGAATATTTTTGTCATCCTTCTTTGAACCCCTGAAAATTTTTCCAATGATCTTTTTATTATATTTTCATTTATTCCGAGATTTAAACATAAAATTATTGCTGCTGTTGCATTTAAAACATTATGTTTCCCTAATAATTTAAGCTTTATATTTTTTATTTTTTTATTTTTTTTATTAATATTTTTAAAGTTTAAATCAAAAATTGTATAATCTATTTTATATCGTATGTTTGTAATTTTGTAGTTAGAATTTTTATTCTCTCCATATGTGATAATATTTTTATTTTTTATTTGGCCCGATATTTTTTTTATGTTTTTATTGTCAATGCAAATTATAGATTTGCCAGTAGGGGGAGTTTTTTCTATAAATTTAAGGAATGATTTTTCTAAGTTTTGAAAGGTTTTATAGTATTCGATATGTTCATAATCAATATTTGTCACTATAGAATAATTAATTGGGATCTTTAGAAAACTTCCGTCAGACTCGTCTGCTTCTAATATTGCCCATTCACCTTTACCTAATTTAGCATTACTTTTTAGAGAATTTATTACACCTCCGTTTATTATTGTTGGATCAAGTTTTTGCTCTGTAAAAATTTTTGAAACTAAAGATGTCGTTGTGGTTTTGCCGTGAGATCCTGTAATGATAATATTCTTTTTAAGTGAAACCACATCCGCTAATACTTCAGCGCGAGAATATATGGGTATCTTTTTTTTTTTAGCATATTTAATCTCGTTGTTATTATTTTTAATTGCGGAAGACCTAACTATTATAGTAGAATTTTCCAAATTTTTTTTTGAGTGACCAATAAAAACTTTGATACCTGCATTTTTACAACTTGTAGTATTTTTATTTTTATTTTGATCGCTTCCTTGTATTTGAAATCCCATATTTTTCATAATTTGTGCTAAACCACTCATTCCAATGCCCCCTATACCTACAAAATGAATTATTTCTTTTTGACCTAAATTAATTTTTTTCATCAATTATCTTTTTAATTAAAGCTTGGTTAATATTTTTGTAGACATTTTTGTCAGAAAATTGTCTTTGATGTTGTTTCATTTCACTCAAAATAGAATAATTCTTAAAAATATCTTTTAAAAGATTCGGCAACTCAACTTTTAAATCTTTTTCTTCAATTAAAAAAGCAAATTTGTTTTTTTTGTAAAATAAAGCATTTTTTAATTGATGATTATCAGCAGATGAAGGTAAGGGTACTGATATAAAGGGAATATTGGCATTCGTTAACTCTGATATCATTGATGAACCAGATCTAGTAATTGCTAAATCAACTTTAGAAAAATAATTTAACAAATTATCGCTAAAATTAAAAGTTTCACAATTTAAATTATTATCTTTGTAAAATAATTTAAGTTTCTCATTTTGATTAGATAAACAATGTTGATAAATTTTTAATGACAAACCATCTTTTGAACAATTTTTAAAAATATCAGGGAGAGTTTCTGCAAATATTTTAGCTGCTTGACTCCCTCCAAGAACAAGGATATTTAACGTTTTTTTGCTATCATTTTTTTTATCGTCTTCTTTTTTAAAATATTTAAAAATCTTTTCATTTATTATATTTCCAATTTCGATTGTTTTATTTTGATATTTATTTGGTATACCTTCGAGCTCTTTATTTGCGACAAGTATTTTTTTTGCAAATGGTAATAAATATTTGTTTGCTTTACCTATAATTAAATTATTTTCATAAATTACAAACTTTATTTTTAATACAGTTGCTGCTAAGCAAATAGGAAATGAAGAGTAGCCTCCCATCCCAAAAATAATTGATGGCCTATTAAAAACTAGGAAAAAGAATGAAATAATTATTGAAAAAAAAATTATTAATAACGAAAATAATAAAGAAAATATATTTTTTAAACGAAGGGGTGATGAGGGTAAAATAGAAATATCTAAATTATTAAATTTTTTTGAATATTTATAACCTCTCTTATCAGTAACTAATTTGATTTCACATTTCTCATTTATTAAGTGATTTGCTAAATAACACCCTGGAAACACATGACCTCCGGTACCACCCACTGCAATTAATATTTTAATATTTTTACTCATATAAGTAAGTTGTATTTTTTGTATAGTTTAAAATTACCCCTGCTAAAATTGAACTTCCTATTAAAGAAGACCCGCCATAACTCAAAAATGGTAATGTCATTCCTGTAGTAGGTATTAAACTTGTATTTACACCTAAATGAATAAAAGTTTGAAAAACTAAAAGTGTTGCGAGACCACACAATGAAATTTTTATTAATTGATCTTCTTGATTAATACAGTTTTTTATTATTCTAAAAGAAATATATAAAAATAATAAAATTATAAATATTGAAACTATTGAACCATACTCCTCAGCAATTATTGCTATAATGTAATCTGTATGAGCTTCCGGAACACTGTCTTTTAAAATTCCCTCACCCATTCCTTGACCAGTTAACCCTCCTAGTTTAATTGCGTCTAGAGCAGATGAAGATTGAAATTCGTCACCCTTACTTGGATCAATATATGTAATTAAACGTTTAGTGATGTAGCCAAATTTTTCTGGCATTAAAAATAAAAAAGAACTTATTGTTATAACAAATATAAATAAAAAACTTAAAATATATAATAGACTTACTCCCGAGATAAATATTGTCACGATCCAACTACCAATTAATAATATTGATTGTCCAAGATCTGGTTGATCTATTAAAAGTACTATTACTAATACTAATATTAAAAAACTCAATAGATAATTTATTTTAGAGTTATTAAAATTTTCTAAAGTTAAGATTTTAACTGTAGCCAAAATAAAAAATGGTTTTAATATTTCTATTGGTTGTAATCTAAAAAAATGAAAATCTAACCATCTTTTAGCACCTTTTACTTCAACACCTATCAAAGGCACTAATGCTAAGAATAAAAAAGAGATAATAAATAATGGAATTATAAATCTTTTTAAAATTTTGGTATCAATTATTGAGATCAATATCATTATAATTAAGGCTAAAGAGGTGAAAATTAAATGTTTTGAGAAAAAAAAATAGTAATCTTTATTCAGCCTCTCTCCTGCTAATGATGAAGTTGATGAAAATGAAAAAAATAGTCCTAGAGAAAATAGAATTAAAAAACAAAAAAAAATTTTCTTATCGATATTTCTCCAATAATTTGCAAACTTAATTTTATAAATATTTTGATGCATAATTTTTGCTCAATCTTTTAAATTCGTCTCCTCTTTTTTCAAAATCTGAATATTGGTCGAATGAAGCTGATGCGGGGCTTAATAAAATTGTATTTGTTTTTTTTTTAAACTTTTTTATATCTTTAAAAATTTCAATGATTGAATTCTTTAGATTATTGGCAATAAAAAAATTTAAATCATTTCTAATTCTTATTTTAAAAAAGTTAATATTTTTTCCAATTATGTAAGTTTTAACAATATCTTTTTTAAATTTTTTAACATTAAACTTGTCATTTTTTTTTGGTTGTCCTCCAACAATCCAAAATATATTCTTAGTGTTTTCTAACGCACATTTAGTTGCTTGAAATGATGTTGCCTTGGAGTCGTTAATAAAAATACAATTTTTTTTTTTTAGGAAAATTTCATACCTATGAGGCATTCCTTTGAAAGTTTTTAAAGACTTAAAAAAAGAATTTTGATTTATACCAAGCAGCTTTATTAAAGCAAATACAAATGACATATTTTCATTATTTATATCAGAAATTAAGTAGGAATTTTTTATTTTTGATTTTACTTTCTGGTAATTTGATAATTTAGGTAGAATTAACTTTCCTAATAGATTTCTTTTTTTAAATTTATCTTTAAGTTTTTTATTAATTAATGAATATTGATTTTTATTTTGATGTTTGAAGATTTTAAATTTCGAATTTTCATAATCTTTCATATTTCCATGCCAATCCAAATGATCATTTGAGAGATTTAATAATAAAGCATAGTCTGGACTAATAAATTTAGAATGAGATAATTGAAAAGAAGAAGCTTCTATAATCAAAAAATGATCTTTTTTAATATTTAAATTGAGAATAGGTAATCCAATATTTCCACCCAATAATGTTTTATAGCCATTTTTTTTTAATGTATGATCTATGATTTTAGAAGTTGTAGATTTACCGTTAGTTCCAGTTATTACAATACTTTTAAAAAATTTTTTTTGTAAAAAAATTAAATCTATATCAGTTATTATTTTATTCTTGTATTTAATCAAGTGATTTCTATTTGCTGAAGTTTTTAAACTTACACCTGGACTTAAAATTATAAAATTTGTTTCTCTCAAAGCTCTTAATAAGTTATCAGGTCTTTTATCTTTAAGAAAATTTTTATTCTTATCATCCCAAATTTTAAAATTTCTTATTTTATTTCTTTTAAAAAAACTAATTACTGATAAACCAGTTCTGCCTAAACCATAAACTAAAAATGAGAGTGTTTTTAATTTCTGAATTGAACTCATTTTCTACCTGAGTTTTAATGTTGCCAATCCAACTAAAGCTAGAATTATAGCTATAATCCAAAATCGAATTACAATAGTGGACTCGGCCCAACCTTTTTTTTCAAAATGATGATGAATTGGCGCCATTTTAAAAATTCTTTTACCAGTTAATTTAAAAGAAATGACTTGAATGATAACTGATACTGTCTCCAATACGAATAAGCCTCCAATAATTGCTAAAACTATTTCGTGTTTCACTATGATAGCAATCGCTGCTAAAGATCCGCCCAAAGAAAGTGATCCGGTATCTCCCATAAATATTTTTGCAGGGGGGGCGTTATACCACAAAAAACCTAAACATGCGCCAACGACTGACCCGCAAAAAATGGATAATTCTCCTACGTCAGGTATATATTGAATTTGAAGATACTCAGAAAAAATTGTATTTCCAACTACATATGAAATAAGTGTGAATGAAAGTGCTACTAGCATAACCGGAACTGTTGCTAATCCGTCTAGACCATCAGTTAAATTTACTGCATTTGAAGCTCCAATTATTACAAATAATCCAAAGGGAATAAAAAAAAGACCCATGTGTAAAACCAAATTTTTAAAAAAAGGAATATATAAATCAAATAAATATTCATGATCAGAATATTCTATTAAAATAAAAAGAGCTAATACTCCAATAATTAATTGACCTGTAAATTTATAAATTGATTTTAAACCTGTTGAATTTTTATACTTAATTTTTAAAATATCATCGGTTAGTCCTAATCCACCAAGGCTAAGTGATACAAATAATAAAGTCCAAACGTAAATATTTCTTAAATCTGCCCAAAGTAAAGTGCTTAAGACAATACCGAGTATTATTATTACCCCGCCCATAGTCGGTGTTCCTGTTTTTTTTACTATGTGATCAATCGGTCCATCTTGTCTGATTGGACCCGTGATCATTTTTTCTGAAAAAATTTTAATTAGAGGTGCCCCTATAACAAATACTATAATAAGCGAAGTCATAACTGAGAGTCCTGTTCTAAAGGTCAAATATTTAAATACATTCAAAAAGGAGTAATGCTCGATTAAAGAAGTGAGAAAATGAAATAGCATCTAAAAACCTTTGATTATCCTTTTGCTGAGTTTATGTAAACCGGTGGAGTTAGATCCTTTAATCATTAAATAATCATTATTAGCTATAATATGATTTAAAGTAAAATCCATATCATCCTGATGATGAAGTATATTTCCCCGTTTTTTTATATTGATATTTTTGTAAGTTTCTAAGGTTTTTTTACCTTTAATGAATACTTTATCAATATCAGAATTGTTAATAACTTTTGATAAATTTTTATGAAGAGACTGTGATTTTTTACCTAATTCAAGCATATCGCCGAGTAACAAATATTTCTTAAAATTTCTTTTTTTGATTAAATTAAAATTTTTTATTGCACTCTTAACTGATAAAGGGTTAGCATTATAACTTTCGTCTATTAATTTGAAATTTTTCTTATATCTTTTCACATTATAGATTTTTCCCCTTCCCTCTATTGCCTCATATTTTTTATAATGATTTAATATTTTTTTAATATTCAAATTCAATACTTCAAGGACAGCCAAAGATGCTAAGACATTGTACAAGTTAATATTTTTAAACTGTATTTTAAAAATTTCATTTTTAATTCTTACTTTTAATTTTGTAACCATGGTCGTTCTTTTAATAGATGTTGGATAAATGTCTGATTTTTTACTCAAGCCAAAAGAGACTATTCTAATTTTTTTAATTTTCGCCAATTTTTCTAAATGAAAATAATATTTATCATCCCGATTTAAAATTAATGTTCCATTTTTTTGAATATTTTCAATAATTTCGCCCTTAGAATTTGCAATACCTTTTAAATTTCTAAAATTCTCAATATGCGCCTCACCAATGTTTGTTATAATTCCTATATGCGGACTTATAATTTTTGATAATTTTAGAATTTCACCAGCTTTACTCATGCCAATTTCAAAAACTCCATATTTATGTTTCGTACTTAAATGAGATAAACTTAATGGTACGCCAAGATGATTATTGTATGACTTAGGAGAAAAATGCGTTGCTCCAAATTTTTGAAGTAAATTTTTTATTAAATTTTTGAGTGAGGTTTTGCCTGCACTACCAGTAATAGCTATAATTTTGGTTTGAGAATTTTTTCTTTTTTCATTAGCATATTGATTCAGAAATTTGATCTCATTTTTAACATTTATTATTTTATTTTTATATTTTTTTATTTTTTTTGATGAAATAATATATTTAGCGCCTCTTCTCAAAGCTTTAGGAATAAATTTATTCCCATCATTATTTTTGCCTTTAAGAGTTAAAAATAAATTATTTTTTTTAACAACTCTTGAGTCTATAGCTAATCCATGAAAATTTTGTAAGTTTTTTCTTATGTTTAAACTTTTTAATATTTTTTTATTCTGCAAATAAGTCCTATCTGTTTCTGATAATTTTTTAATTTTAATTTTAATTTTTTTTACAATTTGTTTATCTGAGGTTTTTATAATTTTGTTTTTATATATTTGTTTATTTTCATGACCTTTGCCTGCTATCAATACGATTTCATTAGGATCAGAGTTTAAAATAGCACTTTTTATTGCTAATGCTCTATTTCCTATATCAAAAGAATTACGATTATTTAAATTTTTTAAAATATCATTTCTAATTTTTTTTGGGTTTTCATTTCTAGGGTTATCATCCGTGACATATATTTTTTTACAATGCTTGTTGGCAATTTTAGCCATAATCGGTCTTTTTTTATAATCTCTTTCTCCTCCGCAACCAAATACAACCGAGATATTTTGTTTTTTACCTTCTTTCAAAACACTTAATGTTTTATCTAACGCATCGGGTGTGTGAGCAAAATCTACAAATACCCTTATGTTATTCGGAAATATTCTTACAAGTTCTAGTCTACCATTAACATCTTTAATTTTTCTTAATGACTTAAAGATCTTGATATCACTTACATTGCAAATTCTTGCTGCCGCAATAGCCATTGATAAGTTTTTCAATTGAATTGTGTTAAATTTTAAATCAATCTTTTCCTTTAGATTTTTTTGTATAAAGCTAGTATCTACTAATTGTAGTTGCCTATTTTTAATAATTTTTTTTAAACTAGAAAACTCATTGAGGGATTTATTTAAAATAATTTTACTTTTTTTAGTTAATACTTTTTTAAATAACAGCATTTTAGCATTAAAATATGCTCTTATATTTTTGTGATAATCTAAATGATCTTGACTAAAATTTGTAAAAATCCCGGCTTTCAAATTTAAATTATCTATTCTTTTTTGATGTAACCCATGACTTGATGCTTCAATAATAACGTTGTCTATATTCTGTTTTTTGAGTTTTTCTAAAACTAGATGAAGGAAAATTGTATCAGGCGAAGTTAAATCAGATTTAATAATTTTATTTTTATACTTTACCCCTAAAGTCCCAATAGATGCTACTGGAATATTATTAAATTTTAATATTTGAAAAAATAGATCTGCTACAGATGTTTTTCCATTGGTGCCTGTAACAGCGATTATATTTTTTGGTTTAAGTGTGTAAAACTTTGTACAAATTTTACTTAAAAGGCTTCTTATATCTAAGGAATTTACGATAAATACATTTTTATGAAATTTTTTATAATTTTTTGAGCAAACGACTACTACCGCACCATTCTGAATAGCTTTGTTGATATACCTTTCCCCATTCAGTTTATTACCCCTTATGGCAAAAAATATAAAACCTTTTTTTACTTTTCTGCTATCTACTGCTAGGCCTCTAATATTGATTTTTTTTTTGTCTTTTGGTAAATTTTTAATTAGTTTTTCCAGCAACATATTGCAGATCAAAATCATTATTCTTTATGGCTAAAATTGGTCCGATTCTTTTTATTATTTTGCCAGCTACATAAACGGAATTCCATCCAGCCTCATTTCTAGTGCCTTTGATCTTTACACCCCTATAGTTATAAATTAAGTTTTCTGCTACTTTTGGATTTTCTAGCATCACTAATAAAGCATATTTTGGTTTTTGTATGGGAAAAACAGATATAAAAGTGTTTAAATTTTGATTTTTATATTTATAATTTTGAGAAGTACCAGTTTTGCCCCCAACATAATATCCATCTACATCTGCTAAACTAGCAGTCCCCTCCTGATGAGTAACAACTTTTCTTAAAATACGATTTACCGTTTGACTGGTCTTTTCTGAGATTAATCTTCCATGATTTTTCTTATTATTAATCTTTACTAAAGTTGGTTTTATGATTTTACCCCCATTAACTAAGGAAGCATATACTGCTGTAGCTTGCAAAGGCGTAGTTGTAATACCATGGCCAAAAGAAATTGTTTCTAATTTACATTTATTCCAATTGAATTTTATTGGTTTGCCCACTTCTTCAAGTTGAATTTCCGGGCTATCAAGTAAATTAGTGTTTTTAATAAATGTTTTAAATTTTTTCTCTCCAACTTTTCTTGCTACTAACAATGTGCCAACATTAGATGATCTTATTAGTATTTCTTCAACTGATAAGTTTTTTGGGAATTCTTTATTATCTGAGATATTAAATTTCGAACAGTTTATAGACCTAGGTATATTTTTTAGAATTGTTTTCGGTGTTACAAGGTCATTATCTAATGCAATAGCGATAGTAAAAGTTTTGAAAATAGATCCTAATTCATAAACACCTTTAGTAATTTTATTCAAATATTTTTTATCTCTAATATCGGTTCTTAAATTAATGTCATAGTCAGGTAGTGATACAAGGGATAGAATCTCACCATTATTTACATTCATTAATAGTGCAGCACCTCCTGTGGCCGAAAATGTGTCTAATGACTTATTTAGTTCTTTGCTTATCAAATGTTGAATATTTGTATCCAGTGTAAGTGGCAATGGAGTGTTTATTACCTCTTGATCTTTTAATTTTGCATCATAATATTTTTCAATACCAGACACACCATAATTATCATAATCGACTTGCCCGATTAAATGACTAAATAAATTTCCATGAGTATAAATTCTTGATTGGAAAGGTTCAAAAATGATTCCCTTTTCACCTAGGTTCCATAATTTTTCTTTTTCTGATTGATTAATTCTTTTTTTTAAATAAAAGTATTTCCCTTTTTTTATATTTTCTTCAATTTCTCTAATTGACAAATTTGGAAATTTTAATCGTATTTTTATAATAAAATTTTCTTTGTTTTTTATTAGATTTGGATTAACAGCTGCATGGTATGATCTGATATTTCTAGATAATAATTCACCATTTCTATCTATTATGTCTCTTCTCTGTGAAGAAAATAATTTAGAGGATTTGTTATTGCTAAAAATTTCAATATTGCTTAACGAAACATGTATTATTCTTATACTAAAAATAAAAATAAGTGAAAAAAATAAAAAAAATAAAATATAAATTCTATCCTGAGAATTATTTTTTTTTTGTGAAAATTTTTTTTTATTAGTCTCTAAGTAGTCCTCAAAAAAAAAACTTGTTTGATTATTATTAATTTTTTTTCTTTTATTCATACAAAATCTTTTTTTCCACTAATTTTTTTTTTATATTCTCGAAGTTGGATAAATTTAAAAATATTTTTGAAAAATCCATTGGGAAATATTTATTTCTATCATAATGGTCAATTTTTTTTTCAATCATTTTAGGAGAAGTAAGGTAAGCGAAGTCTAATTCTGACTCTTTGTAATCTTTTTCTTTAAGTGAAATTTCTTTACTTAAATAATTAATTTTTTTCTCTAATTCTCTTGTTTTGTTTTTAATAATTGATGTACCAACTAATAAAAATGAAAAAATTACAACAGAAGCAAAAATTTTTAATTTAAACATTAATAGCCTCGATTTCTAAATAATTTTTATATTTTTGAGTAAGTTCAATTGGATCAAAAAAATGGTTTTTACTTCTAGTTGCAAATCTTAATTTTGCTGATCGGGATGGATTATTTTTTTTAACTTCAATTTTTGTAGGTTTGATTAAATTATTTGAATAATTTTCAAATAAGGTTAAATCATTGGCTTCATCTTCAGGAAAATACCTAGATGGTTTTGATTTATTTTTAGAAAAATTTCTGAAAAAATATTTAATTATTTTATCTTCAATTGAATGAAAACTTACAACTAAAATTTTACCACCAGGTTTTAAATACTTAGTAGCATTTGATATACCCTTTATAAGTTCAGATATTTCTTTATTAACAAATATTCTCAATGCCTGAAAGGTTTTAGTACTTGGATTAATCTTTGTTGAAAAATTTTTTTTTTTGCTTTTTTCTATTATTTTTACAAGTTCATCTACCCGAGTAATTTTTTTTTTAGATCTAACTTTGACAATATTTTTTGCAATTTTTGCAGCCTCTTTTTCCTCACCAAGTATTTTGATAATTAGTTTTAACTCATTTTCACTTAAATTATTTACGACATCTTGAGCAGATATATTAGAAAGACCCATAGTCATATCTAATTTATCTTTAGATTTAAAAGAAAAACCTCTTTGCATATCATTTAATTGTATAGAGGAAATACCAAGATCGAAAATAATTCCATCAACATGTGTTTTTAATATTTTATCAATCTGACTAAATTTAATTTGGTAAAATTGAAATCTCGAATGGAATTTTTTTTCTAATTTTGAAGCTATTGATAACACTTTCTCGTCCCTATCTAATGCTATTACTTTGACATTGGGAAATTTTAATAGAGCTTTTGAGTATCCGCCGCCACCAAAAGTGCAGTCAACAAATAACCCGCCTTTAATAGGAGATAAAATTTTAATTACTTCACTCAGCATCACTGGAAAATGGGAAAATTCCAGTGATGATATCAGAGTTTTCATTTAAACAAATTTTAAGCATTAAAATTTTTGTCTTCTCAAGAATGCTGGGATTTCAAAATCCTCTTCAGCATTTGAGTCCTGGTCAAATAATTGATCAGTAAAATTATTCTCCTCATGATCTTTTGACTTATGGCCATCGTGCTCATGCTCTTCCGAAAAAAGTTTTGGAGTGCTTTCCTGAAGAATGTTACTTTGTACTATCTCATTTTCATAAGATATACTTTCATCAATTGTGCTCCCGTTATTCTCTATATATGATGCACTTTCAATAGAAACTCCTCTAGGAATTTCCTCTGTTTTCTCTTTTCTTAATAAAGCTTCCTCCTGAATTATATTTTCCTCTTTACTCTCAAAGCTATCTATCAATGCGCTTTGTTCTTCGTTATTTTTAATTTCGTATCTTTCATCAAGTTTCAAAGCAGTAGCTCCATCAATAGAGTTAATGACGTTTTGCTCTACGTTAGATTTTGAAAATAAATTTTCTGTAAAGATATTTTTATTCCCATTAGATCCATTTACTACGTTTAGAACTGGTCTAGAGTCAGAAATTGATGAACCTTTAAGTGAAGTAGCAACAATCGACACTCTAATTTTACCGTTCATATTTTCATCTTTTATTGCTCCAAAAATAAGTTCGGCTTCGGGATCTACCTCAGCTCTAATTTTATTTACTGCTGCATCAACCTCAAAAAGTTTAATATCGCTACCACCAGTTATGTTTACAAGAAGTCCTTTGGCGCCTTGTAAAGTATACTCATCAATCAATGGATTATTTAAAGCAAGTTCAGTAGCAGCCATTGCTCTATTTTCCCCTTCTGCTTCTCCTGTGCCCATCATTGCTTTTCCACTCGAACTCATAACAGTTTCAACATCAGCAAAATCTAGATTTATCATTCCGGGCCTAACCATTAAATCAGTTATGCTTTGAACACCATGTTTTAATACATCGTTAGACAAACTGAAAGACTCTTCAAAACCAGTTGACTCATTTGCTACTTTGAAAAGATTTTGATTAGGGACTACAATTGTAGTATCTAAATGCCTCTTCAATTCTTCTAAACCAGCAGTAGCTCTTCTCATTCTTTTAGGACCTTCATAAGAAAAAGGTAAAGTTGTTACACCAACGGTCAAAATATTCATTTCTCTTGCAGCTTTTGCAATTACATGAGAAGCGCCTGTGCCTGTTCCTCCTCCCATGCCAGAAGCTATGAAAACCATGTTGCTTCCTTGAATATAATTTATTATTTCATTTATTGACTCATCAGCAGCAGCTTGGCCAATGTCGTGTTTTGCCCCTGCTCCAAGACCTTTGGTTAAATTCATACCAATCTGAATTTTTGCATCTGCTTTGCTCATCTTAAGATCTTGGGCATCAGTATTTACGGCAACAAATTCTACTCCTTGCATCCCTGCTTCGATCATAGCATTGATTGCATTGCCTCCTGCGCCTCCTACTCCTATTACTAAAATCCTTGGTTTTAATTCTCTCAACTCTCCACCTCCAACATTAATGCTCATCACAGTCCCCTTTCTATTTATTTTCCCATTTTAGATTTGATCTATTTTGAAAAGCTTTTTTTCTAGCGAAAATTTTAAACTTTTCAAAATTCTTTGGCTCCCAAATTTGAAAAGTTTTACCCAAACCAACAAAAAGGATGCTATTTTTAATTTTTGCATGATCTAAAAGTTTTTGAGTAATTGAGACTCTTCCCTCAGGATCAAATTGAAGATTTTCACTTTCAGATAAAACTGATGTAGCAAAATAATCTCTTTTTTCCTCAAATGGATTAAGCGAGTCTATTGTGTTTGATAATTTTTCTATTCTGTCTTGAGAACAACCTTCAAGTGCTGGGCTATTAAAAGAGGGATAACCTATAAAACCATTATATCCTAAAGAATTTAAATATGATCTAAAAGAAGCTGGCACAGAAACTCGACCTTTCTTGTCTATTTTGTTTTCGAAACTCGATAAAAACATTCTTCAATAAAAACCTTTTTTCCTTTATTATTCTCAAATAATCCTCCTTAATGGGATTTGATGGGATGATATGGGTTTTTTTGTAATAGTCAATAAGTTTCTATTTTTAGTTGAGTACAAAAGTGGAACACATAGGGCTCTATTGCCAGATAATTTGTAAGCCGGGTTCTGTCATTGAAGATGTCATTTATCTAGGCTTAAATTCACATTCAAGCTCAAGCGGTTAACCCAGAAGACTAACTAAAGACTGTTTTTGGCAAATCAATGCAATGTCTTCTCTATTTAACCTTGCTCCCAGTGGGGTTTGCCGTGCGTTTTTTGTTACCAAAAAACCGGTGAGCTCTTACCTCCCCGTTTCACCCTTGCCTTGATTAGGCGGTTTATTTTCTGTGGCACTATCCCTGAAGTCACCTTCGCCAGCCATTAACTGGCACTGTGTCTTTACGGAGCCCGGACTTTCCTCTGCTACATATTTTTAACAGCGACAGTCCAATTATCTGGCAAGTTCTTTTATAAAATAACAGTGATTTGATCAAGTTTTATTATTAATATTAGCTAAAAAATGGCTTATTTTATAAGTTTTTTTGTCTAAATTTCCTGTAACATTTTGAGGGTAATACCTTTGTTGAAATGCCCGAATAACTCTTCTATCTGCTCTAGTTCTTTTATTAATATTAAAATATCTATAACCGATCTTGTAGAGATTTTTAAAAAAGACGGTTTTATCTTTAGAATAATTTAACGAATTTTTCCCTATTTTATGCCAATGACCAAACTGAAATTTACTTAAATTTTTCCAAGGAAACTTTTCACCTGGATCGACTTTTCTTAAAGGAGCTATATCGGAGTGTCCCAAGAAATTTTCAGTTCTGATTTTATAATTAGATTTTAATATTTTACACAAACTTATCAGACTTTTAATTTGGCGTTTTGGAAAGCTCCTGTAACCAAATCTGTGGCCCTTATTTACTAATTCAATACCAATTGAGTGATTGTTTAGATTAGTATATTTTTTCCATTTTGATTTCCCTGCGTGCCATGCAACCTTATTTTCTTTAACCATTTGTATTACCTCCCCTTTTAAATTTATTAAAAAATGGCAGCTTACTTTTGATTTTGGGTTTTTTAATCTATTAATAGATTCAATTTCAGATTGCATTCCAGTATAATGGAAAATAACAAATTTTATCATACGTTTGGGTCGAGATTTTTTTGAATAATTTGAAGATAAATTTGTTTTTTTTCTCATAAAAAAGAAAAGTTAGTCAAATTTACAACAAATTTAAACCTTTTTTGAATATATTTTATATAGCATAAATGGTAAATATATATATATAGCGTATAAATTATGAATTTAAAAAAATATACTAAAATTGTTTTACCTATTATACTGATATTGTCTTTTAACATTTCAACCGTAAAGGCTTCAGATGAATGCTTTGAAGGTGTAAGTAGGTCAATTTTCAAGTTTAATTTAGCTTTTGATGATTATGTTCTTGAGCCGATTGCAAAAGGTTACAGCAAGCTTCCAAGTCCAATAAGGACAGGAACTGGGAATTTTACTTCAAATATTTCAACGCTTTTATCAATTCCGAATTCTTTACTCCAAGGGAACTTAAAACAAGTAGGGCACGCAAGTGGAAGTTTTATAGTTAACACAACTGTTGGAATACTGGGCTTTTTAAATCCAGCAGAAAGACTAGGTCTAAAACCACATAAAGAAGATGTGGGTCAAACATTAGGTGCTTATGGAGTTGGACCAGGTTGTTACTTTGTTTTGCCAATTTTAGGTCCAACAACTGTTAGAGACTCTGTGGGATTAATTGCTGATACTTTTGTTGATCCCTTTGCGCAAATTACGCTAAGAGAAAATGAACTTCTGGGAGTTTCTGGAAATAAATTAGATTACTATTCTTTAAAAGGTGCAAACGCTGTTGATTTTAGATCAGATAATTTAACAAGTTTTGAGAGTTTAGAAAAAAATTCAATTGATTTATATTCATCTTATAAAAGTGTCTATCTCCAAGATAGAGAGAACAAGATAGAAAACTCTAATAACGATAATGAGGATTGGGGAAATTTAGATAATTAAATTTCAAAATGAAAAAAATAATTATTTTTTTAATTTCCCTCAACTTTTTTATTTTTTCTCCTTTAAAGGCTTATAGTACTAACCCAGGAGATTTTGTTTCTGAATTAGTTAATGATGCTATAAGCAAGCTTTCAGATGTAAATTTAAATAAAGAACAAAAATATAAATTTATTGAAAAAATTGCTCTTGAAAACGTTGATATTAATGCACTTGGATTATATACTTTAGGAGAATTAAGAAAATCTACTGAAAAAACAACAATTTTGAAATATCAGAAAACTTTTGAAAAATATTTTTTAAAAAGTTTAACATCTAGATTATCTGATTACTCATCTAGCAAGTTTGAAGTAGTTAATGAGGATAAAAAAAGCTCTAATTACACTATTGTTAGCTCTAAAGTAATACCAAGTAAAGGTGAGCCCGAAATTAAGATTGACTGGCGAATTTACACAAAAAATCCTGAGAAGCCACTTATAAGAGATCTCATTGTTGAAGGTTTGAGTTTAGCAAGAACCCAAAAAGAAGAATTTGCGTCGATATTAAATTCAAACAATAATGATATTAACACTTTAATTGAAAAATTAGAAGAATTTTTAAACAATTAAAATGGTGGGCCCGCCAGGACTCGAACCTGGGACCAATACATTATGAGTGTACTGCTCTAACCAACTGAGCTACAGGCCCTAAAATTATTATTATATTTATTTTCAGAAAAATCTACTTTTAAATTATTTTTTTATTTTTTCCAGTCTTAAATAAGCTGGGTCATTTTGAACTAATGATGTAAATTTACATATTTGATAAAGCAAAATCTCATTGTCATAAAAAGGATACTCAAAAAATCTATTTGGTTTAACGTTTAAAAGTTCATCAGCATTGAATTTTCCATCCACAGGGATTTTTTCAACTGTATTAGTGCAAAAAAAATAGGAATTTTTTTTACCAATTTCTTGAATGAAGTCTATGTAAACTTTTATCTGCTCAGCTGTCATCTCTTGAAATGATGCTGTATTTAAAAATAAGTCAATTATATTTTCGTCAACTTGTTTTATTTGTGATGGTGTAATAAATATAAAATCGTATTTTTTTAAAGTATCCTCATCTATATTCTTTTCTATTTCATTTGGCAGAAGCATTTCAGAGTCAGGATATAGATTTTTTAGAAAAGGTATACATAGCATAAGGGTTTCCGGAATATCAATATTAATAATACAATTTGATTTTAAATGATGTTTAATTAATGAAATTAAGTTTCCATTTCCTCCTCCAATTTCAACAACATTTAAATTCTCTGAATTTTTTATATGCGAGTTAAGTATATTAAGATAATAATATGACCTTATAATATGATCATTCAATTCATACTTAAAAGGAAAAATATTTTTACATTCTTTGAAGTTTTTTGCAATTAGTCTTTTTTTATCAAAAAAAATTTTTTGACCTTCATAAAAATTGTCTTTTAAAATTTCATCAAAAGCTTTTTTATAAGGTAAATTTAAATTTATATTATATCTAATTATTTTTTTTACTATTTGTTTAAATTTTCTGTAAAAAAAACTAAAAGAATTTTTTTTATCAGGAATATAATTACCTGAGTTTCCCTCTAAGATAATTGAATTTCCATCTATTTTTGAAGTAATCAAATTTGAATGATGTTCCCAGTATATTGACTTGGAAAAACTTACTTGATTTTTAAATATGTTTGACTCTAAATAATTTTTATATCTTGTTATAAAAATTTTGTTTAGTTTTATCTTAATCATTTGGTCTTTTTAATAAAAGCAAGGTAAATTAAAAATATATTATTTTTCTAAAAAACTTTTAAGTTGCTTTGACCTGCTTGGATGTTTAAGTTTTCTTAATGCTTTTGCTTCGATTTGTCTAATTCTTTCCCTGGTAACTGAAAATTGTAAACCTACTTCCTCTAAAGTGTGATCCGTGTTCATTCCAATTCCAAATCTCATTCTAAGAACTCTTTCTTCTCTTGGAGTTAATGAAGCTAAAATTTTAGTAGTCGACTCACTTAAATTAGACTGAATTGCTGTGTCTAAAGGCTGAAGAGCGTTTTTATCCTCTATAAAATCTCCTAAACTACTGTCTTCCTCATCGCCAACAGGAGTTTCTAGTGAAACTGGTTCTTTAGCTATTTTTAAAACTTTCCTAACTTTTTCAAGAGGCATTGCAAGTTTTTTTGCAAGCTCTTCTGGTGTTGGTTCTCTGCCAAACTCACTCATAATCTGTCTTTGTGTTCTTACAATCTTATTAATAGTTTCAATCATATGAACTGGTATTCTAATTGTTCTTGCCTGGTCTGCAATTGATCTTGTAATAGCTTGTCTAATCCACCAAGTAGCATAAGTTGAAAATTTATATCCTCTTCTATACTCAAATTTATCAACTGCTTTCATCAAACCTATATTTCCTTCCTGTATTAAATCTAAAAATTGAAGTCCTCTGTTAGTATATTTTTTTGCAATTGAAATAACTAATCGTAAGTTAGCTTCAACCATTTCTTTTTTAGCAATTCTAGACTCTCTTTCTCCTTTTTGGATTCTACTTACTAACTTTTTAAACTCGCCAACTGAAAGTCCTATTTTTTTACTAAATTCTACTAATCTATCCTTGATTTCTGTGAAATCTTTCTTGTATTTCTTGAAGAAGGATTTCCAAGATGGGTTTTCTTTTAGAAAAGATTCAAACTTTGGATTTATTTCGTTACCGACATAATATTTTAAAAACTCTTCACGAGATATTTTGTTTTCCATAGCAAGTCTTAATAAAATTCCCTCTAAAGACACTATTTTTTTATTCTCTTTGTAATGTGACTGGACTAATTCTTCTACAACATGGGGTGCTAATTGTAAGTTTTTAAAATTATCTACTAAAATTTCTTGTATCTTTTTAAAATTTTTATTTTTTGAGACAGATAATTCTTTAGATGCTAAAATACATTCTAACTTTTCTAACTGGTATTTTTGAAGTTTAGAATAATTTTTATTTAAAGAATTTAAAATATTAATAATTTTAGGCTTAATTTCTTCTTCCATTTTTGCGAGAGAAACATTAAATTCATCATCTTCAGTATTCGTTGAATTTTCATCATCTTTCTTTGTATCTTCATCTTTATCTTTTTTTGTTTTTTTATCAGCTTTTAAATCTTCGTTTTCTCCTATTGCTTCAAAGTCTTCATAAGTTGAGTCGATATCTATAATATCTCTAACTAAAAGTTGCTGGCTTTCAATTTGTTCTCGCCATTCATTAATTTTTTTACCGACTATTGGACTTTGAGTGAGAGCATTTATCATAACGTCTTTGCCTGCCTCAATTCTTTTAGCTATAGCTATTTCACCTTCTCTAGATAAAAGTTCAACGCCTCCCATTTCTCTAAGATACATTCTAATTGGGTCATCGCTTTTATCTGATGTTTTCTCCTCACTTGAAACTGATGTCTCTTTTTTCTTATTAGATTGATACTGTGATTTTTTTTCTACTAAAGTTATTTTATCATCCACAAGAACTATAAATGCTTTTTCTAAGTTTTCTTGCGTACTATTTCTTTTTCCTAAAGATTTTCCTAACTCCTCGTATGTTATAAAACCCCTATGCTTTCCTTTGTCTAGAAGTCTTTCAAAAGATTTAGTTATTAATTTCTCTGCCATAAGTGAAATGTTGGTTATATATAATGACTAACTTAAAAAAATCTATACTTTTTTAATCCCTATTTAATTGACTTTTAAGCTTAATTAATTCCGAATATGAGTTTTCATCCAAGTTGTTGATTAATTTCTGCTCAAGAGATTCTATTTTTTTTAAGTTATCTTGTTCAATATGATCCCTGATTAGCTCATCCAATAAATTTGAGATATCTTGTTCATTTTTATTCTTAATAATAATTTGAACATTGGAATTTTCGTTGATCTCATTTATAATTTGATTATACATTTTATTAATTTTTGAGTTTACAACGTCTTTATCACTTCCCTCAGATATTGAAGTTACTATCATATTTTTCAAACTTTCATTTTTTTCGGCTAAAAATTTTATTTTTGATAATTCTCCATGTTTTTTTGCAGCTATTTCATAATAATTTAAAATAATAAATAAAATTGAAAATTCAATTATTTGTGTTTTGGATAAATCTTTTGTCTTTTGATGAAGAATTTTTGTCTCTTTTAAAATTTGATAATCTTTTTGTTTTTTGAACGGAAAATAATTGTAATTATTTTTTAAATTTTGAATAGGTGTTAATTTTTTTATCTTCTCAAGAAAATCCTCGAGGACGTATTTTTTTAATGTTTCATCTTGAATAGAAAGAGCTAATTTTTTTATATTCTTTTCAAATTTAGAAATTTCATATGGATTATTCTGATTTATTTTTCCAAGTTGATAATTCCAAATAAAAGATTGTATTATTTGTTTCTGTTTAATTAGGTTCAGAAAGCCATCTTTACCGTTTTCTTTAATGAAATCGTCTGGATCTTTACTATCAGGTATTATTGTAAAATAAATTTTCTTGCTGTCATTTATCAACGAAAACAATCTTTCTGCAATCCTTATAGCAGCTCTTTGACCGCTCTCATCTCCATCTAAGCAAATAACTGGGTTTGAGAAGAATTTCCAAACCAGATTTATTTGATTCTCTGTTAAAGCAGTTCCAGAGTTTGCTATCACATTTTTGATACCAGATGCATAAACACTGACTACATCCATATAACCCTCAACAATCAAAATATTATCGGTTTCTGACCTTAAGCTTTTTGCTTTATCAAGGTTAAAAATTATATTTCCTTTTTTATAAAACTCTGTTTCAGGTGAGTTAATGTATTTAGCTAATTTACTATCTTTGATAATTCTTGCGCCAAAAGCTATTGTGTCGCCTGCTATATTATTCACAGGAAAAATTATGCGAGAATTAAATCTATCAATAAATTCTCCTGTTTTATCACTTTTGTAATAAAGACCTGTTAAGGAAATTTCTTCCTCTGAATATTTTTTTAATAACTCATTATAAAAATCGTTCTTCCAAGGAACATATCCTAGCTGAAATTCTTCCATGATTTCTTTTTTAAGTCCTCTTTTTTGGAGATAATCTAATGCCTCTCGATTATTTGAAACAAATAACTGTTTGTGAAAATAATCAGAATAGTCTCTATGAATATTTTTATAATTCTGAAATCTTAAATCTTTTTTTTTATCAAAATTTGAAAATCTATAAGGTTGCATTCCAGCCTCTACGGCTAAAGTTTTGACTGCTTCTCCAAATCCAACGGATTTTGTCTTCATCAAAAAATCAAATATATTCCCGTGCTCTCCCGTACTAAAGCAGTGATAAAATTCTTTCTCATCATTAACAGTAAAGGATGGAGTCTTTTCATTTTTGAAAGGAGATAAACCTATAAATTCTTTCCCTCTTTTTTTAAGTTGAACAGTTTTTCCAACAACTTGGGATACTTTTAGTCTTAATTTAATTTCATCTAAGTATTCTTTAGGATATTTCATTATCAATTTAATAATCCTTTTAAAATGGAACTTACTTTTGAAAAATCTAAATTGTCTGCATGTTTTGATTTAAGAACTCCCATGATTTTACCCATGTCCTTCATTGATGAAGCACCAACAGATTTAATTGTATCTTGGCATATTTTTTTTGTTTCCTCGTCACTAAATTGTTTTGGTAAAAAAACATTAATTACCTCTATTTCTTTTTTTTCATTTTCTAAGAGTTCATTTCGTCCAGCTTTTTGATAAACTTCGCAAGATTCATTTCTTTGTTTTATCATTTTTTTTAATAGTGAGATAATGTCACTGTCTTTAATTTCTTTTTGACCTTTTGAGCGGCCAGCAATTTCAGCGTCCTTAATAGCTGACACAATTAGTCTTAAAGTTGGATAAGTGTTTTTATCTTTGGCTTTTAAGGCTTGGTTAAGCTTATCATCTATCTGTTTTTTTAGAGACATATAAAGTTTTATTTTAATCACAATTCTAATACAAAATAAAAAGAACTTTCTTGACGATTTTGCTTCTATTTCATATGTTGCCCAAAATCATGTTTATAAGTTTTTTACTTTAACTTATGAGTTGTATTTGAAGAAGATTGGTCAAAATATAAACTCAAATAAAAATCTTAAAAAGATCGATTCCACTGCTATTTTAATTCTTCAAAACGGTCAATTTTTTAAAGGAATAGGTTTAGGCTATAAAGGAACAGTAACCGGAGAAGTATGCTTTAATACCTCAATAACTGGCTACCAAGAAATAATTTCTGACCCTTCATATGCCCACCAGATAATTAATTTTACCTTTCCGCATGTTGGGAATGTTGGAACTAATAAAGAAGATCATGAGTCAGATAAGGTTTGGACTAAGGGAGTAATAATAAACACAGAAATAACGAGCCCATCAAATTACAGATCTTTAAAACATTTAGATCAATGGTTAAAAAAGAATAAGATAGTTGGGATAACTGGAATTGATACTAGAAATTTAACAAATTTTATTAGAGATAGAGGTGCTCCTAAGGGGACGATATCCTTTTACAACAAAAATAAATTAAATATAAAAAAACTTATCAAAATAACTAATAAATGGAGCGGTCTTAAAAATTTAGATTTAGCAAAACTAGTGACAACAAAGAGAAATTATTTGTGGCAAGATTATAAAACTTGGAAAAAAGAAAATGGATATTTAAAAAATAAAAAAAAAATACTACACGTTGTTGCTATAGACTATGGGATTAAGAAAAATATTTTAAGATATTTCTCAGATTTTAATTGTAAGGTTACAATCGTGCCTTGTAAGACAAATGCAAAAAATATTCTTAAACTTAAACCTCATGGGATCTTTTTATCAAATGGCCCAGGGGATCCTGCTGCAACCGGAAAATATGCCATACCGACAATACAAGAGTTAATCAAGAAGAAACTGCCACTATTTGGTATCTGTTTAGGTCATCAATTACTTGCTTTAGCACTTGGTGCTAAGACAGAAAAAATGAAGTTAGGCCATAGAGGCGCTAACCATCCAGTTAAAAATCTAATTGAAGGTAATGTTGAAATTACAAGCCAGAATCATGGGTTTGAAGTTGTTAAAAAAGGTTTGCCCGTAAATATAAGAGTTACTCACGAGTCTTTATTTGACAACAGTATTGAGGGTATCGAGTTAAAAAATAAACCTGTTTTCTCAGTTCAATATCACCCAGAGTCCAACCCTGGCCCTCAAGATAGCGTTTATTTATTTGATAAATTTGTAAAGAGTATGAAAAAAAATGCCAAAAAGAAAAGATATTAAAAAAATTTTAGTTGTTGGTGCGGGACCAATAATTATTGGTCAGGCTTGTGAATTTGATTATTCAGGCACTCAGGCTTGTAAAGCTTTAAAAGATGAAGGTTTTAAAGTAATTCTCATTAATTCAAATCCTGCAACGATTATGACTGATCCAAATATCGCTGATAAAACTTATATTGAACCTATAACAATAGAAGTTCTTGAAAAAATTCTTATCAAAGAAAAACCTCATGCGATTTTGCCTACTATGGGTGGTCAAACTGCATTAAATTTAGCAATGGAGGCAGAAAAAAAAGGAATTCTTAAAAAATATAAAATTGAACTCATAGGAGCTAACTCTAAAGCAATATCCAATGCAGAAGATAGAAAAAAATTTAGAAAAAATATGAAAGAGATTGGTTTAGATCTTCCCAAATCAAAAATAGTTAATAATTTTAAACAATCTTCAAAGGTATTAAGACAAATCGGATTGCCAGCAATTATAAGACCAGCTTTTACTCTTGGGGGTTTGGGAGGTGGTATCGCAAAAAATAAAAAAGATTTTTATAAGATAATAAAAAGTGGACTTAACGAGTCACCTGTTAATCAAGTTTTAGTTGAAGAGTGTTTAGAGGGTTGGAAAGAATTTGAAATGGAAGTCGTCAGAGATAAAAATGATAATTGTATTATTATTTGTTCAATAGAAAATTTGGATCCAATGGGTATTCATACTGGGGACTCAGTTACTATCGCCCCAGCACTTACTTTAACCGACAAAGAGTATCAGGTTATGAGGAATGCCTCTATAGCTTGCCTTAGAAAAATTGGTGTAGAAACTGGGGGATCAAATGTTCAATTTGCGATAAATCCGAAAAATGGAAGAATGGTAATTATTGAGATGAACCCTAGGGTTTCAAGATCATCTGCGCTAGCTTCCAAAGCCACAGGTTTTCCAATTGCAAAAGTAGCAGCAAAGTTAGCTGTTGGTTACACTTTAGATGAACTAAAAAATGAAATTACGAAAGTAACACCTGCATCTTTTGAGCCTACAATAGACTATGTTGTCACTAAAATTCCAAGATTTACTTTTGAAAAATTCTCTTCTTCAGCTGCAGTTTTAGGAACATCAATGAAATCGGTGGGAGAAGCAATGGCTATTGGTAGAAATTTTAAAGAGTCTCTTCAAAAAGCCTTGGTTTCTCTTGAAACAGGTTTCTCAGGATTAGACCAAATATTTAATTTAAATATAAAACAAATTAAAAAAAAGCTTAAAGAAAATATTCCAAATAAGATTTTACTTGTTGGAGAGGCCATAAGAAAAAAAATAAATTTAAGGGATATAAATAAACTTTCGAAAATTGATCCTTGGTTTTTAAATCAAATAAAAGAGATCATAGAGAATGAAATTAAAATAAAGAAGAAAGGTCTTCCGAAAAATTTCAATGAATTTAATTATATTAAGTCAATAGGGTTTTCTGACAAAAAATTATCTGAGCTTACTAATACTTCGGAGTCATTAATTAGAAAGAAAAGAACTGCTTTAAAAGTTACACCAGTTTATAAAAAAGTCGATACTTGTGCTGCAGAATTTAAATCTTTCACTCCTTATATGTATTCTACATATCAAAGAAATTTCTCCTCTAATTCAGAATGTGAGGCTGATCCCTCTAACAGAGATAAAATTATAATTCTGGGTGGGGGGCCTAATAGAATTGGTCAGGGAATAGAGTTCGATTATTGCTGTTGCCAAGCTAGTTTTGCTCTTAAGGAAGCTAAATATGAAACTATCATGGTGAATTGCAACCCAGAAACCGTATCAACAGATTATGATACAAGTGATAGACTATATTTCGAACCTTTAATAGATGAATATGTTTTCAATATAATAAAGAGAGAGAAATCAAAAGGTAGCGTAAAAGGTGTTATTGCTCAATTCGGAGGACAAACTCCAATTAAACTTGCAAAATTTTTACATACAAACAAACTTCCAATTTTAGGAACTCAATATTCATCAATTGATCTTGCTGAGGATAGAGATAGATTTAGAGATCTTTTAAATAAACTTAATTTAAATCAAGCTGAAAGTGGTATCGCTAGAACTTTTCCTCAAGCAATAAAAATTGCAGATAAAATTGGTTTGCCTTTAATGGTAAGACCCTCTTATGTGTTAGGTGGAAGAGCAATGGAAATTGTTCATGAAAAAAGCCAACTTAAAAACTTTGTAAAAGAAGCATTTAAAGTTGCCGAGAAAAATCCAATCTTAATTGATAAGTTTATTGATAATGCGATGGAGGTTGATGTTGATGCAATCTCAGACGGTAAAAATGTTTTTGTGGCCGGAATTATGCAGCACATAGAAGAAGCTGGAATACACTCAGGTGACTCAGCATGTAGTTTGCCTCCCGTATCAATAAAATCTTTTTTAATAAAAGAAATTGAAAATCAAACAAAAAAATTAGCCATAGCTCTTAAAGTTAAAGGTTTTATGAATGTTCAATACGCAATTAAAAAAGATCAAATTTATGTAATAGAGGTTAATCCAAGAGCTAGTAGAACCGTTCCATTTGTTTCTAAAGCTAAAAATTTACCACTTGCTAAGATAGCCTCTAGAGTGATGGCAGGAGAGAAATTATCTAAGTTTAATTTAAAAAGTAAAACAAAAGCTATGTTTGCAGTAAAGGAAGCAGTATTTCCTTTCAATAAATTTCCTAATAGTGATCTTTTACTTGGACCAGAAATGAAATCTACTGGTGAGGTAATGGGTTTTGATAAAAATTTTGGAATGGCATTTGCTAAAAGCCAGATTGCAGCATCGAATTCTCTTCCAAAAAAGGGTCTAGCATTTATTTCTTTGAAAAATAGTCATAAAGAAGAGGGAGTACAATTAGCAAAACAATTAATTAAGTTAAATTTCACACTTTGTGGAACAGGAGGTACGGCGGATTACATAAGCCAGCATGGAATTAAGTGTAAAAAAATAAATAAAGTAAATCAGGGTTCCCCTCATATTGTAGATGTTCTAAATGCAAAAAAAATAGCCTTAGTAATAAATACTGGAGGAGGAAACAGTGAATCTCAGTTAAGCGATGCTGTTGCATTAAGAAGGGCTACTTTAGTCAATAAAGTTCCTTACTGCACTAACATGTCTACGGCTAAAGTTTGTTTGGAAGGCATAAAGTCTCTCAAACTAAGAGATATTAGTGTAACTTCTTTGCAAGATATCTAACTTTTTACTTTCCAATCAGTTTTGAAAGTAACGTAATTTATCTGGATACACCTTCTCTCTTTTTTAATTTCTTTTTTCTCCATTCCATGCCAAGTGTTTGGTCCACTTGTGAAGAAATAACCATAATTATGTTTGTAAGGAACTGTTTTAACTTTATTTAATTTTGCGTCATAAAAATCAGTTCCTAGATTTTCTGACTCATTGTGTAAATTGACAAAAACTATTGAAGACATCAACTTTTCTTCAATATCACAATGAGGTTTAAGCCAAAAACCTTCTCGATCACAAATTACTTCAAGTCGCACATAAGAATTACTTAAGTCTTTTCCAATTAATGATCCAATTTTTTTATAAACTTCAGGTGATCTTAATTCTTCAATAAATTTAGTTAAGTTTGGAAATTGATCAGAGTTTTCTTTAGTAACATAACACCTTAGTTTTTTAGCTTTTCCGCCGTCTTTAATTCCAGCTCGAAAGGCACCTTCTCCTCCATCAAGAGCTCTTGTTCCATCATAATTTAAATTTTGTTTTCTAGGATCAGCTATCTCTGCACTACAGATCTCATCAATAGCGTTTTGAGTCAGTGGCTGATTGATTTCAAAATGCTTAAAAGGATCACTAAATAATTTAGTTCTTTTTTCTAATGATTTAAATAATTCCATGTTTTTTCATTTTTGCTTTTACAATTGGAGCGATCCTGTTTACCTCATTTAAACTATTGTAACTCCAACTTTCAACTCTATCTTCTAGTTCTCTAGTTATACCTAAATCTTTCAATTGTGAATAAAATTTTTTAAATCTTCCTGTTGGTTTAAAAGACTTCATCATAGCAATATAAACAGGTTTTCCGGTCATTGCAGCTTCTGAAATCATTGACGTGGAGTCGCATGTTACAACTATATAATTTGAAATAGCCAATGCTGAGAGATAAGCTTTTTTATCAATGGTTTTTACTACATGGTGATTAATGCTAAAAGTATTATAAGCAATTTTTAAAATATTTTCAGGTGTTCTGTAAGAAGGAATTACAATAATTTTAAATTTATCAGGGGTAAATAAAGTCTTAACTTTGTTAAAAAGTTCATGAATTTGTTTTTCAGAATAATTGTAATATTTATTCGGTCCTCCGATTATAAATGCAACTAGTTCTCTTCTCTTGTCTTTCTCAATTCCAAGATATTTTGAATTCTCGTTAATTTCTTTTTTATTTAAATAATGAATGGCTCCTATTGTGTTGATTATATTTTCACCTTTTAAATTATCATGCTCTGGAGTTATTATAAGATCAAAGTGTTCAAAAGAAACTTTTGGATCTTGTACGTGTATATTGAAAATTTGATTACCTAATCTTTTTTTTAAAGCTATTGATGGTATTACACTTTTTCTTCCACATGATATAATAACTTTACAATCACAAACAAATTTATTTTTTACCAAATTTTCTGATATTGGGCTTATTTTAGGAGGAATTAAATTCCAAAAAGATTTTAATTCAATTTTTTGGTGTTTATAACTTAGGCCCAAAGCTTTAGCTAATCCCTCTACTTGACTAACCATGCCGTGCATGCCCTGTGTTAAAAGAAGTGCTTTTAATTCCAACATTAGTTACTATATACCTTTACATAATGAATAATAAATCAACAAAACATACAAAAGTGTTAATTCTTGGATCTGGCCCAGCAGGTTACACAGCAGCTATTTATGCGGCTAGAGCTATGCTTAAACCAATACTTGTGCATGGTTCCCAACCTGGAGGACAACTGACTACTACTACAGATGTTGAGAATTACCCTGGATACTCAAAAGTGATTCAGGGTCCTTGGCTTATGGATGAAATGAAAGGACAAGCTGAAGCTGTAGGTACAGAGATGATACAAGATCATATTAGTAAAGTTGATTTAACAAAAAAACCTTTCACGGCAACAGGTGATAGTGGTCAAGTTTATACTGCAGATAGTTTTATAATTTCAACGGGTGCACAAGCAAGGTGGTTAAATTTAAAATCTGAACAAGAATTTAGAGGATTTGGAGTTTCAGCATGTGCTACTTGTGACGGATTTTTCTTTAAAGAAAAAGAGGTGGCAGTAGTTGGTGGAGGAAATGCTGCAGTTGAAGAAGCGATGTTTCTCACTAAATTTGCTTCAAAGGTTTATTTAATACATAGAAGAAATGAATTAAGAGCAGAAAAAATGCTTCAAGAAAAATTAAAAGCGAATAAAAAAATAGAAATTATTTGGGACACAGTAGTTGAAGATGTTGTTGGTACTAAAGAGCCCAAAACAGTCAATGCATTGAAAATTAAAAATGTTAAAGACAATAAAATAAAAGATTTGAAAGTTGATGGTTTATTTATTGCTATAGGTCATGACCCAGCTACATCTTTATTTAAAGATCAATTAAAAATGGATAAAGAGGGATACCTAATAACTAAACCGGACTCGACAGAAACAAACATACCAGGAGTGTTTGCAGCTGGCGATGTAAAAGATAAAATTTTTAGACAAGCTGTTACTGCTGCTGGAATGGGCTGTATGTCGGCACTTGAGGCTGAAAAATATCTATCAGAGATTAACTAAGGCTTTCGCAAAAAGCTTTGATCCTGTCCATTGCTTTTTTTAAATTATCAATTGAAGTAGCGTAAGATATTCTAAAGTAACCGTCTAAACCAAAAGCAGAACCTTGAACTACAGCTACTTCAGCTTTTTCTAACAATTTTTCTACAAATTCTTTATCAGTTTTAAGTTTTGTTTTCTTATTAAGTAATTTTTTACAGTTTGGAAAAACATAAAAAGCTCCTTCAGGACTTAAACAGCTAATACCTTTTATATTATTTAAACTATCAACAACAAAATTTCTTCTTTCTTTAAAAGAATTTGATCTTTCTATAATAAAGTCTTGTGTTCCATTCAAAGCTTCTACTGCAGCTGCTTGACTTATAGATGTAGGATTGCTAGTTGATTGGGATTGAATTTTAGCCATAGCTTTAATTATTTCTTTTGGGCCTGCGGCATAACCTATTCTCCAGCCAGTCATTGAGTAAGATTTACTCACTCCATTCATGGTTAAAGTTCTGCTTTTTAATTTTTCAATTTGAGCAATTGTAAAAAATTTAAAACCGTCATAAGTAATATGTTCGTAAATATCATCGCTTAAAATATATAAGTTTTTATATTTTATTAAAATCTTCGATAAAGCTATTATCTCATCTTTTGTATAACCAGAGCCTGTAGGATTAGATGGCGAGTTTATAATTATCCATTTTGTTTTTCTTGAAACTGCTTTTGTTAATTTTTCTGGTGTTAATTTAAAATTATTTTTTTCATCGCACTTTATAATTTTTGGTTTTCCTCCAGCTAACAAAACAATGTCGGGATAGGAAACCCAATAAGGGGCGGGAATAATTACCTCATCACCTTTATTAATGGTTGCCATAAAAGCATTATATAAAACCTGCTTTCCACCAGTTCCAACTGAAATTTGATCAAGGTCATATGATAAATCATTTTCCCTAGAAAATTTTGCTTGGATGGCTTTTTTTAGAGCTGGGGTTCCATCCACTGCAGTATATTTTGTATCCCCTTTTCTAATCGCTTCTATTGCTGCTTCTTTAATATTATCTGGAGTATCAAAATCAGGCTCTCCAGCCCCTAAACCTATAACATCCTTTCCGGCAGCTCTCATTTCCCTAGCTTTTGAGGTAACTGCTATAGTAGGTGACGGTTTTATACGTTTTAAACTATTGGAAACTATGCTCATTGAAATTTATAATATAATTAATTTATTATTAACACAAAATGCAAAATACTTATCAAGAAAAATTGGCTGACCTAGAAGTTAATAACTCTAAAAAAATTAAGAAGTTAGAGGGAGGTATTAACTTTAAAATCAAAAGTGATTTTCAACCTAGCGGTGACCAACCAGAGGCTATTAAGCAAATATTAAAAAACTTAAAAGATAACAAACAAGAACAAGTGCTTTTAGGGGTCACGGGATCGGGTAAAACTTTTACAATGGCAAAAGTTATCGAAAAGGCTAATAGACCAGCTCTAATTCTAGCGCCAAACAAAACGTTAGCTGCTCAATTGTACGGGGAGTTTAAAAGTTTTTTTCCGGATAATGCTGTAGAATATTTTGTATCGTATTACGATTACTACACTCCAGAAGCATACGTTCCAAGATCTGACACTTATATAGAAAAAGAAGCCTCAATAAATGAACAAATTGATCGTATGAGACACTCAGCTACAAGATCTTTGTTGGAAAGAGATGATGTAATTATTGTTGCGAGTGTATCATGTATTTATGGTTTAGGTTCTGTAGAGGCGTACTCAAAAATGACAATTACTCTAAAAAAGAATTATGATTACGAGCGAGACGATTTAATTAGGGCATTTATAAACTTGCAGTACAAAAGAAATGATCAAAATTTTTTTAGAGGAACTTTTAGGGTAAGAGGAGAAAATTTAGAAATCTTTCCATCACACTTGGAAGATAGAGCTTGGAGAATAAGTTTTAATTTAAATAAATTAGAAAAAATTGAAGAATTTGATCCGCTTACTGGAGATAAGACAAATGATTACTCAATTATAAAAATTTACGCCAATAGCCATTACATAACTCCTAAGCCTACTATCGAGCAAGCAATAAGACAAATAAAATCTGAATTAGCTGAAACTTTAAAAAGACATAGAGAAAATAATAAACTTTTAGAAGAGCAGAGATTAAGAGAACGAACTAAGTTCGATTTAGAAATGATTGAAGCTACCGGAACTTGTGCTGGGATAGAAAATTATTCAAGATTTTTATCAGGAAGAAAAGCTGGTGAACCACCACCCACTCTGTTTGAGTATTTTCCAGATAATGCAATTATATTTGTAGACGAAAGTCACGTAACGGTCCCTCAATTAAATGGAATGTATAAAGGTGACCGGACAAGAAAAAGTACGTTAGCCGAATACGGGTTTAGACTCCCTTCATGTATGGATAATAGACCTTTGAAATTTGAAGAGTGGGATTTAATGAGAACGCAAACTGTTTTTGTCTCTGCTACCCCAGGACCTTGGGAACTAAAACAAACAAGCAATAAATACATTGACCAAATCATTAGACCAACAGGTTTGATAGACCCTCCAGTTGAAATAAGGCCAGCCAAAGCTCAAGTTGATGATCTTATGCACGAGGCAAAAGAGATTGTAAAAAAAGGATATAGAGTTCTTGCTACAACGCTGACAAAAAAAATGGCTGAAGATCTTACTGAGTACCTTCACGAAAATGGTCTTAAAGTAAGATATATGCACTCTGACATTGATACTCTTGAAAGAATTGAGATCATAAGAGATTTGAGAATGGGAGTATTTGATATTCTTGTAGGAATTAATTTGTTGAGAGAAGGATTAGATATTCCCGAATGTGCTTTGGTAGCAATTTTAGATGCTGATAAAGAGGGATTTTTAAGATCTGAAACTTCTTTAATTCAAACAATTGGAAGAGCAGCGCGAAATGTTGATGGTAAAGTAATTTTATATGCTGATAAAGTCACGAAGAGCATTGAAAAAGCCATTAAGGAAACAGATAGGAGAAGAAATAAACAATTAGAATATAATAAGAAAAATGGGATAACTGCTGAGTCAGTTAAAAAAGAGATAAGTGATATCTTAGAGTCCGTTTACGAAAAAGACTACGTAAAAATTAGTGAGGGCTCAAATGTAGGCGGAAACTTAAAAAAACATCTGAAAGCTTTGAATAGAAAAATGAAAGAAGCTGCATCTAATTTAGAATTCGAAGAGGCAGCTAAACTACGTGATGAAATGAGAAAATTAGAGGCGAGTGAACTTGAAATTACTTTAAATCCAAAAATTTCCCAATATAATTTAAAAAGTAAGGTATACCCAAAAGGTAGATCAACTATGGGTATGCCGGGCACTAAACCAAGAAAAGCTATAAAAAAATGGAAGCCAAAAAAATAATAATCACTGGTGCAGCTACTAGAATAGGATCTGCAATCGCAAAGAGTTTAGTTAACTTTCAAACAAAAATAGGTATTCACTATAATAAATCTAAAAGTAGCGCCTTAAAATTAAAAAAAGAATTAGAGGAACTTGGGGCTGAAGCATATTTGTTCAAAGCTGATTTAAATAATTTAAAACAAACCCAAATTTTAATAAAAAAAGCTTATAAAAATATGAAAGGATTAGATTGTTTAATTAATAATGCTTCTATTTTTGAAAATGATAATCTTGAGAATTTTTCTGAAAAATCATTTTTAAAACATATAAATATAAATTTAAAAGCACCAGCAATCTTAACACAAAGTTTTAAAAAGCTAGTTAAAAATAAAGAAGGATGTATCATTAATATAATTGATCAAAGAGTTGAAAAATTAACTCCTTTTTTTTTCTCATACACTTTAAGTAAGTCTTCATTGGCCACTTTTACAAAAACATCAGCCATGAAATTAGCACCTAATATAAGAGTGAATGGTATCTCACCTGGGCCAACTTTAAAAAACAAAAGACAATCCGAAGCGCATTTCAAAAAACAATGGAAATCTACACTCTTAAGGAAAAAAGTAGACCTAAATAACATATGTAACGGGGTAAGGTTTTTTATTGAAAATAAAAGTATAACAGGAGAAATAATAAATATTGATAGTGGGCAAAGACTTGCTTGGCAAACACCAGATATTATTAATACAAAAGAATGAAAATAATTAAATTCAAAAAGAAAGAGAAATTTAAATATAAAAGAAAAGTAATTATAAAAGATTTAATTTTAAATATTTCGATAGGGATACATAATTTTGAAAAAAAAAAGAAGCAAAGAGTAAAATTTAATATTGAAATTTTAACTAATCCATATGTACTTCCTAATAGTAAAGATTTAAATTCAATACTCAATTATGAGGAGATTGTTGGTAAAATTGAAAAAATTTCATATTTAAGACATCACGAGCTACTCGAAGATCTAGCAGAAAATATTTTTAATATGATATTTAAAAATAAACTTGTTAAAAAGATAAATCTTAAGATAGAGAAGTTAGATATCTTGAAAAAAACTAAATCTGTTGGTATCGAAGTATCAAAATCAAAAGTATGATGAATAGTTTAGAGTTAGGAAAAAAAGTAATTAAGGAAAAAATACCGCTAATACCAAAAAACCCTGGTGTTTATAAAATGATTAGTTCCACTGGTGAAATCCTTTATATTGGTAAAGCTAAAAACATACCAAATAGACTTAAAAATTATGTCACTGAATCAAACCTTCCAATTAGAACTGAGAGAATGCTCTCACTCACACATAACCTTGAAACTACTACCACAAGTAATGAGAGTGAGGCTCTTCTATTAGAAGCAAATTTAATAAAAAAACATAAACCTCGTTACAACATTCTTTTGCGTGATGACAAATCTTTTCCTTATATTTATATTGGTAATAAAGATAAGTGGCCACAACTTACAAAACTAAGAGGGAAAAAATCAAAAACTGGATACTATTTTGGTCCTTTTGCATCAATTGGTTCTGCTAATTGGACAATAAAAATTTTACAAAAAATTTTTCTATTGAGAGTCTGTGATGACACTGTTTTCAGAAATAGAGAGAGACCGTGTATTTTATACCAAATTAAAAGATGCTCTGCTCCATGCGTTGGACACATTAATGAAAAAGATTACGAGTCTACAGTAGCCGACGCTATTGATTTTATTTCGGGTAAATCTAGAAGAATTCAGAAAAACTTATCCAAAGAAATGGAAAAAGCTAGTAAGGAATTGGACTATGAGAAAGCAGCGATAGCTAGAGATAGAATAAAAGCATTAACTCAAATACAAACCTCTCAAAAAATAAATCAAACAAATTTAACTGAGGCTGATGTTATCAGTATATACAAAGAGACAGGAAAAACATGTGTCCAAGTGTTTTTTTTCAGGTCAAAACAAAACTGGGGTAATCAGGCTTTCTATCCAAAACATGATCCAGATGACAGTGTAGAAGATATTATAAGTTCTTTTATATCCCAATTTTATGAAAACAAAACTATTCCTAGGCTCATATTAACTAACTGTGACGTCAAAGACAAAAGGCTTATTGAAAAAACGTTCTCCGAGAAGGACAAAAAAGATATCATTATTAAGTTAGCAAAAAATAAAAATGAGATAAGTATTTCTAGTCTTGCAGAGAAAAATGCAAAACAATCTTTAAAACAAAAACTCGTACAATCTGATACTAACAATAATCTTATCGAAGAATTAGCATCAAAATTTAATATTAATAACAATATAGAATTGATAGAAGTTTACGACAATAGCCACATTCAGGGAACTGACTCTGTCGGATCATTAATTTGTTTCGGTAATGAAGGTTTTGTTAAGAAAAGATACAGGAAATTCAATATTAAGGATGAAAAAGTAAAAAATGATGACTATGGTATGATGAAAGAGGTTTTATTTAGAAGATTTTCTAAAGCAATTAAGGAAAAGTCTGGTTCTCTGTCTTTGCCAGATTTAATAATGATAGATGGTGGAAAAGGACAATATTCTGTATCTAGAGAAGTTCTTAATGAACTAGGATTGCATGACTTACCAATTTTAGCTGTAGCAAAAGGTAAAAGAAGAAATGCGGGAGAGGAAAAAATTTATTACAAAAATAAAGAATATATTTTAGAAAGAAATGATCCATTATTATTTTTTATACAAAGACTTCGAGATGAAGCTCATAGATTTGCCATAAGCACTCATAGAGCCAAAAGAAAGAAAAACCTTAGCAAATCTTTATTAGATCAAATCCAAGGTATTGGGAAACAAAGGAAAAGAGCTTTATTAAATCATTTTGGGTCTGCACGTGCTGTGGAGTCTGCAAGTTTTGACGACTTAAAATCTGTCGAGGGAATAGAAGACAACATTGCTAAGAAAATATATGATCATTTTCACGAATAAATGAAATTAAAAATACCTAACATATTGACTATTGGACGGATCATAATTGTTCCGGTATTTGTTGTAACTTTTTTCATACCAGGCTTTTTTGGAGATTTAATTCCCTTTTTTTTATTTGTTCTTGCAAGCTTTACTGATTATTTAGATGGTTTGTTAGCAAGATTTTTTAAAGAAGAGTCAAAATTAGGTGAACTTTTAGATCCTATTGCAGATAAAATTTTAGTCGCAGCTGCACTAATTCTTTTAGTAATGAATGGTACAATTAAAAATTACGAAGTAATTGCAGCTGTAATAATTCTTACAAGGGAAATCTTAGTGTCTGGTTTAAGAGAATTTTTAGCAAAAGGTAGAATTACTATGCAAGTTACTAGTTTGTCTAAATTAAAAACTTTTATTCAAATGACTTCCATAGCGATATTATTGACTGGTGATATTGGAAATAAGATAATTAATTTTCAAGATTACAACGCACAAACCGTTGGTATTATTTTATTATGGTTATCAGCATTTTTGACCTTATATACAGGATACGATTATCTAAGAAAAGGTATAGATCACGCTATTAATGAAGATAATAAAGATTAAGCTGCAGAATCTTTTTTTCTAACTAAATTTTGATAAGCATCATTTAAATCTGAAATAGTATTGCATACTTTAAAATTATAATCTTTTATTTGAGACACAGGAGTGACCTCAGCTGCTGTTCCTGTTAAGAAGCAACCAACAAATTTTTTCATCTCTTCGGGTTTAATTTTTCTTTCGATTACCTTGATACCTTTAGATTTTGCAATTTTTATTACTTCACGTCTAGTAATCCCATCAAGAAAGGAGTCCGGTATAGGAGTAATTAGTTCGTTATCTTTATTTTTAAAAAATACATTTGCGCCTGTTGCCTCGGCAATATTTCCCTCGTGATCTAACATTAGAGAATCTGTAAATCCTTCGGCTTCGGCTTCGTGCTTAGAAAGTGTGCATATCATATATAGTCCTGCAGCTTTAGTATCCCACGGTATCGTATTAGGCGCTGGTCTTCTCCAGCTAGATATATTTAATTTAATTCCATTTAATTTTAATTTTGGATCAAAATAAGATCCCCACTCCCAAGTAGCAATCGCTACATGAATCTTATTTTTTTGTGCAGAAATTGCCATCATTTCACTCCCTCTCCAAATCAAAGGCCTCACATATCCATTTTGAACTTTTTGTATTTCGACAATATTTTTACAAGCGTCATTTATTTCTTTCTGAGAATATGGAACTTTAATTCCCATTCTTTCGGCTGAATAAAATAATCTTGCAGTATGTTCCTCTAATTTAAAAATCTCTCCATCATAAACTCTTTCGCCTTCGAAGACACAGCTAGCATAATGAAGCCCGTGGTTCAAAACATGGATATTAGCATCTTTCCAATCAACAGGTTTACCATTAAACCAAATTTTTCCTGATCTCTTATCGTAAGGTATACTTTCCATTTAAAGTAAATATATAGATTTTTTTATTATAAAAAAGTATATTCCAAATAAGGATAAGTCAATATAACTTACCATTATGAAAGATTTACTTTATCTTAAAGATGATCAAATTAAAGAATTTATACAGCTTCTCTACAATGCACATAGAGAAACATCGGCAGATCCTAAAGAAATTTTGTCAAAAAAATTTTTTGGCCCTGCTCATTTGAGAGCTTTGAATTTAATAGATAGAAATCCAGGAATTAATTTGGGTGAATTAATTTTTGAACTAAAAGTTACAAAACAAAGTCTTAATAGAGTATTAAGAGATTTAATTAAATCAAAAATGATAAAACAAGTGCAAGATGAAAATGACACAAGAAAAAAAAATTTGTTTTTAGATAAAGAGGGAAAAATTTTTTTTGAAACAGTGTATAGTGCTCAAAAAAAAAGAATATTTAATGCTCTGAAAAACTCCGGTTCTGACTCAGTGATTAAGTTTAAGGATGTTTTAAAAAAAATTATAAATGGAAAATAACAAATTACATATTCTAGTAGTTGACGATGACGATAGAATTAGAAGTCTTTTAAAAGATTATTTATCAGAAAATAATTATATTGTTTCTACAGCAGAAAATGCAGATGAAGCCAAGAAGAAAATAAATTATTTAAAATTTGATATAATCATTTTAGATGTAATGATGCCTGGGCAAAATGGCTATGATTTAACTCAAGAAATTAAGAAAAAAATTAAAGTTCCAATAATTTTACTCACCGCTAAAGGTGAAGTTGAAAATCGAATTAAAGGTTTAGAGTTAGGAGCAGATGATTATATTGGGAAACCCTTCGAACCTAAAGAATTATTATTAAGAATAAAAAATGTAATTAAAAGTAATATAAAAATTGATCTTGAGGCAAAACATCAAATAGGAAAAGCAAAAATAGACCTAAATAAAATGATAATAAATTTAAAAGAAATAGATAAAAAGATTAATAATTCAGAAAAAAAAGTTCTTATTGAAATGTTATCTAACCCTGGAAAAACTTATTCGCGTGAAGAAATTGGAAAAATTTCAGGTATTACGCAAGAAAGATCTATTGACGTTATGATTACAAGACTAAGACAAAAAATTGAAGTTAATCCTAAAAATCCAAAATATTTACAAACTATAAGAGGAGCAGGTTATGTTCTCTGGGTTGAATAAATTTATAAAATTAATTCTTCCAAAAAGATTATTTTATAGGGCTTTAATAATTGTAGCTGCTCCAACAATTATACTTCAATTTATTATTACAATAGTTTTTTATGATAGTATTTGGATTAAAGCTAATAAAAACACTACAAGATCTTTGGTAGCTCAGTTAAAAACTATTCAAGAAGTTTATAAAAATGATAAAAAAAATTTAGATTTTTTTACAGATAGTTATAAAAATAATTTTAATTTCGAAATAGGTATTAATCAGAATGAGTTGCCTAAAATATCAGGTGAACGAAAATTTAGTCCTATGGATAGATCTCTAAGAAGGGAGCTTAAATCAACTTTTGGAAATAATAATTACTGGTTCAGTACCTCAAAATTTAAGAATGCCGTCGAAATAAAAATTAAATCTCAAAATGATATAATTGAATTTTTAGTGCCTAAAGAAATGGTGTCGGCATCTTCTGTAAGATTATTCGTTTTATGGACTACTTTGCCATCAATAGTTTTAATTGTAATTGCTTTGATATTTCTAAAAAATCAAACAAAACCTTTAGTAAGATTAGCAAAAGCAGCAGAAAAATTTGGGAAGGGAGACTATGTAAATGACTTTAGACCTTCAGGAGCTCAAGAAATTAGGAAGGCGGCATATGAGTTTGATAGAATGGCAAAAAGAATAAATCGTCATCTAAACCAAAGATCAGAAATGTTATCCGGTATTAGTCATGATTTAAGGACACCATTAACTCGTCTGAAATTACAACTTGCGATGATTAGTGAAAAAGAATTGTCTAACAATATGTCCAAAGATATAGATGAGATGGAAAAAATGCTTAATGATTATCTTCATTTTGCAAAAACTCAGTCCCTAGAGTCAACTAAAGAAGTTAATTTAGCAAAGATATTTAATGAAATAAAAAAAGACATAAACAACAATAATTTAGAAATTCTGATTACTGACGATGTAAATCTAAAAGCTAGACCTATCTCTTTAAAAAGATCTTTTGAAAACATTATAATGAACGGACTCACCTATGGAAAAAAGGTATTTGTTAATATTGAAAAAGGTTCTAACCGTGCATTAATCATTTTTGAGGACGACGGACCTGGAATTCCTGAAGATCAATATAAAAATGTTTTTAAGCCTTTTTTTAGACTTGATAAAAGTAGAAGTCTCAATAAATCCGGAGTAGGTTTAGGATTAGCTATAGTTGAAGATGTTATAAATTCTCACGGAGGAAGCATTCACTTGGGTAAAAGTAAATATAAAGGTTTGCTTTTTAAGATTTCTTTGCCTTTTTAGATTTAGTTTTTTTTTGTAATTCTTTAATAATATTTTCTTGTTTTTCAACAATCTTTTTTAATACTTCGAATTCGTCTTGTGTCACTAGATTTAATGAACCTGCTAACTTGTCTTTTTTAAATTTTAAATCATTTGTAATTTCTCTTTTGATATCTTTTGAAGTTAAGATACCATTTTCAATCAAGCTCGAAATTATTTTTAAAAGTTTTTCTGATTTTGCCATAGTTTATCTTATTTGATGGGCATCTTAATTTCAAATGTGATATAAGATCATATGTTCACACATGATTTAGATCCTATTTTGATTGATTTTGGGTTTATTGCGATTAGATGGTACTCATTAGCTTATATTTTTGGAATTATTTTAGGTTGGTGGTATGGAAAAAAAATTATCATTAAATATTTAAATAGTGAAACTGTAGAAATTAATTTAAAGAATTTCGATGATTTAATAACAAACCTAATTTTTTCAATTATTATCGGAGGCAGATTAGGTTACGTCATTTTTTACAATCCAAAATATTACATTTCCAACCCGCTAGATATTATCAAAATTTGGGAAGGTGGAATGTCATTTCACGGTGCTCTAATAGGAGTAATAATTGGAACTTATTTTTTTTCAAAAAAAAGAAATATACAACCTTTTTTTTTATTAGATATAGTTGCATGTGTAGCTCCAATTGGTATTTTTTTTGGAAGAGTTGCCAACTTTATAAACGGTGAGCTTGTAGGTAAAACAAGTAACATATTCTGGGGTGTAATATTTCCAGATTATGACTCTTTAGTTAGACATCCATCACAACTATACGAAGCAGTATTAGAGGGATTAGTCTTATTTTTTATAATGAACTCAATTATAAAAAGAATTAATTATCAATTTGGAACTTGTTCATACCTTTTTTTAATTTATTATGGGTTTTTTAGAATCCTTTCTGAGTTTTTTAGAGAGCCAGATGAGCAATTAGGTCTTTTTTTTAATTTAATTAGCATGGGAACTCTTTTAAGTGTTTGCATGATAATAAGTGGATTTGTACTTTTTAAAATCTTAAGAAAAAATGAAAACTAATTATAAATTTTTTTGTAATTCAAAATCATTACCGGTTGATGATTTTTTTCATAATGTGCTTTACGACAAGAAAAATGGTTATTATAATATTAAATCACCTATTGGAAATAAGGGTGACTATATAACAGCTCCGACAATATCAAAATTATTTTCAGAAATAATAGCCGTATGGATAATTTCTACTTGGGAAAATTTTGGCAAACCTTCAAATTTTAATATTGTTGAGCTAGGACCTGGCGATGGAAGTCTTACAATGGTATTAATAGATGTTTTTAAAAGGTTTCCTAAATTCAACTCTTGTAAAAATATTTATTTGTTTGAGGTAAGCAGTATCTTGAAAAAAATTCAGCAAAAAAATATTAAAAATACAAAAGTAAAATGGATACAAAACTTTAAAAAAATAAAAAAGGCACCTACAATTTTTTTTGGAAATGAGTTTTTTGACTCAATTCCAATTAAACAATTTAAACGTAAAAATAATACAATTCTTGAAAAATATTTTGTTTTGAAAAGTAATGGTCAAATTATTGAAAACTTTCAAAAAGCTTCGTCTAAAGATATAAAAGTAATTAGATCATTTAAAACTTTTAAAAACCAAAAATTCATAGAGTTTCCTAAAAATGGTTTCTCAATATTAAAAGAAATTATAAAAAAAATTAAGAAGTTAGATGGGTGCCTATTAATGATTGATTATGGTTACTTAAAACCAAATAACAATGATACCATTCAATCAGTATTAAATCATAAAAAAAATAATATTCTAGAAAATTTAGGTAAAGCAGATATTTCGTGTCATGTTAATTTTCAGTTATTAACTGAATTTTTTTTAAAAAATAATTTACAAGTTGAAAAAACTATTTCTCAAAAAGAATTTTTGAATAATATGGGCATAAAAGAAAGAGCAGATTTGATATCAAGAAAAATGAAATTTTTAGATAAAACAAATCTTTATTTAAGATTAAAACGATTAACGAGTTCTAATTTAATGGGTGATTTATTTAAGGTGATTTTAACATATAAATATAATCGTAATTATTTCGGGTTTAAATAATGTTTTACTCAAAAAAATTGAAAACTTTCAAAAACTTAAAACATTGTTTTTTTTCTAGAAAAGGTGGTTTCTCAAAAGGAATTTATGCAAGTTTAAATTGTGGTAGAGGATCAGGAGATAGTAAAAAAAACTTGTCAAATAACTTTAAATTGATCGCGAAGAAAATGAATATAATATCAGGAAATTTAGTTCTGATGCATCAAACTCATAGTAACAAAGTAGTAGAAATTAAAAAAAAAAATTTTAAAAAAAAGATTTTTTCTGATGCAATAATAACAAAAATTAAAGGTATCGCTCTTTGTGTAGTTACCGCAGATTGTGTGCCTATTTTACTCTTCGATCCTAAAAGTAAAATTATCGGTTGTGTTCATGCTGGATGGAAGGGAGCTTTTTCTGGAATAATAAAAAATACAGTTATAAAGATGAAAAATTATTCCTCTAGTAATAAAATTTATGCATGTATAGGACCTTGTATTGGTTTTAAAAACTATGAAGTTGACATAAAATTTTTTAATAAATTTATAAAACAGTCAAAAAAAAATAATAAATATTTTGAAAAAAAAAACAATTTTAAAAAGTTATTTAACTTAAGAAAGTTTGTAACTGATCTACTTTTAGAATTGGGTGTGGAAATAGATCACGTAAATCGTGACACTTTTAAGGAAAAGAATTACTTTTTTAGCTACAGAAGGTCTTTAATTCTGAAAGAGAGGGATTATGGGAGGTGTTTATCAGCTATAAGTTTGGTTTAGATTAAATTTGAAAACTTAATAAAATAATTGTATAAATAATCACTTTTCATGAAAATTTTATCTGGCACTAGCAACCTCAAGCTCAGTAAGGATATTTCTAAAAACCTAAAACTTAAATTGATAAATACAAACATTAGAAGATTTGCTGATGGAGAAATTTATATTGAGATAAATGAAAATATCAGAGGTAATAGCGTTTTTGTTATTCAGTCTACATCAAATCCAGCAAATGATAATATAATGGAGTTATTATTAGTGATTGATGCTTTAAAAAGGTCATCAGCAAAAACTATTACAGCAGTAATCCCTTATTTCGGTTATGCTAGACAAGATAGAAAAGTTGCGCCAAGAACATCCATCTCAGCAAAAGTAGTGGCAAATTTAATTTCTAATGCTGGAGCTACCAGAGTGGTGACAGTAGATTTGCACGCAGGTCAAATTCAAGGATTTTTTGATATGCCAGTTGACAATTTATATACAGCGCCTCTTTTTGCTAAATATATTAAAAAAAAATTAAACTCTAGAAAACTAATTTGTGTTTCACCAGACGTCGGAGGAGTTGCTAGAACTAGAGCGTTAGCAACAAGAATAAAAGCTGATCTTGCAATCATCGACAAAAGAAGGCCTGCTCCAGGTAAATCAGAAGTGATGAATATTATTGGAAATGTTAAAGATAAAACTTGCATCATAGTTGATGACATAATTGATAGCGGAGGAACAATAGTTAATGCGGTAGATGCATTAAAAAAGAATGGGGCAAATGAAGTTTACGTATTTATTACACACGCTGTTTTAAGTGGTGATGCTGTAAAAAAAATAAAAAACTCAAAAATTAAAAAACTTGTAATTACTGATACAATCAATAATGCTAAAAAAATTAAAAATAATAATAAAATTGAGGTGTTATCTATTGCCTCACTAATGTCCGAAGCTATAAAAAGAATAGCTAATTCTAACTCGGTATCTGATTTATTCAATTAACACTTGTTTTAGTTTAGAAGTTGAGTTATATACCCCTTCATTAATATTATGAGTAATCTAAAAGCAACAAAAAGAGAAAACTTGTCAAGTGGCTCTAATAACAAGCTTCGAGCTGAGGGATTGATTCCTGCTATTTTGTATGGAGGCAATAATCCTAATCTAAATATTTCTATAAATAAAAAAGATATAGCTAATATTATCAATTCAGAAACTTTCTTGTCAAAAGTTCTTGAAATTGAGGTGGATGGTAAAAAGGAAAAAGTAATTCCAAGAGACGTTTCTTTTCACGTTGTATCAGAAGAGCCTATACATATAGATTTTATGAGAATTGTTTCAGGAAAAAAAATTATTTTGGAAATCCCTGTAAAATTTATAAATCACCCAGACTCACCAGGTCTTAAAAGAGGTGGTGTGTTGAATATTGTAAGAAGAAAAGTAGAATTGAATTGTCCTGCCGAAAATATTCCTGATGAGATTATCGTTGATTTAGCAGGTACTGATATCGGAACTAGTATAAAGATTTCATCAGTAAAACTTCCAGAAAATATAAAACCAACGATAACAGATAGAGATTTCGTAGTTGCAACTGTAGCAGCACCAACGATAATTAAAGAACCAGAAAAACCTGCCGAAGATACTGCAGCTGAAGGCGCTGAGGGAGAAGCTCCTGCAGAAGGTTCAGAAGTTTCAGCTAAAGAGGGTGAAGCAGCTAAAAAAGATGAAAAAGGAAAAGAAGGTACTTCTGATAAGAAACCCGAAGATAAGAAACCTGCTGAAAAAAAACCTACTGAAAAAAAATAATTAATATGCTTTTACTTGTTGGATTAGGAAATCCAGGTTCAGACTATACAAATACCAGACATAATATTGGTTTTAGAATAATTGACGCTATTAACGCTCATTTTAAACTTTCTAAGCAAAAACCAAAATTTAAAGGTTTGCTAACTACAGGTAATATTGATGAAAAGAAAATTTATGCCATTAAACCACTTACATTTATGAATAATTCAGGCACTGCAATTAAAGAATTGATTGATTATTTTAAAATTGAAGCTAAAGATGTAATCGTATTTCATGATGATATGGACATTGACTTTGGAAAAATTAAAACAAAGTTTGGAGGCGGGAGCGCTGGACATAATGGAATAGAATCTATCGATAAGTTTATCGGTAAAGACTATTCTAGAGTTAGAATTGGCATAGGTCATCCCAAACAAAAGAAAAAAGTTAACAATCATGTTTTAGATGACTTTAAGGATGACGAAGAAGAAAAAATTAAAGAGATTACTGAAAATATTGTTAAACAAATACCCACTCTTATTGATAAAAAAATTGACCTTTTTTCAAGTAAAGTTAATCAAAATTTAGATGGGATTTAAATGTGGAATTGTTGGATTGCCTAATGTGGGTAAATCAACTTTGTTCAATGCTCTTACATCATCAAAAAATGCTGAAGCAGCAAACTTTCCTTTTTGCACTATAGATCCAAACATAGGAATAGTAGATGTCGTAGATGATAGACTAGACAAGTTAACAAATCTTTCTAAATCAAAAAAAAAAATTTACACAACAATTACATTTGTTGATATTGCAGGGTTAGTAAAAGGGGCCTCAAAAGGTGAGGGTTTAGGTAATAAATTTTTGTCTCATATAAGAGAAGTTGATGCGATTATTCACTTAGTAAGATGTTTTACATCAGAAAAAATAACACATGTAAATTCAAAAATTAATCCAGCAGATGATTTGGAGATAATAAAGACTGAGATAGTTCTCTCAGATTTAGACTTGATTCAAAAAAAACTAGATAAAGGAAAAAAGAAATTACTTAATGATAAAGAGATAAAGATTTTAGAGGAAAAATTAAACTATTTAGAAAGTGGAAAAGATATAAAAATAAATGATTTGTATGAGGAAAAATTTTTAACTGATATCGGTTTACTAAGTATAAAACCAAAAATTATTGTTTGTAATGTAGATGAGGAGACTTTGGCTCATGGAAATGAGTATACCCAAATGATAAGAGAAAAATATCCAAATGAAAAGATAATAAATATTTGTGCTGATATAGAGGATCAACTTTCTGGCTTAAACATGAATGAGAAGGAATCTTTCATGCGAGATATTGGTTTAGAAAAAACCGGAATTAACAAACTTATTAAAGAAGGTTATGATCTTTTAAAGTTAGATACTTTTTTTACTTCAGGACCAGAAGAAAGTAGAGCTTGGACCGTCAAAAAAAATACCATTGCACCAAAAGCAGCAAGTGTAATTCATACTGATTTTGAAAAAAATTTCATTAGGGCTGAGGCGGTAAGTTGTGAAGATTTCATTAAATATGGTAGTGCTGAGAAATGTAAAGAAAATGGAAAATTGAGAATTGAAGGTAAAGACTATATTATCAAAGATGGTGATGTTTTATATTTCAGAGTCAATCCTTGACCAAATTTTTTTCATGCTTAGATAAACAAGAATTGTCAAAAGAATTAAGTATATTATTACTTTGACTCCTGTTCTATGTCTCTCCTCTAATTCTGGTTCCGCAGCCCAAGCTAAAAAAGTAGTAACATCTTTAGCCATCTGATCCACAGTGGACTCAGTTCCATCAGAATATTCTACTAAACCATCGCTTAAATTATTTGGCATTTTTATCTTATTACCGATCATATACTTATTATAGTACACCCCATCATCTAAAGTTACTCCCGGTGGAGGATCCTCATAACCAACCAAAACCGAATAAATGTAATTTGCTCCTCCTTTTCTTGCTTTCACAAGAACTGACATATCTGGTGGATATGCTCCGCCGTTAGCTGCTATAGCAGCTTTTACGTTTGGGTAAGGGTTTTTAAATTTATCAGAGGGCTTACCAGGTCTAGTGAACATTTCCCCTTGATCGTCCGGGCCGTCCTCTATCTCAAAACTTGCTGCAATTGCTTTTACCTCTATCTCAGAAAACTCTGGTCCACCTGTTTCTCCAAGGTTTCTATAACTTAAATATTGCATGGAGTGACACGAAGCGCAAACTTCCTTATATACCTGAAAACCTCTTTGCAATGAGGCTCTGTCAAAAGTGCCAGTTAATCCTTTAAAACTCCAATCCACTTTAATAGGATCAACCATTTCAGCGCTTTGTAGTGGTTTAAGTGAGATAAGTAACAAAAAAGATAAAACGAGTTGTTTTATATTAGACTTTATCATTAATCTTCCTAGCTAAAGATGGTTCTGCTCCTCCAGTTAATACTGGCTCGGAGATGCTCATAGGAATCGGATCCGTTTTTTCCAAATAACCAACAACAGGCATAACTACTATAAAATGTAAGAAATAATAAATAGTTCCCACTCTAGCTAATACTAAGTAAATTCCTTCAGCTGGCATCGCACCAACATAACCAAGCATTAGAACGTCTATTACTAATATCCAAAAGAACTGTCTATAAATCGGTCTAAAAACAGCCGATCTAACTTTTGATGTGTCTAACCAAGGTAAGACAAATAAAATAAAAATTGCACTGAACATTAAAATTACTCCACCTAATTTATCAGGGACAGATCTTAAAATTGCGTAAAATGGTAACAAATACCATTCAGGTACTATATGTGCAGGAGTGACTAATGGGTTAGCTGGAATATAATTGTCTGAATGTCCTAAAACATTTGGTGTAAAGAAAACAAACCCAGCAAATATAATCATAAATACTAAAAGAGCAAAAGCGTCTTTAATTGTAATGTACGGGTGAAACGGTACTGTATCCTTAGAAGGTTTCTTTATATCTATGCCAACAGGATTGTTGTTGCCAGGAACATGTAAAGCCCAAATGTGTAAAACAACTAGTCCTAAGATTAAAAATGGAATTAAATAATGTAAGCTGAAAAATCTATTTAATGTGGGATTGTCAACAGAATAAGCGCCCCAAAGCCAAGTTGTAATACTGTCTCCAACTAATGGAATTGCACTAAAAAGATTTGTTATCACTGTTGCTCCCCAAAAACTCATTTGACCCCATGGCAACACATAGCCCATGAATGCTGCAGCCATCATTAACAAATAAATCATAAGACCAATAATCCAAATTACCTCTCTGGGTGATTTATACGATCCATAGAATAAAGACCTAAAAATATGAATATAGACTGCTAGGAAAAACATTGATGCTCCATTGCTGTGAATGTATCTAATTAACCATCCATAATTCACATCCCTCATAATATGTTCAACACTCGCAAAAGCTAAATCTGCATGAGCAACATAATGCATTGCTAAAACAATTCCTGTAACTATTTGAGTGATTAAACAAAAAGTTAAAATTCCCCCAAAGGTCCACCAATAATTTAGATTTTTAGGTGTTGGGTAATCTGTAAGGTGTGCTCCAAGAGTAAGTAATGGCAAACGATCATTAAACCATTTTCCTGCTTTAGATTTCGGTGTATATTCGTGCTCACTCATAATTTTTTTAACCAATCTTAATCGTATTACTGTCTACAAACTCAAACTTTGGTATTTCCATATTTGTTGGAGCTGGTCCTTTTCTTATTCTGCCTGATACATCGTAATGTGAACCATGACAAGGACAAAACCAACCATTGAAGTCCCCTTTATCTTTTAAAGGCACACATCCAAGATGTGTACAAACTCCTAACATGACTAACCATTCATCTTTACCCTCTTTTACCCTTTCTTCATCTTTTTGAGGATCAGGCAAATCGTCCATATTTACAGCTCTAGCCTCTGCTATTTCCTCAGGAGTTCTTCTTTTCAAAAAGACTGGCTTACCTCTCCATAAAACTGTGATCGATTTGCCTGGCTCAATGTTACTAATATCAACTTCAGTTGTAGCTAGGGCTTGTTGGGCTTTATCTGGATTCATTTGGTCAATCATTGGCCAAATAACTGCTCCAACACCTACTGCCCCAACGGTATAACTAGCTGTAAATAAAAAATCTCTTCTATTAACTTTTTTTTCCTCTTTGCTCATTTATGTAAGTGCTTATAATGTAATTATTAAATAAAACCATATTATTAAAATTTCTAGGGTCAGAATGACACATAAATTAGGCTCAAATAATGCACATAGTCCTATATAAACCTGATATCCCGCAAAATACTGCTGCGATCATCAGATTAAGTGCATGTTTAAATTTAAAAATTCACTTAATTGAACCGTGTGGGTTTGATTTAAACGATCGAAGATTTAAAAGAGTGGTAATGGATTACATCGGTTTAAGTAAGATTTTTAGATATGATAACTTTGTAGCTTTTTTGAACAAAAATAAAAAATCTAGAATTGTTTTAATGACAACTAAGGCTAAAAAATTATATCATAATTTTAAATTCAAAAAAAATGATATGCTTTTATTTGGAAGAGAAAGTGCTGGAGTTCCTGAAGATTTACATAAAATATTAAAGAACAAGATTAAAATACCTATGAATGAAAAGACAAGATCGCTTAATGTTGCTATGAGCGTAGCAATAATTGCCTCTGAAGCTTTAAGACAAAATAATTTATTGAAATGATTACTTCTGATTTTAAAAAAAAAATGACTGATAGTTGGTTTTCGTATTTACAAAGTCAGATTTGTAAAGAGTTTGAATATCTAGAAAAAAACAAAATTAAATTCGTAAAAAGAAATTGGAAGAAAAATAAAATAAATGAGGGTGGGGGTACCTCGTTTCTTTTATCTAATGGAAAAATATTTGATAAGGTTGGTGTAAATAAATCAACTGTATCAGGAATTTTTCCAAAAAAATTTAGGTCTAAGATTTTAGGAGCAGAAAAAAAAGGTAAATATTGGGCATCAGGTATATCTGTTGTTGCTCACATGAAAAATCCTAAAATACCTGCAATACATTTTAACACTAGATTTATAGTAACCTCAAAAGAATGGTTTGGAGGAGGTATGGATGTTACGCCAAGTTTCAAAGATCTAAAGGAAAAAAAAATGATCCATGATGATCTGAGGAATATTTGTAATCAAAATAAGAAAAGTTACAAAAAGTATAAAAAATGGTGTGATGAATATTTTTATTTACCTCACAGAAAAGAAACAAGAGGAATAGGAGGAATTTTTTTTGACTATGAAACTAAAAATTGGATTGAAAATTTTAAATTTGTAAGGGAACTTGGTCTGATTTTTATTGAAATTTCAAAAAAAATTATTAAGAGAAAGGAAAAATTAAAGTGGACTAAATTAGATAAAGAAAAACAATTATTAAAAAGAGGAAGATATGTTGAATTTAATCTTTTGTATGATAGAGGTACAAAATTTGGTTTAAATTCAGGTGGGAATATTGATTCAATATTAATGTCGCTTCCACCAGAAGCTAAATGGAAATAATTATGGAAAAAGAGCCAATAACAGTAAAAGGTTTAAAAAATTTAAAATCGGAGTTGGATGATTTAAAAAATATACAAAGACCGAAAGTTGTTGCTGCAATTTCTGAAGCAAGATCGCACGGTGATTTAAAAGAAAATGCTGAATACCATGCAGCAAAAGAACAACAAGCATTAATAGAGAGTCGAGTTATTGCCATTAATGATTTAATTGCTAGAGCTAATGTAATAGATGTAACAAAAATAGAAAATAATGGAAAAGTAATTTTTGGATCAACAGTAAAAGTTCAAGATTTAGAAACTAATAAAGAGATATCTTATAGACTCGTTGGACAAGATGAGGCTGATATTAAAAAAAATTTAATTTTTTTTAAAAGTCCAATCGGTAAGTCTTTAATCGGAAAAAGTAAGGGTGAGATGGTAAGTGTAGTTACGCCATCAGGTGAGAGGAACTTTGAAATATTAAATGTTGAATATATATAATTTAATTTCCCTCTATAATCTTATTTATTCTGTCTTTAGAAATCTTAAATCCATTATTTAACCACTCTTCCTCTATTTTATTCAAAACTTTTCCTAGATCTTCTCCCTCTTCCATTCCATTTTGTTTCAAATATTCACCATTAATATCCAATTTTGGAATTACAGAGTTTAAAATTTTATTTAAAGTATTTGTAAATTCTTGTAATTTTATCTTTGGATTACATGCATAATTAAGAATATTTAATGTTATCAAATGATTTTTACCATTTAAATAAATATTTTTAAGCAAATCTTTATAAAAAAAATCTTTGTTATTTTGTGCAAGATTTAAATTTTTAGCTAGTTTTTCCAAAGATAATTTAAGTTTATTGGAAACGTTATATTTATGTGCAAAATATTCATGGTTATCCTTTTCATCAATTAATAAAACACTAAGAAGGATATCTTTATTTAATTGTAAGTTTCTATTTATTTCTTTGACTCTTTTCAATCTATCTAGATAAATGAATTCAGGAAATATTATTTTGAAAATTTCTAATAAATGATAATTTTCATAAATTTTAAGGAAACTTTTTAATTCTAAAATTTTTAGTAATTCCAATAAAATTCTCTCTTTTGAAATTTTTTTTATTCCATCTAAATTTTGTTTAATCGCAGCGATTGTGGTGGTCTCTAATTTTAAATCATACATGATTTTAAATCTTATAAACCTTATTATTCTTAAATAATCTTCCTCTATTCTTTTTTGTGGATCTCCAATAAATTTCACATTTTTATTTTTTAGGTCTACTGTACCCATTTGAGGATCAAATATTTTTCCCTCTCTATCTAGATAAATTGCATTAATGGTGAAATCCCTTCTTTCGGAGTCTAGTTTCCAATCATCAATGTATTTTACATCAGCATGCCTCCCATCCGTTCTATAATCTTCACGCAATGTTGTTATTTCAACTTTAAAATTATCTGAGATAACTGTAACTGTTCCGTGTTTGGTCCCAGTATCAAGAACCTTAAAATAAGTATTTTTAAGTTTATTTTTAACTTCATCTGTTGTTAAAATAGTTGCTATATCTATGTCATCAATTTCTTCTCCAGAGAGATGTTTTCTTACACAACCTCCAACAAATCTTGATACTACTTTTTCTTTTGGAAGATCAGATTGCAATTTTTTAAATAAAAATTGTAATTCTTTATTTTTATAAAATGGAAAAATTGCGTTTTTTAAATTTTGAAAGAAGTTAAATTTGAAATTCAACATAATCTATGGCTGGGGCACTAGGATTCGAACCTAGGATGGCGGTATCAAAAACCGCTGCCTTACCGCTTGGCTATGCCCCAAATACAAGTGACTGATATATCATAATTCGATAAATTTAAATAGTTTTTGCAACTGAAGACCAGAATTTAGGGTATTTATTTCTAATTATTTTAAGTGCGACTTTTGTACTTTTTTTATTATTGAACAAACCATAACATGCAGATCCTGATCCAGTCATTCTAGAAAAATAACAACCTTTAAGCTGGCTTATATTTGTCAATAAATCCCTAATAATTGGGTGTTTTTTTTCAACAATTGATTGTAAATCATTTTGTGAATTCTTAATTTCATTTATAAATTTATTTTTTAACTTAAGATTTTTTTGCACTAAAAATTTTTTTTTAGAGAATTTTCTTACTTTTGAAAAAACCTCCTTAGTGGAACATTTTATTTTTGGGTATACCAGCAAAAAAAATAGTGTTTGTTTTTTTTTCAATTTCTCGACTTCATTGATATTTTTAAGAAATCCTTGATTGTATACAAATAGTCTAAGATCAGATCCTACGTAATTTATGATTTTATTAAGCAATTTTTCTTTAATCTTTTTTTTTATTAAATATTTCATAACAATACTTGCATTACTTGAGCCGCCTCCAAATCCTGCAAAAACAGGAATTTTTTTATAAATTTTGACAGAATAAAAATCATGAATAAGCTTATTATTTCTCATTGATTTTAAAACCTTCAATACAGAATTATTTGATTGACCAACGAAGTTTGAAAAGGGTCCGGTGAAGGATATTTCATCCTTTTTTTTATTAATTTTTTTTATGATAATTCGATCGTTTAAGTTGACCAAACAATAAATTGATTGAAGATTGTGAAGACCTTTTTTAAACTTTTTATTTATGCTCAAGGTCAAATTGATTTTCGCGTGAGAATTTAAAATCATTTGACTATAAGCCTTTTATTAGTTTTTTTTCAATGTTCTCTTTCAGTTCTTTCTCAGTTTTGTCAAGGGTCAGAACATAATTCCAATAATATCTAGCTTGAATTTTGTTCCCTATGTTCCAAAGAACATCTCCGTAATGATCGTTCACTATCGGATCAGCTGGCATTAATCTTACCGCAAGTTGGAGATAATTTTTTGACTCTTCAAATCTTTTCAGCTTAAATAAAGCCCACCCAAGTGAGTCTATAATATAAGGATCGTTAGATTTTAATTTATTTGCCTTTTCTAACATTTGCAAAGATTGCTCAATTTTCATACCTTTTTCAATCCATGAATATGCTAAATAATTAATTACATAGGCTTGATCTGGTTTAACTTCTAAAGACATCATTAAATCTTTTTCTGCATTTTCCCAGTCACCAATTCTCTCGTAAGCTACACCCCTGCCATCAGTTACTTCTGAAAAAAGTGGGTGTTTTTTATCTATCTGTTTTAAAATTTCTGAATAAAATTTAATTGACTCCTCAAATTTTTCATTATTTTTTAAAAATTCTGCGTAATCAAACGTTTCATAAATACCTAAATTTTGTAAATTGTTGTAAGAATTTGTTAATAATTTTATCGATTCATCTGTTTTTTCTTCTTGAATCAATATATTTGAAATTTGTTTATTTGAGTGCCACTTAAATGCGCTTCCACGCTGTGATAAATTTTTATATATTTTTTTTGCATTAATAAAATCTCCAATATTATAAAAATTTTCAGCTAGTAAAGTATCAAACGAATAAAATTCTTTGTTAAGATATTTAGATAAATTTAAATAAAAATTAGATGTTTGGTAAATAGATTGAGACGACAAAGCATTAGCAGCTATATAAAGTAATTCTGCAATAACATCTTGTTGTTTTGTACAATCAAATTTAAAATTGTTTTTTTTGTCCTTTAAATCAATTTTATATTGTTTTAGCAGAAGATTTCGAGGGTGTTTTTCAAGAGATTTTTCTAAAATTTTTTTTGCTTCACTTAAGTTCCCCAGGCTTTCCATATATTTTGCGTGAAAATAAAAGTACCTAGAAAAATCTGTTTTTTTATCTGAAGTCAAATTTTCAAAAAACAAATTAGTATTTTCACTTCTATAATAACAATTTAAGAAAGCTCTCTGAATTTTTTTCAAATTCTCAAACCTATTATCTAACTGATTAAGATTAATTGTAGCTTTATCTATTTTAATTTTATCCAAATTCGACCAAAGATATAATGTACTAGCAACGTAATTGTCTAAAATTGAAGTTAAGTTCCTTTTTTTGGCTTTTAAAAAATATTTGCTTGAAAGGTCATATTTAGAATTTTTAAGATGCTGTATTCCTATAATTATATCACTTTCAAAGCTATCTTTTTTATCTTTTTCTAACTTTTTTGAGAAATTGAATGCTTGGTAGAAATTTCCTGAGTTTACTAATGAATAAATGTACTTTGAGGAAAAAATTAAATGACTTTCCTCCAAACCATCTAGTTTTTTAAAATATTCGTAGGATTTTTCGTATTTGCTTTGATTTAAAAGTATAATTCCTGAAAAGTAATCAGCAATTTTATCAGCTTTATTAAATTTATCTAAATTTTTTGCGTTTAATGTGGAAAAGAAAATAAAAACAATGACAAAAAAGATGCTTCCTGTAGTGTTTATACTTAATTTAAATTTTGACATAAAATGTTTAAAAATAATAAATCAATAAAATTAATTAATTATTATAAATTTATAAATCATAATTTAATTTACAATAATGCGGCAATCAATAGATATAAAAAGGACAATTTTGGTATATCAGAAGATAAGTTTAAAAATTTAGAGTTATTAAAAAAATCTATAATAAATCAAAAAAATTGTAATCTTCAAAAAAAAGCTAAAAATATTGTTTTTAGTGATGGTAACCCAAAATCAAAAATTATGCTAATTGGTGAGGCTCCAGGTGCTAATGAAGATCAAGAAGGATTGCCGTTTGTTGGAAGAGCTGGGATCCTTCTTGATAAAATGCTAGCAGCAATAAATTTAGATAGGAAAAATGTTTATATATCAAATATAATTAATTATCGTCCGCCCGATAACCGAAAACCAACAGAGGGAGAAATAAAACAATATTTGCCATTTATATCCAAACATATTGAAATAATTAATCCAAAAATACTCGTGTTATTAGGAAGTACCGCAATGAACGCTATTGTTGGAAAAGATGTTGTTATTTCGAAAATGAGAGGAAAATGGTTAGAAAAAAAATTTGGAAATTGTAAAACATCAGTCATTATTACTTTTCATCCTGCTTTTTTAATGAGACAGCCAGCTCAAAAAAAAATGGCATGGATTGATTTAAAAATGATCAGAGACAAAAAAACTAAACTCAAAATTTAATTAAAAGATATGATTACTGCAGGTGTTGATGAAGTTGGTAGAGGTTGTCTAGCAGGTCCTGTTGTTTCAGCTGCGGTTATCTTGAAAAAAGGAATTGACTTAAAACTTTTGAAAGACTCAAAGAAAATTTCGTTTAAAAAAAGAGAAGAAATTTCAGAACACATTAAAAAAAATTCTTATTATGGAATAGGTATTGCGTCTGTAAAGGAAATCTTAAATATAAATATTTTACAAGCTTCATTGCTTTCTATGAGGAGGGCTATAGAAAAGCTTAAAATAAAACCAGGTTTAACTTTAATAGACGGAAACTTTGCACCTGCAGGCTTAAAGAATTATAAAACAATCATAAATGGAGATGAAAAAATTAAAGTTATAAGTGCAGCTTCAATTGTTGCAAAAGTTTATCGAGATAGATTCATGATAAAACTATCTGAGGAATATTCAAATTATGCGTGGGAGAGAAATTTTGGATATGGCACGAAAGCTCATCTTGAGGGTTTAAAAAAATTTGGTGTGACCTCACACCATAGAAAAGGTTTTAAACCGATACACAAGATATTGTCGAGTTAAGATTCTTAAACACAAAAAGACACATTTTTTTTCATTAATCGATTGACCCTTGATTCAATTTAAAGTTGAATCATGAAAATGTTCAAATATTCTAACAAAATTATTAATGGTGATTGTTTAAAGAAATTAAAAAAAATTCCAGACAAAACTTTTGATTTAGTTTTTGCTGATCCACCTTACAATATGCAGATTGGTGAAAAATTAACACGTCCAGATTCTAGTAAGGTAAATGGTGTTAAAGATAAATGGGATCAATTTAATAGTTTTAAACATTACGATGAATTTTGTAAGTCTTGGTTAACAGAATGCAAAAGAATTTTAAAAGATAATGGATCTATTTGGGTAATAGGCTCTTATCATAATATTTTTCGATTAGGATATCATTTACAAAATTTAGGTTATTGGTTGCTTAACGATGTAATTTGGAGGAAAAATAATCCAATGCCAAATTTCAGAGGAACAAGGTTTACTAATGCACATGAGACTTTGATATGGGCATCTAAAAATAAAAAATCAAAATATACTTTTAATTATCAGTCTCTCAAATGTTTAAATGATGATTTGCAGATGAGATCGGACTGGATATTACCAATTTGTAATGGAGGGGAGAGATTAAAGAAAAATGGAAAAAAAGTACACTCTACTCAAAAGCCAGAAGCTCTTCTTCATAGAATTATATTAGCAACCACTAATAAAGGTGATACAATTTTTGATCCTTTTTTAGGTACTGGGACTTCGGCAGTTGTTTCAAAAAAATTAGGTAGAAGTTACTATGGAATTGAAAAAGATAAAAAATATTTTGTTGCAGCTAAAGATAGAGTTAACAAGACCAAAAAGATACCTGATGACTGCCTAGATACTATTGAAAATAACAAATCAAAACCTAGAATACCTTTCGGTTCACTGGTGGAATTGGGAATAATTAAACCAGGAAAATCTTTATTTGATCCAAAGAATAAGATTAATGCTAAAATTATGGCTGATGGGAGTATAAAATATAAAGATATAGAGGGTTCAATACATAAAATTGCAGCAAAAATAATGGGAGCAGAAAGTTATAACGGTTGGACTTACTGGCACTATAATTTAAATGGATCTACTGTGTTGATTGATAATTTAAGGCAAAAATTTATTGCTGAGAAACAAATTTAATATTTATATACTTTACCTAAATAAGAACTGACAAAACTCTTTCTTTTAACTAAAATTTTCATAAAAAAGTTTCTTATTATTTGCATGATTGAACTTGAAAAATGGAAAGCAAAAAAATTAATATTTGATCTTCTCTTTACTATTCTTGCTCTTCTAGATCTCTCTTTAAAGTAAGAATTTTGAATTTCTGCTTTATCATCTTTGATTAAATTAAATAACTCGTATGCGCTCTCTATCGATTGCCCTGCACCTTGAGCTAAAGTAGGTAAAAATCCGTTAAAGGCATCTCCAATATAAAAAACTTTACTATTTGTGGAAGGAAGTATTTGAGGGGTAGAGTATAAAGGCCAAGATTTCAAATCTCCTTCAAAAACTTTTTCTAAATTAGGATTTTGAATCACAACTTTAGCAACCAATGATTTAATATTATCAGGGTCATATTTTTTATCTCTTATAATACAAACAAAATTAAGTTCTTTATTTTGATTTACCGGGTAAATCACAATATGACAATTTTTTCCCATCATGAGACTTATTTTTTCCTCATCAATATTTAAATCAGATTTTTTTTTAAGTATTATTCGTAAAGCTATAGCTTTTTTAAATTTAGGCTCGTTTTTTTTCTTTTCAAAAAAAGATCTTGTATTTGAAAAAATACCATCAGCTCCTACAACAATGTCGACAAGATCATTTGTGTTATCTTCAAATTTAATTAGTACTTTACCTTTAAGTTCAGAAACCTCTTTTATTTTTTTTCCAAATCTAAGGTGTTGAGTATAAACATCATCTTTCAAAAACTCTATTAAAGTTGATCTTTGTAGTGTCGTATATTTGTTTTTGGCAGTGTTAAATTGTGTCAAATCTAAATCACAAATTTTTTTATTTTGAATATTGTAAAAGTCGATCCCTTTAGGGTTAAATATTTTCTTATCGTCTATTTTACTAAATCCGATTTTATTTAAAATATTTATGCTATTTGTTGATAGTTGAATTCCATAACCATCGTCAAGGGATAAACTTTCCAGTTTTTCATACAACATGAATTCATGGTCTGACTCTCTCTTTATTAAATTAGCAAGAGTTAAACCTGCTATACCCGAGCCAATGATTGCTATTTTTTTTTTCATTAAAATAAAGTTGATACTTGCTTAAATATTCTTTTTGTAAAACTTGGAATAAATTCTTTATTTTCTTTTAAAGAAAACCAATTAAACGTCCGTGGAATTTTTTTTGAAAATTTATAATATAAATTTATATTTAGTTTAAGGTTCGAAATCGAATTTTTGTAATTTTTAAGAAATATCCAATTTTGATTATATGTAACATTATTAGTCTCCTTTATTTCTGGTATATTGAAGTCTTTCAAAAAACTAATTCGATTATTTTTAGTTAATGCAATTTGTTTTTTCTTATTGATATAACAAAAAATATCGTAGTTTTTGTTTTTAGTCATTTTGTTTTTTACATTCTTAATTTTATTACTAGATTTAAAATACTTACATGTTTTATTCAAACAACAGGTAATACAATTTGGGTTTTTTGGTTTACATGTTATTGCTCCAAATTCCATCAAAGCTTCTACAAAGTCATCATTTCTTTTTGTTATAAAAAGTTGTTTTTTATTTTTTTCGATAAATTTATCAAAATCTATTTTTTTTTCTTTAATATTTAAAATTCTTGAAAATACTCTTTTTACGTTCCCATCGAGAGCAATTCTTGGTTCGTTGTAGACTAAACCTAACAAAGCATTTGCAGTATAATCCCCGACTCCTGGTAGCTTTTTAATTTCCTTAATAGATTGAGGTAGTCTTGATTTGTGGTTTTTAACTAAAAGTTTAGAGCATGCTAAAAGATTTCTAGCTCTTCTGTAATAGCCCAGTCCTTCCCACATTTTTAAAATTTCCTTTTCATTGCTTTTTGACAAAGCGTTTAAAGTTTTAAACTTTCTCGTAAAATTATTGAAATAAGGAATGACTGTTTTTACTTGAGTTTGCTGCAACATAAATTCACTTAAAAGTCTATAATACAGCTTTTTTGGTGACTTTTTGCCAACACGCCAAGGTAATTTTCTTTTGCTATTATCATACCAAGCTAAAATTTTTTTTGGTAAAGTTTGATTTATATGCATAATAAAAATAATAATAAAACACAAACTTACATACAAGGTCTTCGACCATTTTCAACATCTATTCCGAAAACTTTAAGAAAACATTTAAGAAAAGGTGGTTATAACTACTCTAGCATAGTTGATAACTGGACAAAAATAGTAAACAAGAAAATTTCGGATGTTAGTTACCCAATAACTGTAAAAATGGGCAAAGAGATGAGAGATGGCACTTTAGTGTTAAATGTAGTTCATGGAAATGAAATGAAAATAGAATATGAAAAAAGTAGTATCAAAGACAAAATTAATAGTTTTTTTGGATACAACTGTATAAACAAAGTAACACTTAAAATTGTTCAAAACAAAATAGAAAAATTGGACAATACCTTACCGAAAATAAAAGATTTAAGAAAAATAGAAAATAAGATGAAAAAGATACATAATAATAATCTAAGAAACTCTCTTAATAATTTTTTGAAAGCTTATAATGAAAAAAGTAAATAGAATTTTAATTAAATCACTATTGTGTTGGTTAATATTTTTTGTACAAGCTGAAAGTAAAATAATTAGTATTGGAAATACTGAGGCAAAAGTAAAGATTAAAGTTTTTTCCTCATTAACTTGTCCAGCATGTGCGAACTTTCATTCAAAAATTTTTAAACAATTAAAATTAGAATTTATAGATAAGAATTTGGTAAAATTTGAACATCACCCTTTTCCGCTGGATTTAGCGGCGCTTAATGCTGAGATAATTTTAAGATGTCATGTTGATAAAACTAAGAGAGTCGAGCTTCTTGATAAGATGTACCAAAAACAGAGAGTGTGGGCTGTTGGCTCTGATATAAATAAGATTAATAATGAAATTAAAAAGATAGGTTTGGAAATTAATTTAAATAATGAAAAAATGAACAATTGTTTAGAAAATGATAAATTCCAAGATGAGATATTAAACCAAAGGATTGAGGCTCAAAAAAAATATAAAATTGAGTCTACTCCAACAATTTTTATCAATGAAAAAAAATACAATGGCAAAATAGATTATAAAGCATTCAAGAAAACTTTAGAGAAGTATCTTTAGATGAAATTTAAAAATTTAGAAATGACTGGGTTCAAATCTTTTTCTGAGAAAACAACTGTATTAATAGAAAAAGGTCTCACAGGTATAGTTGGTCCAAATGGTTGTGGAAAATCAAACATAGTTGAAGCTTTAAGATGGTGTATGGGTGAAAATTCAGCAAAAAGTATGAGAGGATCAGGGATGGAAGATGTTATTTTTTCTGGAACATCGAATAGGCCTTCAAAGAATATTTCAGAAGTAGCTTTACTTTTGGATAACCAAGAGAGAAATGGTCCAATTCAATATAAAGAGTTCGAAGAAATATCTGTTAAAAGAAAGATAGAAAAAAATAAAGGTTCAAAATACTTCATAAATGACAAAGAGGTGAGAGCAAGAGATGTGCAAACTTTTTTTGCGGATCTTTCTACAGGTGCTCATTCTCCCTCTTTAATTAGCCAAGGAAGAATTGGCCAGTTAGTAATTGCAAAACCTATTGAGAGAAAATCAATCCTTGAAGAGGCAGCCGGTATTTCTGGAATTCATGCAAGGAGACAAGAAGCGGAAACAAGACTAAATGCAGCTGAAAATAATTTAAAAAAAGCAGATGAATTAAAAAGACAACAACAAAAACAACTTGAAAACCTCAAAAAACAAGCAGAGGAAGCTACTAGATATAAAGAAATATCTGGTCAAATAAAAAAAATTGAGGCAGGTTTATATTATTTAAAAATCAAAGATATCGAAAAAGACAAAAAACTAATTCAGGAAAAACTGAGCGAGCTCGATGATGAGATAAGTGCTGTAAATATTGATTACAATCATAATAATACTCTATTGGAAGAAGAAAATAAAAAACTTGCTCCTTTAAGAGATAAAAAAATGGAAAGTGCTGCCAGTCTTCAAAAGTTAAATTTAGACATGACTAATCTTGTAGAGGAAGAGAAAAGAGTTAAAACTTTACAAGATAAACTAGACAAATCAATTAAAACTGTTGAGTCCGATTTAGAGCGTGAAAAGAGCATTACATTAGATGCTGATTTAAATGAGAAAAGAATTTCTAAAGAAAAAGAAAATCTTCTCAATACAGAAAACAAACTATTAGATGTTGAGTCAAACTCATCAAAAGAATTACAAATTTCCAAGAAAGAACTAAACAAATTACAAAGCCAATTGGACGTAATGTTGGATCAAATTGAAGATGATATAGAAAATGACAAAAAACTCTCGAAAGAAACTTTTAAGGAATTAAAACAACTTGTAAAAAAAATAACTTTATCGCAAGAGGATTATGCAGAAAAATATGGAAAAAATAAATCTATTGAAAGTGACTCCATTAAAAGAAAAGAGCGAATTAAAAACATTGATGTAGAATTAGAAAATTGGAGAAATTTAAAAACTAATTCGGAAAAAATGATCTCTGAATTAAACGACAGATCAAATAGAATAAAATTAGAAATAAGCGAAAATCAAAAAAATCCAGAAAGAATAGCAACTTCAAAAGGTCAGAACTTACAAAACTTAGAAAATATTAAAAAAAGAAACGAAGAAATTGAAAGTGAGTTAGTTGATGCAGAAAAAAAATATAGTTTCATAAATCAAAATCTTAAAGAAATACAGTTAAAGCTTACTGATTTAAAAGAAAGTAAAGCTAGAAATGAAGCTACAATTGAGGGGATTGAAAGTAGAAAAAAAGATCTACTTTATTCTGTAAAAAATGAACTTGACATAGATAATGAATTGTCGATTTTGCCCCAATCCGATTTAAGTGATATTGAAATTGAAAACTTTCCATCAATCGAAGAACAAATTGAAAAAATAGAAAAAACTAAAAAAAAGAGAGAGTCTTTAGGCTCGGTGAATCTTAGAGCTGACGAAGAAACTAAAAAGTACGAAACAGAAATTAAAAAGATGGAGGACGATAGGGCTGATTTGTACTCTGCTATAGTAAAGTTAAAGTCGAGTATAGATGAATTAAATCAAAAAGGTAGGGAAAGACTTTTAGATGCCTATACAAAAGTAAATAGAAAATTTAATGAGGTTTATACAAAACTGTTTAATGGAGGAACAGCTAAAATTGAATTAGTTGACTCAGATGATCCTCTTGAAGCAGGTCTTGAAATGTTTGTTTCGCCGCCTGGGAAAAGACTGCAATCAATAACCTTGTTATCTGGAGGAGAGCAAGCTTTAACTGCTTTATCGCTGATATTCGCTGTATTTTTGGTAAACCCTTCGCCAATATGTGTTTTAGACGAAGTAGATGCTCCTTTAGACGATGCTAATGTAACAAGATTTTGTGGGTTGTTAGATGATTTAACTAAAATTACAAACACAAAATTCATTATTATTACTCACCATGCATTAACTATGTCAAGAATGGACAGACTTTACGGTGTTACAATGGCTGAGCAGGGGGTTAGCCAACTTGTCTCTGTTGACTTACAAAGAGCTGAAGAATTAGTAGCATAAGCCATGACATTACCTGAAGACTTCGAAACTCGCCTAAAAATTGCAAAGTCTAAATTAAAAAAAGAGTTTGATAATGATAACAAAAAAAAAGGATCATTTATGGGCAATGCCTTTAAATTAGGCACAGAACTTGTAGCAGCAGTGGCGGTTGGGACAATAATTGGGTTTATTTTAGATAGCTGGTTTGATACTAAACCTTGGTTAATATTAATTTTCTTCTTTTTGGGAGCTGCTGCAGGCATGTTAAACGTCTTTAAAGCTGCTAAAAGAATGCAGAAAGGGGAATAAAAGGTTTTTATGGCTAGCAATCCAATGGAACAATTTACGGTCCACAGAATTGGACCTGAGATTAAAATTGCAGGTATTGATTTGTCTTTTACAAATGCAAGTCTATTCATGGTAATTAGCGCCTCAATAATACTTTTATTTTTATTTTTTGGCTCAAAAGAAAAAAAAATTATTCCTAACAAAATACAGTTGATTGCTGAAATTTTTTATAACTTTGTGGCTAAAATGATTAGCGATACCGCCGGTTCAAAAGCAAAACCTTACTTTCCATTTATATTTAGTCTTTTTATGTTTGTATTATTTTGTAATATGGTAGGTATGCTGCCCTATTCTTTTACAGTTACGAGCCACATTATAGTCACTCTAATAATGGCTTTATTTATATTTGTGGCAGTAACAATTATTGGTTTTTTAAAACATGGATTTAAATATTTAAAAATTTTCGTACCCAGTGGCGTTCCGGCTATTTTATTACCTCTTATTACCATCATAGAAATTATTTCTTATTTGAGTAGGCCGGTAAGTCTATCGGTGCGTTTATTTGCTAATATGATGGCTGGTCACACCATGTTGAAAGTTTTTGGAGGTTTTGTTGTAAGTTTGGGAATATTAGGTGGATGGTTACCACTTGGTTTTTCAGTAGCACTAACAGGTTTAGAGATTCTTGTAGCTTTTCTGCAAGCATATGTTTTTGCAATATTAACCTGCATCTATTTAAATGATGCATTAAATTTACACCATTAAATGAAAAAGGAGGAAAAATGGAGTTAGAAGCGGCAAAAATGATTGGAGCAGGTCTTGCTGCAATCGCATTAGCTGGAGCTGGAGTAGGTATCGGAATTATTTTCGGTAACTACCTATCTGGAGCAATGAGAAATCCGTCTGCAGCTCAAAAACAATTCCCTAACTTATTGTTGGGATTTGCTTTAGCAGAAGCAACTGGATTATTTGGACTTGTAGTGGCTTTAATTATTTTATTTGCATTTTAGTAGATTAAATATGAGAAGTTTGTTTAGTTTATCAATAGCGCTTACAGCTATGAGTACTAATTTGTATGCAGCTGAGGCTGGAATGCCTCAGCTGGATCCAACATATTGGGCATCTCAAGCATTTTGGTTGATATTAGTTTTTTTAATTCTTTATATTGCAATATCAAAATTCTATTTACCTAAAATTAAAGATAACTTAGATAATAGAGAAAATAAAATTAAAGAGGATTTAGAGTATGCAAATAAATTCAAAGAGCAGTCTGAAGCAAAAGCAAAAGAGTATGACATTATATTGAAGAACGCAAAAAAAGAAGTTTCAAAGATACATTTTGAGTCTAAAAATATTTTAGATAAGGATATTCAATCAAAAAAGGAGATAATGGAAAAAGATATTGAAAAAGAAATTTTAAAAGCAAAAAAAGAAATTTCAGAACTTAAAAAAAATTCTATGACCTCTATTCAAAGTATTTCAGAAAGTATCGTGTCAGATATTATTGAAAATATCTCAGGCAATAAACTTAATGAAAGCAGCATCAAAGCAACGGTTGAGGATATTTCCAAAAAAAATATAAATAAATACTTATGATTATGGATGCAACTTTTTGGGTAACTATTTCTTTCTTCATTTTTTTAGGAATACTTATATATTTCAAAATACCTCAAAAAATTAAAGAAACCCTTGAGCAAAATATTTTGAACATAAAGAATGAAATCAACGAAGCTGAAAAGCTCAAGGAAGATGCTAAGAACATTTTAGCTGAACATGAGAAAAAAATTAGTAACTCAAAAAATGAAGTAAAAAAGATGATTGATGAAGCTAGCGATGAGGCAGAAAAAAATGTCATTAGAGTTAATAAAGAGTTTCACAATCTTATGGAAAATAAGAAAAAAAACGTTGAACAGAGAATTGGACAACTTAAAAATCAAGCTGAAAAGGATATTAAAAACGCATCAGTTAAAATAGCCTTAGAGTCGGTGGAGAAATTGATTATAAACTCTCTTGATAAAAGCAAATTAGATAAAATTTACAGTTCTAGTATCGAAGAAACAAAATTAGCACTTAAGAGGAAATCTAGTTAGAATAGGCCATTATATATGGCAAAAAAAACAACTATTATTGGTTCGGGTTTTGGAGGGCTGGCTGCTGCGCTTAGATTAAAAGCTAAAGGCCATAAAGTTACTTTAGTAGAAAAACATCCTGATTTAGGTGGCCGAGCAAGAGTTTTTAAAAAAGATAAATTTATTTACGATGGCGGCCCAACTGTAATAACTGCTCCATACCTATTTGAAGAATTATTTTCACTATTTAATAAAAAGATTTCTAACTATGTAAAAATAGTACCTTTAGATTTATGGTACAGATTTGTATTCAGTAATGGCGATACATTTGACTACAATGGTGATGATAAATCTATGGAACGGCAAGTTAAAAAATTTAACCCTGATGATTTTGAAGGATATAAAAATTTAGTAAATTTTACTGAAAAAATCTTTGATAAAGGTTTTACAGATTTATCTGACAAACCTTTTAATAATTTAGTTTTTATGATGAAGCAAATTCCATCTTTATTAAAATTAAAAAGTTATAAGTCTGTTTATAGTTTGGTTTCGAACTACATATCTAATGAAAAATTGAGAAGAGTATTTAGTATGCACCCACTTTTAGTAGGCGGAAATCCTTTCAGTACTACTTCAATATATACATTAATTTTATTTTTAGAGAAAAAATGGGGTATTCACTATTCAATGGGAGGAACAGGAAGTGTTGTTAAGGCTTTAGAAAAACTTATGATTGAGGAAAATATCAAAATTATTAAAAACGCTGAAGTTACAGAAATACTTACAGAGAATAAAAAGATTAAAGGTGTTAAAATTAATAATTCAAAAATAATCAATAGCGACTATGTAATTTGTAACTCCGATCCCCCAAATGTTTATAACAACTTGATAAAATCGAAGGAGGATTATGATTTTTTATTTAAACAAAAAATGAAAAGAATGGATTATTCAATGGGCTTATTCGTTTATTATTTCGGATCTAAAAAAAAATATAAGGATGTTGCACATCACACAATTTATTTTGGAGAAGCTTATGAAAAGCATCTTGATAAAATCTTTGAAAAGAAAATACTCTCTGATGATATAAGCTATTATTTGCACCGACCATCAGCGACAGATCCTAATATGGCCCCAGAAGGCCAAGATGCTTTTTATGTATTAGTTCCTGTTCCAAATAATTTATCTAAAGTTAATTGGATCGAAGAAGGAGATAAGTTTAAAGATTTAGTTTTAGATAAAATGGATAAAACTGTATTACCTGGTATTAAAGAAAATGTAGTAAGTGATTTTTATTTAACACCTGATTACTTCGAAATAGATTTAGCAACTCTTTATGGATCTGGATTTTCAATTCAACCAAAATTTTCTCAGTCGGCGTATTTCAGATTTCATAATCAATCTGAAATATATAAAAATTTATATTTTGTAGGCGCCGGTACACATCCAGGCGCTGGTATGCCCGGGGTTCTTTCATCAGCAAAAGTTTTAGACAAATTATTTTAATGAAAAAAAATTTATTAAAAAAACACGCTAAATCTTTTTATTGGGCAAGTTTTTTTCTTTCGAGTAATACATTAGACAAATGTTCATCTTTATATAATTTCTGTAGAACTTTAGACGATATAGTAGACGATAGTAATAATCTAAATGTTAAGAAAGGAATTTTCTCAAAGTTTAAAAAAGATTTTGAGAATAAAAATCTAGATAATCAAATTATTAAAGATATGTGGTCAGTTATTGATAGTGAAAATATTTCTAAACAAATAATAATAGATTTATTTGATGGAGTTGAAACAGACTTAGAGGAGAAAGTAGTGATTAATTCAAAAAAGGAATTACTTATTTACTCTTATAGAGTAGCAGGAACAGTCGGATTAATGATGTCAAAAATAATGAAAGTAACAAATAAAGAGGCTCTAAAAGGTGCAATTGATTTAGGGATAGCCATGCAACTTACTAATATTGCTAGAGATGTTTGTGAAGATAAAGCGCGTGATAGACAATATATTAAACACGATTTTTCATCAATTCGAGCTATTATAAATGAGTCTCAAGCATTTTACGAAAAATCATTTACATCTATTAGCAGTATACCACTTAAATCAAGATTTTCAGTTATTGTTGCAAGACGAGTTTATAGGAAAATAGGTGACTACATTCTCAAACAAAATAACATAGATAATTATAACAAAGCCGGCAAAATCTATGTCCCGGTATTTGAAAAGGTAATTCAGACTTTTTTATCTATTATTGACTTTATTAAATTATTATTCATAAAAAACTTAAGTTACGACAATCAATTAAATCATAATATTTTAGAACAAGAGATTAATTTGAATGAAAGAATTTGATTATATTATTGTTGGAGGTGGGTGTGCGGGTTTATCTTTGGCCTATGAACTTGAAATAAATGATAAATTAAAGGAGAAAACTTTAGCAATAATTGAAGCTCGCGAAGAGTATAAGAGAGACAAAACTTGGTCATTCTGGAAAGTATTTGATCATAATTTTGAAGATTGTGTAATTAAAAGTTGGAACAATTTTACAATTAATACTGCTGAAGACTCTAATGAATTAACAAATAAAAAATTTCCTTACCAAAGTATCGATAGTGGAAAATTTTATAAAAAGATAAATTCTAAACTCTCCGCAAATTCAAATGTTAGTTTTTTTAGAAATCTAAACGAAGTCAATTCAGAAAATTCAATAATTTTTAATAGTATTTTTAAAAAAGAACTTGATAAATCTGGCTTATGGCAACACTTTCAAGGTATCGAGATAGAGACGCCAAAGAACATTTTTGATGAGGAAATAATAAACTTAATGGATTTTAATTGTGATCAGAGAAAAGATGTTCATTTTTTCTACACATTGCCATTCAGCAAAAATAAAGCTTTGATTGAAACTACTTGGCTATCAGATTTAGAGGATCAGAGCCTCAGAGATTATGATCTTCAATTAGAAAATTATATTGAAAATAATCTGGGTATAAAAAAATATAAAATAAACTTCACTGAAAAAGGAGCTATACCACTCTTTTCTCCATCATTAGGAAATGATAGTAAAATAATTAATATTGGATCTGCTGGAGGGATGACTCGGTTAAGTACAGGTTATACTTTTTTGAACATTCAAGAACATAGTCGTTATATTGTAAAAAACATTGAAAATATTAATACAGCAAAAATATTCTCCTTAGGAAAAAAATATCAATTTTTAGATAAAGTATTTCTTAGAGTATTAGAAAAACACCCCGAAAAGATGCCTAAAATTTTTTTTAATATGTTTAAAACTTCTTCAAATACGATTATAAAATTTTTATCAAATAAAAGTAATATTATTGAGGACATAAATATCATAAGTAAAATGCCAAAATTAATCTTTTTAAAAGCATTGTTTAATTAATGGAAAATATTAACTTTAAGCACTCAATTATATTTTTTAATTTTTGTATTTTGATAGGCCCTCTTTATCTAATGTTCAATTTTGAGCCAGTTATATTTTGTTTATTTTTAATTTTAATTTTGGGAATTTCTCACGGTGCATTAGATAATATCAAAGGAAAAAAGCTTTTAAAATTATTTGGATACAAACAAACTGTATCCTTTTATATTGCATATGTACTAATTTCATCATTGATAATAATATTCTGGTTGATATTTCCTAATACAATTTTATTACTATTTTTGATTGTGGCTGCCTATCATTTTGGAAAAGAAGATACTGTATTTTTTTTTAGAAAAAAGTTTTTCATATCTGAGTTTTTATTCTTCTTAAAAGGATCAACAGTAATTATGGCTCCATTATTATTAAAGAGAGAAGAAACTTATGAAATATTTAGGATTCTAAATTTTAGAGTTTTTGAAGTAGGTTTTTTTAGTAATGAATTTTTAATTGGAATGTTGTGTCTCAGTTTTTTATCATCTATGTACATTTCAAAAAAAGAAAACGCTAATCTAAAAGGTATCATGATCATGGACTTCTTTTCTTTAATCATACTAAATATTTTTTTGTCACCCATTTTAGCTTTCACTCTTTATTTTTGTTTTCTTCACTCAATTAGGCACTCGATTACTCTTATTTTTGAGCTGGGTAGATCTTTCAAACCAGGATTTAAAAAATTTATATTTAAAGCTATCCCTTTAACTTTTGTTACTGCAGTAATATTTTTATTTGCGATATATTTTTTAAATAATTTTTATAAGCTTGATGAGGCTATTTATAAGGTAATATTTATTGGTTTGGCGTCACTTACTTTTCCGCATATATTGTTAGAATATCTTTTAGAAAAAAATGAAAAAAGAACTTAAAATTTATTTAGCGTCACCAAGAGGATTTTGTGCTGGAGTTAAAAGAGCTATAGAAATAGTTGAAAAATCTATCAGCAAGTTTGGAGCTCCGGTATATGTTCGTCATGAAATAGTGCACAATAAACAGGTTGTTGAAGAGTTGAAAGAAAAAGGTGCAATTTTCGTTGATGAATTATCTGACGTAAAAGACGCAAGTAGACCTGTAATTTTCTCAGCTCATGGAGTGCCAAAGTCAGTTCCAGAAGAGGCTAAATTAAAAAATTTATCCTTTGTAGATGCAACTTGTCCATTAGTTTCAAAGGTACACAGAGAGTCAGAGCAATTAAATAAAAATGGTTTTGAAATATTATTAATTGGACATAAAAATCACCCTGAAGTTATTGGCACAATGGGTCAGCTTCCAAAAGGATCAATTAAATTAATCGAGACAAAAAATGATGTTGATGTGCTAAAAGAAAACGATTTCAAAAAACCTCTTGCATATATTACTCAAACAACCCTTTCTGTAGATGATACAGCTGAAATAATTGAAGCTCTTAAAAATAAGTTTCCAAAAATTAAAGGCCCCATTAAAGAGGACATATGTTATGCAACTACCAACAGACAGTCTGCGGTTAAAGAGATAGCTTCCAAGTGTGATATGTTTTTTGTAGTGGGTAGCCGTAACTCGTCTAATTCTGTTAGATTAGTTGAAGTTGCAAAAAAAGCTGGTTGTAATAATTCTCATTTAATGCATTCTGAAAAAGAAATTCCTTTTAATGAAATAGAGAATTCTGAAATCATTGGGATTTCTTCTGGAGCGTCTGCACCAGAAAAGCTTGTTCAAAATTTGTTGGATAATATAAGAAAAGATAGAAAGGTTTCTATTGAAGAAGTAATAGTTGCAGAGGAAAAAGTTGTATTTAAATTGCCGAAAGAACTCAATTAATGGCTGTCTATACAAAGTTAAATCAAAATAAAATTGAGGAAATTTTATCTAATTATAGTTTAGGTAAGTTGGATTCATTCAAAGGAATTGAAGAAGGTATTGAAAATACAAACTATTTTTTATCGATTAATAAAAAAAAATTTATTTTAACTATTTACGAAAAAAGAGTTAAATCTGATGATCTTCCTTTTTTTTCTGATCTAATGTCATCTTTAAATAAAGCTGGGTTTAAATGCCCTGCTCCTATATCTAATAATAATAATGAAACTATTACAAATTTTGGGGGAAAAAAATTAATGATTGTTTCATTTCTTGAGGGAAAGGCAAAACAAAATTTATCTCCAGTCAATTGTAAATCAATCGGATCTGAAATAGCTAAAATGCATGAGCTCACAAAGAATTTAAAATTAAAACGACAAAATGACTTATCCGTAAATTCATGGAGAAAATTATTTAATTCAGTTAAAAATAAATGTGAAAATATACATAAAGATCTGCCAAGATTGATTGAGGAAAATCTTAATGATGTTGAAAAAAGTTGGCCAAAAAGTCTACCAAGAGGAATAATCCATGCAGACTTATTTCACGACAATATTTTTTTTATTCAAGATAAATTTGGTGGTATGATTGATTTTTATTTTTCATGTGAAGATTTTTATGCGTTTGAAATCGCTATTTGTTTTAACGCTTTGTGTTTTGACGGTCTAAAAAGTAATTTAAGTTTTAACGTTACTAAAGCAAAGAATTTTATAGATGGATATACGTCTGTAAGAAAATTGTCTCAAGAAGAATTAAATAGTATTAAGGTTTTATCTCAAGGCGCTGCTTTAAGATTCTTGCTAACTCGAGTATTCGATGCGTTAAATAAAGTAGAAGGAGCAATAGTTAAAATTAAAGATCCAATGGAGTATTTAAAAAGATTAGAATTTCACAAGAATGCAAAAAATCATGAGGATTATTTCTTTTAATGAAATTAAAAATTTATACTGATGGTGCTTGCTCTGGAAATCCTGGGAAAGGAGGTTGGGCCGCAATCATATTGGATGATTCTAATCAATCAAGTATTTCTGGAAGTGAAAGTAATACAACTAATAATAGGATGGAATTAATGGCTCCAATTATGGCATTAAAAAAAATAAAAAAGAAATCAGAGATTACAATTTTTACTGACTCAAAATATGTGAAAGACGGAATAACTGATTGGATTAAAAAATGGAAAGTTAACAATTGGAAGAGTTCAAATAAGAAAACAGTTAAAAACAAAGATCTTTGGATTAAATTGGATAATGTTTGTCTAAAACATAAAGTTACTTGGAAATGGGTTAAAGCTCACGCTGGCAACAAATATAATAATCTTGTTGATAAATTAGCAGTTTCGAAAACTAAATAGATTTTAAAAAGCTTCCAGCTGAAGATAATTCGCAAGTAGCTGTTTCTTTTTCTTCCTCTACTTTTTTAACTTCGCCATTCTCCACCAACATAGTGTAACGATTAGATCTAATTCCTAATCCTTTTTCGGATTTATCTACTTCTGCTCCGATAGCTTTTGTAAATTTAAGAAAGGGATCGCCAGCCATGAAAATTTTACTTCCAGCATTTTGATTATCACCCCAGGCCTTCATTACATTAGGATCATTTACAGCTATGCATATAATTTTTGTAATTCCTTTTTGAGTAGCTAAGTCGTAATTTTTTATATACCCAGGGAGATGAAGAGCCGAACAAGTTTTAGTAAAAGCTCCAGGCATACCTAAAATAATAGTCTTGCCTTTACAAAGATCCAATATATCAATTTTTTTTACATCATTATTTTGGTCAAGATAAAATAACTCCGAGTTAGGTAGTTTGTCTCCTATTTTTATTCTCATTGAATTTTGCCCAAAATATAATTTTTAACTTCTGAATTTGAATTTCCAATAATATCAAATATTTCCTTTTTATCTATATTCAACTTTAAATGCTTAGGTGGATCTAAGCTTTTTCCTATAGCTTTTTTTATTGTATCGTTGAATTTGTAAGGATGAGCTGTACCAAGAACAATTATATCTCCTAAGTTTTTAAAACTTTTTGCTGCTCCTACACCAGTAGCAGTATGAGGATCAATTATAAATTTATGCTCTTTATATATTTCATCGATTACAGATATTGTCTCTTCATCTGTAACTTTTACTGCTTCAAAATCTTTTTTAATTTTATCGACTTCTTTTTTTTCTAAGCTGAAAAAACTTTTTGAAGATAAATCGCTCATTAATGATCCTACCTTACTATCGCTTTCGTCTAATATATAATAAAGAAGCCTCTCAAAATTACTGGCAACTTGTATATCCATACTTGGTGTTATGGTTGCCCTCACTGTATCAGGTTTATATTCACCTGTATTGATTACTCTTTGTAAAATATCATTTTTATTTGTAGCAACTATAAGTTTATTAATTGGTAAACCCATTTTTTTTGCTACATATCCTGCATAGATATCTCCAAAATTACCAGTTGGTACTGAAAAGCTAATATTATTTTTTTTTAATTTAAAGAAAGAATAAAAATAATAAACAATTTGACAAACAATTCTAGCCCAATTGATAGAATTTACACCAGACATATTTATTTTCGATCTAAAACTATTTTCATTAAAAAGCTCTTTTACAATTTTTTGACAATCATCAAATGAACCCTCAATAGCAATATTATAAATATTAGCACCGCCAATTGTTGTCATTATTTTTCTTTGAATATTTGAAATCTTATTATGCGGATGCAGAACAAAAAGATTTATATTTTTTCTATTACTTAATGCTGCAATAGCTGCTGAACCAGTATCTCCTGATGTAGCAACTACGATATTTACAGTTTTATCTTTAGCGACTTCTAAGTAGTCATACAAATTGCCAATTACCTGCATTGCAATATCTTTAAAAGCTAAAGTAGGTCCATGATAAAGTTCGAGAAGATTTATATTTCCAAATTTTTTTATATTTACAACTTCTTTATCTTTAAAACAACTATAAGATTTTTTAATCAGTGAGCTAAGTTCTTCTTTTTTAATTTCATCTGAACAAAAATTAAAGATAATTTCTGTAGCAAGTTCATTATAATTTAGTTGACTTAAATTATTAAGTTCTTCTTGACTATACCTCTTTATTTCTGCAGGCAAAAATAATCCACCGCCTGGTGCAAGTCCTCTTAAGAAAATATCTTTAAAACTAAATTCTAAAAATCTATCCCTAGTGCTAAAATAATTCATTTTTTTCTTCTAAAATATAAATAATAAAAAATTATTGAGATTGATATTGCATACCATGTTATAGCATATTTAAGGTGATTATTTGGCACATCTATACTTATCTTTTTAGGAAGTGGTGTCTTGGCTTTATTATCCTCCAAAAAAATTACAAACTCATTAAATTGCTCTCCTGTAGCTTCTTTTAAATCTTCTAGATTTAATGAAAACCAAATATTATTTAAAATATCGTTATCTGGTTTAAATATACTTGGTTTATAAATTTCTCTTAAAAGACCAATTATTTCACTATCACTTTCTGCTTTGAGGTTTATGCTTGCGCTACCTTTTAGTTCTTTTTTAATCCATCCTCTATTAATTAAAACATTTTGATTTTTGTCAGTCCTAAAAGGAGTGACTACATCATATCCAGGTTTTCCACTATCATTCAAGCTATAAAGGTAAATTTGCTTATCAAAATTAAATTTTCCTTTAGCGCTTACTCTCTGATAATTTTTCTTAATTGAATTAGAGTACTCTATTGGTTTAGAGTCTAATCCAAAAGTAATTTCGCTTATTAGTTCTAGCTTCCATTGCAATCTATAAAGTTGCCAAGTTCCTAAAGCACAAAATACCGTTACAAAAAAAATTACGAATAGTTGAAATAAAAATGCTCTTTTCAATTTGAGATTAACTTCCCCAAATATAGATCGCAGCAAATAAGAATAACCAAACTACGTCAACAAAATGCCAGTACCAGGCTGCTGCTTCAAATCCAAAATGGTGTTGGGGCGTCGAGTGGCCTCTCATTGATCGAAACAAACAAACTGCAAGAAAAACTGTTCCGACAATTACATGAAAACCATGAAAACCAGTCGACATATAAAATGTGGAACCATAAATTCCACCATCTAAAGTAAATGTTGCGTGATGATACTCATAAGCTTGAAAACAAGAAAATATAAATCCTAAAAATACTGTTGCGATCAAACCATTTACTAATCCTTTTCTGTCATTTTCTAACATTGCATGATGCGCCCAGGTTACAGTAGTTCCTGATAACAATAAAATTAGAGTGTTGATTAATGGTATATCCCAAGGGTCAAAAGTTTTAATATCTGCTGGTGGCCATATACCTCCTATAGAATCTGGTGGAAATAAACTTGCGTTAAAGAAAGCCCAGAACCATGCAACAAAAAACATTACCTCAGAGGCGATAAATAATGTCATACCGTACCTATGTCCAATTTGAACTACAGGAGTATGATGGCCTTGATGTTCTGCTTCTTCAATAACATCCCGCCACCACATAAATGCACCATAAACTACTAATGCAAAACCAATTAATAATAACCAAAGAGCTTTTGAGTGGAAATAATAAACTGCTCCAAAAGCTAAAACTAAAGTAGCGAATGAAACATAGATCGGCCAAGGGCTTGGGTCAACTAAATGGTAATCGTGTTTTGGTTTTCCTGCTGACATTATGTGTTACTCTTTTCGTAATAGCCTGATGAAAAAAAAGTAAAAGACAAAGTTACATCAGACATATTTTTAGTTTTATTATCATCAACTACTTTGGGATCCAAGAAAAAAGTTAATACAAACTCTTTTTTTTCACCTGGTTGCAAGGTTTGTTTTTCAAAACAAAAACAGCCTATCTTATTTAGATAAATACCAAATGGTGATGGCGAAACATTAAAAGTTGCTGACCCTGAAGAAATTTTATTGCTAGGATTTTCAACGTTAAATTTCACTGTATGAACTTCACCAGGTTTTAAGTTTAAAGTATTCTTCTCAGGATAAAATTTCCAATCTAACGTACTATTGATGTTTGTATCAAATCTCATTTTATAGTCTTGGTTAACTATTATTTTTGGAATTTCTTTATTAGTTGCGTTTTGGGTAGTCCCACCGAAGCCTGTTACTCTGCAAAACAAATCATATAAAGGAACTGCTGCAAAAGACAATCCAAGCATTAGTAAAAATATCGATACTAAAGCGATAGGTGTTAAGTTTTTTTTGCTTATATTCATTATATTTCTCTATTATAAATTCCAATATTATAGAAAGTTAATACAAATAAAAAAATCATAAATAAGATTAATATTAAAGCTGTTATTAAGTTTTTTTTCTTTTTGTTCATCATGTTACTTTTAAAAAATTATCAATTAATAAAATTAAGAAAATAAAAAACAAATAAAAAATTGAGTATATGAAAATTTTTCTCGCTATTTTATTTGAAATACTTGCTATTTTAGACCTGTATAATCTTAAACATAAATAAACATAGTATGCAGACATCATAGAGGATATGGCTAGATAAAATACGCTAGCAAAATTTAAAAAGTAAGGTGCAATTATTGCAGGTAGCATCATTAAAGCATAAAGAAGTATATTCACTTTTGTTGTTTTTGTTCCAGAAATTATAGGTAACATTGGAATTTTCGCTTTTTTATAATCACTTGATTTATATAAACTTAACGCCCAAAAATGTGATGGTGTCCATAGAAAAATAATTAAAAATAAAATTATTGGCTCAACAGAAATACTTCCAGTTGCTATTGTCCATCCAATAACAGGTGGTAATGCCCCAGCTGCACCACCTATAACAATATTTTGCGGAGTTTTCCTTTTTAACCAAATCGTATAAATAAAAAAATAAAAAGCAATTGTTGAGGCTAATAAAATTGCAGAAATTAAGTTAGATGAAAAATAAATTATGCTTACTGACAAAGCTGATAAAACTATACCAAAATATAAAGCTTGATTTTTTTTTACTTTTCCAGTTGGGATTGGTCTTAAGCAAGTTCTGCTCATCAAGGCATCTAGGTCTGACTCATACCACATATTTAGAGTTCCAGCAGCTCCAGATCCAATAGCTACAGCTAAGAGAGAAATGCAAGCAGATGTAAAGTCTACATTAATCGGTGCTATTAATAAACCTACCATACATGTAAATAAAACAAGAGACATTACCCTAGGTTTCATTAAGTTAAAAAATGAACTTAGATCCAGTGCTAAACCAAGTTTAGAGTTTCTAGATTTTATACTTAGCTCGCTCAATTTACTTTACTTTAGGTAGCTCTTCAAAAGTATGGAATGGTGGCGGTGATGACACTGTCCATTCTAGAGTCGTTGCTCCTTCTCCCCATGGATTTGGTTCTGCTTTTTTCTTTTTCATAAAGGCGTACAATAGGTTTAATAAAAATACTGCTAAACCTATAATAGATATATATGAACCAATTGAAGATATATAGTTCCAACCAGCAAATGCGTCTGGATAATCAGCGTATCTTCTTGGCATTCCTGCTAATCCTAAGAAATGTTGTGGGAAGAATATTAAGTTTACCCCTATGAAAGTCAGCCAAAAATGTAGTTTTCCCAAAAATTCTGAGTATTCATAACCTGTCATTTTACTAAACCAATAATAAAATCCCGCAAAGATTGCATACACAGCCCCCATTGATAATACGTAGTGGAAATGCGCAACGACATAATAAGTATCATGAAGTGCTGTATCAACACCTGCATTTGCCAGAACTACTCCAGTTACTCCTCCTAAAGTAAATAAAAAAATAAAGCCAATAGCCCAAAGCATAGGAGTCTGAAAGCTTATCGAGCCGCCCCACATTGTTGCTATCCAAGAAAAAATCTTAATTCCGGTTGGGACTGCAATAATCATTGTCGCCGCTAAGAAATAGGCCTTTGTATCTGTGTCAAGTCCAACAGTGTACATGTGGTGAGCCCAAACAACGAAGCCAACTACTCCAATAGCCACCATCGCATAAGCCATCCCTAGATAACCAAATACAGGCTTTCTTGAAAAAGTTGAAACAATATGACTAATCATTCCGAATCCTGGTAAAATTAAAATATATACTTCTGGATGTCCAAAAAACCAAAATAAGTGTTGGAATAAAACTGGATCTCCACCTGTTTGTGCTTCAAAAAAAGCAGTTCCAAAATTTCTATCTGTTAGAAGCATTGTTATAGCACCTGCTAAAACTGGCAATGATAATAAAAGTAAAAATGCAGTCACTAAGATTGACCAAGAGAATAATGGCATTTTGTGTAAAGTCATGCCAGGAGTTCTCATATTTAAAATTGTCGTGATAAAGTTAATTGCTCCTAGGATTGATGAAGCGCCTGCAACGTGCAAACTTAGAATTGCTAGGTCCATTGCTGGACCTGGTTGTCCAGTTTTTGAAGAAAGAGGTGGGTAAATCGTCCATCCCCCTCCTACTCCTTTTGCGCCTGGAGGGCCATCAACAAAAATTGATACTAACAATAAAATTAGGGCGACTGGTAATAGCCAAAAAGAGATATTATTCATCCTTGGGAACGCCATATCTGGTGCACCTATCATAATTGGAACAAACCAGTTTCCAAATCCACCAATCATTGCTGGCATTACCATAAAGAAAATCATGATTAAGCCATGACCTGTTACTAACACGTTATATAAATGGTAATCACCTCCAAGAATTCCGTCACCTGGATGCATTAGTTCCATTCTCATTAAAACTGAAAAAGCAGATCCAATTATCCCAGCGATAATTGCAAAGATAAGATACATTGTTCCTATATCTTTATGATTTGTTGAGTAAGCCCATCTTTTCCAACCTGTTGGATTTTGATGATGCTCGTGATCTGCAGTTGTTGCTGACATTACTTTATCTCTTTAATTTTTTTTACTACTTTAATATTATTATTAATTTCTTCTTTAGCAAATTTAACTTTAGCCTCTTCTAACCATTTATTATACTCTTCTTCGGACACAACGTTTACTGTGATTGGCATGAAAGCATGTTTTATTCCACAAAGCTCGGAACACTGCCCGTAGAAAGTTCCAGTTCGGTCAGCTTTAAACCATGTCTCGTTGATTCTGCCTGGAATTGCATCTCTTTTAACTCCAAAAGATGGGAGCGCCCATGCATGCAACACATCATTTGCAGTTATCATAACTTTTACAACTTTATTCACTGGTACGTAAACCGCATTGTCAACCGCTAATAATCTCGGTTGATTTTCTTTTAAATCTTTTTCATCAATCATATAAGAATCGAAAATGATATTTTCATCTGGGTATTCATATCCCCAATACCACTGATACCCTATAGCTTTAATAGTAACATCTGCTTTAGGAATTTCATCTTGTGAGTATAAAACTTTAAATGAAGGTACTGCCATTACGATCAAAATTAAACAAGGAACCAATGTCCAAATAACCTCAATTAACGTGTTATGACTTGTTGTTGATGGAACTTGATTCTTGGAGGCCCTGTATCTTACACAGACATATAAAAGTAAAAATAAAACAAAAGCAGTGATAGCGGTAATTATTGGCACAAGCATATAGTCGTGAAACCAAACAATGTCATCCATACTTTTTGAAGCTGCTTTTTGGAAACCTAGCTGCCAATCCTTAGGCTCGTTGGCAAAAAGCGCTGTCGGCCAAGCTAAGAAAAGTGTATAAGCAATTTTTTTAATCATGAGTTTTTATACAGCTTTTAGACAATTTCACAATTTCAATTAATGCGACAATTAATGAAAGTTATTGATAAAATTTACTAATGAAATCGCGCTTATTACAGCTGTATCAGACCTTAGAATGTTTCTAGATAACGTAAAAGGTTTTACCGCTCTATTTTGAAGTATTAACTCACGTTCAGCAGAAGAAAAATCGCCCTCGGGACCAATTAGTATACAACAGGTATTGATGTTTTTAAGATCTTCAGCTTTTAAATTTTCTTTTGAATTCACATCCGCAAATAAAATTTTTGAGTTTTCATCAAAAGTTTTTAAAAAATCCTTTAATTTAATTACATCTATAATTTCTGGAGGCACAAGTTGATTAGATTGTTCAGTAGCTTCAATAACTATTTTTTTTGCTCTATCAAGATTTAATTCTTTAACTTCTGTTCTTTCTGAAATAATTGGAATAATTTTACTTATACCAAGCTCTGTAGCTTTTTGTAAAATAGTATCCATTGGATTTTTTTTTACTAAGCAAATAGCTAGCTCGGTTTTAGATAAATTATTAACTTCTTTAATTTTTTCTAAAAACCTAACTTCAACTCTATCTTTATTTAAAAAAATTATTTCGCTTTTCCATTCTCCATTTTTATTAAAAAAATTTAATTTTGATCCCCTTTTAAGTCGCATAACATTAACAATATAATGGGTGTGCTCTTTGCTTAACAAACTTGTATTATTTTCTAGTATACTGTCTGGATGATATAATCTAATATTCATTAGTATCTATAATATAAACAAATGTTGAAGATATAAAGGAGCTTTAATGAAAAAAGGTAAAAGAGCTGGAGAATCACCAATAGGCATTAATGTGATAGAAGGAAAATCTTATTTTTGGTGTACTTGTGGAATTAGTTCTAAGCAACCTTTTTGTGACGGTTCACACAAAGGAACTGAATTTGCACCTTTAAAATTTTTAGCTGATCAAACTAAAAAAGTTTTTTTCTGCTCATGTAAACAAACAAATGATCAACCATTATGTGATGGTTCGCATAATATTTAATAAATGATGAAAACAAAAGCAGTAGTGTTTGACGCTTACGGTACATTGTTCGATGTAAATTCAGCTGCTGAAAAATGTAAAGATAAAATTGGAGCAAAGTGGGAAACATTTGCCAATTTTTGGAGAACTACTCAGCTTGAATATACCTGGCTTAGAAGTTTAATGAAAAGGCATAAAAATTTTTGGGATATTACTGAGGACAGTTTGGATAAATCAATGAAAGTATTTAATATTAACAAAAATATGAAAAATGAGCTGCTTAGTCTTTACAAAATTTTATCTCCTTATCCTGAAGTAAGAGATGTCCTGGAAGACTTAAAAAAGAAAAACTTCAAACTTGCCATACTTTCTAACGGGACCCCTGACCTATTAAATGAATTAGTTGAAAATAATAAATTAGATAATCTATTTGATGATCTTTTTTCTATTGAAGATGTTAAAATTTATAAACCTGACCCACGCGTTTATGAACTACCCATTAAAAAATATAGAATAAAATCTGGTGAAATTACTTTTTTAAGCGCGAATACATGGGATGTTTCAGGAGGGGGGAACTTTGGATATAATTCCATCTGGGTTAATAGGCATAACTCAGTATTTGATATCCTCGATTTTGAACCCAAAAATGAAATCAACAATTTAAAACAGCTACTTGATAAAGTTTAAAGTTTCATTATAAATATTCATATGTCTCAAATTGAAGTAAAAAAAATCATTAAAGCCTTAAACGCATCAGATGGTGCAGGAGTAAAATTAAAAAGAAGCATAGGTACTCCAGAAGCAGATTATATCGACCCATTCTTAATGCTTGACGAATTTGGTTCTGAAAATAAAGATGATTATGTCGCTGGCTTTCCACCCCATCCACATAGAGGAATAGAAACAGTAACTTATATGTTAAATGGAGAGTTTGAACATCAAGATAGCACTGGAGCTAAAGGCATTATGGCATCTGGAGACGTGCAGTGGATGAAAACTGGAAGAGGAATTATTCATTCTGAAATGCCTGCTATGAAAGAAGGTAAGTTATTAGGTTTTCAACTTTGGATAAACATGCCAGCAAAAATGAAAAAGAATAAGCCAGAATACCTTTATATTAAAGGAAATGAACTTGGAGAGCACAAAGATAGTGATAAAATTGTGAAAGTAATTGCAGGTAAATACAAAAAAGCAGAAGGGCCAGAAAAGAAACATAACGTTGACCCAATTTATTTTCATGTAATTTTAAATGAAGAAAAAGAATTTAATTGTGATGTGCCTTCAGGACACAATTCTTTTATATATCTATTAAAAGGGGAATTAAACATAGGAGAAAAAGACCACAATAAAACAACTGACTCAAACTTAATATTATTACAGCGAGGCACTAAATTAAAAATTAAAGCAAGCAAGAAATCTGAGTTTTTATTTATAGCTGGTAAACCTATTGGCGAGCCGATAGCTAGAGGTGGACCATTTGTAATGAATACAAAAGCCGAAATACTTGAAGCCATTCAAGATTATAATAACGGAACATTTGCTAAATACTAAAAGTTAAAGTACGTTTTAGGTAAAAATGCCAAAATCTATTGTAATTAAAAAAAGTGGAGGCCCTGAAGTATTAGAACTTCAAGATGTACAAATTGGTTCTCCAGGACCAGATGAAATTAAAGTTACAAACCATGCAATTGGTCTGAATTATATCGATACCTACCATAGATCTGGACTGTACCCCATTAATTTACCGAGTGGAATTGGTTTAGAAGCTGCTGGAAAAATTGATGAGATTGGTTCAAATGTTACTGAATTTAATAAGGGTGATAATATTGCTTACGCCTCAATCCCGTTAGGAGCATATGCACAACAAAGAGTTATTCCTGCAAAGATAGCTGTTAAAGTTCCTGAAGGAATTTCACATGAGTTGGCAGCTACTCTTATGACAAAAGGTTTGACTACAAATTATTTACTGACCAAAACCTATAAGCTTAAAGCTGGTGAAACAGTTCTTTTCCATGCAGCTGCTGGAGGTGTTGGTCAAATTTTTGCTCAATGGGCTAATAGTATTGGAGCAAAAGTAATTGGAACAGTCGGTTCAGATAATAAAATCAAAATAGCTAAAGAGAATGGCTATTGTAATGTAATTAATTATACGAAAGATAATTTTGCAAAAGAGGTTATGAAAATTACAAACAATCAAGGAGTACCTGCAGTTTTTGATGGGGTAGGAAAAAAAACATTTCGTGAGTCATTAGAGTGTCTTTCCACTAGGGGTATGATGATAAGTTTTGGAAATGCTTCTGGACCTTTAGATCCTGTAAATGTTCCCAAAGAAATCCAACCTAAAGGTTTATACTTAACAAGACCCTCAATAGGTCAATATTTTACTAACAGGAAAGAACTTCAAGCTGGAGCTGATCAAATTTTTGAAAAGGTTAAATTTGGAAAAATAAAAATTAGAATTTCAAAAAAATATAAACTTGTAGACGCTAAAGATGCACATGCAGATCTAGAGGCAAGAAAATTAATTGGTCCAGCGATTTTAATTCCGTAATGACTAAAAAAATTGTTTCTCCTTGTATCAGTATTTGTAAAACTGACCCTGTAACTGGTTACTGCTATGGGTGCGCAAGAACTGAAGAAGAAAAAAAACAATGGAAAAGTGAAAGTACTACTAAAGAGTGGAAATTGGAAAACCTAAAAACAATAAAGTCAAGAATGCAAGGATGGCAATTAAACACTTTTGAGGAGTCTTATAAACATAAATTGAGCCAAGGAATTTCACTTTTTAAAAAAAAACTTTTAGAGAGCTAGTTTATAAATCTTTTTTCATAGAGTCCATATCACTTAAGTGATATTTTAATGCCTCATTAGACATTCTAACTTCCTGTAAAAATAAGAAGATTGAAATTATCATACATACGCAACAAAGCGCAAAGCTAAGCCTAGCATAAAATGTTAAGTCCAAATACAAAAGTAAAACTGTAAGCATGTTGAAAAGAAATCCAAAGGATGAAAAACCCATTACATATTTAAGATAATTAGTTCTTTTATTTAAAACATGAAGTTGTTTTTCTAATTCTGGTGGTACCTTTTTTTCGAAAGTGAATTTGTCGTGTAGTTGACGAATTAACGAGCTAAGAGTATGAAAACGATTACTATACATAGTCATCATTAAAGGAATTGCAGGGAACATTAGAGCTGCTACTGTGTAGTCAATATCCATACCGAATCAAATTGATTATGATGTTAGTGTTTGATATTTACAAGTATTATCTTATGGGTCACGTAAGAATTTTTATTGAATTAACAAGACTGAACAAGCCGATCGGAATTATGTTATTGTTTTGGCCTTGCGCATGGGGTTTAGCTTATGCTTACAATTTTAACCATGATACTTACAAATTTGTTTACTATTTAATTTTATTTTTCCTTGGATCAGTTTTAATGAGAAGTGCTGGGTGCATTTTTAACGATATAGTAGATAAAGATTTCGATAAAAAAGTAGAGCGAACAATGACAAGACCTATTACTTCTGAGAAAATTTCAATTAAACAATCTCTCTTTTATGTAAGTCTTTTGTGTGGATGTGCATTTGTTGTATTAATTCAATTTAATAAATTAACAATTATACTAGGTTTGAGCTCTATGTTTTTAGCTTTTGCTTACCCCTATATGAAACGAATTACGTATTGGCCGCAATTATTTCTTGGTTTAACTTTTAATTGGGGGTTAGTAATGGCTTGGACTGCCTTTAATAACGAAATAACATTAGAAATTATACTACTTTACATATCAGCCATATTTTGGACATTGGGTTATGACACGATTTATGGTGCTCAAGATATGTCTGACGATGAAATTATTGGATTAAAATCAACCTCAATTAAATTCAAAAAAAATATTAATTTATTTGTTGCTTTGACTTATTTAATTACTGTTTTAATTTTGCTCTATTTATTTTGGGGTAAAATTGAAGCTAATTATTTCTCATCAATTTTTTTAATTTTTTTTGTAGTTACCTTGATTTATCAATCAATTAATTTTAATAAAGAAAATCCAGCTAGTTGTCTTAAAATGTTTAAATTGAATAATTATTCAGGTCTTTTACTATTTTTGGGCATTCTTGTAATTTAATGAATAAATGAACTTTGAAGAATTAAAAATTTTACTTAAAAAACTTTTTATCCAATATGTAAAAAAACATCTAAAAAAGATTTACATTGCATTAATTTTATCTCTTATTGTTGCTGCTAGTACCTCTGGGATAGCTTGGTTATTAGACCCCGCTGTTAAAAAAATTTTTATTGAGCAAAATAAAGTATTTGCTTGGTCAATACCTTTGCTAATTGTAATTGCTTTTACAAGTAAAGGTCTTTCATTGTACTTCGCCAGAATAAATATAATAAGAGTTGGAGAAGAAGTTGCAGGTGAGTTACAAAAAAAAGTTGCTACTAACATTTTAACTTCAGATATTCAAACTTTAGATAATAGACATTCAGGTAAGTATATTTCAAATGTAATGTACGACACTCATCATGTTCAAAACCTAGTAAGTACAGGTGTTTTAAATTTAATGAAAGACTCATTTTCAGTTGTAGCTTTAGTATCTTTAATGTTTTATCAGAATTGGAAGTTAGCTTTATTTGCAATATTAATGATGCCACTCGCTGCTGGTTTAGCTAAATCTTTGGGAAAAAGAATCGGAAAAGCAACTTCAAAAGCAGGAGAGTCATCTGGTAACTTAGCATCTTTTTTATCCGAAATATTTAAAGGATCAAAGATGATAAGAATTTATCAAAAAGAAAAATATGAAAATGAGAAAGCCCGTAAAGTCATTGACGATTTAGTTGAGAAAAATATAAAAATTGGAAGTGTAATGATAAGAGCTACGCCAATAATGGAAACACTTACGGGATTAATGATTGCCGGGTTTATTATTTTCTCAGGTAAACTTATTTCTTCTGGGGAGCTAGGAGTAAATAACTTTTTTTCTTTTTTAGCAGCTATGATGCTGGCTTATCAACCTATAAGATCTTTAGCAACAATCAATATGGCTGCATATCAAGGTGCTGCTGCATTTAAAAGAATTAGTTCCATAATTGATAGAAATATTAAAATTAAAGAAGAAATAAATACTCCTAAATTGATATTAAAGAATTCTAATATAAAGTTTACTAATGTAAGTTTTAAATATGAGACTACTGATGAAAAAGCAATTAAAGATATTAATTTGGATATAAAAGGTAACTCAATTGCAGCTTTTGTGGGGCATAGCGGCGCTGGAAAAAGCACAATAATTAATTTGTTGCCTAGATTTTATGATCCTCAAGAGGGATCTATTGAAATAGACGGGCAAAATATTAGGGACGTTTCTCTTGAGTCGCTAAGAAAAAATTTATCTATGGTTAGTCAGGATGTAATTTTATTTGATGACACCATTAAGAATAACATTTCTTACGCAAAAGAGGGAGCTTCAGATCATGATATCAAAAAGGCATGTAAATTTGCTGCTGCGAACGATTTTATTGAGAAATTACCTAATGGATATGACACATTAATTGGAGAAAACGGTATCAGGCTTTCTGGAGGACAAAAACAAAGAATTTCTATAGCAAGAGCTATATTAAAGGAGTCTCCACTTATACTTTTAGATGAGGCCACATCTTCGCTAGATGCTGAGTCAGAAGAAATAGTTCAGAATGCAATAATGAATTTAACAAAAAATAAAACTACTCTTGTAATTGCTCATAGACTTTCAACCATTCATAATGCAAATAAAATATTTGTTTTGAAAAATGGAAATATCGTAAATTCCGGAAATCATGATTTTTTGATAAATAATTGTGATGAATATAAAACTTTATATAAAAAGCAGTTAAAATAAATGATCTTTTTTTATAAGGTAATAACTACCTGCCTTTATCCAATTTTAGTAATATTTATCTATTTTAGAAAATTTAAAAATAAAGAGCATAGAGAAAGATATAAGGAAAAAATTTTTTCTTCTAATTTTAATGTCCATAGAGAAAAAAATTATAAATTAATCTGGTTTCACGCAGCAAGTATTGGAGAATTAAAAAGCATTTTACCTTTAATTTCTGAGTTGAATAAAAAGGGAGATCTTAAATTTTTAATTACTACTGTTACTCTTAGTTCAGCTAATTTAGCTGAAAAAGAACTTGCTAAAATCGGCAACTCTAAACATAGGTTTCTTCCTGTAGATGTTGAATTTATTGTAAAAAGATTTTTATCTCAATGGAAACCAGATGCTATTTTTTTTGTAGACTCAGAAATATGGCCTAATATAATTTTAAATGCTAAAAAAAATAAAATACCTTTAGCATTAATCAACGCAAGACTAACAAAAAAATCCTTTAATAGATGGATGCTCTTCCCTCATGTTGCAAAAAAAATATTTCAGTCGTTCAATTTATTTTTGACGTCGAATGTTGAAACAAAAGATTATTTAAGTAAACTTAATATCAGAAATGTTCATTATAAGGGAAATTTAAAACTTATTAGTTACGAGTTAAATAGGAAGTTTCATAGTCCCAACGATGAGTTTTTAAAAAAAGAGAAGTTTTGGTTTGCTGCAAGCACACATGATGGTGAAGATGAGATGTGCATTCAAACACATTTAAATCTAAAAAAAAAATTAAAAGAAATAAAAACAATTATTGCTCCAAGACACATAAATAGGTCTAATTTGATAAAACAAAAATGTGATAAATATTCTTTAGATTGTCAAATTATTAATGAAAATGATATAATAAACGATGATAAAGAGTTTATTATAATAAACTCTTTTGGAAACCTACATCATTACTATAAATTTGGAGAAAGTGTTTTTATTGGTAAATCAATTCTTCAAAGTTTAGAAAAAGTCGGAGGTCAAAATCCTCTTGAAGCTGCTCATCAAGGTTGTAAAATATATCACGGACCTTTTATCTCAAATTTCAAAGAAATTTACGAACTTTTAGAAAAAAAAGGAATTTCTAAAAAAATTACTAACTCCGAAGAATTAACTTACTGTTTACTTAAAGACTTTGATAATCCAAATAAATTTAATAATAATTTTAATGAAGTCATGAATGATTTAAGTAAGAGAACTCTCGATGAAACTTTGTTATTAATAGAAAATTTCTTATTGAATGAAAATAAATAAACCATCTTTTTGGGATACCAAAAAATTTAGTGTGATTTCAATTTTACTTATACCCCTAAGTATAATTTATAAGATACTTTTAATTTTTAAAAGAAAGATTATAAAAGAGAAAAAATTCAACATACCTATTATTTGTGTTGGAAATATTTATATTGGTGGAACTGGAAAGACACCTTCAGCAATATTTATAGCCAACGAACTTCAATCAAAACAAAAAAATCCAGTAATTGTAAGAAAATTTTACAAAAGTCACTTTGATGAACATTGTTTGACAGAACATTACTTCAAGAATCTTATTTTAGATAAAAATAGAATTAATGCCTTAAAAAAGGCAGAGAATAACAACTTTGATGCAGCAATACTAGATGATGGATATCAAGATTATAGAATTAAAAAAGATTTAAATATCTTATGTTTTAACTCTAATCAAATGTTAGGTAACGGACTTGTTTTTCCTGCAGGACCTTTAAGGGAAGATTTAAACAGAATTAAAGACGCTCATATCATTATTATTAATGGAACAAAAAAAATAGATTTTGAAAGAAAAATTTTAGATATCAATACTCAATGTAAGATTTTTTATTCAAAATATTCACCCCTAAATATCGAGAATTTTAAAAATAATAAATTAATGGCTATCGCAGGTATTGGTAATCCCACAAATTTCTTTGATATTCTCTCGAAAAATAAATTAGAGTGCAGTGAAAAATTAATTTATCCTGATCATTATGAATTTAGTAAAAATGAATTAGTAGATTTAATAAGTTTGGCAAATAAAAAAAAATTGAAAATTATAACTACTGAAAAAGATCACCATAGAATTAAACATTTTAATTTGGATAATATTGATTTTTTAAAAGTCAAACTAGAGATAGAACAAAAGGAAAAATTTATCAATGAAATTTTAAAAATTTATGATTAAATATTTTAAATATTTTTTACAATCATTAGTGGTTTATATTTTTTTTATATTTGGAAGAATAATTGGTCTAAGTTTAAGTAGAAAACTTTTTGCGTTAATTTTCGTTAAAATTGGAACACATTTTAAATCAAAACAAACTATATTAAAAAATTTGGATACCTTTGATAATGGATTATCAAATGAGGATAAAAATAAGATTACAAATAGCATGTGGAAAAATTATGGAATGACTTTTATCGAATACATCTTTTTAAATTCAATGAGGAAAAATAATTCGTTAATTAAAGTAGAAGGAGAAAAAAACTTAGAGCTTATTAAAAATAGAAAAAAACCAGTGATTTTTATTTCGGGGCATTTTTCGAATTTTGAATTAATGTCAATGCAAATCACAAAAAGTGGAATTAACCTAGCTACAATTTATAGACCTTTAAATAATATATTTCTCAATCCATTAATGGAATATTTAAGAAAAAAATATGTTTGTAAAAATCAAATTAAAAAAGGTCTTAATGGAGTTAGAGAGTGCATAAAATACATAAAAAAAGGTTACAGTATAGCTTTAATGATAGATCAAAGAGTAAGCGAGGGAGAAAAAATAAATTTTTTTAGTAGACCTGCTTTGACCACTACTCTACCTGCCCAGTTAGCTTTAAAATTTGAATTACCTATTATTCCAGTCTTCATTGAAAGAACAAATGAAAAAAATTTTCGCTTAAAGTTTTTAAATGAAATTGATGTCAGAAAATTTAAAGATAAAACAGAACTCACAAAAGTACTAAATGGAGAAATAGAAAAAATGATCAGAAATAATCCATATGAGTGGATTTGGACGCACAACAGATGGAAATGAATAATTATTTAGTTAAATCTTTAATTCTTTTATTAACTTCTATTGGCGAAAAATAAGCCTCCTGTAAATCAACGTTCCAATAATTTAAATTTTTCAATGGTATTTCTTTTCCAGAAATTGCACAAATCACAAAATCTCCATCTTCTATTATATCAAAAGAGTTGTGTTTAAAAATAAGTTTAGCTTTTTTTTTAATCATCAATAATTTATAAAATATATCACCAAATCATGAATATTGCATTAATAGGAAGCGGTGGAAGAGAACATGCTTTATGTACAAAGATTTTGGAGTCTAAATTAACTAAAAATATAATTTGTATTCCTGGTAATGCGGGGACTTCAAGAATTGCTACCAATATTGATGTCAATATTAACAATTTTGAAGAAATATTTAGTCTCATTAAAATATACAAAATTGATCTAGTCGTTGTAGGTCCTGAAGAGCCTTTGGTGAATGGTTTAGTTGACTATTTGACCAAGAAAAAAATACAGGTTTTTGGTCCAAATAAATTTGCATCGAAATTAGAAGGATCAAAGTCCTTTATGAAAAAAATATGTAAAAAGTACAATATTCCAACAGCTGATTTCAAAATTTGTAAGAATAAAAGAGATGTAATTGCTTTTTTAAAAAAAAATAAATTACCCTTAGTAGTCAAAGCTGATGGTTTAGCTGCTGGTAAAGGTGTGACTATCTGTAAAACGAAAAACAAAGTTATTAAAATTTCTAATGAAATTTTTAAGGGTAAATTTAAGTCTTCAAAATCTCTTGTTCTTGAAGAGTTCTTGAAGGGAGAAGAAGCTAGCTATTTTCTCGTGGTTGACAAAAATAATTTTAAGTTTTTTGGTTCAGCTCAAGACCATAAAAGAGTTGGTGAAGGTGACAAAGGACCTAATACAGGAGGTATGGGTGCCTACTCCCCAGCTCCAATTATAGATAAAGATATTGAAGAGAAGATTTTAAAAAAAATTGTAAAACCTACCTTACATTATCTAAGAAAAAATAAAAAACCTTATAAAGGATTTTTATACGTTGGTTTAATGATAATCAATAAAGAACCTTTTCTGATTGAATACAATGTTCGTATGGGAGATCCTGAGTGCCAAGTAATATTACCTAGATTAAAGACTGATATTGTAAAAATATTAAAAAATTGTGTAAAAAATAAGTTAGATAAAATTAATATAAAATGGAAAAAAGAAAAAAGTATGACAATTGTTTTGTGTTCTAAAGGTTATCCTGGAAAATATAAAAAAAACCAAGAAATAATTAATTTTAATGAAATTAAATTAAATAAAAAAACTTATATTTACCACGCTGGTACAAAATTTGTTAATCACAAATTACTTTCTATCGGTGGTAGAGTTTTAAACGTTACAGCGGTAGGATCAAGTTTTTCAAATATTAGATATCAAATTTTAAAAACTTTGAGAAAAATTAATTGGAAGGGAGGGTTTTTCAGAAGAGATATTGGCTGGAGAGTTATAAAAAAAAATGAGAATAATTAGTGGACAGTTTAAAGGAAGAACTATTGAATTTTTAAAAAATTTAAATACAAGACCGCTTAAAGACTCAGTAAAAGAGAGTATCTTTAATATAATAGGTCATTCTAGTGAAGTTATGGTTAAATTGAAAAATTCAAATGTTCTTGATCTTTATTCTGGAGTTGGATCTTTTGGTTTAGAGTGTATTTCACGTGGTGCAGACCATGTAACGTTTGTAGAAAATAACCCGAAAACACTTAAAATTTTAAAAAGGAATATAATCAAACTTTCAAATAAAAATGCTGTAGTTTTTGAAAGTAAAATTGAAAATTTTTTACAGGAAAATAATAAAAAAAAATACGAGATTATTTTTTTTGATCCCCCGTTTTCTGATGAAGAATTTATTGTACATTTAGAAAATTTAAGTAAAAATAATTTTCTCAAAAAAAATCATTTAATAATTATTCATAGAGAAAAAAAATCAAATGATAATTTAAAAAATATTTTAAAAGTTATAAAGATTAAACAATATGGACGATCAAAAATTATATTTGGCAATTTTATTTAAGGAGCATTTTTGTAAATATTTTTACTTGTTCAACAGCAGGTTGATTAAATGGATTTATTCCTACTAGCTTTCCAACAAAAATTGTTTCTAAAATAAAATAAGAAAATAATTCCCCAATAGTTTTTTCGTCTTTTTTATTAATTATAAATTCCCTAAAAGAAATTTTTTTCTTTAAAAGCGATTTGATTAGTGCAGATTTTTGTGCGTCTTTTATTTCATCTAAAGTTTTTTGATTTAAATATTTAATTTTAGAAATATTTTTATAATTTATTTTTCTGGATAAATTTTCTTTTGAACTAAATATATAAAAAAAATTTTTCTTAGGACCATCTAAATAAAGCTGCAATAAACTGTGGTGATCCTTGGGAACATTAGAAATAATCGGCATATATCCAAAGTTATTTTTCCCTAAGCTTTCAGCGACTAATTGTTGGCACCAATAAAGAAATTTTTCGAGCTCTGGACAGTAATTTAAAAATATTAAATTATTCAATTTCTTTTCTTTAAGTATGCAAGCTAACTTTATAACGCTGTCTTTTAAAAATCCTTTTTCTTTAAAAGAAATATATTTTCTAATATTTCTTCTGATTTGCAAAATATCTAAGCCCATTAAAAAAGCAGGTACAATTCCTACTTCTGATAATACTGAATATCTTCCACCAATTGTTTTCTTATGTTCTATAAAAAATAAATTAAATTTTTTTACTAGAGAATATAATACATTATCCTTTTTTTCTGAGATAATGATTAAACTTTTACTTTTATTCTTCAAAATTTTTAGAAAAGATAGATTTGTTAAAGTTTCAATGGTGTTCCCAGATTTAGAAATTATTATAAAGAGTGTATTATTATTATTTTTCGTTTTTTCAAAATTAACAATCATACTGTTGTCTAGATTATTAAAAAAGTAAACCTTTTTTTTTATTTTAAATTTTAAAAAGTTATAAATTGCCTCAGTCCCTAATATAGAACCTCCCATACCAACAATAGCTATTTTTTTAAATTTTTTGAATTTTTTTAAATCGTTTAAATTAAAATTAAATTTATAATTTTTATTTAAGATATTAAGTGTTTTTTCAGAATCATCAATGCTTGCTAATATTTCTTTGTTTATAGAATTATAATTTGATAAGAATTCTTTTTTTAATTTGCCATTAATATTTTTATTGTAAATAAAATTTTTTGGTCTCAAACTTTATTTCTCACTTTCGAATTTTATTTAAAATGGACTCTTCAACTGATGATTTAGTATTTTGACTTTTTTGAACCTTTGGTGCTTTTAAAATTTTTTTAATTTCATCCTCTTCATTTAAATTTTCTCTTTTGACACTGTCAGGTGTTGGTAGTTCATTATAATCTGGAGGAAGAACTAAAGGCTTTCTTTTCTTTACTAAAAACTCATCAGTGGTTTTTACTTTCTCATTTCTCATTATTTTTCCCGCATCTTTTATAGATTGGCAAGATGTAAGCACGAATAGAAAAACTAATAAATAATAAATTCTTTTCATAAGATTTCTTTTTTGTTTAATCCGCTAAACAAATAAATAATAATTCCCATTGTAATAAATATATCTGCAAAATTAAAAGTAAACCAATGAAAATTTTTGTAATGTATATCAATGAAATCTGGAACTGCATTATAACTTATTCTATCGTAAAAATTACCGAGTGCTCCTCCAATAATTATTGAAAAACTAAATTTTTCAAGTCTTTTTGATTTAATTGCATAAAATAATAAAAGAATAATTACTAAAGCTATTATAGCAGAAATTAAATTATAAAATATTTGATTATCGAAGCTCATTAACCCAAATCCAATACCTGTATTCCAAACTAAATCTAAATTAATATAATCATTTAAATAATATGTATTTTCAGTGAAATTATTTAATATGAATACTTTTGTATATCTATCTAAAAAAAATATTATTAAAATAGCACAAAAACAATAGAGATTATTTTTTGTAATAATTTTATTTTTTATTTCTTTAGGATCAATCAAAATATTGACTTTCTATTTTATTGGACAACTTTCTCTCTCACATTTTTTCTCTAAAATTTTCCAACATCTTTCACATTTTTGTCCCTTTGCTTTTTTCACTTCAATCTTGATTTCATCATTATTTGATAATTCTTTTTCTGCTTTTGAGACGATAAAATAATCTGGTAAATCCAATTTATCGAGAAGTTCAAATTTATCTTTTTTTAATATAAGCTTTATTTCAGCTTCTAAACTCGATCCAATTTCTTTGTTAACTCTCTTCTCCTCTATTGCAATATTTGCATCTTGTTTAATTTTGAACAATTTCAACCATTTTTCATTTAGCTTTTCGTTTTGCCAACTTGCTGGAATTTTTACAAAATGATTTTCATGAATACTTTCAGAATTATCTCTGTTCACTAAACTATAAATTTCTTCAGTAGTAAAAACTAAAATTGGAGCGAACCACTTTAATAGGCTTTCTAAGATTATGTTCAGAACGATTACACAGTTTTTTCTTTTCTTTGAATTTAAGCTATCACAGTAAAGAACATCTTTTCTGATATCAAAATAAAAAGAAGAAAGATCAAGTGTGCAAAAGTTCAAGAGTTCTTTATATAATTTGTGAAAATTATAATTTTTCAAATTTTCATAAAAAGATTTGTTTATTGAAAATAATTTGTGCAAAATAAATTGCTCCAATTCATCGAATTCATTTATCTTTATTTTGTCAAATTTTTGCTTTTCAAAATTATCTTTAAGGTTACCAAGCATAAATCTAAATGTATTTCTAATTTTTCTATAAGACTCTGCGTGTTGTATTAAAATATTTTTATCTATTCTTAAATCTTCAGCATAATCAGACGCTGAAGCCCAAACTCTAAGTATGTCTGCACCATAATTCTTTAATATATCTTCGGGTGAGATAACATTGCCCATCGATTTAGACATTTTCATACCTTTACCATCCACAACGAAACCATGTGAAAGTATACTCTTAAATGGTGCTTTGCCCCTAGTTCCACATGATTCTAATAAGGAAGAGTGAAACCATCCCCTATGCTGATCAGATCCCTCTAAATACATGTCTGCAGGCCATTTTAAATCTTTTCTTTTCTCTAAAACAAAACTGTGTGTTGAACCGCTATCAAACCAAACTTCAACAATATCATTTAGTTTTTCATAATCATTTGCATCATAGTCATTGCCTAAAAAAGTTTTAGCATCATCTGTGAACCAACAATCGGAGCCTTGCTTTTCGTAAATAGATGCAATTCTATCTATAATTTTTTGATCTCTTAACGGTTCTTTTGTTTTTTTATTTATAAATATAGGCAATGGCACACCCCAAACTCTTTGTCGTGAGACACACCAGTCCGGTCTTCCTTCAATCATCGATAAAAGCCTTTCCTTGCCTTTATTTGGGTAAAAAACAGTCTCACTTATAGCTTTAACTGCTTTATCTCTTAATTTATTTTTTTGCATAGAAATAAACCATTGAGGTGTTGCTCTGTAAATTAGTGGAGCCTTAGATCTCCAAGAATGAGGATAGCTATGATTAAGTTTATCATTTTTAAGTAATTTGTTTTGCTCTTTAAGTTTTTCTATAACGATTGAGTCTGCCTTAAATACATGTGTATTTGTAAAATATGGGACCTCTTTAGTATAAACACCCGCGTTATCAACTGTGTAAAGTGATGGAATATTATTTTTTAAACATAAATTAAAGTCATCAGGACCATGGCTAGGAGCACAATGAACTATCCCTGTTCCTTGCTCTAAGTTTACAAATTGTGCATCCAGCATTGGAACGTCGTAATCAAAATCCATTTTGACAAACGGATGACTACATAAGGTTCCTTTAAATTCTGATCCTTTAAAAGTACTCAATTCTTTGTAGCTTTTTATTTCACATTCTTTAGTAATCGATTCAATTAAATTTTTTGCAACTACAATTCTCTTGTCTTTAAAATTTTCAAGGTTATCAATTTCCAAAACTGAGTATTCGATGTTACTATTAAAAGCTAATGCTTTATTTGCAGGTATAGTCCAAGGTGTGGTAGTCCAAATTATTATGCTTGAGTCCTTAAGAAAGTCTTTGTTAGTTTTCTTAACCTTAAATGCAACATAAATTGTATTAGAAGTATGATCTAAATACTCTACTTCGGCATCAGCCAAAGCAGTTTTTTCTACAGTAGACCATAGAACTGGCTTAAACCCCTGATATAAACTTCCATCTAAAAGAAATTTACCTAACTCTCTCACAATTTGGGCTTCAGCCTCGTAACTCATTGTAGAATAATAATTTTCAAAATCACCTACTACTCCTAGTCTCTTAAACTCTTTAATGTGAACATCGATCCAGCTTTTTGCAAACTCCCTGCATTCTTGTCTGAAATCTTTTATAGGCACTTCGTCTTTGTTCTTTTTCTTTTTTTTGTATTGTTCCTCAATTTTCCATTCAATAGGTAGCCCATGACAGTCCCAACCTGGTACATAAACAGAGTCTCTACCGTTCATTTGATGAAAACGAGTTATCATATCTTTTAAAATTTTGTTTAGCGCAGTACCCATATGTATATGACCGTTTGCATAAGGGGGGCCATCATGAAGCACGAACTTTTCTTTTCCTCTAGATTGTTTTCTAAGCTTTTCAAAAATCTTGTTTTTTTCCCATTTCTTTAAAATTTCAGGTTCTTTAAGTGGCAAACTAGCTTTCATTGAAAAAGCTGTTTTGGGAAGTTGTAAGGTATCTTTGGACATTATTTTTTTGCCTGTTTTATATCAAGTTGTATTTGTTTTTTTAAATATTTCAAATTTCTAAATTTTTTTTCTGGTCTTATAAATTTTTTAAAACTTACACCTATCTCTTTATTATATAAATTTTTGTTAATTCCAAAGATATTTGTTTCTAATAATAAATTTTGCCCATTAAAAGTTGGTCTATAGCCTACATTAGCTATGCCATTTTTAATAAAATTATTACTTTGAACTTTAACAGCATAAACTCCGAGTTTGGGGACAACGTAATCATTTAATTTCAAATTACATGTTGGAAAACCAATTTTATGTCCTCTTCTCTGTCCTTTAATTACTTTTCCAACAACAGTCCAATTACGATTTAATAATTTATTTATCTCATCTATTTTACCCAATCTTATTTTTTTTCTTATAAGTGTTGATGAAATTATTTTATTATTTTTTTTGAAAGGTTTAGTTACAATATTTTTAAAATCGTATTTTTTTTCAAATTTTTTTAAAGTCTTGATGTTTCCTTGTCGTTTAAAACCAAATTTAAAGTTTTTACTTACATATAAGAATTTACATTTTGTTTTTTTGAAAATAATTTTTTTAATAAACTCTTCTGCTGATTGAGATGAAAACTTTTTATTAAATTTTATTATTATTAAGAAATCTAACTTAAATTTCTTAAGCTGTTGCTTTTTCTGTTGTAACGAATTTATTCTGTGGTGTTTAATTTTTTTATTAAAAAACATCACAGGCACTGGCTCGAAAGTTATAGCTCCAAAAGGTATTTTATTTTTTTTAGCTTTTCGTTTGGCCTCACTTATTACTTTCTGATGGCCCAAATGTAATCCATCAAAATTACCTATTGCTATAACACCGTTGCAATGTTTTTGATCAAGAATTGGACTCTTATAAATTTTCATTTTACCATTTTAATTCTTTTTGAAAAAAATTTGCTTTTACACTATATTTTCCTAAAATTTTTTTAAGCTCAGAAAAATTATTGAACTCTTTACGGTGAACACCTTCAGTTATAAAAATAGAGTCTATATTTAAATTATTGGCCCCTTTTATATCTGTTCTTAAATTATCTCCGATAGCTAAAACTTTTTCGTTTGGTTCAAAACACAAATTGTAAATTTCCTTATGTGGTTTCCCAAAATAAATTACTTTACCTCCGAGATCTTCAAAAACTTTTGCTACTGAGCCTGCACAGAGTTCTTCAATGCTACCTCTGTGAACTATTAAATCTGGATTGGTGCAAATTAATTTTTTTGAAACATGGTCCAATAAAATTTTTTTATAATAGTTCAAGTCATTTTCGTATTCGTCAAATAATCCTGTACATAAAATAAAATCGCAACTCTTAAGATCAGTTTTATTGTCTTTTACTTTTTCAAATATTGAAGAGTCTCTAACTGGTCCTAGATGATAAAATGTCTTCCCAAATTTTTTTTGGTTTATGGCATGCATTGCTGCTTCACCTGAAGTCATTACATTTTCAAGGAGTCTTTTATCCATCTTCATTTTTAATAGAAAATTAATCACGTTCGAACTAGGCCTAGGTGCATTAGATAGAAATACTATTTTTTTTGCATGCTTTTTCAATTGAGCTGCTGCTTCTATAGCTTTTGGATTAAGATTTACTCCATTATGAATTACTCCCCATAAGTCTATAATAAAAGTATCATATTTTTCGAATATATCTGCCAAGTGGTTTAGTTCTTTCAATGTACTATTTCTCTCCTTTTAATGCTCATAAATATTGTTTATATTGGTTTTTTTAATGATTTTGCCTCTTGAAATATAGTTAAAACATACCATATCAACACTACATTAAAATTTATAGGAGAAAATACATATGAAATTTAGACCTCTGCACGATCGTGTGCTTATTAAAGTGCTAGACAGTGAGGAAAAAACTGCTGGCGGAATTATTATACCTGATACTGCTAAGGAAAAACCTCAGGAAGGTGAAGTTGTTGCTGTAGGTCCTGGAGCTAAAAATGAAAATGGAAAAGTTTCTGCAATGGACGTTAAAGTTGGAGATATAGTACTTTTCGGAAAATGGTCTGGAACTGAAGTCAAAATTGATGGTAAAGAGTATAGCATTATGAAAGAATCAGACATAATGGGAATTTCAAAAAGTAAAAAATAAACTTTAAAGGAGAAGAAAATGGCAAAACTTATTAAATTTGATACAGAAGCTAGATCAAAAATGCTCACTGGGGTTAATACTCTTGCTAACGCCGTAAAAGTAACTTTAGGTCCTAAGGGACGTAATGTAGTGATGGATAAATCTTATGGGGCCCCAAGAACTACTAAAGATGGTGTCTCTGTTGCAAAAGAAATTGAACTTGAGGATAAATTTGAAAACATGGGTGCTCAAATGGTAAAAGAAGTTGCAAGTAAAACAAATGATAATGCTGGGGATGGGACTACTACAGCAACTATTCTTACTCAAGCGATAGTTAATGAAGGACTAAAGTATGTAACAGCCGGTATGAACCCGATGGATATCAAAAGAGGTATCGACAAAGCAGTTGAACAAGTAATTGATAAATTAAAAACATCATCGAAAAAAGTTAAAGCCAATGAAGAAGTTGCTCAAGTTGGAACAATTTCAGCAAACGGTGAAAAATCTATTGGCGATATGATTTCAAAAGCTATGCAAAAAGTTGGTAATGAAGGTGTAATTACAGTTGAAGAGGCAAAAGGAGTTGAAACTGAATTGGATGTAGTTGAAGGTATGCAATTTGACAGAGGATATCTTTCTCCTTATTTCGTAACTAATACTGAAAAGATGACAACTGAGCTTGAAAACCCTTTGGTTCTTTTAGTTGAGAAAAAATTAACAAACCTACAACCAATGGTACCGTTATTAGAATCAGTGGTGCAAGCCAATAGACCATTAATGATAATTTCTGAAGATGTTGAAGGGGAAGCTTTAGCAACTTTGGTAGTAAACAAGTTAAGAGGTGGTCTAAAAGTAGTTGCTGTAAAAGCACCTGGCTTTGGTGACAGGAGAAAAGCAATGTTAGAAGATATTGCTATTCTAACTGGAGGACAGGTCATCTCAGAGGATCTTGGAATTAAAATAGAGAATGTTAAAATTGGTGATCTTGGTTCTTGTAAAAAAGTAAAAATTGATAAAGAGAACAGCACAATTGTTGCTGGTGAAGGTAAAAAATCTGATATTGAAGCAAGATGTAATCAAATTAGATCAGAGATCAATGAAACAACATCTGATTATGATAAAGAGAAACTTCAAGAAAGATTAGCTAAACTTGCTGGTGGGGTTGCCGTGATTAAAGTCGGTGGTGCTACAGAAGTTGAAGTGAAAGAGAGAAAAGACAGAGTTGAAGACGCTCTAAATGCAACTAGAGCTGCCGTTGAAGAAGGAGTAGTAATCGGTGGTGGTTGTGCATTACTTTACGCTGCACAAGATTTAGATGGTGTTAAAGTAAAAGGTGATGATCAAAAAGCTGGTGTAGAGATTGTTAAGAAAGCTCTTCAGGCTCCAATCAGACAAATTACCGCTAACGCTGGTGTCGATGGTTCTGTAGTTGTAGGTAAACTTTTAGAAGGTAAAAAAGCTTCTCAAGGTTACGATGCTCAGAATGAAGATTATGTAGATATGTTTGCTAAAGGAATTATAGATCCAACTAAAGTTGTAAGATCAGCCTTACAAGATGCTGCTTCAATAGCTGGGCTTTTAATTACAACAGAAGCAATGATCGCAGATAAACCTGAAGAAAAAGATGCTAGTCCTGCAATGCCCCCAATGGGTGGTGGCATGGGTGGCATGGGTGGCATGGGTGGCATGGGAATGTAATTTCATCTACACAAAAGATTTTAAAAAAGGCTGCAATTTCGCAGCCTTTTTTTTTGCAATAAATAAACATGCTCTAGAGCTAAGTATTAAACCATCTTTAAGAACTCTTAAATTATTATCAGCCAAAGTTTTCCCTGTAGATGTAATGTCAGTAATTATTTCTGAAGAACCTATAAAGGGATATGTTTCTGTAGCACCGAGACTGGATATCAATTTATATTGAGTAACTCCTTTAGATATTAAAAAATTATTAGTTAGATTTGGATATTTAGTCGCTACTCTCAATCTAAAGTTTCTTTTAGATCTTATGTCAAATGATACCTCCTCAAGATCAGCAATAGTCTGAACGTCTATCCAATCATCAGGCACTGCAACAACTAAGTTGGCATCACCAAAGTCAAGTTTTTTTTGAATATTTATTCTAGCTTGTAAATTTTGATCAGATTCTTTTAAAAGATCTAACCCAGATACACCAATGTCTAAAGTTCCATCTCCTAATCTTTGAATGATTTCTTTAGCATGAAGAAAAATAACTTTAATTTTCGAATTATTTTCAATAGTCCCAAAATAATTTCTTTCTTTTTCATTTTGTAATATCTTCAGATCTCTATCATTAAAAAATGAAATTGCTTTATCTTTTAAACGTCCTTTACTTGGTAGACCTATAGTAATTAATTCCTTCATATATTTTTTAGGTTAATTGCAGCACCAACAGCTGGGATATTTTTTTTTGCGCCTAAACTTTTTAGTAAATCATCATATCTGCCGCCCCTAGCAATTTCTTTCTTCCCTGAAAATACTTCAAACACAATTCCAGTGTAATATTCTACATCTCTACCGAAATTTGCGATGAAGTAAATATCCTGATTAAGTTTTTTTAGACTAAGAACAGACTTAAATTCCTTAAATATATTTTTTTTTAGATTATTTTTATTAGCAAAATCTAATAACCTTTCGTCAATTTTTGATAGTTTGCAATTAATTTGTAAAAATGATTTAATAATTTTTACAATTTTTTTTCCATTTGTAAAAGATCTTGGATCTTTAACTTTTTTATCAAATCTTTTTAAAATTTCTGATATTGATCTCCCTGCAATAATTTTATCCTGATCTAATTTCTTCATTTCATAAAATCTTTTTTTGTCTTCATCAAAAGTAACTGCATCTATATCTGTATTTTTTTCCAATCTTCTAAGAAGCTCTTCAAAATAACTTGGCCTCCAAAAGTGTCTTATTAATCTTAGCTTCCATCTTTCAGGCATTTCTAAAGCATTAATTAGACATTTAAATAGACCAATGTCTCCAACTTTAATTTGAATATTTTTCTTTTTAATCTTTTTTGCTGAATTCAAAATTGTACTTATTACTTTAAAATCATCTTGAGTTTGGTTTTTTGAACCTAAAATTTCAATACCTAGTTGATCGTTGATAAAATCAGATCCTTTCTTATTAGATCTTCTGTAAGCTTGTCCGGAGTAATAAATTTTAGAAGATGATTTATTTTGCAAAAAACTTATACAAGAGGCGACTGTTAAATCTGGTCTTAGACACATAGTTTTTCCATCTTCTCTTTTAAAGGTAAGCATGGAGCTTCTAAATCTTTCTCCAGACCTTTCAATTATGTAGTCTGAGTCCAAAAGAACATCGGGTTCAGATAAAACAAAACCATTGCTCTTAAAAGTTTTAATTATTGTTTCAGATAATTTTTTTGATTTCATTTACTAATTCTTTTATTTCAATTGATAATTCTTTACCTGAGCTAAGATTTCTTAAAGTTGGTTTACCTGATTTAATTTCATTCTCACCGTATAAAATTACAGCTGGTGATTTAATTTTGTTAGCATACTCCATTTGTTTTTTTAATTTGCCTTCACCAGAATAAATTTCTGAACTGACATCAGCATTTCTTAATATCGCTTGCACATTTATGTACTCTTTCATTAAGTTTTTATCGATAACACAAATCACAACAGGTTTAGATTGTTTAACTTTAAATTCTTTTTTTTGCATTAAAGCATAAACCAATCGATCTAGTCCGATTGATATACCTGTAGCAGGAGCATCATAGTTTCCGAAGTTGTTGACTAAATTATCATATCTGCCACCGCCTCCAATAGAGCCAAATTGAATTGCTTGACCTTTGTTATTAGTAACATCAAATTTTAAATTCACTTCAAAAATTGCACCGGTGTAATATTCCAATCCCCTAATAATTGAAGGGTCAAACTCAAAATTATTAAAATTGTAATCTTTAAAAATTTTAAATATCTCAACTAAATCCTCTGTTTCAGGTATTTTTTTCTTGAGTGTTTCTTCTATTGTTTCAATATCTTTAGCTTTTAATTTCGCACCTCTCGTGAAATCTCCAGATTTGTCTTTTCTGCCCTCACCTAATAATTTTTTCACTTCCTCCCAGCCAAGTCTTTCGATTTTATCTAAAGCTCTTAAAGCAGTAAGTTTTTGATCGTTGTCTTTTATATTTATCTTTTTAAATAAACTTTCAGTTATTTTTCTTGATGATATCTTAATTATATAATCTGATTTTGTTAGACCACTCTTCTCGAGAATTTCTGAAATCATTACACATAGTTCAGCATCTGCTTGTAAACTTTTAGCGCCAACAAAGTCAGCATCAAATTGTAAAAATTCTCTAAATCTTCCCGGTCCAGGTTTTTCATTTCTCCAAACAGTCCCAAGCTGATATCTTTTAAATGGTTTTGGAATTTCTAAATAATTTTTTGCAACATATCTTGCAAGGGGTGCGGTTAGATCATACCTCAAAGATAACCACTTACTATCATCCTTGAATGAAAATACACCTTCATCAGGTCTATCTTTGTCAGGCAAAAATTTTCCAATACTATCAGAATACTCAAAACTAGGCGTTTCAAGATATTGAAAACCATATTTGATCATAATTTCTCTAATATTAGAAATTATAAAATCACGTACTAGTAATTCTTTTTCTTTTCTGTCTACAAACCCTATTGGAAGTTCTTTTGAAGGTTTGTTCTTTTTATCTTTTGTCATTTTTTGGTACAGCAGGGTGGATTCGAACCACCGACCCCTAGTTCCACAAACTAGTGCTCTAACCAACTGAGCTACTGCTGCATCCCCTTTATTTTTATCTTAATTTTAATTAAATTTATATATTTTTGATTATAAGCTAAGCAATAGCTTAGCGTGCATTCTATGAGAATGTGATCTTAAAGTTGAAATGGCTTTACTTTTTATAATCATAATTCTCTATTTAGAAAAAAATTGTGACTTTTTCAAGATTAAATTAGCGGGACAATAAAAATAGCAAAGACTATAGTTAATGTCCCGATAATCAGTGATTTGGAAATTTAGATTAAGATGTTTTCTGCAATTTTACTGCTGAAGGACCTTTTTCTGTGCTCTCCACTTCAAACGTTAACTCATCACCCTCGTTTAAGTATTTTAAACCAGCTTCTCTAACCGCAGAAGAATGGACGAACACGTCTTTTTCTTTGTCTTCTCTTTCAATGAAACCATATCCTTTAGTACCATTGAACCACTTTACTTTACCTTTTAGTGTACTCATATTTACTTTATTCCTTATTATTTATTATCTTTAACTAATCATAGATTAGTCTTGATCACCTTAAATAGATTTGCTTGGCAAAAGTCAATAGAAGAATAATAATATTTGACGCAATTGTTTTTTTGCAACTATGCTAAGATAATAGAGTAATTAAGCCAACAATTGACACTATGCTTACTCCTAAATAGATATACTTATATTTATCAATATGCGTTTTTAATTTCCTTGAATATGAGTCTTTGTAACTCAAGCTACCATCACTTATACTCGACGACTTACTAAACCCTTGGTCTCTTCCAATTTGAAGAAATTTAGATTTTCTGTGGTCATAGACTTCATCCTTGCTATAGTTTTTAAAATTATTTAAATTTTTGATAATTGAGTGTTTAATATCTGCTGCTATTGTTTCAGGGTCGCGATGAGCCCCTCCAAGTGGCTCGGGTATTACCTCATCAATAATATTAAGTTTTAATAAATCTTTAGCAGTCAATTTCATTGCCTCTGCAGCTTGTAATGATTTACTTGGATCTCTCCAAAGTATTGAAGCGCATCCCTCTGGAGAGATAACTGAGTAAATTGAGTTTTCTAACATTATAACTTTATTTGAGGAAGCCAAAGCAATAGCTCCTCCAGAACCTCCCTCTCCAATTATAATTGATATATTTGGAACAGTTAATGACATGCAGCATTCTATTGAATTAGCTATCGCTGAAGCTTGCCCCCTTTGTTCTGCTCCAAGACCCGGGTAAGCTCCCGGTGTATCAATAAAACTTATCACAGGTATTTGAAATCTATCAGCTAGTTTCATAAGTCTTATACATTTTCTATATCCCTCTGGTCTCATCATACCAAAATTTCTCTCAATTCTACTATTGAGGTCTTCTCCTTTTTCCTGACCAATAACTAAAACCGATTTATTATCTATTAAACCAAATCCTGCAATTACAGATTTATCGTCTCCAAAATATCTATCACCAGACAGAAGAGTGAACTGAGAAAATATTTTTTTAATGTAATAATTAGCTTTAGGACGATCTTCGTGCCTTGCTACTTGAGTTTTTTGCCAACTATTAAGATTAGAGTAAATTTCCTCTAACTTTTGATTAATTTCGTGTTGTGTGTTTTTGATCTTATCAGTATCAACTTCTGAAATTCCCTCAGAACCGAAAGGACTTTTTAAACTATCAACTTCTTGCTCTAATGCTTTAATTTCTTTTTCAAAATCTAAATAATTTTTCATATAAAATGATACAAATATACCTGTATTATTATACTATAAAATATTATAAAAATCTGCAGGTTATGAAAATGATAGAAAAAAATGGCTTAAAAATTAGTTCATCTCTATTTAATTTTATAAATAATGAGGTCATACCTGACATAAAAATTGATTCTGAAGATTTTTGGAACAAATTTTCTAAAGTTGTTCATGAGCTCTCGCCAATTAATAAAGCTTTGCTTAAGAAAAGGGAGGATATACAAAAAAAAATAGATGATTGGCATAAGGCGAGTAAAGGCAAAGACTTAAATAAAATTGAATATCTAAATTTTTTAAAATCTATCGGATATCTTATTGAGGAAAAAGATGATTTTAAAATAGAAACAGATAACGTTGATAATGAAATATCATCTGTGGCTGGACCGCAGCTAGTAGTACCTGTTGATAATGCGAGATATGCTCTTAATGCAGCCAATGCCCGTTGGGGGAGTTTGTATAATTCGTTATACGGCACTGATGTAATATCAGGTGAAGTTAATGAAAACTGGGACAAAGATAGAGCTATAAAAGTTATAAATTTTGTAAGAAATTTTTTGGATGAAATATTTCCATTGTCAAAGAACAGTTGGAAAGAAGTTTCTAATTTTAAAATAGAAGAAAATAGATTAGCTTTTTACTCTGGTTCAAAAAAAGATTTTCTTAAAAACAACAATCAATTTATTGGTTATAATGGCAACAAAGATAAACCTAGTTCTGTTTTAATTAAAAATAACAATCTTCATATAGATATTTTAATTGATCCTAGCACAAATGTTGGAAAAATTGATAAAGCATCTATCTCGGATATTGTCTCAGAGTCAGCTTTGTCAACCATAGTTGATAATGAAGACTCTGTTGCGGCAGTTGACGCTGAGGATAAAGTAAAATGTTACCGAAATTGGTTAGGGCTAATGAAAGGAAATCTTACATCTACTTTTGAAAAAAATGGGAAAAAAATTATTAGAAAATTAAATCCAGATAGAATTTATACTTCTAAGGAGGGAAAAAATATTAGTCTTCACGGAAGAGCACTATTGTTGAATAGAAATGTGGGACATTTAATGACGAACCCTTCGATTTTATTAAACGATGGATCAGAAATACCTGAAGGTATCATGGACGCATTTTTCTCTACGTTATGTGCTTTACATGATTTTAAAAATAAAAAAAATTCTAGAACTGGATCAGTTTACATTGTTAAACCAAAAATGCATGGACCGGAAGAGGTCGCATTTACAAATAATTTATTTGGTAAAGTTGAGGAAACTTTAGGGATTAAAAAATATTCTATTAAAGTTGGAATTATGGATGAGGAAAGAAGAACTACCGTTAATTTAAAAGAATGTATTAGACAAGTCAAAAATAGAATAGTTTTTATCAATACAGGGTTTTTAGATAGAACAGGAGATGAGATGCATACTTCTTTTGAGGCTGGTCCAATGATTTTTAAAGGTGATATGAAAAAATCAACATGGTTAAACTCATACGAAAATTGGAATGTTGATATAGGGTTAAGTTGTGGTTTTTCTGGAAAAGCACAAATCGGAAAAGGTATGTGGGCAATGCCAGATCAAATGGCGAATATGATGGAACAAAAAATTGGTCATCCAAAATCTGGTGCAAACTGTGCTTGGGTACCATCTCCAACTGCAGCAACTTTACATTCTCTTCACTACCACAAAGTAAACGTCTTTAAAGAGCAAGATAAAATTAAGACTAGAGAAAAAGCGAAGGTAGAAAATATTTTAGAAATACCAAAAGCTGATAGACCAAATTGGTCAATGCAAGATATAAATCGTGAGTTAGAAAACAACGCTCAAGGAATTTTAGGCTATGTGGTCAGATGGGTCGACCAAGGAGTTGGTTGCTCTAAAGTTCCAGATATTAATAACGTAGGACTTATGGAAGATAGAGCGACTCTTAGAATATCATCCCAACATATTGCTAATTGGATACATCATGGAATTTGTAGTGAAGAACAGGTGATGAAAATAATGAAAAAAATGGCAAAAATTGTAGATACTCAAAATGAAAAAGATCTTAACTATAAAAAAATGTCAGATGACTTCGATAAATCGATCGCATTCTCAGCTGCATGTGATCTTGTTTTCAAAGGAAGGGTTCAACCATCAGGATATACAGAGCCATTATTGCATCAGAAAAGATTAGAAAAAAAATCTATTAATTAATCAGTAACTGGAACTCTATTTTTAAAAGCAGAAAGCAAAGTTCCATCGTCAAGTTGTTCAATTTCCCCGCCTACAGGTAAACCTTGAGCAAGTTTAGTAATCTTTATCTTATCATTTTTTACTGTATCCTCTATATAATGTGCAGTTGTTTGACCCTCTACAGTTGCACTTGTAGCAATAATAACTTCCTTAAGATTATTTTTTTTTATTCTTTTAACGAGTGACTCAATAAGTAAATTCTTTTGTTCGTAATTTTCATTAGAGTTTAATGTTCCACCTAAAATATGATAATGACCCTTAAATATATTTGCAGACTCTATGACCCACATATCTGCAAGATTTTCTACTACACATATTTTATCGTAAGAATTATCTGATGAGCAAATACAAATATTATCTATCACTTTCAGGTTCCCACAATCAATACAACGTACTACTTTCTTATAAACTTGGGCTAAAGATTTAGCTAAAGGTTTAACCATATTTTCTTTATTATTTATTAACTTAAGAATTATTCTTTTAGCAGATTTTGGTCCTAGACCAGGTAATTTGGAAAATTGTTTTATTAGTTCTTTAATTTCAGGAATATCGTTATCCATTAAAAAGGTAATTTAAAATCAGTTGGTAAATTTAAGCCACCTGTTACTTTTGATAATTCTTCTGCAGATTTTTTTTTCAAATTTTCTTTTGCATTATTATACGCAGCAATTATCAAGTCATTTATAATTTCTTGGGACTCTTTTTTTGCTTGTTCATTAATTTCAATTGTTTTTAATTCATAATCTCCAGAGAGAACAACTTTTACTAAATTGCCTCCTGAAACTCCCTCGACTTCAATTTTTTTTATTTGCTCTTGAGCAATTTTCATTTTTTCTTGCATTGCTTTTGCTTTTGAAAGCATATCTGAAAAATTAGTCATCTATTCCTCACTATTTTGCACATCTATTAATTCTGCATCAGGAAAAGCAGCCTCAATTTCCTTTGCAATTTTACTATCTCTAAAAACTTCAATAAGATTATTTTTACTCTCTTGATTTTTTTCATATATACTTTTTGCTTCAGTATTTTTACTTAAAGTGATAATCCATCTTTCTCCAGTCCATTTAAGTAATTTTTCACTTAAATTTTTAATAAAGTTTTTATTTAAACTTTCGTTAAAACATATATTAATTTTTCCTTTGTTAAAGCTTACAAGTTTAACGTTACGTTCCAAATCATATTTTAATTCTATTTCTTTTTCTTTGTTAGCTAAATCAACAAGATCATTAAAACTTGTTATTTCAATTTTAGTTTTCTCAAACTCACCCGAGATTTTTACGGGATTAGGTTTAATTTGATCAGTACTTTTGAGCTGGTTTTTAATTTGATTAGATATTTTATCATCCATGTCCTCTTTTTCGATTTTTTTTCCTATTAAGTTCTGTTGGGTTTCATTATTTAAATTTTTGTCTGCATTATATGTTTTGTATTCATCTAAATTTTTTAAATGCACCATTTGCATAATATACATTTCAATCACAATGTTTTCATTTCCAACTATTTTTAGATCATCTAGTGTTTTAATTGTAAGTTGCCAAAATAGTCCTATATCTTGCATATCTATATCTTTAGAATAATCATCAATCATTTTTAGTTCTGACTCGGAAATTGACATATCTTTCTCAATAGGTCCTAAATTAATTCTTCTACTGAAAAGATATAAAATTTCTAAAATATCATTTAAAAAATTTTTAGCATCTAGTCCGTCATTTATAAGTTCTTTTAGGTATTTGCTTGCCTCTTTTTCTTTACCATTTAGAACTTCTTTAAAAAGCTCGATGACCTTGCTTTTATCTGAAAGTCCAAGCATTTCTCTCACATCTTTTTCCTCAATAGCTTTTTTTTCATCAATAGATTGGGAAATCAAAGCTCGATCTAGCAACGATATAGAGTCTCTAACAGAACCTTCTGAGGTGCTTGCTATTAATCTAATTGCATCATCAGTTATATTGCCTTTTTCTTTAAGCGCAATTTTTTTTAAATGAACACAAAGTTGTTCTATACTAACTCTTTTTAAATCAAATCTTTGGCATCGAGAAAGGATAGTAACAGGTATTTTTCTTACCTCTGTAGTAGCTAGTATAAATTTTAAACTTTGTGGGGGTTCCTCTAATGTTTTAAGAAGCCCGTTGAATGCTTGCTTCGATAACATGTGTACCTCATCGATAATAAAAATTTTAAATTTAGCACTTGTAGGACTATATTTTGAATTTTCAATTAATTCTCTCACATCGTCAATACCAGTTTTTGATGCCGCATCCATTTCTAAAACATCCATATGATTAGACCCTACAATTTCTTTACAATGACAGTTTTCACTTTCTTTACATTTTTCACCTGAAGAAAAATTTTTGGTGCAATTCAAAGCTTTAGCAATTAATCTTGCTGTCGTTGTTTTTCCTACTCCTCTAATACCAGTGAGCAGGTAAGCGTTAGGGGTTTTTCCTAGTTTAATTGCATTAATAATTGTTTGAGCCATTATTTCTTGGCCTATTAAATCTTTAAATTCTTGTGGTCTATATTTTAAAGCTAAAATTTTATTTATCATTTTTAAAGAGGCAGGCAACAACCTGAAAAATTTTCACTACGGCTGCTTCTTTTCAGACCTGACCGGGTTTATGAAACATCCACCTGATGCCAACCTCAATATGAGTATATCAAGATCAATTTAAATACTACAAGGGTAGAATTAAATTTTGTGGACTATTTTTGCCTAAATGGTGAGGCCTCGTAAACTCCCAAAATATCTAAAGTTTCGGTATGGAAACCCAATTCCTCTAACGCTTTTTTTACCCCAGGTTGTTCTATGTGGCCTTCTAAATCTAAATAAAAATTTGCTTGGTCAAAAGTATTTTTTACTGAAAAACTTTCAAGTTTCGTTAAATTCACCTGATTAGTTGCAAATCCTCCAAGGCATTTATACAAAGCTGATGGTTCGCTTTTTACTCTGAATATACAACTGGTTATAAATTTTTTTTCTTTTTTAAATTCGGGCTGTTCGATATTTTTTCCCATTATTAAAAAACGGGTAACATTTCCTTTTTCATCTTCAATATTTTTTTCTAATATTTTTAAATTGTATATTTTTGCTGAGAGCTCAGATGCAATTGCAGCTATTGTTTTATCTTTTCCTTCAGCTAAATCCTTAGCAGAACCTGCTGTATCCGCTGAGATTAATGACTTAAATTTTTTTTTTATTATCAAATTTTGACATTGGCCTAATGCTTGTGCATGACTTCTAACAAATTTAATATCGTTGATACTAGCTTCAGGTTTACATAATAAATTATGTTCTACTGATTGAAAGTGCTCTCCGTGAATTTGCAATTTATATTTTGGGAGTAGATAATGAATATCGGCTACTCTCCCAGCCAAAGAATTTTCTATAGGTATTACAATTTTATAACTTGAGTTATTGTAAGCTTGTTTAAAAGTTTCCTCAAAAGTCGCACAAGTCATTATCTCGGCATCTTTGTAGAGATTGTCTGCTGCAATATGAGAATAGGCTCCCAGCTCACCTTGTATAGCTATTTTTTTTTTACTCATTTTTTTCCATTGTCTTTTTAACCTTGTCTAAATCTTTTTGGGTATCTACACTTAAAGGTTTTGTGTTTACAAAACCAACATGTATCTTCATATTATTTTCAAAAGCTCTCATTTGTTCTAGATTTCTTTCCAATTCTAACTTACTTCTTTTAAGATTTACATATTTAATTAATGCTTCTTTAGTAAATCCGTAAATGCCAATGTGATGGTATACAAAATTAGTTTGACCTATATTAATTTTTCTATCAAAGTCTGAAGCAGTCGCAAATGAAAAGTCTTTGATTTTTTCTTTTGTATAAACTTTTACCACATCTTGATTATTAGCCTCTTCAGCAAGTAATGTGGAACCTAAAGTAGCAATTTCACATTTTCCATTTCCCATATAATCAATTAATTGCTTGATTGAATCTGGATTAATATTTGGCATGTCGCCTTGAAGATTAATAATTGTACTTGGGGCTTCGTTTAATGTTTTTTTAAAAACTTCAAATACTCTATCAGTTCCAGTGTTATGGTTTTTTGCTGTCAATATTGCATTTCCACCATAACTTTTCACTTTTTCAATTATTTTTTGATCAGGCGAAGCCACGTAAACTTCTCCGGAGTCGGATTTTTTTGCTGCATCATAAACATGAAGAATCATCTCTTTATTGTTTATAAGTTTAAGAGGTTTGTTAGGTAATCTCTGAGCATCTAATCTTGAAGGTATTATTATTGCAGTTTTTTTCATAATTATGCGTCCTAGAGACGCAAAAAAATTTGGTAATTTTAAGTTTTTTTTTAAAAACTCATGTTATATGTCTTTAAAGTACTTACCAAAATTATGGATAGTTTTGAATTAAATAAAATAATAGCCGCAGTCCTTCTAACGGCCCTAATTGTTATTGGTATAGGAAAATTCACTGATATTTTATTTCATGTAGAGAAACCAGAACAGTCGGCATATAAAGTTGAAGGTTTGGAAATTGCTTCAGCTGGTAGCACTACTGAGAAGATTGAAAAGGTTGCGGAAGTAGTGGACATAAAAGCTCTATTGGCTATGGGAGACTTAGCACACGGAGAAAAAGTTTTTAAAAAATGTAGTGCTTGTCATATGATTGCAGCAGGTGGAAAAAACATGATAGGTCCAAATTTGTGGAATGTGATCGGAAGAACCGCTGGTTCGGTAAACGATTATAAATATTCTAAAGCAATGGTTGCTTACGCGAAAGAATGGTCTTTTGAAGAAATGAATAGTTACTTAATTAAACCACAAGCATATATAAAAGGAACTAAAATGGCATTTGCAGGTCTTAGAAAAGAAAAAGACAGAGCGTCAGTTATTTTATATATGAATTCAAAAGGTGATAATCCAAAACCTTTACCTTAATCGAGACACCATTTAATAATACTTTTTTGAGCATGCACTCTGTTTAATGCTTGTCTCCAAACTACTGATTGCTTTCCATCTATTACTTCATTTGTAACCTCTTCTCCTCTTCCTACTGGAAGGCAGTGCATAAAAACAGCATCCGAATTAGCTTTGCTCATTAATTTCTTATTAACCTGGTAAGGTTTTAAAATTTTCTTTTTAGAAACTTTATTTACTTTATCATTCATTGAAACCCATTTGTCAGTCATTACACAATCAGCGCCTTTAGCCGCTTCTAAAGGTTTTGAAGTAATTGTTAATTTTACTTTCTCCTTTTTCGCTAGCTTCAATATACTCATATTTGGAGAATATTTTTTTGGACAACCAATATTTAGTTTAAAATTGAATTTCACAGCAGCTTCTATTAAGGAATTTGACATATTATTATTACCGTCTCCAATCCAAGAAATAGTTTTCCCCTCAATAGAACCATTACTTTCTTCATAAGTAAGAATATCAGACATGATTTGACATGGATGGCTCACATCAGAAAGGCCATTGATAATTGGGATATCTAAATGCTTTCCGAATTCCTCTAAATTTTTGTGAGATGAAGTTCTCAACATAACGATATCGACATATTCCGATAGAACTTTTGCCGTGTCTTTTAAAGTTTCCTCTCCCTTGCCATAATGTATGCCATCTGGATTTAAAATAATTGATGACCCACCTAATTGTTTAACAGCAATATCAAATGACATTCTTGTTCTTGTTGAGGGTTTTTCAAATATCATAGCCATCGACTTACCTTCAAAGGGCTTATCTTCATCAGGCGCAGATTTATTTAATCCAGATCTATTTTGTTTTCTCTTCTTTGCTTCTTCAATAATCGCTCTAAGCTCTACTGAAGAACAGTCAGAGATATTTATAAAGTTTTTCATCTAAAATTTTTTGCAAACTTTCTCTATTATTTTTAAACCTAAGTTTATTTCACTCTTTGTTACATTCAAAGGAGGCAAAAGTCTGACAACATTTTCAGCAGCTCTTACTGTCAACAAATTATTATCTAAAAGTTTTTGAATAAATTTTACTTGATTTACGTGAAGACAAAGTCCAATCAGTAATCCTTTGCCTCTAACCTCTTTGATAATTTTAGGATACTTATTTTTAATTTTATCAAGTTGACTTATAAAATATTTTCCATTTTTGCTTACATTATTTAAGAAACCTTTTTTAAACATAACATCCATGACTGCATTTCCGGCACTCATTGCTAAAGGGTTTCCACCAAATGTTGATCCATGGGTTCCCGGTTTCATACCTGATGCTACTTTTTTATTAACTAAAACTGCACCTATTGGAAAACCACCACCGATACCTTTTGCTATTGGGACAATATCAGGTTTTATTTTTGCATATTCAAAAGCAAAAAACTTTCCACTTCTTCCAATACCGCATTGAACTTCATCAAGAATTAATAAAATTTTTTTCTTATTACATAGTTTTCTTAAGCCTTTGAGGCAAAAATCTGGAATAACTTTAATGCCCCCTTCTCCCATAATTGTCTCAACCATAATAGCGGCAGTTCTGCTGGTTATCGCTTTTTCTAAACCTTTGTGATCACCAAAGTTAAAGTGATCAAAACCATCTACTTTAGGTTTAAAACCTTCTATGGCTTTTTTACTATTGCTAGCAAAAATAGCTGCGATAGTTCTCCCATGGAAACTATTATTAATACAGAGAACTCTATTTTTTCTTGGTTGACCTTTTGAATAAAAATATCTTCTAGCAAATTTGATAGCTGCTTCTGTTGCTTCAGCGCCAGAATTTTGAAAAGTTACATAATCCGCAAATGTTTTTTGAGCAAGTCTTTTTGCCAGTCTCTCTTGCTCAGGGATAGTGAAAACGTTTGAAACGTGCCATAATTTTTTTGATTGTTTATTTATTGATCTTATTAAATAGTCATTAGCATGACCAAGGCAATTTACAGCAATTCCTTGAACGAAATCTAAATATTTCTTTCCATTCGTTGTATATAAGAAACTTCCTTTTCCCTTGGAAAAAGAGATTTTCTTTCTGTTATAAGTATTTAAAATTTTACTCATGATTTTATTTTATAGCCTTTTTTATACAATAAATAACAAACAAGCCAGCTAACAAAGCTTAAAGCAGTTAAATATACTAAACCAATAGAGATTGAACCGTCTGAAGTGCCAATAAAACTATATCTAAAACCATCAATCATATAAAAAAACGGATTAACTTTACTTACTGCTTGCAAAAAGTCAGGGAGTCTCTCAATTGAATAAAAAGTACCTGATAAGAAAGATAATGGAACTATTACAAAATTAGTGACTGTTGCCATATGATCGAATTTTTCGGCCCATAGTCCAGCAATTATTCCTATATTTCCTAAAATAAAAGAAGAAAGTAAGGTGAATGCTATAAGCGTTAAATAATTTTTAATTTCAATATCAATTATTAAATGAAATACAATAATCGAAACTATTCCGATTACGACGCTTCTTGTTACAGCTGCAAGTGAAACTGAGATGGTAACTTCTCCAGCAGATAAGGGAGCAAATAATAAATCAACTATAGTTCCATCAATTTTCTTAATCATAAAAGATGATGAGGAATGTGAAAAAGATTGCTGAATTACCTGCATAGAAATCAACCCTGGCGCTAAAAAAGTTATAAAAGGCACTCCAAGTACATCGCCTCTATCTGCTCCAATAGCTAAAGATAAAACAAGTAAAAACAGTAAAGATGAAACTAGTGGGGAAAAAATAGTTTGTATCCACACAATTAAGAATCTTAGAACTTCTTTTTTATATAAAGTCCATGTTCCGTACCAATTAACTAATCCAAATCTTCTTTTTCCAATTTTATATTTTTTCGAAATTTCAACCATTGATAGTCTTATAACCTGTTATTAAAAAAACTGTGCAAAACTAAATCTACTCACAGCTTTGATGCGTTTTAATGTTTTAAACCCCAATATTATGCCCTAAGTTTTTAATAATTACTAAATATTGTAATTATATACTATGAGTTGGACAGAAGAAAAAGTCGCTAAATTAAAAGAACTCTGGTCTAAAGGGCATACTGCAAGTCAGATCGCTGAAGCATTAGGTGACACCACTAGAAACGCAGTAATTGGAAAAGCTCATAGGTTAAATTTAGAAGCTAGAGCCCCTTCTAAGCAATCTAACTCACCTAGAACCAATGATAATAAGCAGATTAGAAGAGGACCCGCGCCCACATCAAGAAAAGCTAAATTTCAATCAATTTTATTAGATAAAAACTTTGAGCCAGAAAACCCGAAATCTCTTGAAGAACTTACAGATGAAACTTGCAAGTGGCCTATCGGTCATCCTAATGAAGAAAAATTCTATTTTTGCGGCAGAAAACCTGAAGGAGATTTTCCTTATTGCAAACTTCATGTTTTGTATGCCTTTCAACCTAAAAACCAAAAAGACGATGATCTTGGTGATGAGATACCAGAATTTATCGAGAAAAAAGTTAAAGCCTCGTCTGGTTAACAAAACTTTAACATTACAATCATATAATTGATTATGAAGTTTATTAAAAAATACCTTAAATGGTTAAGTACTTTTTTAGTTCTTACAGGTATTTTATTAACAAATTTGAATATGTATCCAGTAAATATAATGTTTCATGGAGCGGGAGTTGTTGGTTGGACAATTGCAGGTTTTATTTCTAAGGATAAAGCAATATTAACCAATTTTGGGTTACAGATTCCATTATTTATTATTGGTTTTTATCAAATTTTGGTTCCGTAAGTTCGGGACACTTCAATACATTTTTTATGAGGAAAATAAAAACAATATTATTTGTCTGTACTGGAAACTCTGCGAGAAGCATAATAGCGGAAAGTATTGTAAACAATAATTTCCGAAATCAATTCATCGCATTTAGCGCTGGAAGTAATCCTTCAGGGAAAATCAATCCCTACATTAAAGAGTATCTTGAAGGAAAAAAATTTAATTTAGCCACGTATTATTCGAAAAATTTTGATGAATTTTTAAAAAATGATATTGATATTGATTACGTGATTACAGTTTGTAATAACGCCAATAAAGAAGTTTGTCCTGTATGGCCCAAAAAAAAAACCATTACGCACTGGGACATCGAGGATCCTGTTGAAAAAATTAAAAAAACTAAAAATAAAGATAAAATAAATTTAATAGCTGAAGAAACTTATAATATAATTAATGAAAAAATTAAACATTGGGTAAAAAATGAAAAGTAAAAAGATATTTATTGGTGAATTTATAGGAAGTTGTTTTTTAGTCATGATTATTGTTGGTTCAGGTATTATGGCTCAAAATCTAACTGATGATATCGCTGTAATGTTAATAGCGAATACTTTAGCTACAGGTGCAGGATTATTTGTTCTGATTACTTCAATCGGTGATATCTCCGGCGCACATTTCAATCCTGTCGTTACTTTAGCAATGTATTTTACCAACAAGATTAAAAAAAATTTAATTATCACTTATATCTCTGCTCAAATCTTAGGTTGCATGTTAGGGGTAATGTTAGCAAATTTTATGTTTGATCTTCCTTTGTTGCAGCTTTCACAGAAGATAAGACCTGGAATAAATATTTTTACAGCTGAGATCATTGCAACTTTTGGATTAATTTTTGTGATATTTGGATCTTTAAAGAGCGGCAAACTTGCGGTCGCTTCATCAGTAGCTACTTTTATAACAGCGGGGTATTGGTTTACCTCTTCAACTTCTTTTGCAAATCCAGCGGTAGCAATCGCAAGAACTTTTACAGACACATTTACTGGAATTAATTACTTAAATACTCCTAGCTATATCATTGCTGAGATGCTTGGTGGAATATTGGCTGTCTATTTAATCAGAAAAATTATTTTGTAATTGGAGGGCAGCCCAAGGAAATATTGGTACCTTGGGCTAATTAATTAACAACAGTTGGGAGACTGATAATCAGTTAATAATATATAAATGCTAAAAAAATATTTAAATTAAGTTAAAGATTTATTAATTTTCAAGAATAAATGATATTGGAGTCGACATTCATCTCTCTTGCCAGGTTTTTAAGTCTTTTAGTTACTTGTTTTGAGACTATATCGCTATGATTGTTAGGTATTTTCAAAAAAATAGTCTTATTTCTTTTATAAATTTTAAATTCATCTAACAACAAAGAAGACATGCTAGTGAGTGACTCTGCTAATCTTAAAGCAGATCCCACTTGCTTTGAGGATAAAATTTCGTTGTTATTTAATAAGGATAAAAACTGATAATTCGGATTATATTTTAAGCCACAATGTCTCCAAAAACTTGCTGATGCAACTTTTACTCTATCTCTATGTTCTAGTTTTAGTAATGGAGTATTTAACACTTCCATAAAAACTAATTCTGCTTTTTGAAAAGCTCCTAGGCCCCAATCCATTTTACTTAAGATGCAAGCCAAGGTTAGTAATCTTCGATTAAAATATTCGTTGTCTTCAAATAATGGTGAAATAAAATTAAAATATTTCTCAAAACTCTTTCCATAGTCCCCTTTTTTAAAAGATATACCATCAGTTTTTAATTTGAAAATTTCATCCTCGCTCATTCCTTGGTTTATAATTGTATCCATATGCCCCTCTCTCAGTCCACTGATTGAGCAAATAACTTTTGAGGGGCTTGCTGCTTCAATTATTTCGTTAAGTATTATAGAGCTAAAAGGTAAATAGGGAGTTCTAGATTTAGTAATATATTCCATTGATTTCAAAGATGATTTATTAAATTTTGAAATTCTGTTTAAGTATTTAACTGCTACATCTTTTGAGAGTTTATATTGATGCAAAATATGTAATGGGTGTTTTTCTTTAAAGAGATGATATTTAAATAATGATCTCCAAGTCCCTCCTACCAAATAAATATTTTTAAATTTCTTTTTAGAAAGCCATTTTTCATCTCTTAAAAGTTTTCTAACATATTTTCCCAAATTTCTTTTTTTTATAATAGGATTATTTTCAAGTCTTAATACTCCGAGAGGTAAAGAGGTTGTTTCAAAAATTTGATTTTTAGAAACTCTGGCAAGTTCTAAACTTCCACCTCCTAAATCTGCAACTAATCCATCTACTTCATCAAATCCTACCATTACACCATTTGCTGATGTTCTTGCTTCTTCCTCGCCAGATAATACTAGTGGTTTTTTATTAAATATTTTTTCAATTTCTCTTAAAAATTCACTTGCATCAGTGGCCTCTCTAAAAGCTGCTGTTGCAATAATTTCTAAATCTTGAACGTCTGAAATATCTAAAATTTCTTTAAATCTATTTAGAACTTTTAAAGAACCTTTAATTCCATCGGGATTTAGTTTTTTAGATTTATCTAAATTTTTTCCAAGTTTGCAAACTGCTTTTTCATTAAAGACTGGGATTGGAGAAATTTTAAAATTATCGTATATGAGCATTCTTAATGAATTTGATCCAAGATCTATTATGGCTTGCTTAGACTTTTTATTAGACTGAAATTTAAAAAGATTTTTTAATTCTGGTTTCATTTTACTAATCTCAAATTTTGAGGTTTAGCTCTTAAAATTGACTTACCGCGACCTGATAAACTTGGATTCTTCATGAAATAGGAATGTGCGGAAAAGCCTTTTTCTTGTTCTTTATGATAGTTTCCTATGCTATCTAAATACCATGTTTCCGATTTATCTTTAAAGTTGGCTAACATAATTTGATCTAAAATTTGCTCATGTACAGTATTGTTTTCTATCGGAATTATAATTTCAATTCTTCTATCTAAATTTCTAGGCATTAAATCTGCAGATGAAATATATACCTGATTCTCTCGAGAGGGCATAGAACTACCATTTGCAAAACAATAAATTCTTGAGTGTTCTAAAAATCTGCCAATAAGGCTTTTTACTTTTATATTTTCAGATTGACCTTTAATTCCAGGTCTTAAGCAACATACTCCTCTTACCGATAAATTTATTTTTACTCCTGCGTTTGAAGCTTCGTAAAATTTCTTAATAATTCCAGGGTCTACAAGAGAATTCATTTTTGCCCATATTTCTGCAGGTTTTCCTTTATTTGCATTTACTATTTCATTTTCAATTTTTTCGTCAAAAAAATTCCTACTATTTAATGGAGACATAAAAATTTTATTCAATTTTTTTGGTTTTGCATAACCAGTTACATAATTAAAAAATTTTTCGACATCTTTGGCCAAGTCTTGATTAGAGCTAAACAGTGATAAGTCAGTATAAATTTTTGCGTTAATAGGATGATAGTTTCCTGTACCTAAGTGAACATAGCTTCGCGTTTTAGCTCCTTCTTTTCTTAAAACTAAACTTGCCTTTGCATGCGTTTTGTATTTTGCGAATCCGTAAACAATTTGAACGCCAGCTTTCTCTAGTTTCCTAGATAATTCAATATTAGCTTCCTCATCAAATCGAGCTTTTATTTCTATTACGGCTGTAACAACTTTTCCGTTTTCTGCTGCTCTACTTAGTGCTTTTACGATAGGAGAGTCAGGTGTGGTTCGATACAAAGTTTGTTTGATACCGATAACTTTAGGATCTTTTGCTGCAGCTTCTAAAAATTGAATTACTACATCAAAAGTTTCAAAAGGGTGGTGTACAACAAAATCTTTACTTCTTATAGCCGAAAAAAATTTATCATCAAATTCCTTCAATCTTTCAACTTCTCTAGGATTAAACTTTTTAAATCTCAGCTTTGGATCTTTCTTTTTACAAATTTCATCTATATCTTGTATTCCAACCAATCCTTCAACCTCATAAATATGATCTTCATCCATTTTAAATTTTTTTGAAATAAAATTTAAAAGTTTTTTGTTTGAATTAGTGAGTACTTCGAGTTTAACTACGTTTCCCCTTCTTCTTTTCTTAATTGCTTTTTCAAAATATCTCACAAGATCAGCGGCTTCATCATCTATTTCAATTTCGCTGTCTCTAATTATTTTAAACTGCAAACTTGCCTCGATATTATGGTCTGGAAATATTTCATTAGCAAATTTACAAATTACGTCATCAATTGTGACAAATTCATTTATTGTTTCAGAGTTGTTTAGAGATACAAATTTTGGAAGTGCTCTTGGTATAACTATAATTGCATTTAGTTCTCTTTTTTTTTTTATTCTAGTCATTCTTAGTAAAATTGCTTGGCCTTTATTTGGTATAAAAGGAAAGGGATGTGATGGGTCAATGGCAGTAGGTGTTATTATAGGATAAATTGTTTCCTGAAAATATTCTCTTAGATACATAAGATCCTTCTTATTCAGTTCTGACATTTTTCGAATGAAAATTTTTTCTTTCGATAGCTCTTTTTTCAACTCTAGGAATGCTTCGTTTTGCTTCTTTAATAGATCTTTAGTTTTTAATACGACCATATTCAATTGATCCTCTGCAGTTAATCCATCTGCGCTTAATTCGTCAAAACCATCTTTAATTTGATTAAAAAGTCCAGCGACTCTTACCATAAAAAATTCATCTAAATTTGTACCTGCGATTGATAAAAATTTTACTCTTTCAAATAAAGGATTTGTTTTATCTTTTGACTCTTCTAAAACACGATCATTAAACTGAAGCCAAGATAATTCTCTGTTTATGAGTTGATTGCTAATATTAGCGTTTTCTGAAAATGATGCTTTCGACATATTTAAATGTTAAATTAAAAATATGTTTAAATTATATGCGATGAGACATGCTAAATCTAGTTGGGATTTTCCAGATTTAGATGATCATGACAGGCCATTGAATAAAAGAGGGGTAAATTCAGCAAAATTAATTTGTGAATTTTTTATTAAAAAGAAATTAAAATTTGATTTAGTTTATTGCTCATCCTCTAAAAGGACAATACAAACATTAAATATATTGTCAGAAAAAATCAGTTTTAAGAAAATTATTAAAAAAAAAGCGCTTTATCATGCTAGTGAGGATGAAATTATTCATATCTTAAAACAAACAGTTGATAATTATAAAACTTTACTTTTAATCAATCATGAACCTTCAATTAGTGAACTCATAAATCGAATCTGTCTTAAAGAAAACTCTGAACAATTTGAAAATTTAAAAAGAAAATTTCCTACTGCAGCCGTTGCTGAAGTAAGTTTTAATTTCAATGATTGGGAAAAGTTATCAAAAGTTAAAGGAAAATTAATATCATTTATAAAGCCAAAAGATCTTCAAACATCTAAGGAATAGCCAGCAGATCTTACTGTTCTGATAAGATCTTTCTTGCCATCAATATTTATTGCTTTTCTTAGTCTTCTTATATGAACATCTATAGTTCTGGACTCAACATAAATATCATCTCCCCATACAGAATTTAGAAGTTGCTCACGCGAATATACTCTTTTTGGATTCTTTATTAAAAAATCAATTAGTTTAAATTCGGTTGGGCCGACTATAACTTGTTTATCTGCTCTATAAACTCTTCGTTGAACTCTATCTACTTTAAGATCCTCAAATACTACAACATCAGCGGCAACACTTGGTTTAGATCTCTTTAATAAAGCGTTAATTCTTGCAATAAGTTCTTTTTGGCTGAATGGCTTAGTTACATAGTCATCAGCTCCTGTTTCAAATCCTTTAAGTTTGTCCTCTTCCTCACCTTTGGCTGTTAACATAATGATTGGGATATTTTTGTGAAGATTGCTTCTTTTCAAATTTTTACAGACTTCAACACCTGAAATATCTGGCAACATCCAATCTAATAAAATTAAATCAGGATTTTTTTCCTTTATATTTCTAATAGCGTCTTCTCCATTGACTGCATAATCAACTTTGTGACCCTCTTTTTCTAAATTGTATTTAAGTAAAGTTACGATGGGCATTTCATCTTCAACAATGAATAAATTTGCCCTCATTATCCTTTTGGTCGGTCTCCCTCTAAATAATCTCCTGTAATCAGAAAATAAACTTGCTCTGCAATATTGGTTGCATGATCTCCAATCCTCTCAATATTTTTAAGCATGAAAAGTAGTTGGGTTACTTTTTGTATATCGTTTTTATTTTTTTCTAAATGCTTTACTGCAGCTTCCATATTAGAATTAGTCAATTGATCTATTTCTTCATCAGAATTCCAAACATTTTCTGCTGTATCTTTAGCTCTATGTAAATACGAATTTAAAACTGCATTGACTTGTTTTGATGCTTTTAAACCAGCTATTTCGAAATTTTTAGTAATATCATTAGGTAAATCAGTTCCAATTTTAGTTAATCGTTTTGAGATGTTTTTTGCTAAATCACCAATTCTCTCTAAGTCTGAAGAAACTTTTAAGGCAACAACTGTTTCTCTTAAATCTATTGCCATAGGTTGCCTTAAGGCAATCAAATTTACAACTTGCTCTTCTATATTTATTTCATACTTATCAGTCAATTCGTCATCTTTGATAGATTTTTCTGCTAAACTAATGTCTTTTTTAACTAAAGATTGAATAGTGTTTTCAAGCTGTTTCTCAACTCCAGTTCCCATTTTCACTATTGTATCTTTTAATAACTGAAGTTGCTCTTCGTAAGATTTTACAATGTGCGGTTTTTCACTCATTAACCAAACCTTCCTGTAATATAATCCTGAGTTTGCTGATTATCAGGATTTTTAAATATTTTATCTGTTGGTCCAAATTCTATAAGTTTTCCCAAATGAAAGAAACCTGTTTTTTGAGATACCCTAGCTGCTTGTGACATTGAGTGGGTAACTATCACAATTGTGACCTCTTTTTTAAGATCATCTATAAGTTCTTCAATTTGAGCTGTTGCTATTGGGTCAAGCGCTGAACATGGTTCGTCCATAAGAATCACTTCTGGACTTACAGATATAGCTCTAGCAATACATAGTCGTTGCTGTTGACCTCCTGATAAACCAGTTCCGATTTCATCAAGTCTATCTTTAACTTCGTTCCACAAGGCAGCTTTTTTCAAACTTGTTTCAACTATTTGATCCATTTCTTCTTTGCTCTGTGCAATACCGTGAATAGTAGGACCATAAGCTACATTTTCATAAATTGTTTTAGGGAATGGATTGGGTTTTTGAAAAACCATACCAACGTTCTCCCTAAGTCTCACAACATCTAACTTTCTTGAATTCAGTTCTAGGTTGTCCATTTTAATACTGCCTTCAACTCTACAAATTTCTATGACGTCGTTCATCCTGTTCAAGCATCTTAAGAAAGTAGACTTTCCACACCCAGATGGTCCAATTAAAGCTGTAACTTCTTTTTCTGCTATATCTATAGAGACGTCAAATAATGCCTGTTTGGATCCGTAATAAACATTTACATTTTCCGCTTTTATTTTACTCATTTAACTCCATTTCTTTTCAAATTTGTGTCTAACGATTTGAGCTGCCAAGTTCATTAAAATTAAAAAAGCTAGAAGCACCATAATACATGCAGATACTTTTTCAACAAAACCCCTCTCAGCACTTTCTGACCATATATATATCTGAACTGGTAAACTTGCAGCAGGATCAACTGGCGTACCAGGTATTGTATTCACAAAAGCAACCATTCCTATTAAAATTAAAGGGGCTGTTTCCCCTAAAGCTTGAGCCAAGCCAATTATCGTTCCAGATAAAGTTCCAGGCATTGATAGTGGCACAGTATGATGCATGGTTGTTTGCATATTACTTGCACCAATCGCTAAAGCAGCTTCTCTTATACTTGGGGGAACAGCTTTTAAAGAAGCTCTTGCAGCAATAATTATTGTTGGTAATGTCATAAGAGACAAAGTAATTCCTCCAACAAGTGGTGTCGATCTTGGTAAATTAAAAACTGCTAATAAAACACCAAGACCTAGCAAACCAAATACTATCGATGGAACAGCTGCCAAATTGTTAATGTTTACTTCTATAAAATCTGTAAATTTATTTTTTGGTGCAAACTCCTCGAGATAAATTGCAGCTAGCACTGCAACAGGAAATGAAAACGCTAAACATACTAGTATACTAAAAACTGTTCCCATAAACGAGCTAGCTATACCTGCTAGTTCTGCCTCTCTTGAATCAGGACTTGTAAAAAAACTAATGTTAAACTCTGATAAAATATCTCCTCTTTCATTAAGCATATCGTAAATCTGCAACTGGTAATCATTTACTCTTCTATTCTCCTCAGGAATATCTCTTGGATAATTTCCCTTATGAACTTGATCAACATCATCAGAAGCTGTTAATTTTATGGGCACTATTTTACCTAGATAGTCTGGATTTTTTAAAAGTAGATCTTTAACCTCTGCCTCATATTTATACGAAACCATTTGTATCAATTGACGATCCTCTTCTTCAGGAAGTCCAGGATCTAATGAGGTCATAGCTTTGTAAGCAACATCATAATAGTCTGCATTTTCTAAATCATCTTTTGATGGGCTTTCTGCATCGATTAAAAGTAATTCTTTATCATAATGAACTTCTGTTACTATCCAAGTTTTTTTGGAAAGCTGAGTAACCTTTTGAAAATATCTGAAACATAAAAACTGCTAAAAAGCTTAAAGCTAATCCTATAGCTATTTTGCCATACCATTGAAATCTTCTTTCAGCGTTATATCTTTTTTTTAATAAATTTTTCTTAAAACTATTCATATTTTTCCCTATATTTTTTAACAACTGAAAGAGCGATTACATTTAAGAGTAAAGTTACTATAAATAAAGATATTCCTAATGCAAAAGCTGATTGAGTTTTTGGATCTCCAAATTGTTGGTCTCCAATTAAAATTACTACAATTTGTGCTGTAATGGTAGAAGTTGACTCAAGTGGATTCATTGTAAGATTAGCCGCTAGTCCTGAGGCCATTACAACAATCATTGTTTCTCCTACCGCTCTCGATACTGCTAAAAGTATCGAACCTACGATACCAGGTAGGGCTGCTGGAAAAATTACTTTTTTTACAGTTTCAGATTTTGTTGCGCCCATTGCGTAACTCCCATCTCTTAAATTTTGAGGTACTGCCGTCATAACGTCATCGCTTAGACTTGAAATAAAAGGAATTATCATTACTCCCATAACTGCTCCTGCAGCTAAAGCGCTCTCCGCTGAAACTTCTAAACCCATAGCGTTACCAATTTCTTTAACAAAAGGACCGACGGTTAAAGCTGCAAAAAAACCATATACCACTGTTGGAATACCAGCTAAAATCTCAATAATAGGTTTCGCATATTTTCTTATGCCTCTTCCAGCATACTCAGATAGATATATCCCACTCAGCAAACCTATGGGGATGGCAACACACATTGCAATAAAAGCAATAAAAAAAGTTCCAGCAAATAAAGGCACAGCTCCGAAAGCATCCTTCATTAATTCAGGATCTGGTTGGCCATCTCTTACAAAAGTTTTAGCAGGATACCAATGAGTTCCGAATATAAAGTCAAAGATTTTTACTGCTTGAAAAAACCTAATCGCTTCGAATAAAAGTGAAAAAACTATTCCGATTGTAACTAAAACTGCGCCTAATGATGCAACAAATAACACCCATTTAAGAAAAATTTCTACTGGTTCTCTCATTCGATCATTTTTCTGAACAGATCTATACGCAAAACTCAGAGAGAAAATTAAAATTGCTAAAATAATTGCTACTTTAGCGCTGTTAGCTATTCCTTTTAATTGAATGTACTTATTAGCAGACTCATCTAGAAAATTAGTAATATTTCCCGTGTAAGTTCCTGCGGCTAATGCTTTAACCTTTGTGTAAATAAGCTGAAGCTCATTTTTAGTTAAGTTCTGATCAGTGTAATCTTGTAAAATAAATGTTTTAACTATTGATGGTTCAAAAACTGACCAAAGAGCAAAAATTATTAATGCTGGTGCAGCACACCAAGCAGCTAAATAATATCCATAAAATTTTGGTAATGCCGTAAGTCTTTGTGATGATTGAATAACTAGAGCTTTTTTTCTACCGAAATAATAACTTGTGAAAGCTAAGAGAATAATAAAAGTTACAAGTATTAAATTCATATTGAGCTTCCAGAGATAAAAAGGGGGTAAAATACCCCCTTTTTGTTTAATTGATACTACTACTTCTTAGCAGGCATGTTAACTAACTTCGTAGCGTTAGTTCTAGATGTTTTGTATAACTTGCCATCTAGAGGTACTAGCCCGATATCAGTTAAATAACCTTTATTACCCATAGCTTTTTTACTTGTGAACTCTTTTACGAATTCATGTAAGCCAGGTACAACGCCCACGTGAGCTTTTTTCACATAGAAGAATAAAGGTCTTGCAACTGCGTAACTGTAATCTTGAATCGAAGATAGACTTGGTTGACCACCTTCAATGCTTGCAGCTTGCAATTTATCTTTTGCAGCTAAGAAATAACTGAAACCAAAGAAACCGAACATTTCTTTGTCCGCAGCTAATTTTTGAATAATAAGTGAGTCGTTCTCACCAACTTCAATTACCGCACCATCTTCTCTTAACGCTTTATATTTAGCGCCAGCTTTTTTAGAAGCATCATCGATACCTTTTTTCATTACTAATGAATTCCAAGCATCTCTTGTTCCTGATGTTCCTGGAGGCACCATAACTTTGATAGGGTAGTTTGGTAATGATGGGTCGATATCACTCCAATTTTTATATGGATTTGGTACTAACGCACCATCTTTAGCAACTTCTTTTGCTAATGCTGCCCATAATTGTTTTTTTGTAAAGTTTACTGGTTTAGCATCTTTAGAATAAGCTAACGTTATTCCGTCGTTACCAACTGTAATCTCTACGATTTCTTCAACACCATTTTTTTGACATAGCGCATACTCTTTAGCCTTCATAGCTCTAGATGCATTTGTTATGTCTGGGTGCTCTGTACCAACTCCAGCACAGAATAATTTAGCTCCACCACCTGTTCCTGTTGACTCGATTACTGGTGTTTTAAATTTACCAGACGAACCAAATCTTTCAGCAACGATTGTTGCATAAGGGAATACAGTTGAAGAACCTACGATTTTAATCTGATCTCTAGCTTGAGCAGAAGTTACAACTAACATTGCAACTAATGAAGCTAAAGCGATTGATAGTTTTCTCATTGTTTATCCTTTCATTTATTAATTAATTAACAAACATTGGACTCATAGAATTAAGAGGACTCTTAATTATTACAGATATGTTACAAATTTATTAAAATGATAACTTTTTAGTTGAACTTTCTAGTTATCTCGATTTGTTGATAATCAGAGGCTAAAGACCCTCCGCAACTAAAAGGTCTTACTTTATTTTTAACTGCGTAGGATTGAGTTGGCTTTAATGTAACTTCTAGTTGTACAAAGTTAACTAATTTTTGAGTAAAACCTTTATCATATCTCCAAGCATTCCATTGTGTTGGAGCGGTGAATACTTCACTTAAATAAGATGCAGCTTTTGAGTGAATCATATTGCTCTCGTTTTGTCCTTTTAAAAGATTATTTTTAACTTTTTCAAAAATTTTTCTACATTTAATTGAGTCCACCATGTACGAGTTAGCATTTAAATGAGTGCTCATCGGTGCTGACACAATTAATTGAATTCCATCGTCTTTTCTAGAAAATAAAGCTTCAGTATAAATTGTAGATACATTTTTATTATCTACTTCAAGAACTAAATCGTTTTTAGCTTGCCTAAGATCGTTTTTAAGTCTTAAAAGTCCAAGATCAAAAACTGTAAGAGGTTGAGAACGTAAAGTTTTCTCAATTAAGTTTACATCTGCCTTAACAGTTGTAAAAGTTAAAGTTAATAAAACCAGAATTATATAATTTGTTATTCTAGTCATACTAGAATTTTAACTATTTTACTGTCTATCTCAAGACATAATTTAATAAATTTGTGATATTTGCTAAAATTTAGAAAAGTGAACCTTTATTTCGGTGCCACTTTGAGCCTCACTTTTTATTTCTAACTCACCTCTATGCTGATTAACAATGTGCTTCACGATCGCCATTCCAAGTCCAGTGCCACCAACTTTTTTACTTTTAGCTGCATCAACTCTAAAAAATCTTTCTGTAATTCTCGGAAGTTGTTCAGTTGGAATTCCAATACCATTATCTTTAATGGACACGGTGTAAGAGTCTCCTATTACTTTTCCGTTACCTTGTCCACAATTAACCTCGATCTTTTTATTTTTTTCTGAATATTTTATACTGTTATCAATAATATTTGAAAAAACTTCAATTAATTTTTCATGATCGCCTTTAATAAAGAAATCATCTTTTATATTATTTTTAAATTCAAAAGATTTTAAATTTTTTTGATGGATGTCTTCAACGTTACTTAAAATTTCTTTTAAATTTACTTTATCTTGAGGCTGTATATGTTCCTCTAACTCAATTTTACTTAGTGAAAGTAAATCTTTAATTAAGCTTTCCATCCTATCAGCTTGCTCAAGCATTATCGGTATGAATTTTTTTTGTGCTTCTAAATCATCTTTCGCATGTCCGCTTATAGTTTCTAGAAATCCTTTAATAGAAACTAAAGGCGTTTTAAGTTCATGGCTTACATTGGCTACAAAATCAGATTTGAACCTTTGCGCTTTTATAATATCAGTTAAATCTTTTAGAAATAAAACAACTGAGTCAGGATCATCGACATATGAGGTCGGTCCAGAGAATAGATGAACTTTAAAGAACTGAAATGAGGGAGAGGATAATTCTAAATCCATAGTAATTGTCTCTTTTTTTAAAAGCACTAAATCAATATTTTGGAGTAAATCAGGAACTCTCAATAAAGTAGCCACGTGCTTATTTAAATTATTTTCTCCAAATTTTTTTTTTGCGCTATTATTAAAAAATTTGATATTTTTAAATTTATCTACAATTAAAATTAGATCATCGATTTGATTTATAATCTTTACTTGCTCATTAGTTTTTTCAATATTTTCATTGGTGATGTCTTCTATTCCCTCTTCATTATTACTTGGTTTGTTCTCTCTCTTAATATCGGATCTTGCCTCCATACCTGCTACAATTGATTTTCTGGATACTGCAATTACTACGATCACAATTATTCCAGCAAGAGAGTAAAATAATAATTCCATGATTTGATTATACTTTAAAGATATAGACTAAAGAAATATTTTTTAGCGGTTTGATACCGCACTATTTAAAAAGATTTTTGCGCAATTTTCCCAGGTATATTTTTTTGCATGCTCAATGCAAGCGCTTCTATCTGATTTAAGAGCTTCAAGTGCTGCTTTTTTAAGATCGTTGTTTAACGAGCCAATGTTTGTACCGTTAAAAATATCTTTTGGTCCTGCTACTGGGTAAGCAGCTACTGGCAATCCACATTTTAAAGCTTCTATAATTACAATTCCAAAAGTATCTGTTTTGCTCGGGAAAACAAAAACATCAGAAGAAGCAAAGTAACTTGCAAGCTCACCATTTGTTCTCTCTCCTTTAAATATTGCTTCAGGGTATTCTTTTTTAAGTTTATCTAAATCAGGTCCTTTACCAACAACTAGTTTCGTGCCTTCTAACTCTAAATCCAGAAATGCTCTGATGTTCTTCTCAATAGATACCCTACCCACATAAAGATAAATTGGTCTTTTATACTCTAAATTAATCTTTTTAGGCTTTTGAAATGCCCCGTGGTTTGCCCCTCTGGTCCAAACAACCATCTTATCCTTATCAAAACCAATTTCTTGAAGTTCATCTTTCATTGATTGAGTTGTTACTAAAATTTTTTCCGCCTTTGAATGAAATCCTTTAAGGAACTTTTGAGCAAGCTTAATCGGCAAATAGGGATAGTATAGCTTCAAATATTTATCAAATTGAGTATGGTAAGACGTGGTAAACTTAAGCTTATTTTTTACACAATATCTTTTTGCAAATATTCCTATCGGGCCTTCTGTTGCTATGTGAATTATGTCAGCATCGGCTTTAGAAATTAATCTACCTACTCTAGGCCAAACATTAAGAGAAAGTTTTATTTCATTATATTTTGGCATTGGCACAGTAAAAAATTGATTAGGTTCAATATATTCAACCTGATGTCCAATTTTTTTTAATTCATCGCCAAGATTTTTTAAAGTTCTACAAACACCATTCACTTGCGGATACCAGGCATCAGTAACGATTAAAATTTTCATTTATTTATTTACTACTTTTAGATATGGCTTGTAATCGACAACATCACCTCTGATTTTGTCCCAGTCAATAACTTCCATGCGACCATCGAAATGTTCTACCAAGAAAGTTGCACCTTCTACCCAATCACCACAATTTAAATATCTCACACCATCTAAGACTTGATCGGCAGAATGATGAATATGACCACAAATTATACCATCAACATTTTTTTTTTTAGCATAAGTTGCTAAAGTTTTTTCATAATCGCCTATATATTTTACAGCGTTCTTTACTTTGTGTTTTAAATATTTTGCTAAAGACCAATTACCCTTTTTAAATAATCTTCTAAAAAAATTGATAACAACATTAAACTCAAGTAAAAAACTATAAGCAATAGCTCCTACTTTTGATAACCATGGAGCATATTTCATCACTCCATCCCAGGCATCACCATGAACAACAATATACTTTTTATTATCTGAGCTTACATGTATGGCTCTATTTACAACTTCAATATCGCCAAAATGTAATGGTAAAAATTTTCTGAAGACATCATCATGATTTCCAACAATATATTTTACTTTTGTTCCATGTCTTGCTTTTCTTAATGTTTTTTGAATCACATCATTATGTTCTTGAGGCCAGTAAAATTTTGTTTTTAAAGCCCAAACATCAATGATATCACCAACAAGATATAAATTCTCTGACCTTGAATGTTTGTAAAATTCTAATAATTTGTTTGCTGCACTTTTTCTATGCCCAAGGTGCAAGTCGGAAATAAAGATGCTTTTGTAATTTAAAATCTTTCCCTCAGATTTAGTTTGAATTGTTTCCATATTTTTTATAAAACGAATCTCTAGTACAAGTAGAATCATAAATATGTTACAGAATTGTTAAAATATGAATAAAAAATTGAATTTTGCGGTGATATTTAACTCAAATGCAGCAGGTGGTAGAAAACTTAAATTAATTAACAAGGTCATTAATCTTTTAGAAAAAAATCATATTGTAGATCTTTTTAAAACCGAAAGCGAGGATCATGCAAGGAATGTATTTAAAGAATTGTCTAATAAAAAATTTGATCGGTTAGTATTTGCTGGCGGTGACGGGAGCGTATGTTTTGGTATTAATGAAATGTTTAAAAGTGATAATCTAAAAGACAAATTAGTTGGATACATACCTGCTGGCACTGCAAATATTTTACAAATAGAAACTCAAATTAAGAAAAAGGCGGAGGAGATTTACAACGTCCTAGTATCAGATAATCATAAGAAAATTTCATTAGCAAAAATAAATGATAAGTACTTTTTCTTGATGGCTGGTGTAGGTTTTGACTCTCGAATTGTTGAGTCCATAAATACTAATATTAAAAAGTATCTTGGAAAAGTAATTTTCGCTTTAAAAGGTTTTCAGCATTTTTTATTTTTAAAAAATAATAAAATGGAGGTTGAGGTAGATAATGAAAAAATTATGGCTGATTGGATTTTATGTACTAATTCAAAATACTATGCTGGTCCCCATTCTATAACAAATGATACCAATATATTTGAAAACAGGATAGTGGCTTACATATTTAAAGACCTGACCAGAATAAAATTACTTTATTATGTTTGGTTAATTTTAACCAAAGGCGACTTAACTCCTGCAAAAAGTGTAATTAAAAAAGAATTGAACAGATTAAAAATAAATGGTGTAAACAATAAAGTTCTATCACAGGTTGATGGTGAAAATTGTGGTTACGTAAACAGTCTTGAGATCCAAAAAACAGAGAGATTTATAAATTTATTAGTTCCGTAGGATTTTCTAAATTTTTTCAACTTTTAGTTTAAAAGATTTTTCTTAATTTCATTTGAAAAATTTTTTAGATTATTTTAGATTTTTCTTTTTTGGAGGAACAATATGAAAAAAAAGTTAAAAAAAAACGAAAAGAAAAAGAAAAAAATACTAAAATCAATCGATAAGCTTAAAAATAAGATAAGCACTAAACAAAAAAAACTATCAAAGATTGATCTAAAGATAGCTAGTATCGAGAAAAAAATCGCTGAAAAAAGAGCTAACAAAAATAAAGAACCTATCACAGCATCTTTAAATAATTAGTTTATAATGTAATTAAATGCCCCTGATTTAAAAACATCAGGGGTTTACTTTAATTTACCAAAAAGGTTTAAAAGTATAACTCCTGAAACAATTAAAATTAATCCAACAGTACCATAAAGATTAGGAGTTTGATTGTATTTAAATATTCCAAATAATGTAACTGCAGTTATCGTTAATGCTCCGTAAGTGGCATAAGTAAATCCTACAGGTATTATAGTCATTGCTCTAGATAAACAAAAAATACAAACAACAATACTTGTGATGCAAAAAATTGTTGGTAAGAGCTTAGTAAAACTTTCAGTAGTTTTGAGAAAACCGTTAGTGGCAATACCTGTTATGATTGCAAGAATTAAATAAATATATCCACTAAATAAACTTATACTTTTCATTGTGCTTTAGCGAACTGACCGCCGTCTTTATATCTCCATAACCATTTTTTCATCTCTGCTTCAACGTCAACTGGGTCTATATCAAGGTCTTTAAGTGTTAGATGGTTATTGGAAACAATATTATCTGCCTCAGATAAAATTTCGCATTGGTCTCTAGTTAAAATCGGAGGGAAAGGAAGTAAATCCGTTATAGTGCTCTGTATTTTTGCAATAGGCATTGGCATTTCAACAACAAATCTTTTTTTATTAATAGTTGATAAAATTGACTTAACCATATCTCCAAAACTAATTATTTTTGGTCCTCCAATCTCATAAATTTTACTTTCATTATTTTTAATTTCAATTGCCTTTAAAATGGAGCTTACGACATCTGAAACTAAGATTGGTTGAAACTTATAATTTTTCCCAACAACTGGTATTACAGGCAATATACTTAATTTTGAAAAAAGATTTGTAAAGTTATCTTCGGGGCCACATACTACACTAGGTCTTATAATTACTGTTTTCTTAAAATTCTCAATTGCTTTTTGTTCTCCGAGAAATTTTGATTTTTGATATAAAGATTTTGATTTATCATTTGCCCCAATAGCGCTAACGTGAATAAATTTCTTAACATCTGACTCTGAACAAATTTTAGCAACAGCTTCAGGAATTTTCGAATGTATATTGTAAAATTTTTGTTTTCTATTCTCAAAGAGGATGCCGATTAAATTCACAACTACATCTGAATTTTTAATTGCTTCTTTCAAATCTGAAAAATTATTTGGGTTCCAATCTAATAGCTCTATTGCACCTGGCGTTGCCTGAGTCTTTAAATACCCTTTTTGAAAGGCTTTTCTTGTGGTGATTATGCAACGATAATTTTTCTTGGTCAAATTTCGAACAAGATATCTTCCTATAAATCCCCCGCCACCTAAAATTGTGCAAATATGATTTTTCATGGTATTTAAAGTTATATATGAAAATTACTAAGTTTAAAGAGGACATAACTCCAGAAATAGCAAATTCGTTTAAAAATAGTATTGCGATTGATACAGAGGCTACTGGTCTTCAAATCCCTGAAAGAGATAAATTAAGCCTAATTCAAATATGTGACGAAAAGGAAAATGTATTTATAATCCAACCTAATAAAAAAAATTACCTGGCTCCAAATTTAGTTTCAGTTCTTGAAAATGAAAAAATTTTAAAAATTGGTCACTTTTTAAGATTTGATAAAAATTCTTTAGAGTTTTTTTTAAAGTGTAAGATTAAGAATATTTTTGATACAAAAATTGCATCTAAAATAGTGAGAACATACACCGACGCTCACGGATTAAAAAACTTAGTACAAGAGTTTTGTAATAAATCATTAGATAAACGACAAGGCAGTAGTGATTGGAATAAAGATATAGATGAATTAAGTAACAAACAATTGGAATACGCAGCTAATGATGTCATCTATTTGCATAAAATTAAAAAAGAACTTGAGAATATGTTAATTAGAGAAAATCGAATAGAAATATTTAAAAAATGTTTAACTTTTTTAGATACTCGAGTCGAATTGGATCAAAAGGGATTCAAGGAAGACATATTTGAACATTAATGAATAAGAATAATTACATATCACTAGCAAAAAAGGCTGCAAATATTCAAATAAGCGAATTAAAAAAAATTAAAAAGATTTTTAATAAGTCTTTTGTTAAAGCAGTAGATTTAATTTTAACTTGTAAAGGGAAAGTGATATTCGCTGGTATTGGAAAATCAGGTTTGATAGCTAGAAAAATCTCAGCTACTTTTTCAAGTGTAGGTATACCTAGTTTTTTTTGTGATCCAGCCCAAGCTTTACACGGTGACATGGGTCAACTTGAAAAAAAAGACATATTAATAATTTTTTCCTATTCTGGAAACACTGCTGAATTAAATAATATGCTAAAATATGCAAATAGATATTCAGTGAAAATAATTGGTGTAGCTTCAAAGCCGGATAGTATTTTATTAAAAGCAAGTGATATAAAATTAATTCTTCCAAAAGTAAAAGAGTCTGATGTAACTGGAATGGTTCCTACGTCTAGTACATCAATTACTCTTTTGCTTGGCGATTGTCTTGCAACTACAGTAATGAGTCTTAAAAAATTTTCTAAAGAAAAGTTTAAAATATTTCATCCAGGAGGAAATATTGGTAACTCACTGCTGTTAGCAAAAGATATTATGGTTACTAAACAAAAGATGCCGATAATAAATTACAAGAAAAAATTCAGGGAAGCTATAAAAGTAATGAATCAAAAAAAACTTGGTATAGTTGTAATTTGTAAAAATAAATTTATCAGAGGTATAGTCACAGATGGAGATCTTAGAAGAGAACTAAAAAATTTTTCAAAAAATGAGAAACTAGATAAATATATGACAGTAAATCCTTTCGTCGTAAATGAGAATATGCCAGCTTCTAAAGCACTTGCAATTATGAATGATAAAAAAATTACAAGCTTACTCGTAGTTTCAGATAAAGATTTAAATAAAAAAAATAAAGTGCTTAAAGGAATAATTCACATTCATTTTTTGCTACAAAATGGAATAAAATGATGGAAAGAAAGAAAAAACTGAGATCAATTCAGATTAGTTTGTTTATTTTAGGTGCTTTAATAATTTTCTTAACATATTCAGATAGAAATAAAACTTCAAAAGAGAAAATAATACCAAAGGAAACTCAAGAAAAAATAAAAAAACAATTAGCAGAACAATCAGATTCTGGAGATGTATTTTATAATATCGAGTATTCCGGGATAGACTTAGCTGGAAATAGATATATTTTAAAATCTAAAGAGGCTTATAACAATAAATCAAATCCTGAAGTTGTTGTAATGAAATATGTTGAAGCAAGATTTTTTTTTAAAGATGATACTATTTTATATGTTTGGTCAGATGGAGGAGAATACAATAATAAATCTTTAGATATGAAATTTAGCAAGAATGTTGAGGCTAAATATGAAGGAAGTGAGCTCAAAGCTCAACAAGCGGAATATTCAAATACCAAAAGTTATTTAATTATCTATGAGAATGTTGAAATAAAAGATTTTAAAGGTACAGTATTTGCCGATCAGCTTTTATTTGATATAAAAAAACAAACACTTAATATTGCATCATTTAATGATGAAAAAATTAATGCTAATATAAATCTAAAATGAAAAAAGGTTTCAGAATTTTAAAATTTAAGAAAACTTCTCCAATACTAGAAATTAAAAATCTATCAAAAAGTTTTGATGGTCGACCTATACTTAAAAAGCTTTCTCTAAAAGTTTATCCAGGTGAGATCGTAGGTTTACTTGGTCCTAATGGAGCTGGTAAGAGTACTTTGTTTAATATTGCTATAGGCGCAGAAAATGCAGATAGCGGTGAAGTCTTTGTAAACGGAAAAAACATTACTCAAATTCCAATTCATTTAAGATCTAAGCTAGGCTTAGGTTACATGCCCCAACTTAGATCACTTTTTGACGATCTTTCTGTTTTTAATAACCTCATGGGGCTGATTCAATTATTTGAGAAGAATAATAAAAAAGCTAAAGAAAAATGTGAGTTGCTCCTAGAACAATTTAACCTAACTCACCTACGTTCAATAACAGCAGGAAATGTCAGCGGAGGTGAGGCCAAGAGAATTTCTCTTGCTAGAATTATGATTAATAATCCAAAAATTGTTTTATTAGATGAATCATTTTCCAACATAGATCCGATTCATGTGCAAGAAATACAAAAATATATAATGAAAATTCAATCGCAAGGTGTTGCATGTATCTTAAGTGAACATGGCCTAGAGAATTTATTTAAAATTACTGATCGTAACTATTTGATTAACGATGGTCATATAGTAGCCGAGGGCACTAAACGTGAGTTACTTAAAAATTCTGAAGCAGTAAAAAGTTATTTTGGATTGGATTTTTCCAAGTAAAAATGTCTCATAAAAGCTTTTCTATTAAAATAAAAAATAGAATTAAACCTTATAATAAAACAATTGAAGTTGACTCTGACAAGTCTTTGTCAATCAGGTCTTTTTTAATTGGCTCAATTTGCGAAAATATTTCAACAGTGACAAATGTATTAGAATCTGAGGATGTTAAAAGTACAATAGAGGCTTGTAAAAAACTTGGAGTGAAAATTGTTAAATTTAGTTCAGGTTCATATAAAATTTATGGAAAAGGTCTCGGTTCTTTATTTGCCAAAAAAAATACAATCATAAACTGTTTTAATAGTGGCACCTTAGCAAGGTTGCTTTTGGGAATTTTATCAACAACTCCTAACATAAAAATTATGATAACTGGTGATAGCTCTTTAAGAAAGCGAAGTATGAAGAAATTAGTTCAACTAATGTCAGAGTTTGGAGCAACTTTTTTACCAAAAAATAAATTTAATTTTCCTCTCAAAATAATTTCAACTGATATGCCTATAGGCATTAATTATTCTGCAGGGGTAAGTGCTCAATTAAAATCTGCAGTTATTCTAGCCGGACTAAATAGTTATGGAAATACGAAAGTAATTGAGAGAACAATGTCTCGTGATCATACTGAAAATTTATTAAAAAAAAATAAAAAAACTATAAACATTAAGTATGACAAGAAAAAAATAATAGAAGTTTATGGAAAAAAAAGCCTTGAGCATTTTAAGTTAAATATTTCTGGTGATCCTTCAAGTTCAGCTTTTTTTTCAGCTTTAACTTTATTAAACAAAAATTCATTACTAAAGATAAAAAATGTAGGCTTAAACCCCACAAGAATAGGTTTTTATAAATTACTTAGAGAACAAAAAGCAAAGATAAAATTTATGAATATAAAAAAAGACAATAATGAATTAAGAGGTGATATAGTAATAAAGAGTTGTAAGCTAAAGCCTATTATTTCTCCAGCTCATTTTTATCCTAGCACGGCTGATGAATTTCCAATTCTATTTGTATTAGCAGGACTTACTAAAGGAATATCTGTGTTTAAAGGCATAGGCGATCTTGTAAATAAAGAAAGCAATAGAATAAAGGAGATGCAAAAAGTTCTCGGTCAGGTTGGAATTAAAACTGTTTCAACAAAAAATGAACTAAAGATTTATGGGAAAGGGATGGTGGATGCCAGCAACAAAATAATTATTATACAAAAAGGTATCCACGATCATAGAATTCATATGGCTAGTTTTGTTTTAGCATTACTGACTGGTTCAACAACAAAATTAAAAGGCTTTGACACGGTTTTCACATCTAGCCCATCATTTTTAAAAATAATGAAGAAATTAGGAGCAAAATTTGAAATACAAAGATAAATCTATTCAAATTTCTTGTGACGGTGGTGCTGCTACGGGTAAAACTACTGGTGCTAAATTGTTAGCTAAAAAATATGGTCTTAGTTTTTTGTCAAGTGGACTTCTATATAGATACGCGAGTTACTTAATTTTAAAATATAGACCGAAAAATAAAAAACTTTTTTTAAAAAAAAAATTCAAAAATTTAAATTACAAGAAGTTAAGCAAGATTAACTTACATACACCAAAAATTTCGTCGCATAGCTCAGAAATAGCAAAAATACTTTCAATAAGAAATATATTAAAAAAATATCAAATTGAGTTTATTAAAAAAAATAAATGTTGTGTACTAGAAGGTCGAGATTCTGGTACTAAAATTATGAGAAAAGCTGATATAAAATTTTTCTTTAAGTGTAATTTAGAAACAGCATCTAAAAGAAGATTTATTGAACTAAGAAAAAAAGGTATTAAAATAAATTTTAAAAATTTAAAAAAAGCTTTAAAATCAAGGAATATTTCAGATAAAAAAAGAAAACATAGCCCTTTAAAAAAAGCTAAAAATGCAGTATTGGTGGACACCACAAGACTAAATAAACAAGCTATGCTAAATAAAATGATTAAACATGTGGAAAGAGTTTTAAAATAAATTATGTCTTCTGAACAAGGGATTAAAGACTCTTCACAGCTACATAAAGAATTCCAGTCACTTTTAGACAAAGAATTCAAGGAATTACCAAAAGAAAACCAAATCAATAAAGCTACAGTGTCTGAAATTACAAAGAATTATGTAATTTTAGATATTAAAAATGCAAAAATGGAGGGTATGATACCTATTGAGGAATTTAAAGACGAACTCTCAAAACTCAAGGTTGGATCAACAACAGAGGTTTTCATAGATCGGCTGGAAAGTTTTAAGGGAGAAATAATTGTTTCTAGGGATAAAGCGAAGCGATTAGGTGCATGGAACCGTGTAGTAAAAGCTTTTGAGAATCAAGAAGAGATAACAGGGGAAGTTCGTACGCGTATAAAAGGCGGATATATTTTTTATGCGTTTGACGGCTCATTACCATGCTTTCTTCCATCTTCGCAGCTGGACACGCGCCCATTAAAAAAAGTAGATCATCTTCTAAATACTAAAATAAAGGTTTTACCTGTGCGTCTTGATAAGGCCAGGGGCAATTGTTCGGTATCGAGAAGGGCTGTGCTTGAGAAAAGTAAAAATGCAGAAATTAGCGAAGCTTTAAAAGAAATTAAAGAAAATGACATAGTCACGAGTCACGTTCACGCAATCAATGACTGGGGAGTATTTTGTACTTATAAAAGTATTCAGATGTTGGTTCATGTCTCAGACCTTTCCCACTCGCGAGTAAAAAAACCATCAGATTTGGTATCCATAGGTGATCCGTTAACAGTTCGTATAATAAAAATTGACAAAGAAACTAATAGAGTATCGGCCTCAGTTAAAGCTTTAACGGAAGATCCTTTTGTAAATATAGAGAAGAAATATAAAGTGGGCGAAATTTATGAAGGATCAATAAGTAAGATCGTAGATTACGGGGCTTTTATTTCTCTCGGTCCACATGTAGAAGGACTTTGTCATACCTCGGAAATGGACTGGACAAATAAAAATGTAAAACCAGGTAAGATTTTTTCGGTTTCAGAAAAGGCGAAATTTAAAATAGTAAGCATTGATAAAGAAACTAAACGTATTTCACTTTCATACAAGGCCACTTTAGAGAATCCTTGGGAAAAAATAAAAAATGAAATTGGAAAAACTGTGAAAATTAAAATTAATAACATTACTGATAAAGCAATTTTTGCAGAATTAATGGACTCTGGGCTTACAGGTATGCTTCATTACAAAGAAATATCATACGATGAAAATATTGAAGATTTAAAAAAATTCAAAAAAAATGAAATATTAGAAGCTAAAATTATTGAAATTAAAGACGATAAAATTAAATTTTCAAAAAGGGCTCTAAACAAAGATCCTTTAGATTGGTTCAAAGATAATAAAAAGAAAGTAGGAGATGTAATTACAACTAGAATTCATGAGGTTTTAAAGACCGGTGTAAAAGTTTCAATAGATAAAGAAAAAAAACTAATTGTGACTATAAGAAAAAACGAGCTGGCAAAAGATTCTGCCGATGCTAGGCCAGAAGTTTTTTCATCTGGGAATGCACTCGATGCTAAAATTACAGAGTTAGATCTAAGTCAAAGAAAAATTAAACTCAGCGTTAAAGCTGCTCAAATTGACGAAGAAAAATCCTTAATCGAAAAATTTGGAGAAAATGCAACAAAATCTGGAGCTACTCTGAAAGGAATTTTCGAAAAAGCAATTGGGAAAAAAGGTAAAAAAGAAAAGTAATTGTCAAGACCAGTCATAATAAAAAAACTCAAAGAGAAAAACCCAAAACTTACACAGCCTGAAATAGAATTAATCATAGATAGCTTTTGTGAGGTCATTGAAAAATCTTTAATAAATCGTAAAAGTATAGAGATAAGAGGATTTGGTACTTTTTTTTTGAAAAAGATAAAAGAGAGACATAACTCTAGAAATCCAAAAACTGGAGAAATAATTTATGTTCCAGAAAGAAATAAGGTAAGATTCAAAGCTAGTAAAAAATTAAAAGAGTTTATTAACAAATGAAAAAACAATTAATTTTTATAGCTTGTGATACTCCTAATCGTAAAAAAGTTAAAGAAATAATTCAAAAGACTCAAAATTCAAATTTAAACTTCGGATATAAATTTGGTTTAGAATTTTTAAATTCCAAAAACGGTAGAAAATTTGTAGCTAATCTTAAAAATATAATCACTTTTGGTGATTATAAATTAGCCGATATACCAAATACCTGTGCATCAACAATAAAAGCAGTAAAAGATTTAAAATTTAATTATTTAACTATTCATATTAGTTCTGGTATTGAAGCCATGAAAGCAGCTAAAAAAGTATCAGGTAAAACTAAATTGATTGGAGTTTCCATACTCACATCTTTAAATAACAAATCTTTAAAGGAAATCGGTTTCGATAAAAATATAAAAAAAATAATAACCAATCAGGCTAAACTGGCAGCTAAAGCTAAATTAGATGCGATTGTTTGCAGCCCTCATGAAATTAAAATAGTGAAAAAATTTTTTAAAAAAGAGATAATAACTCCAGGAATAAGATTGCATGGAGATTTAAAAGGAGATCAGAAAAGAGTAACAACGCCTAAACAAGCATTTAAAGATGGAGCAACTGCAATTGTAATCGGGCGAAGTCTTGTAAAAGGAAATATAAAGAAAAATATCCAAAAACTTGTTAAAGATTTAAAATAATATGAAGGTTAAAATTTGCGGTTTGCACCCGGTTAGAGACGTGCAACTTTGTATTGAACTAGGAATAGATTTTTTAGGTTTCGTATTTTACGAAAAATCTCCACGAAATTTAAACGTAGACGACGTTCATAAACTAAAGCAGTACAATAAACAAAATTCATTTTTTACTGCTGTAACAGTAGATCCGACTAATGAATTTATCAAAAAAGTAGTTTTGAAAAACTTCGATTATATTCAGCTACATGGTTCAGAAACTGCTGAGCGAGTTAAGGAAATTAAAGCGATGGGAATTAAAATTATTAAAACAATAAAGATTAGAGAGGGCTTAGATATAAATAAATATAAAGAATATGAAGATGCTGACATTATTTTATTTGATACTCCTGGCATGGAAAAATCAATCGAGTTCCCTAGAAATCTTATATCAAAACTGCCTAAAGGAGATAGATACGCATTAGCAGGCTCAATCAGCATAGATAATATAGAAAATATAGTAAAATTAGGGGTTAACTTTTTTGATTTATCGTCTAGTTTAGAATCTAAATTAGGACAAAAAGATCATTTAAAAGTCAAAAGTTTTATGAATAAAATCAAACAATTCAATGAGCACAGAAAAAATTAAAAATTCTTTAAAAACTGGTTCTGATAAAGACGGCTATTTCGGTGAATATGGAGGAATAGCAGCTGGAGAGAATTTAATGAATAATCTTGAAGAGCTTAAAAAAGCTTTTGAAGATGCAATTAAAGATAAAAAATTCTTAGATGAATTTGCTTATTACTGCAAACATTGGATTGGAAGGCCCAGCCCGATATATTTTGCCGAACGAATAACAAAAAAAATTGGTGGAGCAAAAATTTATTTTAAACAAGAACATTTAAATCATACAGGCAGTCACAAACCTACAAATACTTTGTTTCAAGTTTTACTGGCAAAAAGAATGGGTAAGAAAAAAATTATTTGTGAATCTGGAGCAGGTCAACATTGGTCTGCGGCTGCGGCTACTGCTGCTAAGTTTGGTATGCCAATTGTAGGGGTGATGGGGAAAATTGACTGCGCCCGGGTTAATCAAAATTTAATAAAAGCTAAACATTATGGGGGAAAGCTCAAGATTGTTGAAGGCTCGCTTCGCGAAGCTATAACAGCGGCTATAAAAGAATGGTCTAACAATCCAGATTATTACTATTTAATTGGTTCAACATGTTCTTCTTCACCATTTGTTGATATCGTAAGATACGCTCAAAGTATCATCGGAAAAGAAATGAGAGAGCAGTTTATGGAACTTGAAGGAAAACTTCCTAATGAAATAATAGCATGTGCTGGAGCGGGTAGTAATTTTACCGGTTCAATTTTTGAATTTTTGGATGAGCCTGAAATTAAAAAAGTTGTTGTTGAAGCTGAAGAGACTGCTGCTTTAACTAATGGTACAAAAGGAATTCAGCAAGGTATGGTTACGAAATTTCTTCAATCAGATGACGGATCAAAGTCACTTGGCGGAAGTTCACTCGGAGCTGGAATTATGTACTACGGAATATCTCCTCAACTAGCACATCTTAAAGATATTGGTGCAATAGAAGCCTCCGCTGCAAGTGATAAGGAACTTTTAGAGACTTATAAGCTTGTCGCACAAAACGAAGGTATAGGAATTTCATTTGAACCTGCTGCGGCAGTTACTGAAGCTTTGAAAAGAGCCAAAGGTAAACCTAAAGACTATATTATCTGTGCCACAGCATGTGGAAGAGTAGAAAAAGACCTTGATGTAATTGAACGCTTAATAGGTAAAGATTTTGAGTAATAGATTTAAAAAGATTTTCTCTAATAAATCACAAAAAACAAAAATGATAGCTTACTTCGTTGCTTGTTATCCTAATTTTGAAAAATCATTAGAAATAATCAAGAAATCGATAGATGCCGGAGTTAATATTTGTGAAATTGGTTTTCCGACACAGGAGGCAAGTGGTGAAGGAATAGTTATTAAAAATGCTCATGATCATTGCTTGCAAAGAAATGTTACTTTAAAAGATACTATAAAATTGGCTAAAGCTGTCAGAAACTATAACAATGATGTTGGCATAATTTTAATGGGCTATATGTCTAATATCTTCAAATATCCTATTAAAAACTTTGTGAGTGACTTAGCTTCAGTAGACGTTGATGGGTGTTTAATTGTCGATGCACCACATGAATTACGAGAAGAGAATGAGCTTAGAAACTTGATGAATAAAAAAAATCTTTCTTTGATAAAATTAGTGGCTCCAACAACTAAAGAAGAAAGGCTTAAAAAATTATCAAATTTATTTTCTGGTTGGGTTTACAGTCTAAATTTTTCTGGCATCTCAGGTTCTAAATCAGCTAATTTGGAAGACGTTAAAAATATGATAAAAAAAATTAAAACTTATACCGATTTACCTGTTTGCTCAGGATTCGGTATCAAAACACCCGGAGATGCAAAAAAAATGACCCAGACTGGTTGTGATGGTGTTATTGTTGGTTCTAGTATAGTTGAATACATAGGAAAAAATTTAAATGACACTAAATTGCCAAAAAATGTTGGAAATATAATTAAAACTTTTGTAGAAGAATTAAAATGAATTGGATTCAAAAAAAATTGCAAAGCTTTGTAGAAAAAGCAAAAGAAACTTTTAAGCGAGAAAGACCTTCAAGGAAAGATCAAGATGATAGCATGTGGGTTAATTGTCCTGGTTGTAACCAAATGTTGTTAAAGGAAGATTTGAGAAAAAATTTTAATGTTTGTAAATGTTCATATCATTTTGATTTAGATCCAAAAATAAGATTTTCAGAAATGCTTTTTGATGATGGTGAGTACGAATTAATTGAATGTCCCGAATGGGCAGATCCAGACCCTCTAAATTTTAAAATTGGAGATAAGAAATTTATTGATAAATATAATGCTTACAAAAAGAAAACTGGTCAACAAAGTGCTATTCTTGCAGCTAAAGGTACAGTAAACGGATTAAAGATAATTGCTTTTGGTTATAATTTTCAACACGGCGGAGCAGCCTTAACTCAAAGAGAGGGTGAACATTTGCTTTCAGGAATTCAAACGGCTCTTAATGAAAAAGTCGATGCAGTAGTTTCCTTTTATCAAAGTGGTGGTATGGCTGTCACGGGAAATCTTAATTCATTAAAAAATATGCCAGTACAAATGATGGCAATGAAAATGTTAAAAAAAGCTGGAATAGTAACCATTGGAATTTGTGGATCAAAAATTACTGGAGGAACATTTTGTAATGTTTATGGTAATGACTTTATTTTTGCAGAAAATCCAAAGAGTGAGAATCTTTTGTTCGCTGGAAAAATAGTTTCTGCTTCAGTCAATAAAGGTCAAGAATTACCACAAGACTTTGGTCAAGCTTCGAGTATAGTTGATCATGGTATGATCGATGGAGTTTTCCATTCAAGAATGGAAATAAGAGAAAAGATAACAAATTTAATAAGAGTTATTCTTAAAAAATCTGAAATAGAAGCTAAAGCTGAGTCAACATCTAATGTCAAAGTTGATCTACAATCAGCTAGCTAATCACAAGTTATTTAACAAATCTATTAAGTTTGGTCTTAAAAGAATAAAGCTAGCGCTTAAATTATTAGGAAATCCTGAAAAGAAGCTTAATAATGTTATACAGGTAATTGGAGAGTCTGGAAAGTTCACAACTTTATACTCATTGAAATCATTTATAGAAGCTAATGGTCAAACTACCACAATGCATATTTCTCCTTCACTAAAAGATATTAGAGAAAGATTCTATATGGGAAATAGATATCTTTCACATAAAGAAATTAAAAAAACTATTAATCAAATTGAAAAATTAAAAATTCCATTAACAGTGTATGAGTGTCTTACTCTTGTGTTTATTTTGAATGCGTCCAAACTAAATACTAACTACAATATACAAGAAACCGGAGCCTTATGGCGACTCGACTCAAATAACGTCCACGACTTTCCAGTAATACAAATTTGCACAAATATAAATAAGCAACACTTAAATTTTTTGAAAAAAAAAACTTTAAATGAAATAATTAAAGAAGATGTTGCTTACCTGAATAATTTTACAAATATTTACATTGGAAAACAAACGCCTTACGTTCTTCAAAAAATTAAAGTGCATTTAAAAAAAAACAAAAGCAAGATAGTGTATCCAGAAACTTGGAAAATAATTAAAAGTGGTAATTCATTTTATTACAAGGATAAAAAAACTATGATTAGGCTAAATACTAAACATGTTTATTCGAAAGGGATGAGAGAAAATGTTTGTCTTGCAATCAAAGTAGCGTTAGATCTCAAAATTGATAAGAAAATTATTCAAAAAACTTTACCAAAACTCTTTTTTGAAGGTCGTTTCCAGTATTTAAGAAAAGGTAAAATAAAAAAGAAACTTCAAAAAAATGAGTCAATTATGGTCGATGGAGCTCACTCACCTTGGGATGCAAAAAATATCTCAAACTATCTTAAAACTATCAAAAAACCTAAATATGCAATTTTAGCAATGATGAAAAATAAACAATCAGACTTGTTTGTCAAAAATTTAAGAGGTGTTTTTAAAAAAATTTACACAGTTCCAATTGAAAATGAAAAAGGATCTCTTAAATCAAAAGAATTACACAAAATAGCATCAAATAATAAAATTAACTCTGAAAGTTGTAAAAATTTTGATGAAGCTTTAAAAAAAATAAGCTCAAAAGAAACTAAATTATGCGTTGTTCTGGGTTCACTTTATCAAATTGGTAATGTGTTAAAAAAGAACTAGATGTGCTGGTTTATCCAAGAGACTATGTCAGCTTTATTTGACATTCCAACTTTTTGTGAGACTAGCTTTGAGTCAACATACAAAAAAAGAGAGGGAACGCCGCGCACAGAATTTAAAGTGGGAAAATTAGGATCTGAGTCTATATCATGTTTTGCAATTACAATTTTATCTTTCATGTCAGAAGCAATTTCGTCAAGAATCGGTGATAGGGCAGAACATGGAGAACACCAAGTTCCAAAAAAATCAAAAATAATAACTTTATTTTCTTTAATAAGTTTCTCGTAAGTATTATCTGTAGACTTTATCGTAGACATAAAACCGTATTAGTTATTTGAAAAAAAAAGTCAACTTAAGAAATTTACTTATATATCGATAATTGTTTATAACATTTAGGTTTTTTATTGGATCTACCTATTTCAATTCGTCTGCCGTTCTCTAATATACAGTAAATATACCAATAAGGCTTGAATTGAAAATCGACATCTCTAATCTCTTCTATTCGAATTTCTGTAACAGAATTATTTAATTCCTTTTCGTGTAATTTAATGATGTTTCTCATTATTTTTTTTTTTATCTTTATTTAACATTGGTAAAATAGTTTTATCTATCCATTCATGCTGTAATTTAACTGTTTTATCGTATTCTTTAATAAATTCTTCCATAATTTCTATATCAACTTTAGCACGCTCGTAATCCCGTCTATCCTTCAAATGATTAAGGTATTTAAGAATTTTGGTTGGTAAATTTAAAATAAAGATAAATAAACTCGTAAAAGGAGATCTCGCTAAAAGCCTAAGCTCTCTTTGTTTATAAAGTGCACGGTAAGTAAAGTAATCATCCATTCGACTTAAATAATCTTCTCTAGCTTTTATACTTTCTTTAAAATATTTGTAAATTTTATTGCTCATGTCATTAAATGTATTTTTCGTAATTTGATTGCATATTAAAAAGATACTTATCGAGTTTAATTAATTTTTTCATTTTTTCGTTATCTTCATCATTTTCAGCTTGTAGCTTTAAAGTATCAAGCCTTGCAAACTGAGCAGGTATATTCGTAAATACTGAGTCATCTCCATCATTGTTTAAAATAAAACTCGCTATTCTTTTTTTTATTCTTGTGTAATCTCTTTTACTTAATATCTTAATAAAATCTTCTTCGGTATGTTCCTCATAAATAACCATTTCAGCTAAAGTCTTTATTTCATCTCTTTTAAATTTATTAAATATCTTTTTCTTTTCGTCATTTGTTTCCGCTAGATTAAATGCATCCATTAATTTTCTCTCTTCAATAGATGGATTTAATTTGTAAATCATTTGTTCAGGCTCTAATTTTCGCTGATCATTTTCCATTTTTTCATCGAGTCTCTCTTGTTGAATTGTCTTAATTTTATTTAATATTTCCTCTCTATTTTGACTTATAACTTTTTGTCTTCTCTCTAATTCTTTCATTCCCAGGTTTTTATAAACATCATCATTAAGAGCATATTTTTTATCCATTAAAAGAGGCGAACGGTTTGCCTTCTGGGTTCTGCACCATTTAGGTGATGCATCCAATTCTTTTTTAAATGCATCAGTGTCATTTAAAACACTCAGAATTTCTTCTGGTGGTTTACGAAGATCATACGTCAAGTACCAGGAAGGGTAGATCCCTTCTCCAAGTAACGTTCCCGCATATATCTTTGCAACCCTCCATGCTTCCATCCAACAGAAAATGGGAGTCGATTGGAGTTTAGGAAATACATCGGGTTTTCTTCTTAAAGCTAGAGACGCCTTAAAAACTTCAGGAGCTTTCTTAGCTAACAACTCTCCTAACTTCATAGTACTGACAGTATCTCCATAGCTAGTATGAGCTACAGTTTTTATATTATTCACTCTACAAACTGACTCGAGTTTATATATGGGTAAATTTTTATCGTTTAGTTCAAAAGAGATAGAATTAGGTGCAAAAAGATTTACTGATCTCACGACAGGTAATAAATCAAACGAGTCGGAATTAGTCAGATAAGGCCAACGTAAATTCACAAATAAACTATGATTTAGTAAGACTGTATCGTAGTTATGATTATTAAATCCAACAAATATAGCTCCCATTTTTTTCCACTTAGTAAATTTCTCTTCTAATTTTTTTAGCATCACGCCATACGTGTCCTGTTTCATCAAATAATCAACATCGAGTCCATTAACTAGCATGGCGTCGACCTCTAGAGGTCTACTTTTTCTTGGTCTAGCAGACAAAGTAAACTCATCTAAGATTTGAAATTTATCGTTTGAAAGAACTCCAGAAATTTGGAGGACAGATGCCTTACCGCATGCACCTGAGTCACTTTCAATATCGAACCATGCAAAAATCATATTTTTATTTTCCTAAGCTCTTTTCTTTTTAATATCTTCATTTGACATTCCGTCTGACTCATCAGAAAATAAATTTGGCTCAGACTTAAGTCCTCTGCTTAAAAACTCTGGAATTTCAAAATCCTGGTCGAATAAATTTTTATTCATAATAGTCTTGTTTTCATTAGTAAATCCTGATTTCCAAATTACTTTGCCAATTATATAATCTTTTCTAGGTTTGCCTTTATTGTCCAATGCAGCAATAGTCTGTCTAGAATACTTGTTATTATCTGGAATAGAAATAATCTGATAAGTATCTTTGAACATCGTAAATTGCAGTCGTCTAATACATATCTTATTAAATTCTTTGACAACAAATAAACCTCCTTTAAATGCATTTGTTTCACCTAAAGTTGTCTTTATAGCCAAACATTCATCACCAATTGAAATTGCAGGACTCATATAATCATCATCGACTTTAATTAAAAATAATTTAGAAAAATCACTAATTGAAAAGTTTTTACGAATTGCACTTTTCTTCATTAAAAAGCCATCTGATTTTGAATTAATAAAGTTTATCTTTTTATACTCTGAAGGTGAAAAGAAGTTAGGCAGAAAGGTTTTTCTTAAACTCTCACAAATTATATAAAAATCTTTAATTGCTTTTATTTCTAATTCAAAATTCTTGTACTCGTCGGTATAAGTTTCTTTAATATCATCGATAGCTTCAAAATCTTCAACTATCATATTCTGTAGCCAATCTTCTGTGTTTTGATATCCTTGTAAAAATCCAATATAATCTTCATACTTTTCAGGCTCAATTTTTTCAATATACTTGTCTAAAATAGTTAATTCATCTTGATCAAAAATATCATTCTTGTTTATTGAGATATTTTCCCCAGATCCTATTTTAATACCTGGATTAAGACTGCTAATTGCTAATATGTGATGCTCTAGTGCTGGGATTAAAAGTTTTTCAATAACTCCCCCATTTTTACTTATCATGTTATAAAATAAATCAAATCTACTAATTTTTTCTTTAGGATTGTGTTTTTTAGCTAAAGCGCGATAAATACTTAAAAGGAAGAAGTAAGAAAAACTTCTTGGAAATATTTTTTTATCGTATCTATAAATATAACCTACCAACGAATTCCTATGATGTGAAAGTGTTAGAGAACATTGACTTTGGGATAAGCCAGCAAACTTTAATAAATTAGTTAAAAGTAGCTTATTAATAGACAATAATGAATTTCTAGAATCCATACTCATTATATATACTTATTTTATGCAAAAATAAAGTAAAAAAAAGTCAATTTTACTGTTGACATGCAAAGATTTGTGTGATTAAGTGCTTTTATGAGTAAAAAAAAGACGAATATTAGGATGTTCTTTCCTTTCTACCTTTCTGATCCTTTTACTTGTCTTTTTTTACTCATTAACAAAAAAGGAGAAAAAAATGCCTAAAACAAAAAAAAACAAGTCAAAAAACAATGTAGTTCCTTTCAATAAGCCTAAAATAGATAAAGAGGCTGATGAAAAACTAAAGTTAAGAGAAAGTGAAAAAGACCGATTAAACACTGTGTTAAAACAAAAGTGCGATGAGATAATAGAAATTATAGATACAAGTCAAATCGATAAACAGTGGGGTGTCTATGCAGCTCTTTTCCATGTAAAACAAATGGGCGTATTTAATCTTCATACTTCAGATTATGATTTAGCCAACAAAACATCTTCTGATGAAATTATGAAGAACCAAAGAGAATATCTGCAAACGTCTTTTCCGCAATTTGTGAACAATGATGAAAATAGTGAAGAAACTACAAAAAAGGTACTACACTAATGCTTGAACCCTTAATCTATACATTAGTTGGATTTGCCCTAGCCTCTGTATTTTGGTTTTTATACTTTAAGACTAAAAGCTCAAACTTAGTTGATAGATCTGCACTTGAAGAGAAAGCTATATTAAATACAAAACTAGAGGGTCAAATCGCAGCTTTTCATAAAGAAGTTGCGTTATTAAATAAAGCAAAAGACGAGATAGGTAACACTTTAAAATTAGAAAGAGAAAATGCAAAAGAGCAGTTAAAAACTATAAACAACGTTGAAAAATGGAGAGTAAATACTGAAAGAGACGTAAAAAAGTATGAAGAGTATGTTAACGATACAAAGAATTTCGTAGATAAATTAACTGGAAACGTGAAATACCAAGGTGATTTTGGTGAAAAGCTGCTTGTTAAACTTTTAGAAATTCACGGTTTGTCTCTAAACATTGACTTTACAGTGCAGGAGGGCAATAAAGTTTATGATCAAGTAGATGATGAGTTGCTGCAAAGAGTAAGACCTGATGTAATTATGAATTTATCGAAGAACGACCATGTAGTTGTTGACAGTAAAGTGTCTTTGATTGAATGGAAAAATTTTGTAAACGAAAAAAAAGATGAGAAAGAAAGACAAATACATTTAAAGAAACATATTTCAGCTATAGATAAACATATTACAACTTTATCTGGAAGAAATTATCAAAAATTGCTCGGTAAAAATGTTTTTCCTAGTGTCATTTTATTTATTCCTTTTGTGCCTGCTTACTTAGCTGCGATAGAAGAAGATACTGAATTAATGGATAGAGCTTATAAAAAAAACGTTATTTTGACTTGTCCGGGTTCTTTATTGCCCGTAATAAAAATTATCGAGACTATTAAAAGTAAAGACAAACAATTAGAAAATGTAAAAGAGATCTCAAAGAATGCTACTTTTTTAATTGACAAGTTTGTTTCACTTAAGAAATCTTTAAAAGGTACGATTAAATCATTCAGAGATCATGCACTAAACTTACAAAAAGTTATTGACACTGGATGGGGTTCAAAAAATTCATTAGAGAAATCGTTTGAGAAGTTTCAGAAAAAACATGGTTTAAATGAAGCTAAAGATATGCCTACAAGTTCTGTGGAAGAAGACCAAATCATAGATATCAATGATCCAGAGGATAAAACAGCTGTAAACTAATATGAAAAAACACTTAGAATATACTGACGCTAAATCTAATAAGTTCTGGAAGATAGAGCTTAAAGGTAAATCGATTTTTTGAAGTTTCATTCATGACTTTAAATGCTTCAAAAAATTCTTTAGTAAGTTTTAAATCTTTTGGTAATTCTGTATTTTTTTCTAGTGGCATTATTTTAAATGTATTCTAAAATTTTTTTTGCAGGAATTGTTTTTTTAATCCAGGCTAATGGAATGTTTCTATCTTTTAATGCTGCAAAGTAACTTCCGCAGAAAATTGCCCGGCTAACGTTACAGCCTCCGGCTTTGATTGTTTTAATAATAGCCTGTTCATAATTACTTGAGGTAATTACACAATGAACCGAACTTTTAAAATTTCCAGGATCTGAACATGCTTTGCCTAACATGCGAGTGACTTTAGTATGATCTTGATTTTTAAATTTGAACACCCTCTTAATGTCTTTAATTACTTCTTTAAAATACTTATTTTTCTTATTCAATTTAATAAATTTTTGAATAGGATTTTTTTCTCTCTGACTTGCTAAATCTATAATTTTCAATCTAGCCAAACCGTAGACTTCGTTTGTGTGTGAATCTGCTGCAATTCTAATAACTTTTTTAACTTCCTTATCATCCTTACTTACTAAAAAATAATACGGTATCGCGGCATTGAAACCATCTGTTTCTTGAACGACATTTAAACCTCCTTTAACTCTTTTTTTACTTTTAATTTTCTTAATGGCCACAAGTGTATTTTGATGTATCCAATTTCCTTTAAGCGGTTTTAGCCATTTTTTTTTCTTGTACTTACGTCTCTCATTTAAGTTCTTATAATAAATAGAACCAGGCCCAAAATGTGTAACTAAGTTTTTTTTAAAATTTTCAATTATTTCTAATTTTTTTTTTGATGTTATTATTGTTTGAAACATTACCTGAGCCATGTCGTTGTAACCGCTAACGGCTCCCAGGGGTATAGAATAAAAAGGACATTTGTTTTCTCTAAAAAAAGCTATATCTTTTTTGCCTTTAATATAACTTTTTAATTTTTTAGGATCATAAACCCAATGTAAAGGTCTCGCTGCTGCATCGGCAACTGTAGCTCCTAATAAAATTTTTAGACCTTCATACATTAGTTTATTTTTTTATTTACCGGCAAACTTGAGGTTCTTAACTGTCCACAACCACTTAATGATTTTTGATCAGCGCCGCCACTTCTTCTTACCGTCACAATAAATCCTGCATTTTTAACTATTTGAGCAAATTCATTTGTCTTATCTTCAGAGACAGGTTTTATTTTACATCCTGGCCATGTATTCATAAAAATTAAATTTAATTTAGACGGAAACTGTTTCATTACTTTTACTAACTCTCTTGCATCTTCCGGGCTGTCATTAATTCCTTTCATGAGAGTATATTCGACAAACACTTTCTCTTTCACAACACTAGTGTAATATTTACAACTTTTAATAACTTCTTCTAAAGGATATTTTTTATTTATAGGAATGACTTTATTTCTTTTTTCATTTGTTCCTGCGTGAATTGAAAGCGCTAAATGCACCCCTACCTCATCAGTAAATTGAATAATTTTATCTGGTACTCCAATAGTTGATAAAGTTATCGATTTTTTTCCCATATGAATTCCCTCAGGTTCCATTAAAATTTTAATAAATTGTTTTGTTTCTATATAATTTGTTAACGGTTCTCCTGATCCCATGAGCACTACTCTACTTAAAAGTCTTTGATCCCCAAAATCATTGAGGTATCTTTTTGCTATCATCATTTGCATAACTATTTCACTAGCAGATAAATTTTTAACTAATAGCTGCGTTCCAGTTGCACAATGAATACAAGCACTATTTTTTGACATCGCACATCCAACCTGCACTGATACACAAATAGTGTTATGTGATTTACTAGGTATTAATACGACCTCAATTAAATTTTTGTTCTCATCATTTAATTCTAAAAGCCATTTAATTGTTTTATCGCCTGCGACTTCTTTTTTTAAAATTTTTGGTAATTCTAAAGATAAAACATTATCTAATTTTTTTCTTAGTTCAAATGTAACTGTGGTTAAATCAGAAAAGCTTGTTATACCTTTTTGGTATATTCCCTTGTAAAGTTGTTGAGCCCTCATTTTAACTTTGCTTTCTTCAACTCCAATCTTTTCAATAAGGAAATTTTTCAGTTCCTCAAAAGATAAACCGTAAAAGTTTTGCTTTTTTTGCATTAATGGGACTTTATAGACTTGAGCGGGCTTATGAAAGCCCGCTCTATAGGAATGTTAGAGTTTTTTTGGCTCTGTTTTTAAATGCTTAAGAATCTGCCCTTTCCGGGGACCATTCTTCAAGGTATATCCAGATGAGCCACCTCCGTTCACTTCCACCGTCGTTTGATTTTTACTTAACTGTAATGAAAGCCGCTGCGCAGATTTTTTACCGCAGATGCTTTTGTACAGTTGAGTGAACCTATTTGTCATATCAACTCCTTTGTTCTGCGATCTTTGCAATCCCCATGGAGATTCGGCATGATCATGCCGACACTTTGCAAGATGATAAACTATCATCTTTTCCATGTGATATGGAATTACCTTAAACATTAATGTAAGAATATATTATTTGTCAATGGATAATAAGTTTATATTAGGTTTGTGTATAATAGGTTTTGGCCTCTTGTTATTGATGTCACCTGAAAAACATAGCTGGATTTTTAGTGCTTTGGCCGTGGGGATAGGTAGCGGAATAATAGTTAAAAAAAGTGAAAAAAATGATAAAAACGAAAAGTAATGTCTAAAAAAGTTTTTATTGCTTTTGCTCATCCAAAATATAAATCTGGTGAAAGTTTCAATTCATGTGTTCGCGACGAATTTATCAAAAGTTCAAAAGAGCGTAACTTTGAAATTGATTTAATGAATATATATGAAGAGAAGACAATTAAATTTTGGGATGGAAGTCCTCCTGACGAACAAATTTTAAATATAAGAAAAAGAATGGAGGACGCAGATATTATTTTTCTTCTGTCTCCTTGTCATAACTTTACTATGGTTGCTGCAATGGAAAATATGTTGAGTCACGTAATAAGTCCTCCCTGGGCGTTTAGCTATAAGACTATATTTGCTAATTGGGGCCGGCCTATCCCAAATAAATTAAAAAATAAAACAGTTATTATTGGTATGACTTACGGCTCACCAAGTCCGATAATAACTTTTGCACTTCATCAAATACCGAGAAGAATAAAAAAAATGGTTTTTAAACATCTTTGTGGCTGTCGGGTTTTGTATTTAAGGATGTATGAAGTGCTTCCTAAAATGCCTCAAAAAGTATTTGAAAAACACATGAAAAGTGTAAAAAAGTTAGTGCGAGGTTTATAATAATTTAAAATTTTTTTTAAAAAGTATATAAATTATATATGGATAAAATAAAAAATTGGTTTTCTGATACCGCCTCTATAATGTTCGATGACTCGCGCAACGATTTTCGTTCGCTCCCAAAAACTACGAGAATGCAACTTTTGGTTGTAATGAGTTTTTTATGGAGTTTAGTTTTTAGTTTATATGTTTTTAATGTAACAACTTTTGCACTCGGATTTGCAGGTGTGTTTTTAGGTCATGTGCTATTAATTATTTTAACCTATTTTACTTTTAGAATTTTTTACAAAGCTAGAAATAGAGAACAAACAGGCTTTGAAGAGAAAAGAGAATTAAGCCCGGCAAAAATATTTTCAATAGTATTTATAATTTTTTTTATGTTCATATTTACTAAAGGTATAGATGTAATGACTAAATCAAATTCCTATCAAGATCCAAGTTATAAAGGTCCAGATACCACGACTGAAGAGCGTATAAAAAGATTTGTGAAATAATTTAATCTTTATTACAATTAACCAATGAAGTTAATGAGAGTAGGTGAATTAGGTAAAGAAAAGGTAGCTGCTTTAGACCCGAATAATGTAATCAGAGATTTATCAGAACATATTGAAGATCTAACTCCTCAAAATTTTAATGATACAACGTTAAGTAAACTAAAATCCATAGACCTTTCCAAAGAAAGAGAGATTAACCCATCAATAAGAATTGGTTCTTTTATCAAAGATCCAAAAAATTACTTTTGTGTTGGAAAAAATTTTAAACTGCACGCACAAGAAATTGGATCAAAGGCTCCAAAAAATCCTATGATTTTTTCAAAAGCTAATTGCATATCTGGTCCTAATGACGATATTATTATTCCTAAAGACTCAAAAAAAGTAGACTGGGAGTGTGAAATTGGAGTTTGTTTAAAAAGTGAAGTTTATCAGATTTCTCAGGACGATAGTGAAAAATATATTGGAGGTTATTTTTTAGCTAATGACGTTAGTGCAAGAGATTTTCAATTAGAGAAATCAGGTCAATTTATTATAGGAAAATCATCTCCGTCTTTTGGTCCAATAGGCCCTTATCTTGTAACCCCCGATGAAATTACCGATGCTCAAGACTTAAAAATGAAAACAATAGTTAATGGAAAAACTATGCAGGATGGAAATACTAAAGATATGATCCATTCAATTAACTTTATTATTGCATATTTAAGTACTTTTATAAAACTACAAAAAGGTGACTTAATAATTGCGGGTACACCAGACGGAGTTGGCGCTGGTATTAAGCCTAACCCTGTATTTTTAAAAGATGGTGATATAATAGAACTGGAAATTGAGGGATTAGGGAAACAAAAACATAATGTGAGAAACCAATAGTTATGTCAAAAAGATACTCAGGTAAAAGTCAAAAGGATCGTAGCTTTATGAAAAAAGCAAAACTTTCATTTAAAGAAAAAAGGAAACTAAAAAGAGAAAAGAAAAATAAATAATTATGTGTGGTAGATATAGTGTCCAGAAAAAAACTTTACTTGTTGCAAATAGTTTAGTTAAGAAGAATATTAATGTAGATCTTGAGCAAGACAACTTCAATTGCGCTCCTGGTGGAAGATACCCCTGTATTAAATCTGCTACTAACGGTAAATATCTTGAAATGACTGTCTTTGGCTACCTTCCATCTTGGAGCAAGCCAGATTTTAGACGACTACACAATGCTAGATTAGAAGGTATAGAAACCAAAATAAGTTTTAAAAAACTTATAGTAAATTCAAGAGCAGTTGTGCCTCTTTCTGGATTCATTGAGTGGTCGAAAGAGAATGAAAAGAAAGTTCCCTACTATTTTACCAGAGCAGACTCTGAGGATATCTTTTGCCCAGCAATTCATGATGCAGGGCAATTCACAATTATTACTAGGGAAGCTACTGAGCAAAATGCTAAAATTCACCACAGACAGCCAGTAATAATCTCGAAATCTCAAATTAATAATTATTTTAATTTAAATAATAATGCAGTAGAATTTTTAAAAACTGTAAAACCACCTGAGCTAAAATACCATGAAATTTCGACTAAAATTAATAATCCAAGTGCAAACGATGCAACATTAATTAACCCTATTAACTAAATGAGTTTATCAATTACACCTGGAACAAATAATGTTGGAGCCTACATCAACAATGTTGATTTGACGAATTTGAATAATAATCAAGCTACTGAAATAAAAAAAACTTTAGATAAATTTGGCGTAATATTTATAAAAAACCAAAATCTTGATCCAGAGTCTTACCAGAATTTTGCCAAGCAAATAGGTCAGCCCGTAATTTATCCAAGACTTAAAGGCTTAGATGAAAAGTTTCCCTACATTAATGTTATTGAGAGAAAACCTGATGATAAAAGCTTGAGCTTCGGCTCATCGTGGTTACACCAAGACACAAGCTATGTGCAAACTGATAGACCTCGTTGGACAGCATTAATGGGTATTGAAATTCCTCAAGGTCAAGGTAATACAATTTTTTCTTCTGGTTTTAATGCATATGAAAAACTACCAAATGAAATTAAAGAAAAAATCAAAAGTGCTACAGGAATTTTTTCTTCTGCTGGTCCTATAGCAGTTACAAGATTAGAAAGGGAAAAAGAGATGGGTATTAAGTCGTCAAAGAGTATGGAGGCTGAGCATCCTATAGTACAAAATGTTGATGGTAAAAAAACATTATATGTTTCTCCTGGACACCTTATAAAATTAAAAAATGTTAATGAAAATGAAGCAGAGTATTTAAAAGATTATTTAATCGAGCATGTAAATAAAAAAGAATTTATTTTTTCTTATGAGTGGGCGAAAAATGATATTTGTATCTGGGATAATTTAAGCTGCCTGCACATGGCTTCAGAAATTAAAAACTGTAGAAGAGTGATGCATAGAATTACAATTAAATAGCTAATCTTTTAAAATTGTAATATGGCCCATTTTTCTTCCGTCTCTAGGTTTTTTTTTTAAATAATCATAAAAAAATTCATTTTTTTTAAAAGTCTTTTTTCTGTAATCAAGAATTTCAGAACCTAAAATATTATACATTTCCGCATTAGATATTTTGCCAATTGGTTTTGAACCTAGATCCATTACACTGAGAACATGCTTCTGGAACTGAGAAATATTGAATGCATCGATAGTCAAATGACCTGAATTGTGAAAACGTGGTGCAAGTTCATTTACTAAAAGTTCATCTTTTTCTGTGATGAAATATTCTACAGTAAGAACACCTATATAATTTAATTCTTCGGATATTCTTTTTGCGTTCGAAATTGCCTGTTCAAATATTTTCTTACTAATATTTGCTGGTATTTTAGACTTAAATAAGATTTGATTTCGATGCTCGTTTTCTATCGGTTCATAAAAAGATAGTGTTCCATCCTTAAATCTTGTTATGACTACTGATATCTCTTTTTTTAAATTTACTTTTTTTTCTAAAATATAATCAGCCGTAAAACACCAGTCTTTTTTGACATCATCAAGAGAATTTAAAACGAACTGACCTTTTCCATCATAACCTAGAGTATTAGATTTTAATATACCGGGTAAGAGATTTTGATTTTTTTTAATATCTTCAGCAGACTTTATATAAGCCCAATCAGTAGTTTTTATACCTAGTTTGTTTACGAAAGTTTTTTCTAGTTTTCTATTTTGAGCAATTTTATTTATATCAGGATTAGGTAGAACTGGTCTTTCCTTTTCAATTAATTTTAAAAATTCTATTGGAATATTTTCGAATTCATAAGTTGCAATATCTGTATTCTCTATAAATTCTCTTATTTTTTCTTTATCATTGTACTTACCGTAGATAAAATAATCACAAAAATTCTGTGCAGGTCCATCTTCGTCATCAGTAAATACAGTAGTAGAGATTTTTAGTTTTTTTGCTGCCATACAAAGAAAACTACAAAGCTGTCCCGAACCAACGATTCCAAGTCTTTTATTTAACATTAATTATCTAGGTTTTTTTTTTACCGATCGAGTTTGTAAACGTTTCCATTTTTCTAAATTCGATTTTATTTTTTCATCAAAGTTTCCAATAATTGAAGCAGCTAACAAACCCGCATTTAAAGATCCATTAATAGGCATAGTTGCAACTGGACATCCACGAGGCATGCAATTTTGAGAAAGCAAAGCCTCAAGACCACGAAGTTTTTTTGACTCAATTGGAACCCCAATTACCGGCAAGGTTGATAAAGATGCTACCATTCCTGGTAAATGTGCTGATCCTCCTGCTCCCGCTACGATAACTGCAAAACCATTTTTTGAGGCGTTTTCAGCAAAATCAAACATTCTTTTAGGAGTTCTGTGAGCGCTTACAATGGATATCTGAAATTTTATTTTTAGTGTCTTTAAGATTTTCTCGCAATCTCTCATTACGGAATAATCAGATTTAGATCCCATAATTACGGCAACTTTATTATTTAGTTTATTGCGTTTCACAGATTAATTTAACAATTATTAATATAAAAACAATGGCCTAATTAGATTAGGCCACTGGTTTATTTAGGAGGAAAGATTATGCTCGAACTCTAAAATTTAAAAATTTTGGACTATTTTGAAGTTCGAAAAGAGAGATTTTTTTGAATTTCTTGCTTATGTTGGTTTTAAGTTTGTTTTTTTTAAGTTGTTTAATTCTCATAATTCCTTTTAGTTTATTTTAAACTCCAAGAGTAATGCTGAAATTGCAAACTTGAGTTGAGTTTAGTTTATAACGAAAATTTAGGCAGATGTTAGGCGTTTCTATGCCAAATTTAAATTTTTGTGAAAAATTCTTGTGGAATTTTTTTTATTGACCCACTTCGATCTATAACTGCCAGTTCCACTTCAGCGCTGACAAGAGTTTCTGCGCCTCTTTTAACCTCTTGAAGCAAATTCAGTCTAACGTTGGTTTTTTGTAAAACGGTTGTTTCAACACTTAAATTATCCTCAAAAACAGCAGATTTAAGATATTTTATGTTACAGGTTCTAACGACAAACATGATGTCGTGTTCGTTCATGAGTTGAGTTAAAGTTACGCCAAATTTTTCGTAAATCAGCTCCGTTCTAGCTCTCTCGATATACTGAAGATATCTAGAATAAAATACTCGACCAAAGTCAACGTCTTCTACATAAACTTTCAATTCATAAATGTGGCTTTTAGACATAATTTCAATCATAAGGCTAAAGTTTATCTTATTCAATAAAGTTTCAATTTCTTTTTTTGGTCCAAATTATGCCAAGCAAAGCACAGACTCTCACTTTAAATTTTAATCATGAAAATATTATCTACTTTTATGTTGTTGCTTATGTTGACTAATTGTGCTGGAAGCAACATGGCCAAAGTAAAATTTGGCAAAAGATGTACAGCTGCCGATGAAAATGGTTTAAAAGAAAGCTCGTATGTTTGGGTTATTTCAAAAGAAGCACTTAAATCATTTGATAAGAGAATAAATAAATCTAATTGTTCGGATATTTAATTTCCTTTTAAATTTAATTGTCTGTGCTAATAAGGGGTATGCGAATACCCCTTATCCTGTGTACATTATTTTCATTTAGTATTAACTTAAATGCTATGGAAAAACCTTATCATCATCTTTATAAAGACGGAAAATTATACGCTTTTAGAAACCTTGAGGGAGGGCCAAAAAGAGATCCTAATTTTAAATGGGATTGGAAAGTTTTTAGGGAGGAAAAAAAGAAAATTAAGATTGATTATCCACCCGAACATGTAATTGATAAAAAAATAGTCTTAAAAAATCTTGAGAAACATAAATCTGATTCATATGTAATGTGGCTTGATCACGCGAGCTTTATAATTAAACTTGGGAACACTACAATTATTACTGATCCAGTTTTTGAAAAGAATTATGGACCTATGATATTTGGGCCTAAGAAATATATAAAGTCTCCTTTAACTCTTAAAGAACTTCCTAAAATAGATTTATTTTTACTGACCCACAATCATTATGATCACATGAGTATTCGTACAATAAAAAACTTTCCTTATAAGAATGCTAAAGTTCTTGTGCCTCTTAAGCTCGGGAAATATTTCACAAAAAATGGTTATAAAAAAGGAACTGTTAAAGAAATGGATTGGTTTGATAGAATCAAAATTAATGATGAAATCACAATTACAATGCTTCCAAGTCAGCATTGGTCCAAACGGTGGATTTGGGGAGATGGAAATACAAATAGATCACTTTGGGGAAGCTTTTTGATTGAATACAAAGATAAAAAAATCTTTTTTGCTTGTGATACTGGACCGGCGCCATTTTACAAAGAATTAGGAAAAAAATTTGGTCCTATCGATTTAGGTTTCGGAAATTTAGGTGCTTACAATTTCTATCCAATTGTTCCGGTAAAAGATAAATCTACAGCTCACGCGAATCCTGAAGAACTGTTATCTTTAATGAAAGATTTAGAAGTTAAAAAAGTTATAGGAATGCATTGGGGAACAGCAATATTAAGTTTGGAGCCGATTTGGGAACCTCCTGTAAGGTTTAAAGAAAATGCTGAAAAGTTTGGTTACAAAAAAGAGGAAGCAATTATATTTAAAATTGGTGAGATTAAAAAATTAAAAGATCTTATCAACTAGCTTTTCTTTTATTTCTCTCTCTCTCAAGCAAAGCAGTAAGTGAGTCCACCATAAAATCTGAGGCATCAAAAATCTGATCTCTCTTAAATTCTTTTGAAATATTTTTTTCTGGATCTGTTTTATCCTCAATAACTATCCCTTCAGTAGGACTATCATCTTTTAGATAAATACAAATGAGCCACTCATCTTCAGGAGTATCATCCCATTTAATGTATATAGCCGACTCCTCTATCCTTTTATCTATACACCTCATTATAGGAAGGTGTTTACTTAAATACCTTTTTGAAATCATAAAACAAAGTGAATGAGAAGATCTATAGAAAGACTCAAGTGCATATTCTACCTTCTCTCGTTCCTCGTTGTAAACTCTCTCCTTCTCTAATAATATTTCTTTAGTATCACTGTCTTTTACTTCAACACCAAATTGAGTTAATCGTTCTCTTATTGCCTCTTCAACTTTTTGTTGTCTTAAAGCTTTATATTTTTCTTTAATCTTATCTATTCGTAGTTTGACTTCTTCGTAGGATTCTCTTTGCTGGCTTAACACATATTTTGAAAGGGCTTGAACTTCTTTTTCCTCTCTTCGCACAAAACCTTCAATTTTCTTTTCAAGTTTAATTTGTTCTAAAAACTTCCTCTGTTTTTCTGCACGTTCTCTTCTAAGTTCAGCCTGATCCTCGCGTAAAAATCTTTTAAGATCGATTGTTAATTGTCGACTTAACTCTTTCTCCTCTTTTAACTCTAGAGCTTTAGACTTTAACGCCATTTCTTCTTGTTGTATAAAACGTTTCTTTGCTTCTATTTTTTCTCTTTCCATTTCTTTTATTTTTTCTCTTTTTTGTTTTTCTCTTTCCTCTTGAATAACTTTTTTAATATTTAGAACTCTATTTGAAATACCCTGAAAAAAATTCTGTAGAGATTTGTCTAAATTTAAATTGAATCTTAGCATTGATTTTATCTTATCACTTAAGCTTAAAATGCTTGAAACTATCGCCCTTGTTTTTTGAGTTTTTTTTGGTTTTGATCTTGATGAAAAAATTTTCTTTTTTCGAAGCTTAATTTTTTTTCTTCTTTTTTTGACTATTTTTTTTATTTTTGATTTTTTTTTAGAAAATTTTTTTCTTTTTTTGGCAGATTTTTTAAATTTAAGCCTTTTTGATTTAATTGACTTTTTTTTCTTAAGTTTTTTTTTCTTACTTTTCATGCTGTTACTTAATTTAATAACAGTTTTTATGAATATATATAGTCTCTTGTTCTATGGGCTGATTGAAAGTTCTTGACAATTTGTAATTGAAAAACAACTAGATCACGATATCTAAACGCAGCAGCGCAGCTAGCCAAATAAAATTCCCACATTTTTACAAATTTTTCGTCAAACAAATCTTTGACAAGATTTTTTTTATTTAAAAACCTTTCTAACCAGCTTTCTAACGTTTTATCGTAATGTCTAATAAGTGTTTCAGAATCTGCTACTATTAATCCCGTCTTTTCTAAAGGTGTAATTATTTGGCTAAAAGATGGACAAATTCCACCTGGAAAAATATATTTATTTATAAATTTATTAGGAGGTGATGGTTTGTCTACTACTCCAATTGTATGTAATAAAAAAAGTCCATCATCTTTTAGTAATCGATTCATTGTTTTAAAAAAAGTTGAGTAAAATTTTTTACCTACATGTTCAAACATACCAACTGAGTAAATCCTGTCGTAATTGCCTTTTGCTTCTCTATAATCGATTAGTTCAAATTTTACTTGATTGTCTAATCCAAGCTCTTTTGCTTTTTCTTTGCAATATATAATTTGATTTTTGCTTAAAGAAATTCCAGTTACTTCACAGTTTTTTTGTTTAGCTATTTCAAGTGCCATTCCACCCCAGCCACAACCTACTTCAAGAACTTTTGAACCCTCTTTAATGTCAAGTTTTTTTACAATATGTTCTATTTTATTTTGCTGAGCATCTTCAAGAGTTTTGGTGTCATCTTTCCAGTAAGCACACGAGTACAATCTGTGTCTCGTATCTAAGAAAATATCATAAAGTTGTTCACCTTTTTTTCCTCCAATATCATAGTGATGCTCGATATTTTTTCGAGACTTACCAGGTAAATTAAAATTTGTTAGATATCTCCAGGTCTGATAGATTTTCTTTGTAATCAAGCTTGCGGTTGAAAGTTCATTTCTACCAAGATTTTTTATAAGGCCCATTAAAAAATCTTTCAAAGATGCATTTTCAATAATGATTTCATTTCTCATATAGGCCTCAGGAAATTCAAGTTCAGGATCAATTAACAATTTCCATTGTAAATTATCTTTTAAAAGTTTTAATGTGATTGGTTTTTCTTTTCTAGGGTTTCCGCAAATATATTTTTGTCCCTTGGCATCAATTAAAATAATACCTTCTTCTTTATAAATTCTTGAAAATATCCTTGCTATAATCATTCTTATGCTGCTTTATTTTTTTCTAATCTAAATTTTAATACATTTAATTTTCTCATTAACTCTTTCAGTTCATTTTCACTAAGTAAAGTTAATGGAGGCAATATATTCTTATAATTTTGGTCTTTTAACGAATGAAAACTATGCAATGCTGATATCAAATTATATTGATCAAAAGTTTCTCTTACTGCAATTAGTTGCTCATTCTTAGTTTGATTTTTCTTATGTTCAAAATCATCGAATACTTGCCTAGCAAGTGAATGCGTAACGTTTGTTACGGCTGAGATGCATCCAGAACATCCGAGTTTTAAGCCTTTTAATAATTTTGCTTCTGAACCAGGAAACATTAGAAAGTTTTTTAATTTTAATTTCTCAAATAAGTTATAACTTGAATCTTTGCAGCCTATTATATTTTCTGGAAATAATTTAACTAACCTTGAAACTGCTTCAGGAGAAAACTTATAGCCACTTAGTTTTTCAAAATTATAAAGAATAATTTTTATTTTTGGTGCTGATTTTATAACACTTGAGTAAAAGTCTAACACTCCTTTATGGGTGTTCCCTTTGTAATAAGCTGGCGGCATGATTAAAAAATCCTTAAAATCATATTCCATTGCATATTTAATTAAATCTATATTTTCATTCAGAGAATTGCATCCCGTACCTAAAAAAAATTGTTTTCTCATTTTATGACTCGAGATCTTTGCGATAAGTTCTTTTTTTTCTGTAATAGAAATTAATTGACTTTGCCCAGTTGAACCAAAAAAAAATACACCATGTAAGCCGTTTTTGATTGCATCAACTGCATGATCAATTGTTAAATCGATATTTAAAGTTTTTTCCTTGTTAAGGATACTCAAACTCGCAGCGTAAACCCCTTTTTTGATCATAATCTTACCTAAATTATTTTATCTAAGTTATATTAAAATTGAAAATGAAAGTTTTAGTAATACAACCAAAAATTGGTATGGGAGATATGGTTATTTACCTTCCATATATTCATGCAATTTCTAAAAAGTACAATTCACAAGTCTCGCTTTTGGTGAAAGAGAATTCAAGAGCTAGCGATCTTTTAATTGATGATGATCAAATTAACGAGATTATCACTTTAGAAAGAACAAGCACAAACACTGGATCTCACGACGGTTTATCTGGCTTTTTTGATCTTGCAAAAAAATTAAGAGAGAAAAAATTCGATAAAGTATTTATCTTCAGTAGTTCATTAAGATACTTTTTAGTTTCAAAACTAGCTGGAATAAAAAAAATATCTCAATATCCATTATTTAGAAAAAAAGATAATATTGTTACATCCGCGAAAATCTTTACTGAGCATGAGTTGGGTTTAATTGTTTCTACACAGCCAATATTGCAACTTAATAAAGAAAGAATTGAAAAATCTAAGAGTAAATTTGCAAAGGAATTTAAACATATTTGTTTAGGTATTTCTGCTAGCGGGCCTACAAAAAGATGGTCTATAAAAAACTACATTAGATTGTGCGAAAAGATAAATAAAATAGTGCCATGTAAATTTTACATTGCTGCTGGTAAAAACGACAAAGATCTGATTGGTAAAATTTTTGATTCAAATATAAAAGATAATTGTACTTCATTTAAAGACTTAAAAATTAGAGAAACGCTACCAATTATTAAAAATTGTGATTTATATATAGGTAACGATACTGGATGGCTTCATATCTCATCTGCATTAAATATTAAATGTCTGGCTCTATTTATGGATAGTCCAGTTCAAGCTTACGGTAAATATTCTGAAAATATTGAGATAATTGTGCCTGAAGGCGAGACAGAGGAAACAACAACTCATGACACTTTAGGAGCTGAAAAGATTTCTTTTAATAAAGTATTTGATAAATCGATTAATCTATTAGTTAACTAAAATCACTTTTAATAATTTTATCTTTTGCCTCATTTACTAGTTGGCTAAGCCTTTCAGTTTTAACATCTCTATTCATATCAGGATGGATTTTTTTTTGAAGCTGATTAGCTGCTTTCAACACTTCTTCTTTGCTTGCTCCCTTTTTAAGACCCAATAATTTATAAGCCTCTTCTGATGTAAGACTTGATGAGCCAGGGGATTGTCCGAATTGCCCTTGCGAAAACCTCCCAGCGTTGTTTTTCATGAACTGGATTAATTTGTAAAGTTGATAGAATTGTAGCACAGTAAATCCTTTAATCTTAAGCCCAGAGAGCAAGATCAACCACATTGGCAGACTAAAAATGAATTTACCGCCTATTGTAAATAAAATAGCTAGAATTAAAGATATATAAATTGCAATTTTTTTTATGGTAGTTGCTATTTTCTTTGAACTAGTTCTAGCAAACCAATTTAAAAATAAATAAACGATGACAAATATGATAATTCCTAATAAAAACAAATTCATATAATTTCCTTGTATGAATATACCAAAACTTAAAAAAATAAAGACTACGAAAAATTATCACGGGATTCCACTAGAAGATGATTATTCTTGGGTAGATCAACCAAATATACTCGATGTTTTAAAGGACCCAAAAAAATTGAATACTGAAGTCAAAAATTACATAGAAGCTAATAACCAGATAACTGAAGACTACTTTGCAGACGTTAAAGAACTACAAAAAAATTTATTTAACGAAATTAAAGGTAAAATTAAATTAGATGATACTGGGTTAAAATATAAAGATAAAAGATATTATTATTGGGCAAAAACAGAAGCCAAGGGTAATTACGGAAAAAGAATGAGGCAACTCATTGATGGATCTAAACCTGAGGAAGTTTTTTTTGATGGTGATTTGGAAAAGAAGAAATCTGGCTCGGAGTACTTTGGGGTTGGAACTGTAAGCACTTCTTACTGTGATAATTTTATTGCTTATTCTCTCGATTTAAAAGGATCAGAATATTACACAATTTATTTGAGAGATCTTAGAACTGGAAAAAATGAAAAAGATATAATTGAAAATACTAGTGGTAGTATAACTTGGGCATTAGATAATAAAAGTTTCTTTTATTCAAAATTAGATCAATATCATAGGCCAAGACAAATTTTCAAACATGTCCTTGGAACATCGACTAATCAAGATCAGCTTATATTCGAAGAAAAAGATGAAACTTTTACTTGTGGTATTGGTATTACTTCTGATGAAAAATATTTCATTATTGGGACTTCTGATCACATCACGACAGAAGAATATTTTTTTCCAACAGATTCTAAAGAAATTAAACCCAAACTTTTTCAAAAAAGAAAAAATGATGTTCGATATTCAATAGACTCTTGGCAAGGTTATTTTTATGTTCACACCAATGAAGAGGCTAGGGATTATAAAGTGCTCAGATGTAAGACTAATCAAATAGAAAAAAAAGAAGTTTTTATCCCCGCTAAAAAAGAGACTGTTATTGGTGGGTTCGAATTTTTAGATGATTATATCCTTAGATCAGAAAAATCTGATGCCATACCAAAACTTTTTGTAAGAAATATTAAAACTAACAATGAAGAAGAAATTAAAATTTCAGATGAACCAATAGGCGTTCCTAGTATTTCTTTAATGCAAAGAGATACAAATACTACAGTGATAAGAGTTGGTTGGGAAAGTATGGCGACTCCAGGACAAGTTTATGAGTATGATATCGTCTCAAAGCAAAAAAAATTAGTAAAACAAACAGAAGTTCCATCTGGGCATGATGCCAGTAATTATGTTGTTGAAAGAATAAAGGCTGAGTCTCATGACGGTCAAATGATACCTATTAGTTTGGTAAGATTGAAAACAGCAAAACAAGATGGAAAATCAAAAATTCTTTTATATGCCTATGGTGCATACAAACACAGTATATCTCCATCTTTTAGTGCCTCAAGATTTTGTTTAATTGATAGAGGAATTTCTTTCGCGATAGCTCATGTAAGGGGCGGAGGAGATTTAGGAGATAAACATCATGAAAAAGGGAAAAAGAAATTTAAGAAAAATACTTTTTTAGATTATATAGCTTGCGCTAATCATCTTATAGAACAAAGATATACATACAAAGGTGGAATTTGTTTTTATGGTGGATCCGCTGGCGGTCTTACAGGTGGAGCAGTAGCTAATATGGCACCAGATTTATTTTTTGGAATGCTTTTATTAGTTCCATTTGTTGACACAATGACAACTATGTTGAATGAAAAATTACCGTTAACACCAGGTGAATGGGAGATGTGGGGAAACCCTATAAAAAGTAAGGAGTACTTTGAGTATATCTTGTCTTATGCGCCTTATAATAATCTTAATAAAAAAGATTACCCGCCGATGCTTGTTACAACCTCTCTTTTTGACAACAGAGTTCTTTACTCTGAGCCAGTTAAATATATTGCAAAACTTAGAGAGACAAAAACTGATAATAATATTCAATTATTAAAATGCAAAATGGAAGCAGCAGGTCATGGAGGAATGTCTGGCCGCGACAATGCGATCACAGAACTAGCAGAAGAATATTCTTTTATTTTAAAATCTGCAAAAATTCTAAAATAACAATCTTGAAAAAATAAAAATAATTCCCATATCAGATAAGTTAGTTGCCAAATGGGACTGACATTAACCTTGCTAACAAAGGAGGATATATGACAAGTAAGGATCTATCGATCTTTAATTCACTAAGACCTTTTAGCATTGGATTCGATGACATGTTTGATCAATTCGAGTCGATGTTAGGGAATGGCAATCTTGCTGTACAAAGTAATTATCCGCCATACAACATCCGAAAAGCAGGCAAAGATAAGTATGCTATCGAAGTAGCAGTTGCTGGTTTTAACAAAGATGATGTTGAAGTTGAATATGAAGATAATCTTTTAACTGTAAAAACAAAAGACGTTAAAAGAAGCGAACAAAAAGAAGGTGATGAAGTTATTCATAGAGGAATATCGCAAAGATCTTTTGCTAGATCATTTACAATTGCAGATGATGTAAAAGTGAATGGTGCAGAGCTAAAAGATGGTTTACTGACTATTTCTTGTGAAAAAATTATCCCCGAAATTAAGAAAAAAAGACTTATTGAAATAAAATAAGTTTACCTTACTTGCGGAGTATTTACTCCGCAGGTAATTAAAAGCAATTTTTGCTACTAAAACCAACCACAATATTCCTTGAGTTTATCTCAAACTTACGTTCACACTTAATTTTATATTTTTCATTTATATAGACGTAATTTCTATTTCTTGTTTTTAAAAATTCAACTTTATCAGGTTGACCATAAAAACTTTTAAGATCTTCCTCAGATTTATTTAACCATTTGCTTAATTTCTGCTCTTCTTTAGTTGTCGTATCTTCAATTTTCTTTGAGACGGTTTGGCAACCAATAAATAAAATTAAAAATAATGTGCATAAAATCGTAAAATAAAATCTTTTCATTCTTATCCTTATTTTATAACGAAAAGTTATAAACAGATATATTTACTATTGGTTGAATCAACTGAGATATGAGGGATTTAGTTAAGATTTTAGCGATTATATAGAGTAATAAACTTTAAACGGAGGTTTTATTTTATGATGGATAAATATTTTGAGTATAGAAAACATAAAACAAATTTTAAAACTGAGGTAATAGCTGGTGTAACTACTTTTCTTACAATGGCATACATCATGTTTTTAAATCCCTTTATCTTATCTGGCGAATTTGCTGGAACAGAAAAAGGTTTTTTTGATTTTGGAGCAGTATTTACTGCAACAATATTAGCTACAGCGCTTGCGTGTTTCATCATGGCATTTTATGGAAAAACTTGGCCTATAGGTTTGGCGCCAGGTATGGGTATAAATGCATTTGTTGCATACGGAGTAGTTGCAGGAATGGGATACACCCCTCAAGCAGCATTAGGTGCAGTATTAGTTGCTGGAATTATTTTCTTAGCTATATCACTCACACCTTTAAGAGCGTGGTTGATTAATTCGATTCCAAGAAGCTTGAAACTAGGAATTGGTGCTGGGATTGGATTATTTTTAGCTATTATTGGTTTAGAAATTATGGGAGTAGTAGGAGACCATCCAGTCACGCTAGTTACTTTAGGTGACATTAAGAATCCTTTAGTGCTTCTTGGTTGTTTAACTTTTGTCTTTATGATTGTTTTAGAAAAGATGAAGATAAGAGGAAACATTATAATTGGTATCCTTTTATTTAGTATTATAGCTTGGGCTACTGGTTTAGCAAAATTTAATGGTGTTGTTGGTTCTATCCCACCAATGACTTACTTATTTGATTTTGATCTTAAAGCAGCGCTCACTGCGGGTATGGCTTCAATAGTTTTTACGTTATTATTTATAGACTTTTTTGATACAGCAGGAACATTAACATCTGTTGCTAACGTAGCAGGTAAAGTTGATAAAAAAGGTAAAGTGCAAGACATCAACAAAGCAATGTTGTCTGACAGTGTGGGAACAGTAGCTGGAGCAATGATGGGAACAACAACTGTTACTAGTTATGTTGAGTCGGGCGCAGGAGTAAAAGCCGGAGGCAGAACTGGAATGACTTCGCTTGTAATAGGAGTTTTATTCCTAGCTTGTTTATTCTTTTCGCCGCTCGCTACAAGTTTACCAAAAGAGATAGATGGTGCAGCGTTGTTGTACGTGGCAATATTATTCGTTAGAAATATCACTGATATTGAGTGGAATGATATAGCTGAGTCAGGCCCTGCAGTAGTTGCAATGATAACAATGCCGTTAACATATAGTATTAGTAACGGTATCGCTCTTGCATTTATTTCATATGCATTAATCCAAATATTTACAGGAAAATTTGGAAAAACCTCTCCTGCTATTTGGGTAATCGCAGTATTTAGCGTAATTAGTTTTTACGTGGCATAAAAATTTTAGGGCCAGTTAATTCTGGCCCTTAATTCTTCTGATGTTTCTTAATTAAATCTTGAACTTTTATTTCTTCATAATGTTCGAATGGTTGAACAATCCATGGGTTACTATCTAATCTTTGAGCACAAAAATCAGGTTCGAAAGTTGAGTCTTTTTTTTTCCAGAGCACAGCAGTTTTAATCTCTTTTATATTGCCTTTGAGGGGTGGGTATTTTTTCAACCAATCAATACTTTTATTTAGCGTTACCCCTGTATCAGATAAGTCATCACATAAAAGAATGTTGCCTTTCATATCTTGAACAGTAGAGCTCATTTCTCTTGAGAAAACCAAATCCCCTTGTTGATCTTCTGTGCCCTCTCCAGAGTATGATTCTACGGCAAGGTAAGCACATTTTAATTTAAAAACTCGGCTTAATACATCAGTAATTGGAAGGCCACCTCTCGCAATACCAATAAGCAAGTTAGGTTTAAAACCACTTTCATGAATTTGTATTGCTAATTTTTCAACGATTAGATTATACTCTTTCCAATCAATGATAAGTTTATCTGCCATGAAAAAAGTTAGTTTATTTTAAAGGAGTTGTAAATGAAAGGATACGTAGTTTGTGTTTATAAAAGTATAAGTAATGAGGAAAAGTTAAAAGAATACGCTGTTAAAGCTAGAGCAGCAGTTGAAAAATATGAGGGAAAATTTTTAATTAGAGGCGGAAGATCTACATCTAATGAGGGAGATAAATCTCCAAGAACAGTTGTAATTGAGTTTCCATCCTATGATGAAGCTAATAACTTTTACAATTCAAAAGAGTATCAAGATGCACATTCTATTCTTGAAGGCTATGCAGAACGTCAACATCAGACGATTGAAGGTGCTTAGTATTGGATTGGTTCATCGTCAATACTGCGCCAGAGATACCAAGTGGCAACTGAACAATAAGGTGTAAATTTTTTGTAAAGTTTATTTAAGAAACTTTTTGGAGGAAAGTATTTTTTCTTATAATTGTTTGATATTGCTCTTAATAAGCCAATATCTTGCAAAGGCCAAATATTAGATCGATTGTAAGTGAATAGTAAAATCATTTCTGCGCTCCATCTACCTATTTGTCTCAATGATGATAAGTATTGAATGGCTTCCTCATCATTCATGTTTTTGATTAATTTTGGATCAAATTCTTTCTTTACAAATTTAATTGACAATTCTTTTATTCCTAAAGCTTTTTGTCTGCTTAAACCACAGGATTTAAGTTGTGATATTGATAATTTTGACACTTTTAAGGGATTAATCGCTTTGGTTTTCTTTTTAAATTTTTTAAATACTGAGTTAGCAGCTGATACACTTATCTGCTGACCGACAATACTTTTACATAAAGAGTAAAAAATATCTTTTCTAGTAGTCAAAAATTTATCATTGTATTTAAGGATTAGTCTTTTTAAAACTTTATCTCTTTTAGATAAAGTTTTTATTGCTTTTGACCAGTAACTTGGATAATTGCTCACGGCCTAGGACTAACAACTTGTTTTTTAAGTTGAGATTCTCTCATGAAAATAATTGCAGAACTTACAATGATTAAACCAGCGCCCAAAAGAGTCAGTACTTTTGGTATTTCGCCCCAAATGAAATATCCCAACAATATTGCAAATACTAAATTTAAATATTTTGTTGGTGTAACTAGTGATGCCTCAGCTATTCTTAATGATACTGTAAGTAAAATATTAGCTACTGAACCAATTAAACCTGTAAAAATTAAAAGAAAGAGTTCAAATTTTGATGGCATGATCCAGCCAAAAGGAAGTGTTGCTAGACCAACTATCATGCTTAATAAAGAAAAGTATAAGGCAATTCTATAATTAGGTTCGGTAGATGATAAACTTCTTATACTTAAAGCTACACAGGCGAAGAAAACACAAAAAATTATTGGAAATAAGTAATAAATATTTAATTCATCATAAGCAGGTTTGACAATCATTAACATCCCGATAAACCCAATTAAAACTGCAGACCATCTTCTAATACCCACTTTTTCAGATAAAAAAAATATTGAACCTAAGGTAACGAAAATTGGGCCTCCAAAAGTCAAACTTACAACATCTGCCAAAGGTATTTCTCTGAGAGCAATAAAAAGCGCAATAATTGCTAAGGTCCCTGTTACAGCTCTGAAAGCATGTAATCTAGGTCTTGTAGTTTTATAAAAAGTTTTAAATTCATTCTTAGGTACAAGCATTAAAATTGGAATCAATCCGAAAAAAAATCTTGCAAATAATACTTCACCAACAGGAAACTGGTCTAGCCACTTAACGCAAGCATCCATCATGGCAAAACATGCCACAGATGCTATTCCGTACAATACGCCCAATTGATTTCGAGTTAACAATTTAATATCCTCACAACTCTATATAATTACTTTATGAAGAAATGTACACTTGCTCTTGGCTGTTTTTGGAAACCTGAGGAAAACTTCAAAAATAAGCCGGGTATAATTGAAACAGAAGTCGGCTATGCCGGTGGATTATCCGATAAAGTTACATATGAAGAAGTATGCAAAGGTGACACTGGTCATGCAGAAGTTGTAAGACTTACTTTTGATGAAAAATTAATTTCCTTTAAAAAAATTTTAGATTTATTTTTTAAAATGCACGACCCTACTCAAAAAGATATGCAATACCCAGATGTTGGAACTCAATATCGAAGTGAAATATTTTATGAAGATGACATTCAAAAAGCTGAGGCTAAAGAAATTTTGGAAATTTTTAATAAGGAACTTAATGGTAAAATTCAAACTAATATTTCCCAGCTCAAAAATTATTGTAAGGCAGAAGAATATCATCAAAAGTACATAGAAAAAAATAGATAATGAAACAGCTTGTTACTACAGAATGGCTTGAAAAAAATATCAATAAAGTGAAAATATTAGATGCTACTTGGTGTTTGCCTAACTCAGGTAGAAATGCTGAAGAGGAGTTTAAAGAAAATCATATAAAGAACTCTATATTCTTTGATATTGATAAAAATTCAAAGAAAAATTCTTCGTTACCCCATATGCTTCCTTCTAATAAAGAGTGGGGAAACATTGTTTCCAATTTGGGAATAAATAATTCTGACCATGTAATTATTTATGATAATTCAGAAGTCTTCAGTTCATGTAGAGTTTGGTATACTTTTATTTACTTTGGACATAATGCTGATCTAGTTTCTGTTTTAGACGGGAATTTTACAAAATGGTTGAAGGAAAATAGAGCTGTGTCAAAAGAGACAGCAAAAATTTCCAAAACCAATTACGAAACTAATGAAAATTTATCCATGGTAATAAATAAAACTCAAATCAAAAAAAACATATTAGATAAAAAATTTCAGTTAATAGATGCTAGAAGCAAAGAAAGATATTTGGGTTTGGTTCCTGAACCCCGACAAGGATTAAAAAGTGGTCACATTGAAGGATCTAAAAATATACCTTTTCAATTACTTTTAAATGAAGATAGAACCTTCAAAAAAAAAGAAGATTTAATAAAGATTTTTGGTCAGAATGAAATAGATAAAGATAAAGATATTGCTTTTACATGCGGATCTGGAGTCACCGCATGTATTTTAGGGCTAGCTAATTCTATTATAAGTGGTAAAAAACCAACTATCTATGACGGCTCATGGTCAGAGTACGGATTAGAGTAAAATGAGAACATCAGCAAAATTAAAAGTTTTTTTAATTATTTTCTTTGTTGCTATTTTTGCAATTATTGCTGCAAGGCATTTTATTGGTTTACACTTTAAGAAAAAATTTAGTGTGAGACCTGCACCAGGTGTAATCGTCGAAAAAGTTGAAAAATCTTTATTTTACAAAAGTATAGAAACTTTTGGAACTGCGATTGCGCAAAATTCAAAAACCTACAGAATAAAAACTAATAAAGTTGCTGGAAAATTAAATATTGATAATAGATTTGTAAAAAAAGGTGAAATAATACTTAGACTTAAAAGCGGAGAAGAGATTATTGCAGATTTTGAGGGTAAATTGGGTAAAAGAGAAATTGCTCAAGGAGTTTTGGGCTCAGAGAGTTTAATAGTTACTTTGGATGATTTAAAAAAAATAGTAATAGATATAAAAATTCCAGAGAATTATGTAAGTATACTTAAAGCAGGTCTAAAAGCAGAAATAACAAGCTCAGCATTTAAGAAAACTTTTAAGGGCAAAATTCAAACAATTAGCTCAAGAATAGATCCTTCTACAAGGTCAATTTTATCCAGAGTTTTAGTTGATAATTCTAATTTTGAAATCATTCCAGGGCAGCTAATGACAGTAAAAATTATATATGATGAAATTAGTCAAATTGGTGTACCTGAGAGTGCTGTTACGATTCAAGGAAGTACAGCTTTTGTATACACAGTAAAAGATGAAACTGCTGAAAAAAAGAACATTGAAATTGGAAAAAGAAATTTTGGCAAAGTTTCTGTTGTATCAGGAATAAACGAAGGTGATCTTGTGATTACAGAAGGAGTTTCAAAAGTGAGAAATAATGCTAAAATCAAAATTATAAATCCAAATAATTAAATGTTTTTAACAGACTTATCTATTAAAAGACCTGTCGTAGCTTCAGTAATGAGCTTAGTATTAGTGATATTTGGTCTTGTAACTTTTCAAGAAATTCCAACTGATGAACTGCCTGATGTCCAGCCTCCTGTAGTAACAATTCAAACTGAGTATAGAGGTGCATCGGCAGAAATTGTTGATACTCAAATAACTCAAAAAATTGAAGATTTTGTAGGAGGAACACCTGGATTAGAAACAATAGACTCATTTAGTGAGGATGAAAGTTCAAGAATTACATTAACATTTGAGACGAGTTTAAACTTAGATGACGTTGCCAACGATGTAAGAAGTTCTGTATCTAGAGTGCTAGATAATTTACCTGAAGGTGCGGAACAGCCTGAAATTTTTAAACAAAGTGCGGGCATGAGAACTACTATGTGGTTGTCTTTTAACTCTGAAACTATGACTGATTTAGAATTAACTGATTACGCCGATAGATATTTAACTGATACTTTCTCTACTGTTGATGGGGTAGGCAGAGTACGCCTTGGTGGTCAAAGAGAACTTTCACTAAGAGTTTGGTTAGATCCAATTGCTTTGGCTGCAAGAGATCTTACTACTCAAGAAGTTGAGACAGTTCTCAGAAGAGAAAATACAGAGTTCCCGGCTGGACGAATTGAATCAAGGGATATCGATCTTACTATAAAACTCGATAAAGCTTATAAAGAAGTAGAGAATTATAAAAATCTACCTCTAAAAAGAGCTAAGGACGGTTCAATCATAACCTTGTCAGATGTGTCAAGAGTCGAATTAGGAGCTGAGTCAACAAGAACTCTTTTTAAAGGTAATGGAAAGCAAGTTGTTGGTATAGGGATATATCAACAATCTGATGCAAATACCATCGCTGTAGCTAATGGTATAAAAAAAAAAATAAAAGAATTAAAACCTAGCTTGCCGCCAGATACCACCCTTGAAGTTTCATTTGATAGAAGTAATTATATAAAATCTGCTATTAAAGAAGTTTATAAAACACTTATCATTGCATTAATATTGGTAACTATTATTATTTATCTTTTTCTAGGCAACCTAAGAGCTTTAGTTGTCCCTGTAATAGCTTTGCCTGTTTCATTAATCTCAACTTTTTTATCAATTTATATTTTTGATTTTTCAATTAATCTTTTTACTTTGATGGCCTTAGTGCTAGCTATCGGTATTGTGGTTGATGATGCCATTGTGATGCTTGAAAATATAGTGAGACGAATAGAGTTAGGCGATACACCTTTAGTTGCAGCTTACAAAGGTGCAAAGCAGGTATCATTTGCAATAATAGCTACAACTGTTGTGTTAGTAGCAGTATTTGTTCCTCTTATTTTTATTAAAGGAATTACAGGGGTTCTTTTTACTCAAACAGCAATTACTCTTGCATCGGCTGTGATTATTTCTAGCTTTGTTGCTTTATCATTAAGTCCAATGTTAGCTAGTAAATTTTTACAAAAAAATATGCAAAAATCAAAGATTGTTTTAAAATTTGAGAAGTTTTTAAAAGATCTCACTTATCTTTACAAAGTTTCACTATTAAATTGGATAAAGAAAAGAAAAACAATAACATTTTTTTTGTTGGGTACGCTTGCATTAACAATATTCTTTTTTAATTTTGCTAAGAAAGAATTAATTGCTCCTGAAGATAGGGGAGCATTTTTTGTAATTGTAAAAGCTCCACAAGGATCTGGTTTTAATTTTACCAAAGATAGAGCAGAAGAAATTGAGGAATTGTTGCTTCCAAATGTAGGTAAAGGTGAATATAGAAAATTAATCATGAGAGTTCCAGGTTTTGGAAAGTCGGCCAAGCAAGTAAATAGTGGTTTTATAATTGTTCTTTTAGAGCCTTGGGCTAAAAGAGATCGTCACGGAGTTGAAATAATGAGAGAGTCTTTTGGAAAAATTGCAAGAGTACCAGGTGTTTTGGCTTTTCCAATAATGCCCCAGGGGATAAGGACTGGCGGAATAGAAAGTCCAGTGCAATTTGTTGTTTTGGGCAATACATATGAACAATTGATTGAGTGGAAAGAGATAATTAAAAAAGAGGCAAGAAAAAATCCTGGTCTTACTTCTATTCAGGATGACTTTGATCTGAACAAACCTCAGCTAAATGTAAAAATAGATCAAAAAAAGGCTGCTGATCTTGGGGTTTCGACCGAAGATATTGGAAAAACTATAGAGACCATTTTTGGTTCTAAAAGAGTTACAAACTTTACAAGAGATGGAAAAGAATATTCTATAATTTTGCAAGGTGATATCAAAGATAGACAAGAGCCAGATAGTATAAGTAAAGTTTTTGTAAGATCTAAGAACAATGGAAAGCTCGTATCTGTGTCAAACTTAGTTGCATACGATGAAGAGGGACAATCTCCATTCTTAGCAAGATATAATAGGCAAAAAGCAGTTACCATTTCGGCAAGACTAGTTGGAGACTATTCTCTAGATGAGGCTCTAAAGTTTTTAGTAGGTGTTGTAGAACAAAACACACCTCAAGCAAAAATTGCTTATAAAGGTGAAAGTGAAGAGTATAAAAAAACTAACACTGAACTTTATGTAATATTTGCTTTAGCATTAATTACTGCATACCTAGCCATGAGTGCTCAATTTGAAAGTTGGAGGCATCCGCTGACAATTATGTTAACTGTGCCTATGGCTATTCTTGGAGGATTAATTGGTTTACTAGTAGTAGGGTCCTCATTAAACGTTTACAGTCAAATAGCATTAATCATTCTAATCGGTCTCTCAGCTAAAAATGGAATCTTAATTGTGGAATTTGCAAATCAATTAAGGAAGGAAGGAAAAAATTTAGAAGTTGCTGTTTTTGAGGCAGCGGCTATTAGATTAAGACCTATTCTTATGACAAGTATCTCAACTATTATTGGAGTTTTACCACTTATTCTTGGAACTGGACCAGGTGCTGCAAGTCGATTAACTGTTGGTATAACAATATTTGGTGGGATGTTATTTTCTACTTTTTTTACTCTTTACGTAATTCCTACTGTTTATACAATTGTTGGAAAGGGAACTAAGAGGATAGATGCTGTTGAGCTTGAGTTACAAAAGCAACTTAAAAGATAATATATTTATTTTTATCAAGATTTTTTTTACAGAGCGTTAATTGCTTTCTATATTTTTTTGCCAGCTCCTTAACAGATTTTGCATATATAATGGCTTTTTTATCTTTTGAATAATTTTTATAATCTCCCCAACCTTTGTAATAAGCTAAATATTGTCGATAAGGATCTTTTTTGGAAATTTTCAATATCTTATTAGTTTTATGTATGTACCATCCTATAAAATCTACTGAGTCTTTAAATCTTGCTCTCGTTGCTAGTGGATTATTTGTCTCTCTTTTATATTGTTCCCAAGTACCCTTAACTGCTTGAGAATATCCAAATGAGGAAGAAGGTCTTTTAAAGGGTATTACTTTAAATAATTTGGTTCTTGGAGGTTTTGCAAGCCAATTGAAGTCACTTTCTTTTTTAACAAAAGCAAGCTGCAGATGAATAGGTGCCCCCCATTTTTCATAAGAAGCCTTCGAATGTTTGTACCATAAATATCTTTCTTCAAAGATAGCACAACTATTTTGCGTATTTTTTGGTATTGAAGAACAAGCACTTAAAACTAAAAAAATTAAAATAATTATTACTTTTTTAAAAGGAATCACTAAGTAATTTATACTAAAAATTAATTAAGCTTTCTCCATTTTTCTGGCTCCATAAACTTCCCTTGCCATAGACCTAATTTATTTTCTTTTGCAAATTCTTCATCTGGTACATATTTTTTAGAATATCTTCTATATGCTATTGCAAAACCGTTTCTTACCATCCACTGATTTAAGTTAGTTTTTCCTTTAAAGCAGGTAGCAATATATCTTTTGTATCTATCTTTAGATGAAGAAATACATTTTATTTCAGAAGTGTTAATTTTAGTTATTAATTTTTCTTTTGAAACTCTGCCACAGCTATAATCTTTATAAAATGTAAAGCCAATTAAAAATGAAATTTTAAAGGACTCTTTTTTACATTGTTGTCTCATTTCTGGGGCATCTATTCCTTCTAATCTAAATTTATAATTATTTATATGAATTGTATCTCCATCAACAACTTTTGGGATGCCAGATATTTCCTCTGCTATAGAATTAGATAGCACAACCAAAAATATTATAATTATACGAATGAACATCTAATTTTGAAGTTTTTTAAAAAATTTAAATATTAAAAAAGCTAACATCACTCCCAAACCATTTGCATACAAGTCGTTAAGTTCAAATGCTCGATTAGGAATAAAATGATGTAATAATTCTAAAATTACTGAAATTAAAAATAAAAAAGAAAAACTATTTATAAGTTTTTTTTGATTACTCCGAAATATAAAACCTAAAATACTTAAATAGAAAAAAAATATTAAATGATTAATAGAAGTTCCTATTGGATTTGAAATAAAATCGGGTTGTTTTCCCAAATTTCCGTATAAAAAATAACCAATTAAACTTCCTGGGAACAAATAAAGAATTAGTAGAATTATAAATGAAAAATAGAATAAATATTTTAAAGCAAAGAAGATAGTGTTTTTCATTTAGATTTTAATATAGTACATAATAACTTAATTAACTTATATGAGTAAATTGATCCTAACAAGACATGGCCAGAGTATCTGGAATGCTGAAAATAGATTTACAGGCTGGGTAGATGTTGACCTTTCAGAGAAAGGTAAAGAAGAAGCTAAAAAATCAGGAGAGTTAATTAGTGAATTGAATATTAAAATAGATATTAGTTATACCTCTTATCTTAAAAGAGCAATTGAAACGCTCACAATTATCTTAAAAAAATTAAATTTATCCATGAAGTTTAATACTGCTTGGGAATTAAATGAAAGACATTACGGATCATTAACGGGTTTAAACAAGGAAGAAACAAAAAAGAAAATTGGTGAAGAACAATTTAAAAAATATAGAAGATCATGGGACGTTGCACCACCTCCCATGGCTAAAGATAGTAATTACCTTGAAAACTTTAGCCCTTTAAATGATGGAATTCCCAAAAATAAAATTCCTTTTACCGAGTCTCTAAAGCATACTTATGAACGAGTAGTTCCCTTTTATAATTTTGAAATAAAAAAAAATTTGGAAAATGGAAAAAATATTTTGATATCGGCTCATGGAAATTCATTAAGAGCATTATGTAAATCTCTATTTAAGATTTCAGATATTAAAATTAATGAGCTTGAAATTCCAACAGGGAACCCATTGATAATTGATTTTGATAATCAATTAAAAATTCAAAAATATTATTATTTAGACAAATCAAGATCTAAAGATATAATTTTTAATCAATAGAACTTAAAGAAGATATTTTTTCAAACATTTCTAAGGTGTTTAAATGATAAAATTTTTGATTACTTTCCAAACCACCAAGATTTTTTTCACTTATCAATTTTGCCCAAACTTCATTCATTGAAAAAATATCTTTATTAAAAGAGACAAATTGATCTTTTTTTATTATTTGTAAGCCAGTAAAAATAAATTGATTATGTTCATCTTTAGAAACTAAATTATTGTTTAAGTTAAAGTCACCCTTGAATGAGTTATCCAAAGATAATTTTTTTTTCACCAGTAATAAACACGGTCTTTTTTTTGTGAAATACTCTTTTTCTAAAGATTGAACTTCTTTAGAATATTTATTACTCCAGAGTGTATCTGGATTTATTACAAAAAAAGGGTTTTCCTTGAAATCTTTTGTCCCTTTTTTTACTCCACCCCCAGTATCTAGTAATGAATCTTTTTCATTTGATATTTTGATTTTAACTTCTGTTTTAAAATCTGAGATATATTTTTCAATTTGATCGCCAAGGTGATGAATATTTACGCTAATTTCTTTTACACCGTTATTAATTAGAAGATTAATAGCTCTTTCAAGAAGAGTAATGCCACCTATTTCTATTAATGGTTTTGGTTTTTTATTAGTTAGAGGTTGCATTCTTTTTCCTAAGCCTGCAGCCAATATCATTCCATGTCTAATTTTCATAAATTATTTATTTTTTTTAACTTTTGTATTTTTAAATATTTTTTTAACATTAATTTAAAATTTTTAAAGACGGGATTTTTGAGACGTCTCTCGATCAAACGCCAAGTGTAAGGCAAATATTTTAGGTAATTGGGTTTACCGTCTCTTTTGAAAAGTCTCACAAATATACCTAAAATTTTTAGATTTCTTTGTACAGATAATATTTCAAAATCATTTTTTAAATTTTTGTATTGCTCTTTTTTTAATTTAGATTTGGAATAATAAAAATTAAATAATCTTTCTTGTAAAGTTGAAGGAAGTTTAATCCTTACATCATCTATCAATGAAGCCAAATCGTAAAGTGGATTTCCAATTATTGCATCCTGACTATCTATTAAACCAAGTTTATTTTTATTTACCATTATGTTCGATGCATGAAAATCTCTGTGAACAAAAACTGTATTTTTAAAATAAAGTTTTTTATATACTTTGGTTAATTCTTTTTTTAAGATATTTTTAATTTTTTTTTGTTTTGAACTTTTTAAACAGTGCTGCAAATACCAATCGAAAAATAAATCAGATTCTTTATGAAGATTTTTAATCGAGTAATTCTGAAAATTAATTTTATATTTTCCAAAATAATAAGTTCGTTTTGGTTTAATATTTTGTAATTTGATAATAATCTTAATCAAATCTTTATAATTATTTAATTTACTTTTCTTTTTAATTATAAATTCATAAAACGATTTATTTCCTAAATCTGAAATCTCAATAATGTTGTTGTCGTAATGATTGGTAATTAACTTTGGTACATAAATCTTATTTTTTTTTAAAATATTATTAACTACGATGTAAGTGATTAAATTTTTGAATTTTTCTTTTTTTGCTTGAACTATAATTGATGTATGCCGTCCTTTTTGTAATCTATAAAATTCCCTGAATGATGCATCACCTGAAATTTTTTTAAGTTTATAATTCATTTAAAATTTCCCACTTACCCGAACCTATAAATTTTATCTTTCTCTGATTTTCATTTTTAGCGTAATTTAGATGTATTTCTAACTTATTAGATAATGGAATATTAATAAGTTGTGGCCACTCTACAATCTTAACTGTCTCTTGTTGATCTGTAAAAATACCTAAATGTCTTAATTCGCTTTCATCTTTTATTCTATAAAGATCATAATGCATAATTTTAATATTTTTTAAATCATACTCATAAAGCAGATTAAAAGTAGGACTTAGTACTTCTGTAATCTTTTCCCCATTTTTTTCTTGTAAGTAATTTATCAAATATCTTGAAAAGGTAGTTTTTCCTACGCCAATATCGCCGATTAAAAATATACAATCATTTTTAGTTAGTTGGTCTGCAACTTTTTTTGATAAAGAATTTAAATGTTCTAAGGATTTAACAATCATTTGCTACTGTTTAGTAGCGGTAAGTATCTGGTTTAAATGGTCCTGATGGTTTAACGCTAATATAATCTGCTTGATCTTTAGACATTTTAGTTAATTTTGCACCAACTTTTTCTAAATGCAACATTGCAACTTTTTCATCTAAGTGTTTTGGTAATACATAAACTTTATTTTCATATTTATCTGAATTATTCCAGAGTTCTATTTGTGCTATGACTTGATTTGTAAATGACGCACTCATAACAAAACTTGGGTGACCTGTTGCGCATCCAAGATTTACGAGTCTTCCCTCCGCTAATAAAATAATTCTTTTTTTACTTGGTAGCTCTATTTCATGGACCTGAGGTTTTATTTCATCCCATTTATAGTTCTTCAAAGCTTCAACCTGAATTTCGTTATCAAAATGTCCAATGTTACATAAGATAGCTCTATCTTTCATATTTCTCATATGATCTGCGGTTACTATATCTTTGTTTCCGGTAGCAGTTACAACAATATCAGCGTCTTTAATTGCATCATCCATTAAAACTACTTCGTAGCCTTCCATCGCTGCTTGTAAAGCACAAATTGGATCTGTTTCTGTTACCATTACTCTTGCACCTGCTTGACGCAAAGAGGCTGCACTGCCTTTTCCAACATCTCCGAAACCTGCAACAACTGCTACTTTACCAGACATCATTACGTCTGTAGCTCTTTTGATTCCATCAACTAAACTTTCTCTACATCCATATAAGTTATCAAATTTTGATTTTGTCACTGAGTCGTTAACATTGAATGCAGGAACCATTAATTGTTTATTCGTTTCCATTTTTTTTAAAGCTAACACTCCAGTTGTTGTTTCTTCTGAAATTCCTTTTACACCCCTTAAAATATCTTTATAATCTTTATGCATTAAACCTGTTAAATCTCCTCCATCATCCAAAATCATATTTGGTTTCCAATCTTTTTTTCCCTCTATCGTCTGTTTTACACACCACCAATATTCCTCCTCGGTTTCGCCTTTCCAAGCAAAAACTGGTATACCTGCTTTAGCTATTGCTGCTGCTGCATGATCTTGTGTGGAAAAAATATTACAAGAAGACCATCTCACTTCTGCACCTAGATCAACCAAGGTCTCAATAAGAACTGCAGTTTGAATTGTCATATGCAAACAGCCTAAGATTTTTGCATCCTTTAGGGGTTTTTTCCCTTTATACTCTTTTCTAAGCGCCATCAAACCTGGCATTTCTGATTCGGCTATGGAAATTTCTTTCCTACCAAAATCAGCTAAACTTATATCTTTTACTTTGTAATCTTGTCCCATTTTGAATTTGTTAATATCAACATAAGCATATCTAATCAAGAAAGAACACTAGGAAAATTTAGGTAATAATACTTCTACTTGCGCACCTTTAGTATTCAGTCTATTTGACGCTGCTACAGTGCCTTTATGTAGTTCAACAATATTTTTAACAATATTGAGACCTAAACCAGAATGCTTTCCAAAGCTTTTTGGCCTATTACTATAGAAACGTTTGAAGATTTTTTGAGGAGAGGTCTCAGAAAAACCTGGGCCTTCATCTTGAATTTTCATTACTAGGTTTTTTGTTGTTTCCTCTACGCTTATTTCAATTTTTTGATTATCTTGACTAAATGAAATAGAATTGTCTAATAAGTTTGCTATCACCTGCTCTAATCTATTTTCAATTCCTAATATAAATTTCCCGTTTTTTGAGCTTATTTTTTCTTTTATTTTTATTTGAATATTCTTATTTTGATTACTCAGATCTTGTTTAAAATCTTCTACTACATTATTGATTATTTCAATTAAATTTATTTTACTCATTTTCTCCCTAGATAAAGAAGCCTCATCTTTGAGCATTTGTGAATAATCCGTTATTAATCTTTCTATTCTTTCAACATCGTGATTAATTATTTTTAAAAGTTTTTCACTTTCATCTTTACCAGTTGTTTTATCTAGCAATTCTGATGCGCTCTTTAACGATGCTAGTGGGTTTCTAATTTCGTGAGCTAAATCATTAGAAAATGTTTCTGCCCTATTTGTTCTATGTTGAAGTTCTTTTGTCATTTCGTCAATTGACATAGTAAGTTTTCCAATTTCATCATCTCTTACGAAAACTTTTTTTATATTAATGCTTTCTGAGGATTTCTTCTTTATCGAGTCACTGTATCTTACTAATAAACCAATTGGTTTTAAAACATATTTGTTAAGAAACATTGAAAAAATTAAAATTACGAGAGCTACAGCGAAAACAGTTCTAATAATAAAATCTTTTCTCTCTTTAACTGCATTAATAATATCATTAGCTTGTTCAGAAACTAAAATATATCCGATGCCCTCTTCTTGAAGTTTAACTTCACTCAATGTTTTAACAAAAAAATCATTTTTATTAATTTCAGATATTGTTAGAGGATTACCGTCATATTTTTCTAATATTGTGTTTAAATTATTTTCATTTTTTTTATTTAAAGGCACGGAAGAATATTTATTTGCTGAATTTTTTTCATCAATAGCCTCTTCTATTATCACATCTGATCTAGAAAAAACATTTTGATCTAAATCTAAAATATTAGTATCGCCAATTAATTTTCCATCGGAGTCATAAAACTGAACACGATCCAAGCTCTGGAATAAAAATCTTGTGGAAAGTAAAAAAGTTCTTATACCATTTGAGCTGTAATCTACGTTTAACCTTTCAAGATGATCAACTGTATTACTTATAATAATTTTGTGGTTTATCGCTCTTTTTTTAACAAGATTTGGTTGAATTGCTTTTAGGTAAAATATTGTGAATAAACCGAGTATAGAAAATGTAGTTAAATTAAATAATAAAAATTTTTTTAGAATTGAAGCTGTTTTTTTTGATTTCATTAACTAACATTCCATCTATACCCGCTTCCATATCTAGTTTCAATTGCTGAAAATTTTTCGTCAACTTTTTTGAACTTTTTTCTTATTCTTTTAACATGACTGTCTATAGTTCTATCCTCAATTTCAGTATTTTCTTTATACGCGATATCCATTAGATGAGCTCTTTCTTTAATAACACCTGGTCTTTTTGCGAGTTCCTTGACAATTAAAAACTCTGTTGTTGTTAACTTATCTGGTAAGGGCTTACCATTCCACTCACATTCTAACTGAGCTGGATCAAGCTTGAGCTTTCCGTGGCTGATAATATTTTTTGTATCATCAACAACATTAGATTTTTTTCTGAGTTGCACTCTAATTCTCTCAATAAGCACTTTAGTCGAAAATCCCCCTGACTTTTTCACAAAATCATCTGCTCCAAGTTTTAATCCGAGTAATTCATCCACTTCCTCATCTTTCGATGTTAAAAATATTATTGGTATAGACATTTTCTTTTTTAATTTTTTTAAAAGTTCTTCTCCGTCCATTCTTGGCATTTTTATATCTAAAACAGCTAAGTCTGGAGGATTTCTTGTCAAACCAATTAAAGCAGACTCTCCATCTATATAAGTATGTACTTTAAAGCCTTCTCTCTCAAGTGCCATACTTATTCCGGTCAGAATATTTCTATCGTCGTCTACTAATGCAATTGTATGTGCCATAATTTTATTTTCATAATTTTAATGTCAAAATTTAGGCGTTAATGAGCCTCTCCCCAATTATTCCCTGAGTTTACTCCTACCTCTAGGGGAATCGAGAATTTATGGTATTCAGAGCTAGACACTGAAACCATAGCGTTTTGAATTAATTCCTTAACATTGTTTTCATCTTTCTTTAAACATTCAAATATTAATTCGTCATGTATTTGAAGTAACATTTTTGCTATTTTTTTTTCTTCTAAAATATTATCAATTTTAATCATTGCTAATCTAATTATATCGGCAGCAGATCCTTGGATAGGAGCATTAATTGCTGCTCTTTCTTGAAAACTTCGCACACTAAAGTTTTTATCATTAATACCTCTTAAATGAATTCTTCTTCCAAAAATATTTGATACATACCCGAGTTTTCTGCAGCTTTTAACTGTAGACTGCATGTAATCTTTTATTTCAGGAAATTTTTTAAAATAAGAATTTATAAATTCTTGAGCAACTTCATTTGAAACTGATATTTGTTTTGCTAAACCATATTGGGTTATACCGTATATGATACCAAAATTTATAGCTTTCGCTTTCCTTCTTTGATCCTCAGAAATTTTATTAATCGGTACACCAAAAACCTGGCTAGCAGTAAGTTTGTGAATATCCTGGTTTTGTTTGAATGCTTTTTTAAGTTCTTTAACATCAGCCATATCAGCAAGAATTCTCATCTCTATTTGATTGTAATCTGCAGAAATAAGAACATTATTTTTTTCAGCAATAAAAGCTTTTCTAATTTCTTTTCCATCTGAAGTTTTAATTGGTATATTTTGTAAGTTTGGATCGCTTGAGGCTAATCTACCAGTGTTAGTCGCTGCTAAAAGAAATGATGTATGAACTCTTTTGGTATCTTTATTAATATGATCTTGAAGTGCATCGGTATAGGTACTTTTAAGTTTAGATACTTGTCTCCACTCTAAAATTAAATTAGGAAATTTTTGTCCAGTTAGCGCAAGATCCTCTAATATTTTAGCACTAGTGGCCAAACTACCTTTTTTAGTTTTTTTCAATTTTGCTATCTTTAAATCGTTGTAAATTATTTCACCAAGTTGTTTAGGCGACCCAATATTAAACTCTTTTCCTGAAATTTTAAAAATTTCTTTTTCTATTTTTTCTAATCTTTTTTCAAATTTTTTTGATAGTTCTTTTAGGTAGTTATGATCTACTTTTATTCCATAAGTTTCTAGTCTAGATAATATTTTAATCATTGGTTTTTCGAAAACTTCATAAATTTGATTAAGCTTTTCGTCCGAAACTCTTTCCGACAAAATTTCGTATAATCTTAAAGTCACATCAGCATCCTCTGCAGCATATTCTGTGGCTTTGTCTATATCTACTTCTGAAAATTTTAATTGTTTTTTTCCAGAACCAACCAGATCTTTGTAAGAAATTGTTTTATGGTTAAGATGTAATTCCGACAAAGTATCCATATTGTGACGGTTATTTCCTGCATCCAAAGTGTAAGAGAGTAACATTGTATCTTCGACAGGGTTTAATTCTACTCCATATTTTTTTAGTATGATGAAATCATATTTAATATTTTGACCAACTTTTTTTATACTTGGATCTTCCAAAATTGGCTTGAGTTTTTTTATAACAAAATCTTTATTCAAAACTTTTGTATTTTTATGGCCAACCGGAATATAAAAAGAAATATTTTCGGCATAACTTAAAGAAATACCAATTAACTCTGCCAGCTGAGGATCTAGAGAGGAAGTTTCAGTATCTACTGAAATAATACTTTTTTTATTTAAATCAATTATTAATTTATTTAAGTCATTTTCTTTTATAATTTTTTGGTATTGTTTTGTATTTATTTGTGACGTTTTTAATTTTTTGTCTTGACTAAAATTTTTTTCTCCAGGTTCGCCATAAAAACTAATAGCTTGACTTAATAATCTGTTAAATTCCATCTCCCTTAAGAAGTTATAAAGTTTATCTTTATTAATTTTTTTGATTAAAAACTCGTTTGGATTATTTTTGATTGGGACATCATCTTTTAGAGTTACTAGTTGTTTACTCAATAATGCTTTATCTTTATTAGCAATAAGTGTTTCTCTTCTTTTATTTTGTTTAATTTCAGAAGCTTTTTTAAGAAGGGTGTCTAGGTTTTTGTATTTATTGATTAGCTCTGCAGCAGTTTTGATTCCTATTCCAGGCACACCCGGAATATTGTCAGAAGAGTCTCCAGCCAAAGATTGAACATCTATCACTTGATTAGGTTTAACACCAAATTTTTCAAAAACTTCTTTTTCTCCTATAACTTTACTTTTCATTGGATCGAATAATCTTATCTTAGTGGAGACTAGTTGCATTAGGTCTTTATCAGAGGAAATTACTGTTACTTTTGCTCCAGACTCAATAATTTTTTTTGCATAGGTAGCTATTAAATCATCTGCTTCGTAATTAATAAGTTCTATAGACGGTAGATTAAAAGCTTCAACTGATTTTCTTATATATTCAAATTGAGGAGCTAAGTCATCTGGTGCTTCAGCACGATTGGCTTTATATTCGCTATAAATTTCATTTCTAAAATTTTTTCGTGCGGAGTCGAATATTACTGCAAAATGTGATGGTTTATTTTTAGAGTCGTCTGATCTAGCTTCCTCTAATAATTTAAAAAGCATAGAACAGAAACCACTAACCGCTCCAGTTGGAAGACCGTCACTTTTTCTTGAAAGAGGAGGAAGAGCATAATAAGCGCGAAAAATGTATCCAGATCCATCTACCAAATAAAAATGATCTGTTTTTTTTATTGAACTCATATATACATATTACATTGAAATCTTGATGAATTATAAAAAAGTATGAATAAATTTGCCCTAGCTGTTGAAAATCTAACAAAGGTGTATTCTAGTACTAAAACCAAAAAACATAATAAAGCTTTGAACGAATTAAGTTTTGAAGTCAGACAAGGTGAGGTATTTGGATTATTAGGACCTAATGGAGCGGGTAAGACAACATTTTTAAGTATTCTAGGAGGAACAGTTATAAAAACTAGTGGAAAAGTAAATGTATGGGGTTTTGATTTAGATCAAAATCCTCGTCAAGTAAGAGCTTCTGTGGGAATAGTCCCCCAGGAAATAAACTTAGATGCTTTTTTTAGTCCAAAAAAACTTCTTGAACTTCAGGCCGGTCTATACGGTATTTCTAAAGAAAACCGTATAACTGATTTAATATTAAGGATGGTTTCTCTTCAAGATAAAGCTAATGCATACTCTAGAAGCTTATCGGGCGGCATGAAGAGAAGATTGCTTATAGCAAAGGCTATGGTTCATCAACCTCCAATTTTAATTTTGGATGAGCCTACAGCTGGTGTTGATGTAGAACTTAGAAATAATCTTTGGGAAAATGTAAAAGCTCTTAACAAAGAGGGTGTAACAATAATATTAACCACACACTATCTGATTGAAGCACAGGAAATGTGTGATCGTATAGCTATAATCAATAAAGGAAATTTAGTTGCGCTAGATACCACCGAAAAATTACTTGAGAGAATTAAAACTAAAAAAATAAATTTAAAAGTTAAAAATATTGAATTAAATAAGAATTTAATTATGAAAGATATAAACTTTAAAATAAACTCTGAAAATTCTATATCAGTTA
>CACLXL010000002.1 GCA_902610975.1 uncultured Pelagibacteraceae bacterium
TAAAAGGGAGGTGCTCTACCAACTGAGCTAAGGGCCCTTTAACACGATCTTTTATATTTTTATTAAATAAAATTCAAATAATTAATCGTAAAAATTAATATATTTTTTGTAAAAATTCGTATAAGTCCCTTTTTTAATATTATCTCTAATTTCTCGCATAAATTGTTGGTAAAAATATATATTGTTAAGTGAAATTAACATTGAAGCTAACATTTCGTCAGATTTTATTAAATGATGCAGGTAGCTTTTAGAATATTTATTTATTTCTTTAATGTCGCACCTTTCATCTAACGGAGAGTAGTCATTTTTGAATTTAGAGTTTTTTAAGTTAAGTTTACCTTCCCAAGTAAAAGCTAAACCAGTTCTACCTGATCGAGTTGGAAGCACGCAATCAAACATATCTATTCCCTCTTTAACTGCACCAAGAATATCTGAAGGTGTGCCAACTCCCATTAAATATCTGGGTTTATTTTTAGGGAAATATTTAAGTGTCTCATTTAATATTTTAAACATGTCCTCTTGATTTTCTCCGACTGCTAAACCCCCCATAGCGTAACCATCAAAACCTATTTCAATTAATTTATTTATACTTTCAATTCTTAGATCTTTATTTAAACCTCCCTGTGCAATTCCAAATAATGCTTTTGTTTTTACATTTCCAAGTTCTACCTTGCATCTCTTCGCCCAATGCGTGGAGACATCAATTGCATTTGATAAAATCTTCTTATCACGTGTTAATTTAGGACACTCATCTAAAACCATTAAAATGTCTGAATTAATTGCTTTCTGAACTTGTATGCTTTTTTCAGGACTTAAAATAATTTTTTTTCCGTCTAGATGTGATTTAAAGATAGCACCAATTTTTTTGTCTATCTTATTTAGTTTTGATAAGGACATAATTTGATATCCACCAGAGTCTGTTAAAATTGGTTTTTGCCAGTTCATAAAATTATGTAGACCATTAAATTTTTTTAGAATTTCTATTCCCGGTCTTAAGAGCAAATGGTAAGTATTTCCTAAAATAATTTCAGATTTAGTTTTTAAAAGATCATCTGTAAAAACTCCTTTTATTGTTCCTTGAGTACCAACAGGCATAAAGGCAGGAGTATTAACAGTCCCTTTTGATGTAATTATTTTGCCTAATCTAGCGTTTTCATTTTGAGTAATTAACTCAAAAGAGAATTCATTTTTAGGCATTTATTTTATTTTAATTTTAAAGATAAAATTTTATCAGGTTCAGCTACGGCTCCAGAATTAGGATCACCTTTTTTTATTTTATCAATAAATTCCATTCCTTTGACAACTTTTCCAAAGGCTGAATATTGTCTGTCTAGATGTGGGGCTGACTCAAAACATATAAAAAACTGACTATTCGCACTATTAGGATCCGCAGATCTAGCCGCAGAGAGAATTCCTCTTGTATGAGCAATATCAGAAAATTCTGCTTTTAAATTTGGTAAATCAGATCCACCTGTTCCAGCTAAAGATAAATCAAAACTAGATTTTTTACTATTTCCAAATTTCACATCTCCAGTTTGAGCCATAAAACCTTCTATAACTCTGTGAAAAACAACACCGTCATACTCGCCAGCACTGGCCAAATCTTTAAATCTTTTGACATGGTTTGGAGCCTTATCTGGATAAAGTTCAATTTCAACATCTCCATAAGTTAATTTAAGTATCATTATCTCATTTGCCATAAGCTTTGTATTTACTAAACTAAAAAAAAATATAAATAAATAGATAAATTTTCTCATAAGAATTTATTTTTTAACATTTTAACAGTATATTTAGATACGAACCTATCAATATTTCCTCCTAAATTTGCTATTTCTTTCACAAATTTCGAAGAAATTATTTGATTTTCAACGTCGGACATTAAAAACATTGTCTCTATTTTGGAGTTCAGTTTTTTGTTCATACCTGCTAATTGAAATTCATATTCAAAATCTGATACAGCTCTTAATCCTCTAATTATTGCTGAGGCATTATATTTTTTACATAATTCAATTGTTAAATTACTGAAGGCAATGACTTTAATTTTTTTTTTATCAAATCTTAAATCTTTAAATAAAGAGTTATCAATTATTTCAAGTCTTTCCTCTATGGAAAAAAAATAATCCTTATCAGTGTTATCAGTAGTAGCAACAATTAATTTATCAAAAATTTTTAGTGATTTTTTGATTACGTCAATGTGTCCATAGGTTATAGGATCAAAAGTGCCCGGGTAAACTGCAGTTTTCATATAATATTATTTTCAATTTTTATAACTGAAACTACTTTTTCAGTACCTGATAATTTTTTTATTCTAACACCTTGGGTATTTCTTCCTGCTATTCTTATTTCTTTTACAGCACATCTCATAATACTCCCTTTATCTGTAGATAATAGAATTTCATCAGTCTCATCAACTACTAAGGAAGAGGCTATATTTCCATTTCTCGGGGAATTTATAATACCAATAATACCTTTACCGCCTCGATTAGTTACTCTGTAATCCTCGTAAGATGATCTTTTTCCATAGCCATTTTCAGAAACTGATAAGATAAACTTATCTAAAGCATTTTTAATTTTTTTATCTTTATCAATTATTTTCTTATCAAGTTGAGAATTACCTAAAATTGATATTGATATTACTTTATCATTCTCGTTAAGTTTTATTCCTTTTATTCCTTTAGAAGATCTACCTTTAAAAAGTCTCAATTTTTTAGATTTGAATCTTATACATTTGCCAAATTTAGTGCTCAATAATATATCTTGATCGTCTTTACAAATTTTAACTCCTATAATTTTATCATCTGAGTCAAGTTTCATTGCAATTTTTCCACTGTTATTTATGTTTGAAAAATCTTCTAAAGAATTTTTTCTTACATTACCTTTTGCTGTTACAAATATGACCATATGTTTCTTCCACTCATTTTCGTCTTCAGGTAATGGCATAATTGAACTTATTGAGTGATGGCTTTTTAAGGGTAATATATTAAATATTGATTTTCCTTTTGAGGCAGAGGTTCCTTCAGGTATTTTATGAGCTTTAATTTTATATACTAAACCTTGTGTTGAAAAAAATAGCACAGGAGTATGAGTATTAGCTGTAAATATTTGGACAACAAAATCGTCTTCTCTTGTCGATATTCCAGCCTTTCCTTTTCCTCCCCTTTTTTGAGCTTTTAGTAAACTTAATGGTCCCCTTTTGATGTAACCTTGATTTGTAATATTAATTACAACAGATTCTTTTTGAATAGTTTCTTCAATATTATAATTCAAAACTGCATCAATAATTTTAGTTTTTCTAGGAAAAGAAAATTTATCTTTTATTTTTGTAAGTTCGTCGACTATCAAATTATTTAAAGCTTTTTTTGAATTTAAAATTTTATTAAATTCAACTATTAATTTTGAAAGTTTTGAGATCTCTAATTCAATTTCACTTATTCCAAAAGCTGTCAACTTTTGTAATTTAAGTTCTAATATCGAGTCTACTTGCTCATTGCTTAATTGATAGCTTGATACATTTTTTTTCTTTTCGATTTGAGAAATAATTCTAATACTTTTTTTAATTTTCCATTTTTTTGATAACAGATTTTTTTTAGCTACATTTGAGTCTTTTGAGCTTTTAATTATTTTAATAACTTCATCTATATTTTCAACAGCAGCAGCTAAACCAATCAAAATGTGTGCTCTCTCTTCTGCTTTTTTTAAATCAAATTTTACTCTTTTAATTACTGTATCTTCTCTAAATTTAAGAAATTCTGAAATGAACTCTTTTAAATTTAAAATTTTGGGTTTGTTATCTACTATGGCTAATGTATTAAAGCCAAAAGAACTTTCAATATTAGTTAATTTATATAATTGTCTTCTTACAGTTTCTGCTTCAACACTTTTTCTAAGTTCAATTACAACTCTTATTCCTTCTCTATTTGACTCATCTCTTAGATCTCTTATACCATCAATTTTTTTATCTCTCACTAGTTGCGCAATCCTTTCAATTAACAATGATTTATTTACTTGATAAGGAATTGATTTGATTATTAATAAATCTCGACCGCCTTTTTTTTCTTCAAACTCTATTTCTCCCCTTATTTTAAACGAACCTCTACCTTTGTTATATCCCTGTTTAATTATATCTTTTCCAATAATTACTCCACCAGTTGGAAAATCAGGTCCGGGAAGATATTTCATTAATTGAGCAATTGTGATTTCTTTGTTATTTATAAAAGCTATAGTCGCATTAATAACTTCCCCTAAATTGTGAGGCGGTATACTAGTAGCCATACCAACAGCGATGCCTCCTGCTCCATTGACTAATATATTTGGATATTGAGAGGGCAAAACCTCAGGTTCTTTTTCAGTTTCATCATAATTGCTCCTAAAATTAACAGTATTTTTTTCTAAATCTTCTGTTAAAAATTGAGCTATTCTTCCCAATTTTGTTTCAGTATATCTCATAGCTGCAGGAGGATCTCCATCAATTGAACCAAAATTTCCTTGACCTGAAATTAAAGGAACACTCATAGAAAAATCTTGTACCAATCTTACAAGTGCGTCATAGACTGATTGATCTCCGTGTGGATGATATTTACCAATAACGTCTCCTACAATTCTTGCAGATTTTCTGAATGGTTTTGACCAATCGTAACCCCCTTTGTACATTGCATAAATAATTCTTCTATGAACAGGTTTTAAGCCATCTCTTACATCAGGCAAAGCTCTACTAACAATTACGCTCATTGCGTAAGATAGATAAGAAGAACTCATCTCATCTTGAACAAATATAGGTTTAAAAGATTTATTATTTTCTACTAAATTTTTTTCCATTAAAATTTAAAAAGGAATTTCATCATCTAAATCAACACTATCTTGATTTAAATTATCATTTGGTAAAGAACTTTTATTTTCAGATACTAAGTTAGAGTTATTTCCACTATTTTTACTATCTAGCATTGTTAAACTAGAATTGTAACCTTGTAAAATTACTTCCGTAGAATATTTGTCCTGACCAGTGGTTTCATCTTTCCATTTTCGAGTACTTAATTGCCCTTCAACGTAAACATTCGCTCCTTTTTTAACATATTGTTGCACAACATTTACTAATCCTTCATTAAAAATCACAACTCGATGCCATTCGGTTTTCTCTTTTCTCTCTCCACTAGATTTATCTTTCCAAGATTGGCTGGTAGCTAGACTTAATCTAGCAACATTTTTACCGTTAACCATTTGTTTTATTTCAGGATCTGCGCCTAAACGACCTATTAATTGTACTTTATTTAAACTTCCAGCCATAATATTTTGAATAAAATTTGATTTTTTATTGTTAAATTTCAGTAATTTATATCATATTTGAATGGTAAATATAAGATGATTATTATTTAATAGAAAAGAAATGTTGAAAAAAATCGTTGTAAAAGGCGCTAAAGAACACAATTTAAAAAACGTTTCTCTAGAAATACCAAAAGAGAAATTAGTTGTTATAACTGGTCTGTCAGGATCTGGAAAATCATCACTTGCGTTTGATACAATTTATGCTGAGGGACAAAGAAGATATGTAGAAAGTCTCTCATCTTATGCTCGTCAATTTTTGGATAAGATGAAAAAACCCAATGTGGATTTTATTGAAGGGTTAAGCCCAGCGATTTCTATAGAGCAAAAAAATACATCTAAAAACCCTAGGTCGACAGTAGCAACAGTGACCGAAATTTATGATTATATGAGAGTTTTATTTGCCAGAATAGGAATTCCTTATTCTCCGTTTACAGGAAAACCAATCAGATCACAGTCGATTAGTGAAATGGTAGATAAAATAAAAAAGCTTCCAAAGAATAATACCATTTTTATTTTAGCTCCTATTATTAGAGGTCGTAAAGGTGAATACAAAAAAGAAATACTTAATTACAAAAAAAGAGGTTTTTCAAAAATTAAAGTAGATGGTAAATATTTAAATATTGACGAATTTCCAAACTTAAACAAAAAAATCAAACACGATATTTCAATTATTGTAGATAGAATAATTTTGAGTTCAAATTTAGGTAATAGGCTTGCAGATAGTGTTGAAACAGCAGTAAATCTTTCAGATGGATTATTAATGGTAGAATATGAAAATGAAACTTTACCAAAAAAATTTAGAAAAAAAGAGTCTATAACATTTTCGTCAAAATTTTCTTGCCCTGAAAGTGGTTTTACAGTTGAGGAAATTGAACCGCGATTATTTTCATTTAATTCTCCTTATGGAGCATGTGAAGAATGTGAGGGAATAGGACATAATTTAAATGTTGATCCAAATTTAGTTGTTTCCGATGTAAAAAAAAGTCTTCAAGATGGGGTTATTGAACCGTGGTCAAAGTCAACTTCTTTGTATTATGCTCAAACTTTGGCGTCTTTAGCTAAACATTATAAAATTTCAATGTCAGACCCTTGGAAAAAAATTCCAAAAAAAATACAAGATATTATTCTTTACGGTTCTAATGATGAAGAAATTAAATTCTCATATGATGATGGGTATGAGTCTTATTCAACAAAGAAGGCTTTTGAAGGTGTGATTAATAATTTAGAGAGAAGATATCTTGAAACTGATAGTGAGTGGAAAAGAGAGGAAATTGCTCAGTATCAGAGCGAGACAGATTGTGAAAAATGTAAAGGTATGAGATTAAAAGATGAGGCCTTGTGTGTTAAAATAAATAATCTTAACATTAGTCAAGTTACAGAGAAATCGATAGATATTGCGCAAAAATGGTTTGCAAATTTAGAAAATGTTTTAAATGAAAAAGAAAATAAAATTGCTCAACACATATTAAAAGAGATAAATGAAAGGTTAAACTTTTTGCTAAACGTAGGATTAAATTATCTTACTTTATCGAGAGAGTCAGGAACTTTATCAGGTGGTGAAGCCCAAAGAATTAGATTGGCTTCACAAATAGGATCAGGTTTAACCGGTGTTTTGTATGTTTTAGATGAGCCATCTATTGGTCTGCACCAAAGAGATAATAAAAAATTAATTACAGCTTTAAAAAAATTAAGAGATTTAGGTAATACAGTAATAGTTGTCGAACACGATATTGAAACAATGGAAAGTTCTGATCACATAATTGATATAGGACCAGAAGCAGGATTAAAAGGAGGCCAGATTGTTGCTGAGGGTGAGGTAAGAGAAATTATAAAAAATGAAAATAGTATTACAGGAAATTATTTATCTGGAAGAAAATTTATTCCGGTCCCAAAAAAAAGGAGAACAGCAAAGAATGGTAGATTCATCGAAATAAGTGGCGCAAGTGGAAATAATTTGAAAAAAGTAAATTTAAAAATACCAGTTGGAACTTTTACTTGTGTAACAGGAGTTTCAGGAAGTGGGAAATCTACTTTGATTTTACATACTTTATACAACGCATTTAATTTAATATTAAATAAAAATAAAAGTCGAAAAGTTCCAAAAGCATTTACTGGATTTAAAGGTACAGAGTTAATAGATAAAATTATAGATATAGATCAATCACCAATAGGTAGAACTCCAAGATCTAACCCGGCTACTTATACTGGAGCTTTTGGACCGATAAGAGAATGGTTTGCAAGTTTACCAGAGTCAAAAGCAAGAGGATATAAAGTTGGGAGATACTCTTTTAATGTAAAAGGAGGCAGATGTGAGACTTGCGAGGGAGATGGAGTGTTAACTTATGAAATGCATTTTTTGCCTGATGTTTTTATACCTTGTGATACTTGTAAGGGAGCAAGATATAATAGAGAAACTTTAGAAATAAGATTTAAAAATAAAAATATCGCAGATGTTTTAGACATGACAGTTGATGAAGGTTGTGAATTTTTTGAGAATATTCAAAGTATTAAATCAAAATTAATCACCTTAAAACATGTCGGTCTTGGATATATGAAAATAGGTCAACAAGCCACAACCTTATCAGGTGGAGAAGCCCAAAGAATTAAATTAGCCAAAGAGCTTTCAAAAAGACCTACTGGTAGGACTTTATACATATTAGATGAACCGACAACTGGGTTACACTCACATGACATCAAAAAATTGTTAGAAATTTTACAAGCATTTGCTAATACAGGTAACACTGTTGTTGTTATTGAACATAATCTTGATGTAATTAAAACCGCAGACCATATTATTGACATGGGACCTGAGGGAGGAATAAATGGAGGAAAAATTATTGCAGAGGGATCACCTGAAAAAGTGTCCACAGTAAAAGAGAGTTTTACAGGAAAATTTATTAAAGAAATTATTGGTAATACTTCAATGAAAAAGACTGCTTAATATTTAAAATTATGATATGAATGAATCATGACAAGTATACTACAATCATTATCTAAAACAGTTCACCTCTCACTGGGGATAGCTGTAATACTATTATTATTTTTGCATTTTTTTGGTGACGGATTTGCATTCGACAGATACTTCTTTAGTTGGTTATTTAGATATTTACACGTATTAACAGGAATAATGTGGATAGGTTTACTATGGTATTTTAACTTTGTACAAATTCCATCAATGCCGAATATTCCTGATGAACAAAAGCCTGCGATTGGAAAAGTGATAGCACCTAAAGCTTTATTTTGGTTTAGATGGGCCGCTTTAGGTACAATTATAACTGGATTAATAGTTTCATATCTGCAAGGATATGTTCATCAAGCAATGATATTAGGAATAGGCGGTGGAGATCCAAAATCTACCGCAATAGGAATAGGTATGTGGTTAGGAATAATAATGGCTTATAACGTTTGGTTTGTAATTTGGCCTAATCAAAAAATAGCTTTAGGAATAGTAGATAGCTCGCCAGATGAAAAAGCTAAATCGGCAAAAACTGCAATGTTATTTTCTAGGGCAAACACTTTATTATCTTTTCCAATGTTGCTTTCGATGGTAGCGGCACAAAATCTTTATTAATTACGGAACAATTTTTTCTTCTTCTTTTTCTAAAGTCTTATAACTTACTTTAAAAAATTTAAGTATTGGTGAAGCGACGAATATTGAAGAATATGTTCCAATAATCACTCCTAATATCATAGCAAAAGAAAATCCTCTTAAAATTTCTCCACCTAAAATATAAATTGATACTAGTGCAAGTAAAGTAGTTGCTGATGTTATTATTGTTCTAGAAAGTGTTTCATTAATTGATAAATTTGAAATATCACTGATACTTATTTTAGTATACTTAAATAGATTTTCTCTTATTCTATCGTAAATTACAACAGTATCATTCATTGAATAACCTACTATTGTTAATACTGCTGCAATTATTGATAAATTAATTTCCAAAGATAAAACTGAAAATATACCCAATGTAATTACTACATCGTGAAACAAAGCAATTATCGAACCTACACTAAACTGCCATTCGAATCTTACCCAAATATAGAAAAGCATTGCAGCTAGGGCTAAAGAGATCGCTATGACAGATGACTCTAATAATTCTGAACTTACTTTAGGACCAACATTTTCCACTCTTCTAAAATCAACTGCTGAATTTAGGTTATTTGTTAATTTTTCCTTGATTTCAGGAATTAAATTATTATTCGTAGTATTCTTTTGTTCAACTTTGACCAGAAAATCTCCCTCTTTTCCAAATTTTTTTACATTTATATCGCCTAAATCCATGGTGCTTAAAGAATTTCTTATAGAGTATGCTTCAACAGTTTTTTCAGTTCTTAATTCAATTAAGGTACCCCCTTTAAAATCTATTCCATAATTCAATCCCTTAAATGATATAAAAATTATACTTAAAATAAAAAATACTATTGAAAAGAAGTTTGCTTTTTTAAATTTTGATACAAAATTAATATTTTTAATCATGATATTTTAACATCCTTATTGTTATCTCTTAATACGATAATTGATGTAAGGTGTCTTGCTAGAAAATAAGCTGTAAAAAGTGTAGTTACGATGCCTATTCCAAGAGTTATAGCAAAACCTTTTACTGGACCAGATCCAAATGCAAATAAGATTATAGCGGCGATTAAAGTAGTTATATTAGCATCAAGAACTGTTATTTTTGCTTTTGAATATCCTGTGTCAAAGGCGTGTATAACTGATTTTTCTGTTTTTAATTCCTCTTTAATTCTCTCAAATATTAATACATTTGCATCTACAGCCATTCCGACAGTTAAGATAATTCCTGCTATCCCAGGTAAGGTCAGAGTTGCCTCTAATATTGTTAAAACGCCTACTAACATTAACAAATTTGCAATTAAAGCAATGTTAGCAACTAATCCGAATACCCTATACTTATAGAACATAAAAATAATTACTAAAATAAACCCAACTATTAAAGAGGTAACACCGGATTTGATTGAGTCCTCTCCTAAATCAGGTCCAACAGTCCGCTCTTCAACAATATCAAGAGGAGTAGGTAGAGCGCCTGACCTAAGAAGTAATGCTAAATCAGTTGCTTGTTGAAAAGTGAAATTTCCAGAAATCATTCCTTTTCCGGAAGTAATTGGCTCATTTATATTAGGCGCACTTATTATTTTACCGTCTAAAACTATTGCAAGTCTTTTTCCTACATTATCAGTAGTTGCTCTTCCAAATTTTTGAGCACCAAGTCTATCTAAAGTAAATGAAACAGTTGGTTCATTTTGTTGATTTTGAATACTTGGTTGAGCGTCAATTAAATTTTCACCACTCATCACAATTCTTTTGCTAATTTTCAATATTTCTCCAGTTTCTGAGATTAACTCATCAACACCAAATTCAGAATTTTCACTAACCAATCTAAAATTTAATTGAGCAGTCTTGCCTAAAAGATTTTTTATTCTCTCAGGGTCTTTTAATCCTGGTAATTCAACCAAAATTCTTTTATCACCCCTTTGAAGTATAGTTGGTTCTTTAGTGCCTACATCATCTATTCTCCGTCTTACAATTTCGATAGATTGTTTTAGAGCAGCATTATTTATAGTCAACAATCCATATTTTGAAAATAAAACCTCAACATAATTATCTTTCTTTTTTTGATAATCTAGTTCAAATGATCTGTAATTTTCTATATAAGGATTTACTAAATTATTTTTTTTTGAAAAAAAAAGTAAATCAAATTTGCTTATGTCATCTATTTTGAACGATAAGTTTTTATTCTTAATCTTAAAATCTTGATAGTTTAATCCATTATCTTTTAATAATTTTTTTAACGGAATAACTTTTGATTGTATTTTTTCCTCAACAAGACTGTCAGAGTTTATCTCGAGTAAAAGATATGAACCTCCTTGTAAATCAAGTCCCAAATTCACTTTTTTTTCTAAAAAAGTTTTATCTGTGGTTTGTAAATTAAGTAAAGAAAAAATCGAGATAAAGAAAAATATTAAATAAATTATAATGACGTTTATTTTTGAAAAATTTAACACAAAAAAGAATTATTTTTTAACTTCTTCTTTTTTAAGCAGACTTGTAATTGTTGATCTTATGATTTGGACTTTAGTACCTTCTCCAATTATAACCTCAATTCTATCATCTTCCATTACTCTATCAACTATTCCTATTATTCCCCCAGAAGTAATTACTTCGTCGCCTCTCTTCAAAGACTCAACCATAGCTTTATGGTCTTTCACTCTTTTTTGCTGTGGTCTGATCAAAAAAAAGTAAAAAATTACAAATATTAGAATTAAAGGTATAAATTGTGCAATTCCTTGTCCGCTCATGATGAGACAAATATAATAAAAGTATTAAATTAACAAGTTAAATTTAGTCAAATTTTATCTAAATTATTCATATATTTTTTTAAAACTTTCGGTATTGTAACCGAACCATCCTCATTTTGATTATTCTCTAATAAAGCAATTATAAGTCTTCCAACTGCTAATCCCGAGCCATTTAATGTGCCGACAAAATCACTGCCATTTTCAGTTTTAAATTTGGCCCCCATTCTCCTAGCTTGGAAAGAGCCACAAGATGAACAACTTGAAATCTCTCGATATTTTTTTTCAGAAGGTATCCAAGCCTCGATATCAAAGGTTTTTTCTGCGCTAAATCCCATATCACCAGTAGATAGTAATACTACTTGATAGGGTATTTCTAAATTATCTAATACTTGTTTTGCGCAATTTAACATACGCTCTAACTCAATATTGCAATCTTTAGGATCTACTATGCTAACTAATTCAACTTTATAAAATTGATGCTGCCTAATCATACCTTTTGTATCTTTACCATAACTGCCGGCTTCTTTGCGAAAACACGGAGTTGAAGCAACATATCTATGAGGTAAATCTTCTTTATTAACTAGGCTTTTTCTAACTAAATTGGTTAGAACAACTTCAGCTGTTGGGATAAGAAATTTTCTCTGATCTGAGTTTTCATATTTAATTTCAAATTGATCCGACTCAAATTTTGGTAGCTGGCCAGTTCCAAACATAACATCTTCATTAATAATTAAAGGAGGTGAGATTTCATCATATTTAAATTCATTAGTGTGTAAATCAAGCATATAATTAATCAAAGCTCTTTCTAATAAAGCTATTTTATTTTTCAGAATAACAAATCTTGATCCAGATAATTTTGAAGCAAGATCAAAGTCAATTTCATTGGACTTCGATCCAAGTTCCGTATGAGATTTGATTTTAAAAGAGAATTCTTTAATTTTTCCAAATTTTTTGATTAATTTATTGGATTTTTGATCTTTTCCAATTGGTACATCGTTTTGAGCTAGGTTTGGTAATATAAATAACAAATCATTAAGTTTTTTTTGTGAAATTGACTGTCTTTTTGAAATTTCAGATATTTTTTCAGAAATCTTTTTTGACTTTTCAAAATTAGATTTTTCTTTTGATTTTGATAGAATGCCTTTTTCTTGTTCTAATTTCTCTTTTTCACTTATTAACTTTCTGTTTTCATTATCCAAGATTTCAAAGTTATTTATATCAAAATCAAAATTTCTGTCTGATAATTTTTTTTTGTAATCTTTTAATTTTTTTCTTAACTCTTTAATATTATGCATTTTCTATTTCTTGTTCTCCTTTCTTTTCGGTAAATTTTACAGTCAATATAGATAGTTCATAAAGAAATAACAAAGGTATTGCTAATCCAATCTGAGTTATTGGATCCGGAGGAGTTAAAATTGCTGCTATGGCAAAAATTATAACAATAACATATCTTCTTCTGGTTTTGAGATAATTTGAATTTACAACACCAATCCTAGCTAATAAATTTAGTAATACTGGCAATTGAAAACTTATACCAAAAGCAAATATTAATCTCATTATTAAGGAAAGGTATTCATTTACTTTAGCTTCAAGTTGAATAGGTAGGTTGGAACTTGAACCTAATGTTTCAAATGATAGAAAAAACTTTATCGCCAAAGGCATAACTAAATAATAAACTAATAGACCGCCTAACAAAAAAAGAATTGGTGTTGATACTAAATAAGGTAGTATTGCTTTTTTTTCATTTTTATATAAACCTGGCGCAATAAATTTATAAATTTGAATTAATAAAACCGGGCTGCCTAAAAAAATTGCAGCAAAAAAAGCAACTTTAATATAAGTAATAAAAGTTTCATGAAGTGCTGTAAATATAAGACGTCTTGATGTTTCATCATCTTTTACAGCATTTGCGTATGGTTCAACCAAAAAATTATAAATTTGCTCTGCAAAAAAATAAGAAATTATAAAAACTATGAAAATAAATATTAATGAATTGAGAAGTCTTGAACGCAGTTCAATAAAATGACTTGCAAATGAATTATTTTCAGCCATTTTTATCTAAATCTTCTTTGATATTATTATTTTTGTTCACGATTTTTTCGTCTAAATCAACATCTTTTGTTACAGATGAAACCTCTCTTTGAAAACTACTTAATGTATTTTTAAATTTTCCTATATAAGAACCAATTTTTTTTAAAGCTATCGGAAATTCCTTTGGTCCTAATACTAAAATTGCAATTATTACTACTGATAAAATCTCTAACCATCCAATTTGAGGCATTTCGATTATTTATTTTCAGTGTCAGAATTGTCTGACTTAGAGTTGTCTTCTTGATTGTTTGTTTGGGGATCATCAGACATACCTTTTTTAAAACTTTTTATTCCTTTGGCTACATCACCCATTAAACTTGATATTTTTCCCCTTCCAAAGAGTAAGACAACAAGAACTACAACTATTGCTATTTGCCAGAAACTAATTCCCATAATTCTAAATATATACAATAAAAAGTGTCAAATAAATATAATTATTTCTCGTCTTCAGGAGCTTTTTTAATAGCTTCATCTATATCTTTGTAAATATTCTGGTTTTCAGACATAGACTGCTCTTTAAAGAATTTTCCAGTGCCAAAAATAGATTTATCTATTACTGATGTATCAATCAATCCTGCAGAGCCAAGCTCATCTATAGTAGGTAAATCAGATATTTTTTGAATATTGAAATGATTTAAAAAATTTTCAGTTGTAGCATATTGAATTGGTTTACCAGGTACATCTTTACGGCCGGCAGGTCTTACCCAATCTAATTCCAATAAAATTTCTAGTGTGTTTGAGGCAAAAGATACACCTCTAATTTCTTCGATTTCAGATCTTGTAACAGGTTGATGATAGACTATAATTGCTAAAGTTTCTATTGTTGCTTTTGATAATTTTTTTTGAGTAGATTTTTGCAATGCCATTAATTTTGATAAATCCTCAGCAGTTCTAAAAGACCATTTATTTTTGATGCAAACTAAGTTTATACCTCTTTTTTTGTAAATTATTTGCAAATCTTCCAATATTTTTTTCAAGTTAGAATTTATTTGTAATCTCTTCTCAATAGTCTCTAGATCTAATGGTTCAGATGCTGCAAAAAGTATCGCTTCAATCTGTCTTTCAATTTTTGAAGGGGACGAAGGAAAGTCAATGATATTATTTTTCTTTTTATTTTTCATTTGTTTTCTTTATCATTAATTTATCGAAAATTTTTTTTTGCGATAATGAAATAATGCCCTCTTTTGTTAATTCAAGACTTGCTGCAAAAATTCCTGCAATTCCTGTCCTTTTCATTTTATTATCTAAATAAAATTTAGGTATTAAATCTTTTAAATTTTTCCAATCTAAAATCTTGTCGAGATTATTTTTTATCTGCTTTATACCTTCCTCAGCAGTAAATACAGGAAGTTTAGGAATACTTATATTCTGAAAAGTTTTTTGCATTTGAATGCTAGAATAAGTTTTTAAAAGTTCGTAAAGAGAAACATCATAAATAGGTGTATTTATTGATCTTATTCCACCTTTCATTCCTCTGGTAAAAATATGAATACCAAGTCTTTTTTTTTTAAGCATTTGATCAGATAATATTCTTATTAACTCTAATTTTTTCAGTTGAAGCTTAAGTTTTTCTGCTACTTCTAATGCTTTAAAATCATCTTCATCATCTTCCGGTAATAACAATTTTGATTTTAAATATGCTAACCATGTTGCCATCAATAAAAATTCTGAAGCAGTTTCAAGGTTTAGGTTTTTATTATTTTTTATGAATTCTAAAAATTGATCAGCTAATTTTGTAATTGAAATCTCAGCCAAATCAACTTTTTGTGATTTTGCAAGATCCAAAAGAACTTCAAGTGGTCCATTGTAGTTTGGTATATCAATTGAAATTTGATCTGCTTTTGATTCCATAGGTAATTTTACCTTAAAAATTTATAAAATTCTGATGTTTTTTTTGAAGTAAATTTATCAATATAAGGCAAGGATTTAATCAATTTAAAGTTGTCATTAGTATTGCCTGCACAATAAAGAACAAGGTTGCATCCAGCTTTTATTGATTTTTCAGCATTAGTTAGTAGATCGTACTTTAAAGCTTTCATTGAAATATCATCTGAAATTAAAATACCTTTAAATCCAATTTTTTTTCTAATTATTTTTTTAATTATATCTTTTGAGAAAGTGGCTACATTCCTCTTATCGATTTTACTATAAAGAATGTGTGCAGTCATAGCTAACTTTGCTTTTGACTTCTTAAATGGATAAAAATCTTTCGTATTAAGTTTATTGAGACTTAGTGGAACTTTTGGCATTTTTTTATGACTGTCAGATTTTGCTGCCCCGTGCCCAGGTATATGTTTTATAATAGAGGCAATCTTATTTGAGTGTAGATTTTTTACTGTGAGTTCACCAAGTTTTCTAACAATTTTTTTATCGTTTGAAAAACTTCTGTTTCCTATAATTTTGTTTGTTTTTTTTCTTAATATATCAAGGACTGGAATAGTATTAATATTGATGCCAAGATCTTTTAATATTTTACTCAAACTTCTTAAATACTCTTTTAATATTTTAAAACAGGCATTTTTATCGTTTTTAAATAAATTACCAAAAAAATTCGCGCTTATATTATGACTTATTAGATTTTCTAGTCTTGAAACACTTTGCCCCTCCTCATCAATTATAATTGGAAATTTTTTATTTTTAGTCAAGGACCTTATGTTAGAGGTGAGTTCTTTAATTTGTTTTGGCGTGTTTAAATTTCTTCTAAACAAAATTATTCCCCACGGTTTTTCCTTTGAAAGAAGTATTTTCTCTCTTTTTGACAATTTCACACCTTTAATACTTACTATAATTGCTTTACGTTTCATATTATTTTTTTAGTAAATCCCAAAAATTTCTTTTCTTATCTTCGTTTATTTCTCCATCTAAAGAATTATTAAATTCTATAATACTATTAGTATCATTTTCTAAAACTTTTAAATCGGTTATCTTTTCTTTTAAAATTTCCTCTATATTAGAACGGTTATAACTTTTTTTATCAAGATTTTTATTAGAAAAATAATATTTTGAAATTGTTAAAATAAATAGAGCAACTAAAAATAGCATGAATAGGTTAATGATTTTATACATTACATTTTTTCAGGAAGTGACACCCCAAGTATATTCATTCCATTTTTAATTACAATTGCAACAAGATAGATATAGGCTAAAGAGTCTTCTTTTTTTATTTTTCCATCCTTTATTAATCTGAATTTACTATCCTCATTTCCTTTACTCCAATATGAGTGGAATAAAGTTGATAGTTCATATAGGTAAAAAGGTATTTTGTGAGGTTCAAGTTTATAAGCTGCAGACTCTATTATTTTTGGCCACTCAAAAACTTTTCTTAATATCTTTTCCTCGTACTCATTTGGTTGAAATATATTTATATCAACTGAAATTTGATAATTAAAATCTATTTTAAGTGTTCTTAAAATTGAGTTTATCCTAGCATATGCATATTGAACATAAAAAACAGGATTATCTTTTGTTTTCTCTTTTACTTTTTCAAAATCAAAATCTAGCTCTACATCATTGCTTCTATTTAACATCATAAACCTTATTGAGTCTTTATTAACTTCATAAAGTAAATCTTGGACAGAGATAAAATCACCTGCTCTTTTTGACATTTTAAAGGGTTTTCCATTCTTATAAAGTTTCACTAATTGACAAACTTTACAATTCAACTTCACTTTTTTATCAGAAAGTGCTGATACTGCTGCGCTAATTCTTTTAATATAACCTGTGTGATCGGCTCCAAGAATATTTATCAAATTATCATATTTTCTATTAATTTTATCAGAATGATAAGCAACATCATTTGCAAAGTAAGTCCATGATCCATCATCTTTTTTTAATGCTCTATCTGTATCATCTCCAAATTCTGTTGATTTAAATATTAGTCTTTTCATCTTTTTCCAATTTTTTGACTTCTCACCTTTAGGAGGAGCTAAATAACCTTCTTCTACAAAATTTTTATTTTTTAATTGCTTTATTGTTTTATTTACCAAATCTTTCTTTATAAGCTGGGTTTCGGAGAAAAAATTATCATGCTGTATTCCAAGTCTTTTAAGATCATCTTTAATTAAAGTCATTGAGCCTTGCAAAGAAAGTTTTTTTAATTCATCGAAAGAATTATTTAGATTTTCAACATTAATATCTTTATTTTCTTTAATTATATTATTTGCAATTTCTTTTATGTATACACCCGGGTATAAATTTTTTTTCAAAATGAATTTTTCTTTATATTTAATTTCTCTTATTCTCAAGTAAACTGACTCTACAAAATTCTTAATTTGGTTACCGTAATCGTTGATATAGTATTCTTTGATTACTTTATTTCCGTTAAATAATAATAAATTGGATAAAACATCACCAAAAACCGCCCCCCTACAATGACCTACATGCATTGGCCCTGTTGGATTAGCTGAAACAAATTCTATATTATAAACTTTATTTGATTTTTTTGATCCATAATTGTTCTTATTTTTGAATATATCTTTAATGTTATCAATAAAACCATTTTTTGAAAGTTTTATGTTAAGAAAACCAGGTCCTGCTATATCAATTTTTTCGAAATGATTAATCTTTTTTAACAGTAAATCTTTTATATCCTCTGCTAAATTAATTGGATTAAGTTTATTTGTTTTTGCTAATACTAATGAAATATTTGAAGATAAATCGTAATTAAAATGATCAGGTGGAACTTCTAAATTTATATTATCTAGATTTTCTAAATTCGTTAGTTTTAAATTATCTTTGTTATCTAAAATAGTCTTATTAATTTTCGATAAATAATTTTCAAATATATTCATTTTATCTTTTTATATAGATTTATTGCATATCTGTCAGTCATGCCAGCTATAAAATCACAAATTGATCTTGCAACATTTGTTTTATCGTACTTACTCACATTTATATATTTTTCTGGTTTTTTTCTTATTGAATAAAATAATTTTCTTATAATTTCTTTTCCATCGTTCGTATTGGATTTTACTCTCCTATGATAGTACATATTTTTTCTTAAAAAACTTTTTATTTTTTTATCGAATTTTCTCATTTTGTGTGAAAAAGCTACTAAAGGGTATTTAGATTTAAAAACATCCTTTAAATTTTTTATTTTATTTTTTTTAAGATTTTTTTGAGTGGTTATTATCAAGTCTTCGACCATTTCATTGATTATTTCTCTTACTATTTGTCTTATTACCAAATCTATTGAGTAATCTTTTAATTTTTTTTTATGCTTTCTAACAATTTTGTTGAGAATTGGAATATTTTCTAAATCATCAAGAAAAAATAAATTAGATTTCAATCCATCTTCTAAATCATGACTGTTATATGCTATATCATCAGATATAGAGGCTACCTGCGCTTCAAGTGAAGGACTCTCATCAAAATTAATCTTGTTTTTAAAATATTTTACTCCTAAAATTTTCTTGAACTTTTTTAAATTTTTTATTGGTCCATTATGTTTAATTAATCCATCTAAAGTTTCTAAAGTAAGGTTTAAACCTTTAAATTCATAATACCTGTTTTCTAAAAATAAAATCGTTCTTAAAGTTTGTATATTGTGATCAAATCCTCCAAATCTTTTCATACAATCGTTAAGTGCCTCTTCACCTGCATGTCCAAAGGGTGTATGACCCAAATCATGGGCCAAACTAAGAGTTTCGCATAAATCTTCATTTAAATTAAAAAATTTAGACAAGGTTCTAGCAATTTGAGCTACCTCTAAAGAGTGAGTAATTCTAGTTCTAAAATGATCTCCAGTAGTATTTACAAACACTTGTGTTTTATGTTTAAGTCTTCGAAAAGCCGTTGAGTGAATTATTCTATCTCTGTCTCTTTGAAAATCTGACCTTAAATGAGTTTTTTTTTCATTAAAAAACCTACCCTTTGACTTCAATGGTACAGCTAATTTAGATAAAGTTTGAATTGAATTTTTTTGCATGCTTACTATATAGATTATATACTAGATAATTATGGAAAAAAAATTAGAATTTACTGATAGCGCAAAAAACCAGATAGAAAAAATCACTAAAAGTGAAGAAAAAAAATATTTTAGAATTTCTGTTCATGGGGGCGGGTGTTCTGGATTCAAATATAATTTCAGCTTTGATGATAAAATAGAAAAAGATGATATCTTATTTAACAAAACTCTAATAGATAAACAGTCGCTTGATATTATAGCTGGCTCAACAGTAGATTTTAAAAAAGAAATGATTGGTGAATCTTTTTCTATAAATAATCCTAAGGCTTCAGCTTCATGTGGTTGTGGTCTTTCTTTTTCAGTTTAATGAAAATAATTTCATGGAACGTGAATTCAGTTAGAGCAAGAATTACAAACATTTTAGATTATATCAAACAATCGAGTCCTGATATTTTATTACTTCAAGAAATTAAAACACAAGATATTAGTTTCCCTTATGAAGAATTTAAAAATATTGGATATAATTCTTATGTTTTTGGTCAAAAAAGTTACAATGGAGTTGCTATTATATCTAAACAAGAATTAGATAAAATTAGTAATAGCTTTATCAAAGATGATTTAAAACAATCTAGAATAATCACCGCTGAGTTAAAATTTAAAAAAAAAGAGATAGAACTTATTAATATTTATGTTCCAAATGGAAATCCTGTAGATACAGAAAAATATAAATATAAAAAAGAGTGGTTAAAAAAATTTATATCAAGTATTAAAAAGAAAATTCAAAGAAACTCAAATCTGCTAATCGGCGGAGATTTTAATATCATTCCTGAAGAAATAGATGTTTATGATTTTAAAAGATATGAAAACGATGCTTTAGGTAGATTGGAAATAAGAAAAAAATATAGAGAACTAATTAATCTAGGTTTTAAAGATGTTTATAGATTTAGAAATAAAACAAAACAAGAGTATACATTTTGGGACTACTTTGCGGGTTCCTGGGAAAAAAATTATGGAATGAGAATAGATCATTTTTTACTTTCAAACAGTTTAATCGATAGTATCAAATCAATTAATATTAATAAAAAACCAAGATCCAAAGCAAAACCATCTGATCACACACCGATTGAACTTGAAATTATTTAACTCTACCGTATATATCTTGATATCTAACTATATCAGTTTCTTTTAAAATTGATCCTAATTGAGCTTCAATTATTTTTACCGGTATCTTATATGGGTTTTCTATTCTGTGAATAGATTTGACTGGTATAAAAATAGTTTCATTAATTTTTAAAAAAAATTTTTTTCTGTTGAGAGTAATTTTTGGAGTTCCTTGAGTTACAACCCAATGTTCAGAACGATGAAAATGTTTTTGAAGACTTAGAACTCCTTTAGGTTTTACATAAAGTTCTTTAATTAAAAAATTTTTACCGTTGTACAAATTTGTATATCTACCCCAAGGTCTGTAAAAAATATTTTTCTTTTTTTGATATTTAGTCTTTAATTTATCATAGATTTTGCAAATTTCTTTCCAACTACCAAGATCAGACCAAGGTATATTTAATTTGATAGCATTTATATCATTTGATTTTTCCAATATGGCGTAATCAAAAGAAATTGTCTTGCACTTTAAAAAATCATTTTTATTAAGATAATAAACATTATTTTTAAATTTTGATTTATTTACAGAATTTAAACAACAATTAAAGTTTCTGTTTTGATACATCTTGAAGTTATTAATTATTGATTTTTTTGTAAGAAAAAACATTCCTGAATTCCAATAAGCATTCATTTTAATGATTTTTTTTGCCTTTTCTAAATTTGGTTTTTCAATAAATTTTGAAACCTTATATTTATTGTTCACTCGTTTTGATAAAAAATAACCAAACTCAGATGAAGGGTTAGAAGGTTTAATTCCAAATATAAAGATATTTTTATCTGTAAGATATTTTTGGTGTTTTTTAATAGATTTATTAAACAAGTTTACTTTCTCAATAAAATGATCTGATGTAAGAAAGATTAATGGTTGATTATCAGGTATTTCTTTTATTAAAGCCGAACTGAGTATAGCAGGAGCAGTATTTCTTTTTGCTGGTTCAAGAATAATTTTATATTTCTTAAAGCCTTTTAATCTTAAATGTTTTTTAATTTCGTTTATATATCTTTTATTAGTACTTATAATTGGATAATCGAATATAGAATTTTTTATCCTCTCTAGAGTTTTGCCAAATAATGTCCAATTTCCAAAATCAATAAACTGCTTTGGTTGATGATGTTTTTTATCGGGCCAGAGTCTTGTGCCAGAACCGCCACATAAAATTACTGGACGTATTTTCATTAAATTTTCGAATATTCTTTAACTTCTTTTTTCTTACCTGGATGTGTTGGAGCACCAAGATAAGCAGGACCTACTGTTTGAGCATATTTCCAAATTGTTCCCGATCCAAAACTTGATTTTTTTTCTTTCCATTTTTTTCTTCTAGCTTTTAATTGTGCGCTAGTAAGCCTTACATTAATTGATCCTTTTTTTGCGTCTATATCTATTACATCTCCATTTTTGAGAAGTGCAATTGGACCGCCCATTGCAGCTTCTGGGCCAACGTGACCAACACAGAAACCTCTAGTAGCACCCGAAAACCTTCCATCAGTTATAAGTGCAACTTTTTCACCTTTGCCTTGACCATAAATAGCTCCAGTTGTTGAGAGCATTTCCCTCATTCCTGGTCCACCTTTTGGACCTTCGTATCTGATTATTATTACATCACCGTCCTTATATTTTTTTGTCTGTACAGCTTTCATTGCATCTTCCTCATTATCAAAGCATCTAGCTTTACCTGTAAATTGTAATTTTTTTAATCCTGCAATTTTTACGATTGCTCCGTCTGGAGCTAAATTTCCTTTTAATCCAACAACTCCCCCATCTGGAGAAAGAGGATTATTATATTCTCTTAAAACTTTTTGATTAGTATTAAACTTAACATTGGATAAATTTTCTTTCATAGTTTTACCTGTAACTGTCATGCACTCGCCGTGAATATATCCTCCGTTATATAAAGTTTTTAATAACATAGGAACGCCACCAGCTTCCCACATGTCTTTTGCAACGTATTTTCCTCCAGGTTTTAAATCAGCAAGATAAGGAGTTTTTTTAAATATTTTTGCAACGTCCATTAAATCAAATTTTACTCCTATCTCATTAGCTAGTGCAGGTAAATGAAGGGCTGCATTAGTGGAGCCTCCAGTAGCAGCAACAATTGTTGCTGCGTTTTCTAAAGATTTTTTAGTTACTATTTCTCTTGGTTTAATTTTTTTTTCTAATAAATTCATAACAGCTTGACCACTTTCATAAGCATATTTATCTCTTTCTTCATAAGGAGCTGGCGTCCCAGCCGAATAAGGTAAAGCCAATCCTATCGCTTCAGATACACACGCCATTGTATTTGCTGTGAACTGACCTCCGCAAGCCCCAGCACTTGGGCAAGCTACTAATTCTAATTCTCTTAATTCTTCAGATGACATTTTTCCAGAGGAATGTTTACCAACTGCTTCAAACACATCTACAACGGTGACATCTTTCCCCTTAAATCTTCCAGGTAAAATTGAACCTCCATAAATAAATACGCTAGGAACATTTAATCTTAACATGGACATCATTAAACCTGGTAATGATTTATCACATCCCGCAATGCCAACTAGTGCGTCATAACAATGTCCTCTCACTGTAAGTTCTGCTGAGTCAGCTATCACTTCCCTTGAAATTAAGGATGATTTCATTCCTTCATGACCCATGGCAATTCCATCTGTTACAGTTATCGTGCAAAATTCTCTTGGGGTTCCACCAGATTGTTTTACTCCTTTTTTAACTGACTGTGCCTGTCGCATTAAAGCTGTATTGCAAGGTGCAGCCTCGTTCCAAGTGGATACTACTCCTACAAACGGCTTAGCTACATCCTGTTCAGTTTCGCCCATTGCATAATAAAATGATCTATGAGGGGCTCTATCTGGGCCTAATGAAGTATGACGACTTGGTAGTTTTTTTTTATCAATTTTAGACATTTAATTAATACTAGATACAATACTTCTTAATTTTTCATCTTCAATAGTTAATTCTTTAACTAAATTTTTATCATTTTGTACTATTTCTTTAGGTGCATTAGTCACATAGGCCTTATTTTTAAGCTTATTATTTAAACTAGTTATTTGTTTATTAATTGTCTCAATTTTTTGTAAAATTCTCTCTTTTTGAGATCCTAAATTTATATCCTCATTAAAATTTAATGAGAGTTTTTCCTTAAGAACTAAGATTTCTATTGAATTTTTATCTCTTATCTTTGTTGTAAGAACATTATTTACTCTACCAACCTGTTTTATCAAATTTACATTTTTATTTACTAATTTTTTTAATTTCCCTGATTTGTCATCAAAAAATATGTCACAATATAATTTTGGCGTAATTTTTAACTCTGCTTTAGTAGATCTAATGTTAGAAATTATTTCAATTAAATCATTTATATTATTTTGATTTTTATTGAATTTATTAATTATTTTAAAATCTGGCCAACTGGAACTGATCAAATAATTATTGAAAATCTTTTTATAAGCATTTAAAGACCACAAGTTCTCAGTAAAAAAAGGGATAAAAGGATGAAGAATTCTAAGAATATTTGCCATCATAAATGATGAGAAAGTTTTAGCTTCTTTAATTTCATTTTTATTTTTTGAATTAAAAATAGGTTTTAAGAACTCTAAATACCAATCACAATAAGAATGCCAAACAAATTGATATGCATACCTAGCAGCCTCATCGAACCTAAATATTTCAATATTTTTTGTGATTAAATTTTGTGTTTTTATAAATTCGTTGTAAATCCAATGGTTTATTGAAAGTTTAATTGAGGTCAAATTTATCTTTTTATCTAATTTACAATTATTAAGTTTTAAAAAATTATTTGCGCTCCAAATTTTTGTTATAAAGTTTCTATTTCCAGTAACTCTATCTTTTGATAATTTTACATCTCTTCCTGGAGAGGCCATCGAAATTAAAGTAAACCTTAAACTATCTGCTCCATATTCATTTATTAAATCTAATGGATCAATCACATTACCTTTTGACTTTGACATTTTTTGCCCCTTTTCATCCCTTACCAAGGCATGAACATATACTTTATGAAAAGGTGTGTTTTTTCTAAAATAATTTCCCATCATCAACATCCTTGCTACCCAAAAGAAAATTATATCAAAACCAGTAACAAGAACTGAAGTTGGGTAAAATTTAATAAGTTCTTCAGTTTTCTTTGGCCATCCAAGAGTAGCAAAAGGCCATAGAGCTGATGAAAACCAAGTATCTAAAACATCTGTTTCCTGACTTAATTTAAATTGTTTATTTTTATTTTTTTTCTTTGCTAGTTTTACTGCATCTTTTTCACTTTCAGCTACAAAAATATTTCCATTTTCATCATACCAAGCAGGTATTCTATGACCCCACCAAATCTGCCGAGATATACACCAAGGCTCAATATCATTCATCCATTGAAAAAATGTTTTTGACCAATTGCTAGGAAAAAAAGTAGTTTTGCCCTCTTTAACTATCTTAATTGGTTTTTTTGATAATTTTTTAGCATCAACAAACCATTGCTCTGTTAAGAGAGGTTCGATTATAGTGTTTGATCTATCTCCATATGGAACTTTATTTTTAATATTTTCAATTTTTACAAGAGAGCCTTTGTCCTTTAATTTTTTAATTATAAGTTTTCTTGCTTCAAATCTGTCTAAACCACGAAACTCTTCAATCCCATTTTTGTTTATTTTACCGTTCTCTTCAAAAATATTTATTATTTCTAATTTATTTCTCTTGCCTACCTCATAGTCATTAAAATCATGTGCTGGCGTAATTTTTACTGCTCCTGAACCTTGTTCTGGATCAGCGTAATTGTCAGAAATAATTTTTACAGTCCTATTAACAATTGGAATAAGAACATTTTTTCCGACTAAATTAACATATCTTTCATCCTTTGGATTTACAGCAACCGCGGTATCTCCCATCATTGTCTCTGGTCTGGTGGTGGCAATAGTGATTTTTTGATCTGAGTTCTCTATCGCATAATCAATGTAATACAATTGAGATTGAACATCTTTTTGGTTTACTTCCAAGTCAGAAATAGCAGTTTGAAGTTTAGTATCCCAGTTGACTAATTTTTTATCCTTATAAATTAGATTGTTTTTATGAAGATCAACAAAAACTTTAATTACAGCTTTAGAAAGATCCTTATCCATGGTGAACCTCGTTCTTGACCAATCACACGAACAACCTAATTTCTTAAGTTGATTTAAAATTATTCCGCCAGACTCCTCTTTCCAATCCCATATTTTTTTAATAAATTTTTCTCTTCCTAAATCATTTTTTTTAATTCCTTCTTTTAAAAGCATATTTTCAACAACTGCTTGAGTTGCAATTCCAGCATGATCTGTTCCTGGTTGCCATAGAGTTTCGAGGCCTTTCATTCTATTAAATCTAACTAAAACATCTTGAAGACTATTGTTTAGTGCATGTCCCATATGTAATCTGCCAGTTACATTAGGTGGGGGAATTACTATAGAAAATTTTTTATTTGATTTGTTTTTTTTTGGTTTGAATAAGCCTTTTTTTATCCAAAAATCTGAGATTTTTTTTTCTTCTTCATTATGATTGTATTTTTTAAATTCCATTTTTTTTGATAACTAGAGATATATATCAGATTTCAATAACTATTAAGTTTAAAATCTAGATATAAGGCAGCAGTCCAAGAAAAATTTTTAGCACCCATTCCTAAACCTGATTTACAACTGTAATATTCTCGAAATTTTTTTTTTTCGACTAAATTCAAGGTCTTTTTTCTTATTATTTCTGCAAACTTCTTATCTTTATTTTTCAAACCTTGATATATAATCCAATTGCAATTAACCCATACTGGCCCTCTCCAGTAACGTTTTTCTTCGAATGATTTGTGTTTAGAATTTATTGAGGGAAAAAGATATTTATTATTTTTACTATATTTTTTTAAACTTTTTATTAATGATCTATTAATTGAATTATTATTTAAATCAGCAAATAGCATGAAAAAATTAGTTATTGAAGGTACAACTACTAAACTATTATTTTTTATATCTTTATTCTTGAACGTCATTTTTTTTGAATCAAATAATTTTACAAGTTTACTTTCATTTAAAAAAATATATTTTTTTATGGAAGAATTTCTTTTATCTATACATCTAAGTAAAAAATCTACATCTTTTAAAGCTTTTAGAAAAAGCGAATTAAATCCAACATCTACGACATTAAATTTTGATTTGGAGTAAAGTTTTTTTGGATCATAATTCATTCCCTTTAAATGATTTTTAATAGTTACATATCTATCATAATCAATTTTCAAAGGTCTTTGGCCTTGGCTAACAATTTTATTATCCTTTCTCTTATAATTAAGATTTAATTCTGTTTTGATCTTACTCATCGGTTTGTCCCATAAAGGAGAATTATCATAACCACTTTCCCATGGGTGAAGTATAGAAATTAAACCAGTACGTTTAGGATCTCTGTATCTAATAAACCATTCTAAATATTTTTTAATCTTTAAAATTAAAGGCCGGTATTTTTTTATTTCTTTTTTTGAAAACTTTTGTCTCTCAATAATTATCCTTAAAATACTTGCTAAGATCGGTGGTTGAGTTATTCCAGATGAGGAAACTTTTTTACCACAATTCCAAGCTTTATAGTTAGGAGTATAATTTAAATCTTTAATATGGAAAAGAATGTGAGGTATCATTCCATCATTCCATTGTCCTGAAATCAGAGTTTCAAGTTCTTTAAATGAATAGTCTAAATTGAAATTAGAATATCCTAATGCAATAAAAGCTGAGTCCCAATTCCATTGGGCTGGATAAAGATTTGTATTAGTTGGTAAAGTGTAATTTAATCTTCTATTATTTATTAAGGTTTTCTTTGCTTCATTAATTGAGTTATTCATTATCCTTTAACGCTTCCAGCTGTTAAACCGCTAACTAAATATTTTTCAAAATATATAAAAATTAAAAGTATTGGTAAAGTAACTACCACAGATCCAGCCATTAGATATTGCCGTGGTGTTTCGGCGTCACCGGTTAAATGATTTATTGCTCTAGATAATGTAAATGTTTTTGGATTATCCAAAAACATAAGAGAAAATAAAAATTCATTCCAAGCTATCATAAAGACATACAATGACACTGAAGCGATAGCAGGTAAACTGAGAGGAATTATTATTTTAATAATTATACCAAACCAATTTTGTCCATCTATAAGTCCCGCTTCTTCAATTTCTTTAGGTATACTTTTAAAGTATCCCTGGAGCATATAGATGGCTACTGGTAAAGTAGTTGCTGTATAAACTATTAGGAGGCCTTCCACAGAATTCCTCAAACCTAATTGACTAAAAACAGTGTATAAAGGAATTACTAATACTATTGCTGGAAACATATAAATTATTAAAATTGATGTTGAAAGAAAGGTCTTTCCAAAGAAATTTAATCTTGCAACAGCGTAAGCTGCGGGGATAGCAAATAATAAGGTTATTAAAACAGTTCCAACTGATACATACGAGCTTGTAAGAATATATCTACCAAAATCATATGTTTTGAAAATGACAAAGTAAGATTTGAATATCTCAAAAATATTTTTTGAAAAATCAATACTTAGATCAATCGGGTTCATTAATAAAGCTGATTGCGTTTTAAAGCTAGTAACAACCATTATGTAAAATGGAAATAATATAACTAACGCAAAAAATACTATTGCAAATAAAGATAAGAACTCAAACACAATTTTTTCAGATATAAAATCCTGATTTAAATATTTTAAATCATATTTTTTTAATTTATTTGTAAAAAATAAAATTATTAAAAAAATACCTACTGAAAACCACATAGGGGAGTTTTCATTTAAAAAAGTATATAAAATTGTAAATAATAAGGATATTATAAAAATTTTTAATTTATGATTAAACTTTTTTCCAATAAATACACAAGTTATAACTAATCCGAGTGATAATAATAGATTTAGATTAAATTTAAGATTTGTAAAACTTAAACCTTGCAAAGTTGCTAATATTTTCCATATACAAATTATTATTGTAAGAAAAATTGATGATGCAAGTAAAGTTATTATTAAAGATTTAAATTTCATTTGCCTTTTTTCCAATTAATTTAAAATAAATAATCATAAAAGTTATTAATAATAATACGATTACTATTGAAACTGCTGAGCCCATGCCAATATTTGATACTGCAAATCCTTGTTGATACACACTTATTGGTAACGTTAAAGTACCCGAAGCACCGCCTGTTAATAAAAATATATCTTCAAATTTATTAAAGTTCCAAATAAATCTAATCATGAATAATATTGATAAAATAGCTGTAATTTGCGGAAGAGTAATATAAAAGAATTTTCTAAATGGCCCAGCACCATCAACATCCGCAGCCTCATAAAGATCCTTTGGAATAGCTTGTAGTCTAGCTAATATAAATAAAAAAGCTAAAGGAAAATATCGCCAAATCTCAAAAAATATAACTGTGGTCAATGCTAATCTAAGTTTCAACTCAAATCCTAAAATATTAACTATTAAATACTTTTGTCCAAGTAAATTAATAGGTTTTTCAATGACTCCGTAATTAACAAGAAGAGAATTTATCGTACCGCTATTAGGATCTAAGAGTAAAGTCCAAGTATAAGCCAGAGCAACCACAGGTCCTACATAGGGAAAAAGCAATATACTTCGCATAAAAGTTCTTCCATAAAATTTTTGATTTACAAGTTGGGCAGCGAATATGCCAAGTAAAATAGCTCCAAGTGTTCCAAAAAAAGTAAAGTAAAAGGTCGTCATTAAAAGCTCAACAAAATTGTTATTTATGAAGACATTTTTAAAATTTTTGAAAGTAAAATCAGTAGTCAATAAAATATTATTTGATTTTCCATTCAAATCTGGCTTATTAGATTTAATGTATTTACTGTTAATTGCATTGTTATTCACATCTTTTACAAAAATTTCGAAATTTTCACGATAGCCTGACTCCCAATTTCCAAAAAAACATTTAACTTTTTGTGACTTAAATTCACATCTTTTGTCCAAATTAACTGGTTCAATATTTTTTGGAAATTTATCTGAAAATTTAACTTCTCTAATATCTTGGATTAAAGAACTATTTCTTAATTTATAGATAATTTTTAATTCAGAATTGCTATCTTGTATATTTTTTACAATTTTTTTTGCCCTAGGCTCAGGAATTCTTATATCTTTAAGCCCAACTTCTTTGAAACTAATCCAGACGTTTGCAAAAATTGGAAATAAAATTATTGCAAATACCAGGCATACAGCAGGTAAAAGAAGTGTATATGCAGTCCTTTTTTCTATTTTTGATAATGTGGAACTCATTTAAAAGCGGATAATAACCTATTATCCGCTTTTAAGGAATAAATTTGCTAGAATTTTGCTAATTCTGCGTTAATTTTTTTTACTGCCTCATCAACAGTTATCTGGTCATCAATGTATTCTCTTGTAATTCTATTCAAGAATTGGGCATTGATTATTTTTGATGCTCTTGAAAGCTCTCCTTCTTTAACACCCCATCTGTTTGCAGTATCTAATCCAGCAACAATGTTGTTGATTACATCAGGTGAATAAAGTTCAGTTAATGGTTTTTTTCTATCTACACCAACTGGTAATTTACTCCAAGCTTTTGTAAACGCAGCAGGATCTGAGGAATTTCCTCTTCTTACAGGAAATTTACCTTCAGGAGCGATTGCTAACGTGCTTGTGTAACCTTCGTCCATAGAATACTCAACAAACTTTTTAGCTTCATCAGTATCTGCATCAGCTGTAATACCGAAATATCTTACATCTGCCCATGCAGCACCCTTCTTGTTATTTGGTCCACTAAAATTTGTTATGAAACCAGTTTTAGAAGCAAGTTCAGGTGATGTTGGATCGCTATTTATTGTTGGTGGAGCTGAGTCTCTTAGTCCAGCTAATTCATCCATTATAAACGGTGACCAAATTATCATTGGCGTTTTGCCAGCAAAGTATAACTCTCTAGATTGTTTCCAAAATAGTTCTCCTGGAGGACTCGCTTTAGCTATAACTTTATAAAACTCTAAAGAGTTTTTAAGAGCTTTTCCTTGTTTTTTTGTTCCACCCTTTTTAACAAAGTTAACGCCATTTGCTAAAAGAACATGTTCAAGAACTTGGCTCATAAAGTTTTCATCAGTTTTAGTCGCAGCTACAAATCCAAACATGTCTCCGCTTGAAAGAACTTTCACAGCTTTTGTTATATTTTCATAACTCGTCGGTGGTTCAAGGCCTGCTTGTTTAAATAAGTCTTTCCTATAAACTACCATCTGTGTCCATCCATCAACTGGAACGGCAGCAATTTTTCCACCTTTTTTTGCCATGTTCAATGCTCCTGGAGCAAACGTTTTTTTTCCTAAACTTTTAACAACATCATTGTTTGCATTTACATCAAGTATACCTGCCTCTGCCCAAGGTAAAACATATTGAAGTGTGTGATAAATTACATCCGGAAGATTTCCAGCAGCTGCAGCGGCAGTTGCTCTAGAACCTAAATCTTTTTCTTCAACCGGTATAACTTCGACTTTTATTCCAGTTTTGGATTCAAACGACTTAGCCATCTCCATTTGTTTTTCCATTCTTGCTGGTTGCACTTCTGTAGTCCAAAAAGTGATATCTGCATAACTATTAGACGTTAAAAAAGTTAAAGCAAAAATGAAGGCTATTATTTTTCTCATTTTTCCTCCTATTAATTATTTAAATAATGTTTTAAGCTTAACAATAAGATAATGAATTTTCTATGATAAATACGCATTATGGCATTTTTAAAATTTGAAGATATTGATAAATCTTTTGGTAAAAACAATGTAATTAGTAAATTTAACCTAGAGGTTGAAAAAGGAAAATTTTTAGTTTTGTTAGGACCATCTGGGTGTGGAAAATCTACTTTGCTCAGAATGATAGCTGGTTTAGAAAAAATAGATAATGGGAAAATTCTATTAGAAAATAATCTTCTTAATGATTTATTGCCTTCCAAAAGACAAATAGCAATGGTTTTCCAATCTTACGCTTTGTATCCCCACATGAATGTTTTTCAAAATATCTCTTTTGGTCTAAAAACTGAACAAATTTCTAAAAATGAGATTAGAGAGAAAGTAATTGAAGCTGCAAAGATCCTAAAAATTGAAGAACTTTTAGATAGAAGGCCAAAGGAACTTTCTGGAGGACAAAGACAACGAGTTGCGATCGGAAGAGCTATAACTAGAAATCCTAAATTGTTTTTGTTCGATGAACCTCTTTCTAATTTAGATGCAGCACTCAGATCAGAAATGAGAGTTGAAATTTCAAAATTACATAAAAAACTTAAAAGTAATATTGTCTACGTAACTCATGATCAAATTGAAGCAATGACTTTAGCAGATAAGATTGTAATAATGAATAAAGGAAATATTGAACAATTTGGAAGCCCTGATGACATATATAATAAACCAAATAATATTTTTGTAGCTGAATTCATTGGAAATCCAAAAATGAATATTTTTAAGGTTAAAAGTGAAGATATTATTAACAAAGATACATTCAAATTTTTAAATAATCAAATAAAATTCGAAAATTTAAATTTTAGAAATGGACTTTATGTAGGTATTAGACCAGAAGATATATCTTTAGAAAATCAAGATGAATTATCGGTTGAAGTCAATATAGACCTAATTGAAAATTTAGGATCGGAAAAAATTATATATTCACATTTTAATAATACAGAAATCAGAATAAAAACCGCTAAAAATATTAAAAGTAAAAATATTACAATTTACTTCCAAAAAAATAAGATATATTTATTCGATAATAACAAAAATAGATTAATTTCAAGATGAGTTTAATGATTTTATCTATAACAACGGCCACGTGGCGGAATGGTTACGCAGAGGATTGCAAATCCTTTTATCCCAGTTCGATTCTGGGCGTGGCCTCCAAAAAAATTAGTTGTTTTATATTATTAAAAAAAGTATGTTGCGTTTTATTCCTCGGTAGCTCAGTTGGTAGAGCAGTTGACTGTTAATCAATTGGTCGCAGGTTCGAGTCCTGCCCGAGGAGCCAATTAACCGACTTTTTCAAATTTTGAAGTATTGTTTAAAATTTGTAAAATTTTCTCTTTCTGGATTTTTGATAATGATGAAAATGTCCTGCTTAAAAAAGAGTAATTTAAATCGTCATTATTATTCTCTTCTGCACTAATATCTTTAAACTCTTTATAGTCTTCAAAAAAATAAATAATTGGAACTTTTAAAAACTGTGATAATTGCATCAATCTATTAGAGCTAACACCGTTTGTGCCTTTTTCGTACTTTTGAATTTGTTGAAATGTTACATTAATTGCTTGTGCAACTTTTGTTTGTGTTAAACCTAAAGATAATCTCCGCATTCTTAATTTTTTACCTAAATGAATATTGAAATTTTCTTCCATAGAACTCCCTAAATTTTTAATTATAAAACCTCAAAATGAACTTTTTAGCAATACATATAATTTTTTTTTTTAAGGTCAAAAAAAGCTAAAAAAACTGTTTTTTGCTATTGACTAAAGCTCAAAAATGAAGTGATAAGAAATAAATTATTCAGCCTTTTTCAGCCTATATTCCCAATATCCAGTCTTATCAAATGCAGCTTTTATCCAAAGATATGTTCCCTCCTCATACCAGATGTCTGTGTTAAGTTTTTTGTCTCTAGATAAACTTGGGTCAGATGAGCTAAAATTAAATCTAAGTGTATTATAAGTTTTATTTCCAATTTTTACTTCTTCTTTGCCTATAAATTCTACTTTTTGTTCAATAATTCTTCCAGATACAGCGCTAATTTGAGCTTTTTTTTGAACAATTTCATGATTCCACCAAGTCCCTATGATCATATTTTTATCAGCTTTACCCTTATAAGATGATCCATCAATAATTAAGTTTTTATCATTCGGGTCAATTGAAATATTTACATATTTTTCTTTTTTATTTTGATTGGTTTCAGATTTAAATCCTGAAAAAACTCCATTTTCATAAGTTTCTAATCCTTTTGCATAGTATTTATATAGATCTACTCCTAACTTTGTTATTTTGAAACTTACTTCATTATCAATTTTCAAATTTCCATTTTCTCTATAAAATTTATATTTATGATATCCTATTAATTTATTATTTCTAAATAGCTCATACTCCAAATAATTATATTTTGAGTAATGATCAACATGAGCATTATTTTCTGAAGATAAAAGTAAAATTAAAGTAATTGAAAGAAGGAATTTTTTCATATATTTAATGATATGGATAGCAATTCTATTATATCACAAATCGGGAATACACCATTAATCAAACTAAAACAAGCCTCTGAATTAACTGGTTGTAACATTTATGGTAAAGCAGAATATTTCAACCCTGGAGAGTCAGTAAAAGATAGAGCAGCCCTTTTTATCGTTCAAGATGCTTTAAAAAAAAACCTTGTAAGTAAAGGTGGTACTATAGTTGAGGGAACTGCGGGAAATACAGGTATAGGTTTAGCGGTAGTTTGTAAACAATATGATCTAAAATTGAAAATTGTAATACCTAATACTCAATCGATTGAAAAAAAAGAAACATTAAAAAAATTAGGCGCTGAATTAATAGAAGTTGATGCTGTTCCTTATTCAAACCCTAAAAATTATATAAAGCAGTCAAAAAAAATAGCGGAAGATTTAAGTAATAAAACAAAATATGGAGTTTATTGGGCTAATCAATTTGATAACATAATTAATACTGAGGCCCATATAAAAGGAACAGCAGAGGAAATCTGGAGTCAAACTTCTGGACAAATAGACGGTTTTACTTGCGCTGTGGGCACAGGAGGCACTTTAGCTGGAGTGTCTATAGGCTTAAAAGATAAAAATAAAAATATCAAAATCGCATTATCAGATCCAATGGGATCATCTCTTTACTCATACGTAACAAACAGAACACTTGAAAGCTCAGGTAGTTCAATAACTGAAGGTATAGGAACTGCTAGAATAACAAAAAATTTTGATAAAGCACTTGTAGATGAAGCTTTTCAAACCAATGATACAGAAGCATTAAATATTGTTTTTAATTTAATTGAAAATCAAAAAATAATTTTAGGTGGTTCTTCAGGTATTAATATTGCTGGAGCAATCAAATTAGCAAAAAATTTAGGTCCAGGAAAAACGATTGTTACTATCCTTTGTGATCACGGAAGAAGATACGCAAGCAAAATTTTTAACAAAGAGTTTTTAAAAGATAAAAATTTACCAATACCAAAATGGTTATAGTATTTGACTTAAAAAAAGTTTTGTTCTCTCAGATTTAGGATTTTCAAAAAATTCATTAGTTTTCGCTCTTTCAACAATTTTTCCCTCATCCATAAAAATCATGTAGTCTGCTACTTCCTTTGCAAATCCCATTTCATGTGTCACCACAATCATAGTCATTCCACCTTTTGCAAGGTCAACCATTACATCTAGTACTTCTTTTATCATTTCTGGATCTAAAGCCGAAGTTGGTTCATCAAACAACATTATCTTAGGCTCCATGCAAAGAGCTCTTGCTATAGCTGCTCTTTGTTGTTGACCTCCGGATAGTTGTCCAGGAAATTTAAGTGCCTGATCGTCAATTTGAACTCTTGTCAAATTTTTCATGGCTAATTCTTCAGCTTCTTTTTTTGGAAGTTTTTTTACCCAGATAGGTGCTAAAGTACAATTGTCTAAGATTGATAAATGTGGAAATAAGTTAAATTGTTGAAAAACCATTCCTACTTCAGCTCTTACTTTTTCAATATTTTTTGTGCTTTCAGAAAGTTCTGTTCCATCAACTACGATGTTACCTTCCTGATGTTCTTCTAATCTGTTTATACATCTGATTAAAGTCGACTTTCCAGATCCAGAGGGTCCGCAAATTACTATTTTTTCTTGAGGAGCAACTTCAAGGTCGATATTCTTTAAAACTTGAAATTTATCAAACCACTTATTGACTTTTTTTAATTCAATTATTTTTCCCATTTTTATCTTTCTGTACTCAATTTTTTCTCTAAATTTTGACTATATCTACTCATTGCATAACATATTATCCAAAAAACTAAACCTGCAAAAACATAGCCCTCCATTGCCATTCCCAGCCATTTAGGATTAGTTTTTGCTAAACCTATCATACCTGCTAATTCCATCAACCCCACAACGAAAATTAATGGAGTATCTTTTACTAGTGCTAATAATGTATTTGCTATTCCAGGAATAACTAATTTTAAAGCCTGAGGTAATATTATTAACAAATTCATTTTCCAATAACCCATACCTAATGATCTTGCGGCCTCATATTGGCCTTTTGGTAAAGCTTGCAATCCTCCCCTGACAACTTCTGCCATGTAAGCTGCTTCAAATAATGTAATAGCTATTAAAACTCTTATTAACTTATCTATAAATGTCCCATCAGGTAAAAACATTGGGAACATAACAGCTGACATAAATAAAACAGTAATTAAAGGAACTCCTCTCCACAGTTCTATAAAGCCTATAGATATATATCTTATAGCGGGCAAAGAGGATCTTCTACCTAGAGCTAGAAATACGCCAATTGGAAAACAAAATAAAATAGCAAAAGCTGATATTATAAATGTTAAAGATAGCCCTCCCCAAGCAGCAGTCTCCACATATTTTAAGCCAAAACTTCCTCCAGAGATAAGTTCGATACCTAAAAAAGGGTATATAAAAATTAAAAATAAAATAAAATATTTTTTAAGTTTTGCTGAAACAAAAAAAGAAAAGCCAACAATAGTAAATAAGATTAAAAACGCAGTATTAATTCTCCATTGTTCAGCATCTGGATAAAGACCGTACATAAACCTGTTAAACCAAACTTTAATAAAGATCCAACAAGCACCATCGCCTGTACAATCATCTTTAGAATTTCCTATAAAATTGGCGTCTAAAACAAACCAATTTAACAAAGGAGGAATAGATTTAATGATTATAAAGATTGTTAAAAGAGTTAAAAAAGCATTGAAATTATTTGAATTTATATTTTTATTTACGATGTCCAAAAATCTTATTCCACTAAATTCAATTCTTATTAAATAAAGTCCAATAAAACCAAATAATAAAGGTAAAAAATAACTAATTTGACTTGGGAAAAAAACCAATGAATTATAATTAAAAAAAGCATTTACAAAAACATCTAAGAAACTTACAGAAATAAATACAATCCCTAAAGGAAGGTAAGATTTAATGTTTTCTTTAGATGGTTTACTAATTATATTCATTATTTTTCCTTGATAGCCATTTTTTTATTATACCAATTCATAAATATTGAAATTGAAATACTTAAAGTTAAATAAGTAAGCATAGTAATAGAAATTATTTCGATTGCTCTGCCAGTTTGCATTAACGCAGTCCCTGCAAAAACTAAAACTATATCGGGGTAAGCGATAGCCGCTGCTAAAGAGGAATTTTTAGTCAAGTTAAGATATTGATTTGTTGTCGGAGGTATAATTATTCTTAAAGCTTGGGGCATTACAACTAATTTTAAAATTTGATTTTTTGTTAATCCTATACTTGCTGCGGCTTCTTTTTGACCTTTGCTTACTCCAAGAATTCCAGCTCTTACATTTTCTGCAATAAATGTGGCAGTATACATTGATAAGGCTAAAGCTAACGCGATCAATTCAGGAATAATACTTACACCACCTTCGTAAGTGTAAACTGTTGGTGAAAGTTGTTTTAAAACTGGATATTCAAAAGTAAGAGAAACCCCAAGAAAAAGAAAAGTAATTAAAGGAAATAATATTAATGTTGATAAAGATATTATTGCAGTAGGTAATTGTTTTCCATACTGCTCTCTTTGTTTTGTAGCATAAGAATTAATAAAATAAATTGCAATAAACGCGGCTATGGCTGATAAAAGAAAAATATTAAAATTTGTCCATATAAATTTTGGTACGTACCACCCTTTTATCGTTAAAAATGAAATATCATTAAAACTAATACCATTTTCTGGTAAAGGTAATGCTCGCAATGCTGCGAAATACCAGAAAAAAATTTGTAATATTAAAGGAATATTCCTAAAAATTTCTACATACCATTCAGCTACTTTTGCGATTAAATAATTATCTGATAATCTAGATACACCTACAATTACACCAGCTATTGTTGCAAAAAATATCCCGATTACTGAAACTAAGATTGTATTTAATAAACCTACTAAAAATGCTCGTCCGTACGAGTGTGAACCGTCATACTCAATCATTGAAAAAGTAATATCGAATGATGCTTCTTGATTTAAAAAACCAAATCCAAAAGATATTCCTCTGTTACCCATATTGATTTGAGCATTAGTAGCAAAATAAATAATTACTGATATTAATGCTAAAACAGTAATTAATTGAGGAATTAAATCTCTTGCTTTTTTATTTTCAATGCTGAATTTTTTAAAAATCATTATCTAAGAATAAAAAAAAGGGCCAGATAAATCTAGCCCTTTTTAATTTTATTAGCAATTATCTTGCTGGTGGTACGTAAAGAATTCCACCTTTTGTCCATAATTGATTTGGACCTCTATTAGGCAAAATTCCAGTATCAGCTATATGTTTTTTATAGCTTTCACCATAGTTACCAACTTGCTCGATAATTCTTAAGCTCCAGTCATTATCTAAACCGAAAGCAGCACCTAATTCACCTTCAGAACCAACTAATCTCTTGATTGCTGGGTTCTCTGAGTCTTTTAGGCTAGAAGCGTTTGATGAATTTACACCATACTCTTCCGCTTCGATCATAGTATTTAGAGACCATCTAACGATATCTTCCCAAACTGAATCCCCTTGTCTTACTACAGGACCTAGTGGTTCTTTAGAAATCGTTTCAGGTAATACTTTGTGTTCATCTGGATTTGACATTTTTGTTCTTTGTGCCGCTAAACCAGATTTATCAGTTGTATAAGTATCACATCTTCCAGCATCATAAGCTTGAACAACTTCGTCTGCTTTTTCAAACGCGATTGGTTCATACTTGATGTTTTTAGAATTAAAAAAGTCTCTCATGTTAAGCTCAGTAGTTGTACCTGTATTTGTACAAGCAGAAATACCGTCTTTGAAATCATTCACAGAATTAATTCCAGAATTTTTTCTAACCATGAAACCTTGACCATCATAAAAGTTTACGCCAACAAAAGTTAAACCAATGTCAGCATCTCTAGATAATGTCCAAGTAGTGTTACGTGCAAGCACGTCGATTTCACCAGATGTTAATGCAGTGAATCTTTCTTTTGCACTTAATGGAGTATATTTAACTTTATCAGCATCACCTAATACTGCGGCTGCAACAGCTCTACATACATCCACATCAATACCAGACCAGTTTCCAGACTCGTCAGCATTAGAGAAACCAGGAAGACCTTGCGAAACTCCACATTTCACAAATCCAGCTTTCTTAGTATTGTCTAATGTTTTAGATTTTTTTGAACCAGCTCCTCCTCCGCCTTGGCCGCAAGCAACCAATAACAAAGATGCAAATCCAACTAAAATCCATGTTTTAATAGATCTAATCATTTAAGATTTCCTTTATTTATTGTTAACAATATTTTTGAATTTAGAATTCAAAACTGACTTAATATAATTTCATTTTATTCTTACTTCAATTTTATGATAGTCAACATATAGATTAATAATTATAATTAGTTACTAAATATGTGTATTTACAACCAAAATTTAAGAAAATTTTGATGCAGTCATTTCGTGTAATCTACTCGTAGTTCTTTTGAAAATTTCAGAATGTTTTTTTGAAGTCCCTATTTTACTTAAATCCGACTCCATTGATAGAGTGAGACTTATTTTTTTTTCATAGAGAATATCTATTAATGTAATAAATCTTAATTGTTGATTAGAATTATATTCATTAAATGCTGGTACCTGCTCGAGAAAGATATGCTTACATACTTTAGATATATTAAGATAATCCTCAGCTCCTAAGTTTTGATCACAAAGCTCTTTAAAATAAAATCTAGCTAAACCACCATAATAATTATTGATTTTAAAAACACGTCCTTTTGTATAAATTGATTTTTCCTCTTTTTTTAAATTTTTTGTAAATATCCTAAATTTTTGATTAATTTTAAATAAAGTTTTTTCATTTAAAGGATAAAAAATCCTCTGATTATTGTCCAGATTTTGAGTCCTGTAATCATCCTCTAAAATCAGTTCTTTTTGCATCGATTTTTTTTCGATTAAACTAATAAAAGGGATAAATTGCTCTCTTTGTAGACCGTCTTTATATAAATCAACTAATCTAGTATTTGTTGTAATTAGAATTTTGATATTATTTAAAAAAATATTCTCAAATAATTTTCCTAGTATCATAGCATCAACTATATTTGTAACTTGAAATTCGTCTAAATATATAAAATCATATTTATTTTTAAGATTTTTAACAAATTCAGAGATAGTATTATCATCTTTTTTTTGATGTCTAAAATCATGAAAATTAATCATAAATTCGTTAAAATGAAATTGAGTTTTTTTCAAATTTACTTTGTCATATACAAAATTAGCTAACATTGTTTTACCAACTCCAACACTTCCGTAAAGATAGAAACAAGTGAGATCTGCTTTTTTTGAAAAAAAATTAAGTAATTTATTTCTTGGAAAAATGAATTTTTCTATACTGTCCAATATTTCTGTTTGTTTTTTATTTATCTCAAATTTATTATTATTACAAAATTCACTAAAAGAGTTTTGTAGACTCGATGGCATTACTGTCTTTTTTCCCAATTTATGCAGCTTTTAACTATTGTATTTAAGTTATTAAATTTTGGTTTCCATTTAATAAAATTTTTTAACTTACTATTTGAAGCAATAATTTTAACCAAATCGCCTTTTCTTCTTTTTGAAACCCAGATTTCTACCTTTTTTGAAGTTTGTTTTTTAAATGTTTTTGCAACCTCAAGAACTGAAATACCTTTGTTGTATCCGCAGTTAAGTGTTTTAGAATTATTTAATTTATTAATCTTTTCCAAAACTTTGTAATGAATTTCTGCTATGTCAGAAACATGAATAAAGTCTCGTATACAAGATCCATCTTTTGTATCGTAATTATCTCCATAAATTTTTAGAATAGGCCTTTTTTTAATAATTTCTCTCGAAAAATTTTTGAATAAATGGTCGCTTTTATTTATTAATCCAATTTTTCCAGAAGGGCTTGAACCTGCGATGTTAAAATATCTGAGAATGCAGTAATTAATGTTATTTTTTTTACAAAATTGTTTAATAATTTTTTCAGCTTTAATTTTTGTTTTCCCGTAAACACTTTTTGGCTTAATAACAGAATTTTCATGTACTTTATATTGACCATCTTTGTAAACAGCTGCTGTTGAGGAAAAGACTAAGTTTTTCACTCCTGTATTTTCACATGCTTTTAATAAGTTTTGAGTTCCTGAAACGTTATTTTTAAAATATTTTTTTGGATATTTTTCACCTTCCCCAATTATTAAATTTGCAGCTAAATGAATGACGGAGTCTATTTCATTTTTTAAGATTATTTCTCTAATTTTTTTATTTTTTAGAATATCTACTTTAAAAAATTTAGCTTTTTTATTAATGAGTCTTCTATAACCTGTAGATAAATTATCTGCTATAAAAATTTTTTTTTTATTTTTAATTAAAACTTCTGAAATATGAGAACCTATGTAGCCAGCACCTCCAGTAATAAGAATGTTTTTAATCATAATATTGATTGGCGCGCCCTGAAGGATTCGAACCTACGACCCTCGGTTTAGAAAACCGATGCTCTATCCAGCTGAGCTAAGGGCGCCAAATATTATTATATTTACTTAAAAACATACTAGATGGTCAATATAAATCGGAGACTTTACACCAAATTGTTCTGACTTCTCGTGTTGATGAATGTGATGAGAGTGAACAAATACCGGTAAATGCTCGCCTTTTTTTGTTCTCAAAGTGTATATAAAATTTGTTCCTCTAAATTTTCTATCAACCACTTCCAATTTTAATTCACTTTGATCGTCATGAATTAAGTCCTCTGGTTGCAAAAGAAGTTTTACTTTAGAGCCTGATGGAAAATTATTTGAGAGCTTTCCCCTGATTTCACCTAATTCATCATGTTTAAGCCTATGAACTGCACACTCACTATCCACAACATGTACGTCGATAAAAATCCCTTTGTTTAAAAAATTCGCAACATCAATTGAATTTGGCTCATGATGTACATTATATGGCACGTCGTACTGTTTAAGTTCTTGGTCTAAAATAATTCCACATTTATCAGCCATCGAAAAAGCTTCGTACGAATCATGTGTTACTATAATGGTTGTTAAATTTATTCTTTTTAAAAGTTTTTTAACAGAAACCTGAATTTCTTCCTTAAGACTTTGATCTATATTTGAGAATGGTTCATCTAATAATAATAAATCAGGCTTAGAAATTAAAGATCTAGCTAATGAGACTCGTTGTGCTTCCCCTGCACTAATTTGATGGGGATATTTTTCTAATATAGGTTCAATTCTTAGTAATTTAATTATTTCTCTAACGTCTATATTCGATCCATGGCCATTAGATCTTTTTTCTCCAAAATTTATGTTGTCAATTACTTTATAATTTGGAAAAAGAGAATTATCTTGAAAAGAAAGAGCTACATTTCTTTTTTCTGGCTCAATATGAATTTCGTCAGAGGCTAAGATTGTATCTCTAAGTTTTATCTTGCCTCTGCTAAGTTTTTGTAAACCGGCGATCGTTCTTAGAACAGTGGTTTTACCTATTCCTGAAGGTCCCAGCAAAGAAATAATCTCACCCTGTTTTTCTATTACTAAATTTACATTATTTACTTTATTTTTTTCACTTGCAGTAAAATTACCATTTTGAATCTCAAAAAAATTACTAGTCATTAAAATGATTATATTAATTTTTTTTTGAAAGTATATATCTAGATGACAGAAGTATCAAAATTGTAGACCAAAATATTAAAAAAAGAGATGGTAATGCAGCCGCTTCAAGTAAATCTTGGGATGCATATATATAAGCCTGAGTAGCAAATGTTTCGAAATTAAAAGGCCTCAAAATCATTGTCATGGGCAATTCTTTAATTACCTCTAGAGAAATCAATAAAATTATCAAAATTATATTTGTACTTAGATAAGGAACATGAATTTTTAAAAATGTATTAATCTTAGAATAACCAAGAAGATAAGCACTTTCATCAATGGAATTATTTATTTTTTCATAACTTGATTTAATTCCATTGAAGGATAAAGAAAAAAACCTTATAAAATATGCCAACAATAATCCAAAAATAGATCCGATGAATAAGCTCTTAGAACTTTTAAAATCAAAATTATTTGTAAAAAAATCACTTAAATTTGAAAAGAATGTAATAAAAGCAACTGCTAAAATAACTCCTGGTATCGCGTACCCAGAAATTGAAAAAGTTGTAATATAGTTCAAAATTTTACTTTTTGATATTCTACTTCCATAATTGATAAATAGGGAAATAATTACAATTATTACACTAGCTAAACCTACTAGCATTAAAGTATTCAAATTAATTTTTAATATATTGATATCTTGAAAATATTTAGGAAATTTTATTGTCCAATAAATCATCTGGGAAACTGGAAAAATAAAACTCAATAATAAAATTAATGAACAAATAATAATTGGAAATACAGACTTTCTTCCAGTTAATTTGATTTTTGTAATTGGTTTAAACCCTCTGCCTGGCTGATGATATCTTGCTTCCTTTCTTGAGTAAATTTCTATCGAAAAAAGTAAAAGAATGAAGATTAGCAATATAAAAGATATCTGATTAGCCGTATTTAGGTCATCAAAAGATAACCAAGAATTATAAATTCCAGTGGTTAATGTATTAACACTAAAAAAAGATACAGTACCAAAATCTGATAAACACTCCATTGATACTAGAGCTAAACCTGCAATGATTGCTGGTCTTGCAGAGGGTAAAACTATTCTTAAAAAAGTTTCCTTTGTAGAAAGACCAAGATTTTTTCCTACCTCAATATAATTATTTGATTGATAATAAAATGATGCTCTTGTTAATACATAAACATACGGAAACAAAGAAAACGATATAGATATTATGGCTCCAATTAATCCATCTATTTTTGGAATAATGGTATTATAATTATTTTCACCAAATAGAAATGTTAATAATGAAAAAGCAGTACCGTAATTTTCAAAAAAGGCAATTATTGAAAAAGCATAAATATAACCTGGAACTGCGAATGATAAGATTAATGCCCAACTAAAAAATTTGGATAAAGGAAAATCATAAAAAGATACAAAATATGCTGAAAAAATTCCAAGAATAAAAGTAAAAAATATTACAAATAATAAAATTGTTATTGAATTAAAAATATAATCAAGTAAAAAAGTTTCTTTTAAAACGTAAAAATAATTGCTTGTCTCGCTAAAAAAGCTAAAAAAAACAGTAATAATAGGCATGGCAACCACTGAGGCCACAACCAGTGATCCAAAAAACCATACGTTATACTTTGTCATTCTTAAACATTGAAGATACAATCACTTTTACTTCCTCAATTTTAATTTCAGAAATCTTTCTATTTGAGAATTTCTGTTCCATTTTTTTGGCTTCTGACATACAAGGCGAACAACCTGTGTTAAACCTATTCAAGTTAATTTCTTTTTTAATTGTTCGCTCCATATAATTAGCTACTACTTCCAGCCTGCTGCTGTCATTACTTCTAAAGCATCTGCTTGTCTTTTTCCGTAATTTACAACTTTTGTTTTTAGATCCTGTTTAAAATCTAATCCCATATTTACTACAAGTGGATGTGGAGACACACCTTTTATCATTGGATATTCAAAAGTATTATTTACAATATGATTTTGAGCTTCTTCGCTTAATAGGAACTCAACTAACTTAATTGCATTAGCTTTATTTGGCGCACCCTTTACAAGTCCTGCACCGCTAATATTCATATGAGTTCCTCTTCCATCTTGATTAGGAAAGAAAGGTTTTACTTTTTTAGCAGCAGCTTGCTGTTCTGGTCCTTTTTTTCCAGAGAGCATAAGTGCTAAATAATAAGTGTTAGCTACAGCTATATCTGCTTCTCCTGCTGCAACAGCAAGTATCTGAGCTCTATCATTTCCCTTTGGAGATCTAGCCATATTTGAAACCATACCTTTTGACCAATCAGCTATTTTACCTTTTCCATTGTTTTTAATTAATGAAGCTACAAGTGATTGATTATAGATATTGTTTGAGGCTCTTATTACTAGTCTGCCTTTCCATTTAGGATCAGCTAAACTCTCATAAGTTAAACCAGCCAATTCTGCACCACTTACTCTTTCTGGAGCAAAATATACAATCCTTGCTCTCTTAGCTATACCAGTCCATTTTGATGTTCTGAAGTTACTTGGTACAGCAGATTTAATAGCTGCACTAGTAAGTCCCCCTTGAAGATTAGCTTCAAAAGCACCTAATCTCCCAGCGTCTGCTGTTATATATAGATCTGCTTGGCTATCAGCTCCCTCTTCAATTATCCTTTTTTCTAAAGCACCTGACTTTCCTGATACAACGTTTACTTTAATTCCTGTTTTAGAAGTAAACTTTTCATAAAGTTGAACATCAGAGTCATAATGCCTTGCGCTAAATATATTTATCTCATTAGCAAAAAGACTTCCTGCAAATGCAACTAAAAATAGATAGCTGATTATTATTGTTTTTCTCATTACTTCCCTCGTTTATTGATAATGATTATCATTTACAATATATTGAGAATGATTATCATTTGCATAATTGACGCACTCTTAGTGGGTATAATATGTTGATAACTTCAGTAAAATAGAGTTAATAGATTCATGTTGCAAATCAATCCAAAAAAATTCAAGAATATTGAGAACAAATCAATTCCATCGCCATTAAGACCCAAGTTCAGAAATAAATCTGAAACTAATATCTATTTTCTATCCAAAAGAAAATTTCAAAGTGAAAAAAGACAATCGTTTCTAAGGAATATTAAGTTTATCTCTGGAATTGTTATTTTAGTAGTTGGAGGCTACTTGTTGTCTAATTAATTTTAGTTTTAACAAATCCCAACTTTTCAATTTTTCCCTTGTAGATGCCTTTGCTTAAAATTGGGACAACTCCTACTGATGAGCCAGTAAAAACGTAAAAATCTTTATCATGTTTTACTTTATCTTTTTGAAGTTTTTTTAAAACAAATAACAAAGAATTCATTGGATTTATATAAACTGTATTGGTATTTCCATTTACGGATTGATTTATCTTTGAATTAGAAATATTAGTTTTAAGGTTTCTAACGTTATTATTTCTAAATTTTTTTTTTGGACCTATGATAAATTTTATATTAGCGCCAAAATCAGAACATAGGTCTCCAAAACTCTTTATACCTTTTTTCTTTTGTCTATAGCCAACCACCTCAATACACGGTGCAATATAATTTATAAATCTTTTCATATTGTTAATTGATATTTTTTTTTTAAAATTGAAAAAACTTTTTTTTAGGAGATAACAAACTTCAAGTTCAATGCCTAAAGTATATTTATTTATTTTTACAGATTTATTATTTTTCAATACGTTATGTTTGTAGACAGAAGCGTAGAAAGGTTCTTTTTCTTTTAGTTTTTTTATAACAGGTATCCCTGTCCCACCTGCTTTAAATCCTACAATTGGTTTTTGAATTTTACTCTCACATAATTTCCTAAATTTATCAGCATTCGAAAGTTTTTTTGTATATTTACTTGAAATAGGATTTATAATTTTATTTTTAAGGAATGCATTCACAAGTCTATTAGCTATTAGATTTGAATTTTTATCTTTCATTAAATATCGTCTCCTAAATAAATTCCTAATGAAAGGGCTGTTTCAACTAAAGAGTCTTTTCTTTCGACATTTTTATATGTTTTGATGCCTTCATCAATAGGTACATCAACCACTCTTCTGTCTCTCCATGCAACCATTCGATCAAATTTTTTTTGGTTTAATAAATCTACAGCATAAACTCCAAAAGCACTAGCTAGTATTCTGTCACTTGCTGTTGGGGGAGCTCCTCTTTGAACGTGACCAAGTGATGTTACTCTACATTCAACATCTGTTTTCTTCATCAATTCCTGAGCTATATAATCTCCGATACCGCCAAGTCTTTGTTCACCATCCATATATTTATGAACCACTCTTGAACCATCTTCTTTTTTAACTGCTTCAGCAACTACAATTAATGAATGTTGAATATCATTTTTTTTCATTGAATTAAGTTTATTAATAATTCCATTTATCGAATAATTTATTTCAGGAATTAAAATAATATCTGCCCCTCCTGCTATACCCGCATTAAGTGCGATATGTCCTGCATCACGACCCATAACCTCAAGTATCATAGATCTTCTATGGCTAGCTGCTGTAGATTGTAAATTATCCAATGCTTGAGTTGCAACATCTACCGCTGTATGAAAACCTATTGAACTTTCGGTTGCGCCTACATCGTTATCTATTGTCTTTGGAATAGCTACTATTTTCATATCACCATCTTTAGCTAATTTTTTTAAAATTTGCATACTACCATCTCCGCCGATAATTATTAAGCCATCAAGTTTCATTGAATGATATCCCTCTATAATTTCTTTTGATTTATCGACATGTTTACCGTTACCTGTAGGAATTTTAAAAGGATTGCCTTTATTAGTAGATCCTAAAAAAGTTCCACCTTGTCTTAATAAATATCCTCCAAAAGTTTTATGAGTTAGTTGTATAACATCTAATGGACGTTTGATTAGGCCAGCAGTACCATCTCTTATTCCGTATACATCCATTTTGTATTTATTTTTTGCTCTAAAAAAAATTGATCTAATAGCAGCATTAAGGCCTCCGCAATCACCTCCACTAGTTAAAATTCCTATTTTTTTATTACTCATTTAAATTATTTTTTCTTTAATATTCTTTTTTAAGAGAAGTGGTGTTATAACATAAAAATCTCTTAATGGAAAAAAAAGCAAAAATTATAGCTACTTTAGGCCCAGCAATTTATAGCGAAAATAAGTTAAAAAAGCTTGTAGATCTCGGTGTTGATGCATTTAGAATAAATTTTAGTCATAACACAAATGGGATTAAAAAAATAATTTCACGGATAAGAAAAGTAGAGAAAAAAAATGTAAAAAAATTATCTTTGATAGCAGACCTACAAGGCGTAAAGTTGAGAATAGGTAAAGTTAAAGATGAAAGTCAAAAAATTAGTTTTAATCAAAAATTTGTATTTGATAATAAAAAAATACCTGGAGACTCACAAAGAGTAACTTTTCCTTATCCAAAAATTATAAAAAAATTAAAAAAAGGTAATAAAATTTTAATTGATGATGGAAAGTATTTATTCTCTGTAATTGGAAAAAAAGGAAATTCTGTAATAACAAAGTGTCGAAGTCAAAATTGTATAATTAAAAGTAATAAAAGTTTTCATGTTCCAAATTTAGATATAACTTTCAATAAACTTACTGTAAAAGATAAGAAGGATATTAAAACTGCAATTAAACTTGGATGTAATTGGATTGCCCTTTCTTATTTACAAAATGAAAAGTTGATTCTTGAGACAAGAAAATTAATTAAAAAAGATATGGGCATAATTTCTAAAATAGAAAATAAACATGCGTTAAAAAATATTAAAAAGATTATTCAATATACTGACTCAATAATGATTGCACGAGGAGATTTGGCAATTGATATTGGTCATAGCGAAGTACCAAAAGTTCAATTAAGTCTTATAAAAAAATGTTCTCAATTTTCTAAATCAGTAATTGTCGCCACACAGATGTTAGAAAGTATGATTGAAAATAACACTGCAACCAGAGCAGAAATAAACGATATTGCGACAGCGATATTTCAAGGCGCAGATACCGTAATGTTGTCTGCCGAAGCTGCCGTTGGCAAATTTCCAACTCAAGCTGTCTCAACTATGACACAGACAATTCTATCTACAGAAAAATATAAGAGAGAACATATTGAAGATTTTAAAAATTCTATCATTACAAACAAAGATCCGGTTAAATCTATTCTCCTCTCTGTCAAAGATATGGCTTATAACCCGGACGTTAAAGCTATAATTGTTTTTTCTAATTCTGGAAAATCTGCGAAACTTGTTTCTGCTATGCGTCCAGCAGCAAAAATAGTAACTATTTCTCCAAATATAAATGTAAGTAGACAAGTGTCATTACTTTGGGGTGTTCAATCTATAAATAGTAGAGATGCAAATGGATGGAAAGATATGATGTCTATTTCTAAAGAAATTATTAAAAAACTAAGATTTATTAAAAAGAATGATTTTGTAGTTATAACTGCTGGTTTACCTTTTGGAAAGGCAGGTATGACTAACATGGTGAGACTTTATAAAGTTGGTTCCTAATGGAAGACAATTATAGTATTGATGAAATTCTCTCAGCAGTAGATGATCTTCAAAATTTGAAAAGGAATAAAACTAAAAAGGTTTCTAGCGTTTCAAATGCTAAAACCGATAATTCTGATATTCCAAAAAATACCTTAAAATTAATTGAGGAAGCTGAAAAATCAAATAACTAAATTAAACCGGCTATTTGTAGTGAAGTATCACACATTCTGTTAGAGAAACCCCATTCATTATCGTACCATGAAAGCACTCGACTAAATTTTCCTTTTATTACTTGAGTTTGGGTTACATCAAAAATCGAACTATGAGGGTTATGATTAAAATCTTTTGATACAAGAGGTTTTTGGTTTATATCTAAAATTCCTTTTAATTCACCTCTCGCTGCTTTTGTCATAGCTTCATTAATACTTTGAGGTGTTGCTTCTTTATCGGTAACTAATGTTAGATCAATTAATGAAACATTTGGTGTAGGAACTCTTATAGCTGTTCCATCTAACTTTCCTTTTAAACTCGGCAGAACTAAACTCATTGCTTTGGCGGCTCCTGTTGAAGTAGGTATCATTGCTCCTTCTGTAGAACGAGCTCTTCTTAAATCTTTATGTAATGTATCTAGCAATTTTTGATCACCTGTATAACTATGGATTGTAGTCATATAACCATAGCTTATTCCAAAAGTTTTTTCTAAAACCATTGCAACAGGAGCTAAACAATTTGTCGTGCACGAGCCATTGGATATAATATTATGCTCTTTTTTTAACTCCTTGCTATTAACGCCTTGAACGATTGTAAAATCTACTTCTTTACCAGGAGCAGAAATTATTACTTTTTTTGCTCCACCTTTTATATGTTTTTCTGCTGATGACTTGTCTAAAAATATACCAGTGCATTCAAAAACTACGTCAGCACCTACTTTCCCCCAGGAGATATTAGCTGGATCCATTTCTGCAAAAACTTTTATTTCTTGGTTGCCGATTTTAAACCCGTCTTTTGAAGTTAGAATGTCTTCATTAATGATACCATGAGTACTATCGTATTTAATTAAGTGCGCATTAGTTTCTATTGACCCTAAATCATTGATTGCAACAACTTGAATTTTATTTTTGTAATTTTCTAAAATAGCTCTTAAAATTAATCTACCTATTCTACCAAAACCATTAATGCCAACTTTAACCATTTAATCTCCTTTAATGAATAATATTTAGACGTATCTAAATACAACAACTGCATAGCCAATGCAAATTATTGTTGCAATCCACAATACACTTCCAACTAGAGCTAACCAAAATAAATGAATGAATGCACTGCCTAGTAATGAAATAAATAATCTATCGCCTCTAGTTGTATCTAATCCCAAAATTCCCTTTCTTGGGTTACCTCCTGGTGATTTTTTTTCCCAGATAACCATTGCTGTTAAACATAAAGCTATGAATATAAAAAATGCAGCTGTCTGCCAGGTCCATGCCATCCAAGTAATAAATTCGAAGTCGAAAAAGCTTTTTTCTTTTTCTTTAGCCATGTCACCCCATGTTGCAGCATTTAAAACGTTAAACATCATCATACTCTTCCTAATGCAAATCCTTTAGCTATATAGTTTCTTACAAAATAAATTACGATAGCACCCGGAATAATTGTCAAACTTCCTGCAGCAGCAAGTAGTCCTAATTCATATCCTGATGTACTGGCGGTTCTTGTCATTGTTGCAGCGATCGGTTTTGCTGCCACCGCAGTTAGTGTTTTTGCTAATAATAATTCAACCCAAGAAAACATGAAACAGAAAAACATTGTAATACCTATACCTGCAGTAATTGTTGGAATAAATATCTTGAAGAAAAATCTCCAAAAAGAATAACCATCAACATAAGCTGTTTCATCTAGTTCTTTTGGTACAGAAGACATAAATCCTTCTAAAATCCAAACTGCCAAAGGAATATTAAACAAACAATGTGATAAAGCTACAGCGACATGAGTATCAAACAAGTTTACTGATGAATAAAATTGAAAAAATGGCAAAGCAAATACTGCTGGTGGGGCCATTCTGTTAGTTAATAGCCAGAAAAATAAATGTTTATCTCCTAAAAATTTATATCTAGAGAAAGCATAAGCTGCTGGTAGTGCAGCTGCGACTGAAATCACGGTGTTCATCACTACGTAATAAATAGAATTAAGATATCCAGTATACCAAGTACTGTCGGTAAAAATTTTTTTGTAATTATCTAATGTAAATTCTTGAGGCCATAATGTGTAAGTGTTTATAATCTCAGTTGTCGTTTTAAATGACATATTGAGCAACCAATAAATTGGAAGCATCAAGAAAATAATATAAATTGTAGGAACTACCCACTTAGCTTTCTTCATGATTTCTCCTCATTTCTCATCATTAATGTGTAGAATACCCAACAAACTAAAAGCACTATAAAGAAGTATATCAACGACATTGCTGCAGCCGGTCCTAAATCAAACTGTCCTAATGCCATTTTAACTAAGTCTATAGATAAAAATGCAGTAGCATTACCTGGGCCGCCACCAGTTAAAACAAATGGCTCTGTATAAATCATGAAACTGTCCATGAATCTTAAAAGTATTGCAATCGTTAATACTTTTTTCATTTTAGGTAATTCAATTTTCGTAAAAATTGCCCATCGACTAGCCCCATCAATTTCTGCTGCTTGATAGTAAGCAGGTTGAATAGATCTTAATCCTGCATAAGACAATAAAACTACTAAAGATGTCCAATGCCATACATCCATTAGAATAGTTGTGAACCAAGCATCACCAATTTGTTGAGTAAAGTTATAATCAAACCCCAAAGCATTAAGTGAATGACCTAAGAAACCAATATCTGGTAACGCAAAAATATTCCACATAGCTCCTACAACGTTCCATGGAATTAAAAGTGGCATGGACATTAAAACTAAACAAACAGGTACTCCTATTCCCTCTTTAGGCATAGTAAGAGCAATAGCTATTCCTAATGGAATTTGAATGAATAAAATTATAAATGTAAATAAAAATTGTCTACCAAGTGATGCGTGAAATCTTTCAGATAACATGATTTGTTTAAACCATCTTGTGCCTTCCCACATAAAAACATTATTCCCGAAAGTTTCCTGGAAAGCATAGTTTACTACTGTCATTAATGGGATAATGGCATTGAAAGCTACCAGTACAAATACTGGTATTACAAAGAACCATGCTTTTTGATTTACTGTTTTATTCATTCAATTATCCAACTATCTCCATATGTATAAGTATATTCTTTTTTAAATTTCAAAAATGCAGATCCTGATGGAATATCTTCATTAGATTTTGCAATAATTTTAATTTTTCCGGTTTCACTTTCAGTATCTACAATTTTATGTCTACCAGTATTGCTTACCGATAAAACTTTAACTGGAATTCCTTCATTGCTAAAGGATATAAATTCAGGTCTAACACCAACTTCTGTCTTGTTAAAATTACTTTTTTTAATTTTTTGGTGAGTTTCTATTTTTTTTCCATTAACGATCACATCATTTCCTTTAATTTGACAAGGCAAAACATTCATGCCTGGTGAACCAATAAAATATCCAACAAATGTATGCTTTGGTTTTTCAAACAAATCTACTGGTGTTCCTGTTTGAACAATTTGACCTTCATGCATTACAACTACTTGATCAGCAAATGTTAAAGCCTCTGTTTGATCGTGTGTTACATAGATCATTGTTCTATTAATCTTTTGATGAAGTTCTTTAAGTTTAGATCTTAAAATCCATTTCAGATGTGGATCGATTACTGTTAATGGTTCATCAAACATAATAGCATTTACATCTGATCTTACCAATCCGCGCCCTAGTGAAATTTTTTGTTTACCATCTGCAGTTAGACCAGAGGCTCTATTGTTTAATGTTGAAGATAGTTCCAACATTTCAGCTATCTCATGAACCTTTACTTTGATTTCTTCCTCTGGAATTTTTCTATTTCTTAAAGGAAAAGCTAAATTATCATACACTGTCATCGTGTCATAAATAACCGGGAACTGAAAAATCTGTGCGATATTTCTCTCTACAGGATTCAACCCTGAAATAACTTTATCATCAAATAATATATCGCCTTTAGTTGGTGTAATTAATCCAGAAATAATATTTAACAATGTTGTCTTTCCACAACCTGAAGGGCCTAATAAAGCATAAGCGCCACCATCATTCCAATCAATATCTACTCCTCTAATTGCCCAGTCAGCATCTGAAGACTGAGTTTTTAAATAACTATGGCTTAAACCTTTCAATGTAACTTTAGCCATTAGATACTAACCTTTCATTTTGATCAAAATAAACAAATTCATCTGTATTCATGTATAGATTCATCTCATCGCCAACGTTTTTTTGAAAAACACCGTTAGACAAAGAAACCCAATTCAAATTTCCGTTTGTAAAGTGGATTAAGCTCTCAGAGCCACTAATTTCAGAAATTAAAACTTTACCTTTTATCTCAAGTGTATTGTTGCCCTCTTTATACGTAGTAATATTATGGGGTCTAATACCTACTTTATATTCACCATCTTTGATATTTAATTTAGTCCTCCATTGAATGTCATTTTGTAAAAATGAACACTGGTCTCCTGATTTTTTTATTTTAGCAATATTCATTGGTGGATCACTAAAGACCTGAGCTGAAACTAAAGAGTTAGGTTTATTATAAGTATCTAAAGTTTTTCCATATTGAATAATCTTACCTTCCTGTAACGTTGCAGTATTACCGCCTAAGAGTAAAGCTTCAGAGGGTTCTGTGGTAGCATAAACTACAATACAATCTCTATTTTCAAATAATTTTGGTAATTCTTCTCTTAATTCTTCTCTTAATTTAAAATCCAAGTTTGCAAGTGGTTCATCTAGAAGAATTAAGTCTGAGTCTTTTACAAGTGCCCTTGCTAAAGCAGTTCTTTGTTGTTGTCCTCCAGAAAGCTCATTTGGTTTTTTATTCAACATTCCAGAGAGTTTTAGTAATTCTGCAACTTTACCAACTCTTTGTTTTGTTTCATCTGAACTTACTCCAGTAATTTTTAATGGAGATGCAATATTGTCATAAACTGTGAAATTAGGATAATTAATAAATTGCTGGTAAACCATTGAGACATTTCTTTTTTGAACTTTCGTTCCAGTAACATTTTCATTATTAAACCAAATTTCTCCTGATGTTGGATTATCAAGACCAGCCATAATTTGCATTAAAGTCGTCTTTCCGGCTAAAGTTGACCCTAAGAGAATATTAATTGTATTTTTTTCTAATTTTAAATTTGTTGGATAAATATGAGTATCTAACCCTATTTTTTTTTCTACGTTTTTTAATTCTAAGCTCATATTTTTTTGAAATCTGTTTTAAAAAAAGGGGGCCGTTAAGCCCCCTTTAAATTTAGATTAAACCTAAATTACTTCCAAGCTCTTTCGAATGGAACTGTTTTACCTTTAGGTTTTTCATTTCGTTTAGCTTTTGGTGATCCTGGTTGTTTCAACCAATAATCAGCACCTTTCGGTTTAGCTAATCTTGGACCACATCCACCGTATGTATTGTTTGCTTTATCAGCAGCTTCCATACGAGACATAACTAAGTTCATCTCTTCTGCAAGACGATCCATAGCTTGTTGTGGAGTAAACGCACCCGAATTTACATCTCCAATTTGTTGCCACCAGATTTGTGCAAGTTTCGGATAATCCGGAACATTGATGCCTGTCGGTGACCACAATACTCTGTTTTTAGATCTGTAGAATTCTACAAGTCCTCCAAGTTTTGGAGCTCTTTTAGTAAAGTGTTTGTGGTTGATTGTACTATCTCTAATGATAGTTAAACCAACATCACTTTTCTTAAGATCAACAGTTTTTGATACTACGAACTGAGCGTATAACCATGCAGCTTTTCTTCTGTCAACTGGAGTAGACTTAAATAAAGTCCATGATCCAGCATCTTGATAACCAAGCTTCATACCTTCATCCCAGTAAGGACCTTTTGGTGATGGTCCCATTCTCCATAGAGGATTACCGTTATCATCAACTGTTTTGTTTCCAGTGCTCTTTGGAGCAACCATTGATGCCGTGAAAGCTGTATACCAGAAAATTTGCTGAGCAACGTTTCCTGATGATAAAGCTGGCAGAGACTGATAGAAGTCCATCGCTGCAGCACCTGGAGGTGCATAAGCTCTTAACCACTCGTCCCATTTTCTGATTGCATATACGGCAGCAGGACCATTTGCAGCCCCACCTCTTGCTACGTCAGCACCAACTGGGTTACAAGAACCTTTTTCCATTCTTATTCCCCACTCATCTACTGGTACTCCGTTAGGTTTACCAACTGAACCTGCACCAGCCATTGATAACCACGCGTCAGTCATTCTCCATCCTAAGTCTGGAGCTCTCTTACCGTAGTCCATGTGACCGTATACTCTAACACCGTCAATATTCTTTACATCTTTTGTAAAGTATTCAGCGATATCTTCGTAAGCAGACCAGTTTACTGGCACACCTAGATCGTATCCGTATTTAGCTTTGAAACCTTTTTTGATTTCAGGTCTGTCAAACCAATCTTTTCTAAACCAGTAAAGGTTAGCAAATTGTTGGTCAGGTAATTGATATAAATCACCATCTGGACCTGTAGTAAATGATTTACCGATGAAATCATCGATATCTAATGTTGGTAAAGTTACATCTTTACCTTCACCTTTCATCCACTTTGTTAAGTTTACAGCTAACTGAAGTCTTGAGTGTGTACCGATCAAATCAGAGTCATTGATATAGGCATCATACAAGTTTCTTCCAGTTTGCATTTGAGTTTGCACTGCTTGTACTACTTCTCCTTCTCCAAGTAACTGGTGATTAACTTTGATTCCAGTTATCTCTCCAAAAGCTTTTGTTAAAACTTTTGACTCATATTCGTGAGTTGGAATGGTTTCTGACAATACATTTATTTCCATTCCTTTGAATGGCTTTGCAGCATCATGGAACCAATTAAGTTCTTTCTCTCTTTCTTTTGCAGAAATTGTTGAAAGACTAAACTCACCATTTGACCATTTCTTAATTGCAGCTCCGTGTCCGTCAGCTACAGCGTTTGAAATAGTTAATAGAGAAATTGAAACAGCAACAGCTAAAATACTCTTCAATGTTTTAAACATAGATTATTTCCCTCGTTGTTGTTGTTATAAGTTTACGTATTCAACCAAAATAAATGTGAAAAGTACAGTGTAGAAACTTTTAAAAAATACAACTCTCAATTGTGTTAATTTATTAAAGCTCTTTTGACAGCTTTTTCCCAGCCCTTAATAAGAATTGTTCTAGGTTTATTTTTCATTTTTGGTGAAAATTTTTTATCTAAGTTCCAGTTTTTAGAAATATCTTTTAATGATTTGTATATCCCTATGTACAAACCAGCCATAAAAGCTGCACCTAAAGCAGTAGTTTCTTGAACTTTAGGTCTTAATACTTTTACATTCACTATGTCAGATAAAAATTGTGAAAACCAATTATTCATTACCATCCCACCATCAACTTTTACAATTTTAGGTCTTAAACCGTCATGTTTCATAGCTTCAAAAAGATCGTGAGTTTGATAAGCAACTGCCTCGATCGTGGCTCTGACTATTTCTTTAGGACTAGTATCTCTAGTAATGCCGCTTAAAACTCCTCTAGCGTTAGCGTTCCAATACGGAGCTCCTAATCCAGTGAATGCTGGAACTAAATAAATATCATTGTTGTTTTGAAGTGATTTGACTATTTTTTCTGTTTCAGGTGCTTTCTTAAAAAATTTCATTCTATCTCTTAACCATTGAACACCAGCACCAGCTATAAAAATAGACCCCTCCATTGCGTATGTTGTCTTTCCGTTAATTCTATAAGCAATTGTCGTTAACAGTCGATTTTTTGAGTAAATTTTTTTAGAGCCAGTATTTAATAGTACAAAAGCTCCAGTTCCGTAAGTACTTTTCAAAGAACCTGGCTCAAAACAGCATTGACCAATGGTTGCTGACTGTTGATCTCCTACTACTCCGTTAATTGGAATTGATTTACCAGTTAATGAAGAGTGAGTTTTTCCATAATCATCTGCACAATCTTTTACTTCTGGCAAAATATGTTTTTTTATATTAAGTAGATTTAATATTGCATCATCCCATCTATTTGAGGAAATATTATATATCATTGTTCTACTTGCATTTGTTGCATCCGTTGCATGAACTTTTCCTTTAGTAAGTCTCCAAATTAAAAAGGTATCAATCGTTCCAAATAGCAACTGTTTCTTATTCATTAACTGCCTTGCTTTCGGGGCATTATCTAAAATCCATTTGATTTTTGTACCTGAAAAATATGAATCAATTAAGAGGCCAGTTTTATTAAAAACCATTGTATCTTTATTTTGCTTTCTCAACTTTTTACAAAAATCTTCAGTTCTTCTATCTTGCCAAACAATAGCTTTGTAAACAGGTTTTCCTGTTTTTTTATCCCATAAAACCGTGGTCTCTCTTTGATTGGTAATTCCAATGCTTAAAATTTCGCCTTTTAAACTTTTAGCTTTTTGTATCACATCCTTTAAAGTTTTTATTGTAGTTCTCCAAATTTCATCTGGATTATGTTCAACCCAACCACTTTTAGGAAAATATTGTGTAAATTCTTTTTGGGAAGAAAAAATCGGCTTACCTTTCAAATCAAATAATATTGATCTATTAGATGTTGTTCCTGCATCAATTGAAACAATAAACTTTTTCATCTAAAAGACTCCCAATTTAATTCAAGTTTTTTATCTTCAACAATAGCATTTATCATACTTAGCATTAAAGGTAATTTTTTTTCATCAAAATCTTCATTTACTTTTTTTGCAATCTCTTTTGCTAAATCTGCTCCTTCAACAGTAACGTTTTTCATTTTTGTTTTTTTGGCTTCTGAAAATCTTAAACCCTCTCCGATATAAGCTCCCATTTTTGCATTTCTTCCTCCTCCCGAGCTTACGTATAAATCACCCAACCCGGCTAATCCTTTTACAGTCTCCTTTTTTCCTTTAAGATGTTCTACAAAAATCTCCATTTCGAAAATTGACTGTTTTATTAAGGCTGAAGCTGTATTTAAATAATTCTTTTCTCTAACTTCATTAGAGATATCTTTACCGCATAAACCTTTGGCTGCACCTACAGCCATTGAAAAAATATTTTTAATTGCTGCAGAAACTTCTACTCCATTTAAATCATCTGAATATGATGTATGATAATAGTTAGTATTCAAAATTTCAGATATTTTTTTTGCTGTTTGAATATCTTTGTTTGCTATAACAACACTACTATGAACTCTATTGGCAAGTCCTGTTGCTAAACATGGCCCACCTACTGCTGAAATATTTATATTAGATATACCTTTATCAACTAATAATCTTTCTAGTTTATCAACTAATAATTCGTAATTATTTTTATAAATGCTTAAACCTTTAGTTAACATTAGTAAATTAGGTATTTTTTTATCTTTATAAAATCTACTTAATTGATCAGACACCCATTCTATTCCTTTTGAACTTATTCCCAACACTATTAAATCTACATTTGAATTTAAAAGTTGATCAAATTCTTCAACTTTAAAAATCTTAACTTGCTCAGGGATTTGAATATTCAAACCAGGATGTAAATTTTTATTTTTTTTTAAATTTTCAATAAATTCATTTTCGAGGTGAGTTCCAATAATATTTGTATCATGATTGTTATCTATACAAGGTAACGAAAACGCCGTACCCATAGCTCCTGCTCCAATAATAATAATTTTTGACATTTAATCCTTAAAAAATATTTTTTTGAAAATTAAAAAGATTGATATTAACTCAATTTTACCAATTATCATAAAAATAATTAAGCTTATTTTTGATGATGTCAGCATATTTTCAAAATTTAAATTTGGTAAACTAAACATTTCAGAATTTACGGTGTTAGTTAAAGCTAAGATAGATAGTTTAAAAGAACTTTCAAAATCAATTTCATCTAAAACTAAAAAACAGGATAATATAAATAGACTCAAGAAAAATGAAATAAATATTAAGAAAGAAATTTTAATTCCCTCGTCTGTAATTTTATTTTCAGAACTAAATATTGTTTTATTAATAATGCTATTAGGGCTGATTAATCTTATTATTTCTGCTGATGTAATTTTTAATAGAATATAAAACCTACAAAGTTTTATACCAGAAGTATTTGACATTATTGAACCGCCTATAATAGTTAAAAAAAGAAAAAATAAACTCAAATTATAATCAGTTTTTACTAAAGTTATACCTGAATTAGCAAGGCTACTTGCAACATTTATTGCAGCATCAAAGCCTGTTAAATTATTTAAATATACTAATATTACAAAAACAATTACTAAAACAATAAGATAAAAATCTTCTTTATGGCGATTTAAAAATATATTTTTATTAAACATATTAAAGATTATAAAAAAATTTAAATATGATAATAACAAGAAAATTAATAAAATTATTTTTTGGAAGTTTGATTTAATAATTTCATTTAGATTATCCAAAGGGAGAAACCCACCGGAAGAAATAAGTGTCATTGTTAAATTTAGAGAATTAAACAGTCTAACTCCAGAAATATTTAATAATGAAAGACAAATAAAACTTAATATAGAATAAAAAATGAATATTTTTAATAAATTATTTCTAATATTTTCTTCAGATTTGAAATTATTTTCTCCTGAATAAGTAAATGTAGTCATTTTATAATCAAAATTCTTTTTAGAAAATAATAAAGTTAAGAAATATAAAAAATATAACCCTCCAATCCATTGGGAAGATGATCTCCATAGAATTAAAGTTGGATCTAAATATTTAATATTTTTAAAAGATGAAAATCCTGTTCCGGTCAAACCTGAGACTGACTCGAATAAAGCACTGATAAATGTTACCTGAAAATTACTTAAATAAAATGGAATACAAATTAAAAATCCTACTAATAAATATACAAGAATTATTAATATTAATTGATCTATAAAATCAATTCTTTTATCGGCTTTTTTGCCATAATGATATAAAGCTAAACCAAATATAAAAGAAATCGCGAGAGTTATAAAATAAGATTCTATGCTTAGAAAATAGTCAAAATATGAGGAGTAAAGAATATTTATAAAAGATAATATACTAATTGGAAAACAGAAAAGTCCAAGGTAGAAACTTATACTCTTAATTTTCATAGAATTGTTAAATAGACCCAAGGCTAAAAATATTTTCTACAGCTTTTAACTCTTCTCTTTTTGCAAGAAAAACTATTAAATCGTCTTTTTCAAATATAAAATTTGATCTTGGAATAATTACCTTGTCTTTTCTAATAATTGCACCAATTCTTATATCCTCTGGCAAATTTGAATCTCTTATTTTTTTATTTAATAGCTCAGACTTTTCTAGAATTTTAGCTTCAATAAATTCAAATTGACCATCTAATACTGAATAAACTGTACCAATGGTTCCCTTATGTACATGCTCCATTATTCTTGAAACAGTTGTCATTCTTGGATCAACTAAATCATCGATATTAAGAGAGTCCTGAAGTAAATTATAATTAGATTTGGTAACTATAGCTATAGTCCTTTTCCTTTGCCCTGATTTCTCAGCTAAAACACAAGCCATCATATTATTTTCATCATCATTTGTTAAAGCCAAAACAGTTTCAGATCCCTCAAGGTTTGCCTCTTTTAAAATTTCCTCATCTAGTGCATCACCATTAATAACTATTGAGGATGATAATTCATTTGCTATCTCTTCTGCTCGTTTTTTATCTTTTTCAATTATTTTAATTCTTAAATCATTAAAATTTTCTTCAAGCATTTTTGCTAAATTTAAACCTATATTGCCCCCTCCGATAATTAGTACATTTTTTGAAATTTTTTCTTCATGACCAAATGCCTTTAGTATTGGATTAAGTTGATCACTGCTAACCACAACATAAACATTGTCATCTTCAAGTATTTGATCATTTTTTTTTAAATAAATAAATTTATCTTTTCTTAATGCACCTACAATATTTGCTTTAAAATCTGGAAATTTTTCTGTTAATTTTTTAAGAGGAATATTTTTAATTGGACAATTTTTTTCAATAGATATTTCTAACATTTTAACCTTATTATTTCCGAAAGGAACATTATCTAAAGCACCTGGGGCCTCTAACCTTCTATAAAGAGACCTCGCTACTTCAATTTCTGGCGAAATAATTACATCAATAGGAATATTAGATTTATTGAAAAGTTTTCCCCATTTTCCTTCAAGAAAATCTTTAGTTCTTATTCTTGCAATTTTCTTTGAAACATTAAACAAAGAGCTTGCGAGTTGACACACTATCATATTAGTTTCGTCATTTCTTGTAACTGCTATAATCATATCTGCTTTTTCTGCTCCAGCATTTTCTAAAACCGTAGGTAACGTAGCTCTCCCTACTATTCCTTTAACGTCTTGAGTATCATTAATTTTTTTAATGTCTTCAGATGACTGATCGATAACTGTTACAGAATGACCTTGAGCAGATAATTGTTTGCTAATTGAAAAGCCGACTTTGCCAGCTCCACATATTATTATATTCATTTTAATTTATCCCTTTTATCCCGAGCTCTTTTAATTTTCGATGTAGTGCAGATCGTTCCATACCGATAAAATCAGCTGTTTTAGAGACATTGCCGTGATTTTTTTTGAGTTGAGTAGTTAAATACTCTTTTTCAAAATGTTTTCTCGCCTCTTTAAGAGGTGATGTAAAAGATTTTTCTATTAAATTGCTATTTGAGTCGGATGGTGAAGATGGGTTAAGAATATCTTCGATTAACTTGTTTATGTTAGATTTAGACTCATTTGATGATAGTATAGTAATTCTCTCTACTAAATTTCTTAATTCTCTTACATTTCCTGGCCAGTTATATGTATACAAATTGTCATTTTTGATATCTATTTTAGGTTGTTGAACTCCATTTATATCTGCTAGTTTTTTTTTAAAATATTCAATTAATAAAGGAATATCCTCAGTTCTAGAACTTAAAGATGTGAGTTCGATTGGCATTACATTTAGTCTATGAAACAAATCCTCTCTAAATTTATTAATTTTTACCAAATCGTCTAAATTTTTTGATGTTGATGAAATTAATCTTATATTTACATTAATATTTTTTGAACCATTAAGTCTTTTAAATTTTTGATCAATTAAAACTCTTAGAACATTTGCTTGTGTCACGTAAGGGATTTCAGAAACCTCATCAATTAATAATGTTCCTTTATTAGCTCTTTCAAGAGCACCAAATGATATGCTTCCATCTTCTAATTCTTCACCAAATAATTCTTTTTCGTAAGTATTTTCTTTTAGTAATGCTGCATTTATTATTACAAAAGGTTCTTTAGCTCTCAAAGAATTCTTATGTATTTTTCTTGCTACTAATTCTTTTCCAGCTCCTGTAGGTCCAGAGATAAGAACTCTACTTTCTGAGGATGATAATTTTTCTATTATTTTTTTGATTTTTACAATTGACGGACTTTTACCTACAAGTTCAAATGAATGAAATAATTTGTTTTCAATTATATCTTTTTCTTTTTGTAATTGAGAGGATTCCAAGGCTCTGTTTACGTAATTTAAAATTTTTTCTTTTGAAAATGGTTTTTCTATAAATTCATAAGCTCCTAGTCTAGTAGCTTCAACAGCAATTTGTACGGTAGCATGTCCTGAGATCATGATAACCGGTGTCAATTTATCTTTTTTAGTTACAAGTTTTAAAAGATCAATGCCATCCTTATCGGCTTTATCCAATTTGATGTCTATTATAGCAAGATCAGGTAGTTTTTTATTTATTTCAAAAACAGCCTGATCAAAGTTCGCTGCAGTTCTGACGTCAAAATTTTGTTCCCTTAATATATTGCTTACAAGAGTTCGAATATCTGGATTATCGTCAATGACTAAGATTTCTTTATGCATTTATTTTAGGTAACGAAATAGTTATTAAAGCTCCTGTTTGTTTTTTTAAATTTTTGATTGTAAAATTTCCATAGTGTTCGTTAATAATTTTTGTTATAATTGGTAATCCTAATCCAGTTCCTTTTTTTTTTGTAGTGAAATAGGGTGTCATTGCTTTTTTAGCATCAGTAATACCTGGTCCATTATCTTTAAACTTACAGATTATATAGTCATTATTCTCATCAATTTCTATGTCAATATTCCCCTTAAATTCTGGGTCTTTTATTAACATTTCTTCAAAAGCTTCTTCTGAATTCTTAAATAAATTAATAAAAACTCTATTTATTTGATCTTCATCTCCTTTAACATAACTATTTTTTATTTTATTTACTAATTTGATTTCATTTTTAGAGGACATTTTTATAAATTCTAAAGATTTTTTAACAACTGTGATAAGATTAATCTTTTTAAGTATTGGTCTTGGCATTCTTGCAAAATTGGAAAATTCATTCACAAGATTCTCAATATCCTTAATTTGTCTGTTGATGGTTTCTAAATATTTTTCAAATTCTTGACTTTGGTTAGTAAATTTTTTTTTGTATTTTTCTCTTAAACTATCAATGGATAATTGTATTGGTGTTAATGGATTTTTAATTTCATGTGCTAGTTTTCTTGCAACTGTTTCCCAAGCTTCATATCGCTCTGTGATAAGCAATTTATCTTGTTGTTCTTTAAGTCTTTCTATCATCAAATTAAAATTTTTAATAAGTTGTTTCAATTCATCGTCAGTTTCTATTTCTGGTACCTTCACATCTAATGCACCTTTACTTATTGAGTCAGATGCTCCGATTAAATTTACAATTGGTTTAGTCAATCTCGACGCAAAAGAAATAGCGATAGACGTAGATAGAAATAACAATAATGTCACTACAATGATATAAATTATCGCAAAAGTTACCTTTATACCTGTTTGACTATTTTCAACAGAATAATAAAAACTTACCGCTTGCTCTGTTTCGTTTAGATATCTTAAAATTTCTGGATCAATATTTCTTGATATGTATAAATATGTATCAACTAATGAGTTAACTTTTATCATTACTGTAGTCTTATTTTCAAAGTTATTAGAAACAAATACCGGTTTACCTTCTAAAGCAAGATCGTAGTCCTCATCCAAAGGGATAATAAATTCATCATTTATATCTGTTACATCTGATAGAAGAATATTGCCTAAACTGTCGATTAAATAAACATCATCTATTCTTCTGAGTAATTTCTCAGCTTTAATAACATTTTTAAATCGATTTTGATTTGAATAATAATCAGCAGAGGCTCGATTTATTCCAACGTTCATCAAAATTAAATCTGATAATACATTTTCTTTACTTTCTTCTAAGTAATTTTTCGCAACATCATATGAATTATTAACTGCTTTGGTAATTTGTTTATCAAAATAATTTTGAATACCAAAATTAAAAATAAAAAGAGAAAATATTGCAACAATAAGAGATGGGATTACAGTGAAAAGTGAAAAAACAGATATGTATTTTAAATTAGTTTGAGATCCTTTTTTATTTTTTTTCCCTGTGTAATAAAATCTATAAAAATTTTTAAAAATTAAGCTAAAAAAAACAAGTAGTAGAAAAATATCAATAATTAAAAGAGTTTGTAGATTTTTATCAGTTAGAGCAACAAAACCTTCGTTGATAAATGTAAGAAATGTAACTATCCCCATAAAAATACATAAAAATGAGGATAAAATTATCCAATTGAAATTTTTTATAATCTTAAACATATCAAATTAATATTAAATATTTATATAAATATAATATAAGTTCATATCATGAGTTTTTCTTTAATATTACTTGCTGCAGGTAATAGCCATAGATTTAGGTCTAATGTTGGCAAACCATATCAAAAAATAGCAGGCAAATCATTAATTCAAATTAACATAGATAAAGCGCTGAAATTTAAGCAAATTAAAAAGATTATTCTAGTCTATAACAAAAAAGACTTAAAACGTGTCAAATCCCTTAAATTAAAGAATATTAAATTACTACCAGGTGGAAAAACAAGACAACAATCTACTTTTATCGCTTTGAAGTATTTAATTAAACATAATGGATTTGCTAAGGTTTTAATTCACGACGTAGCAAGGCCAAATTTTTCAATTAAATTACTTGGTACGATTTTAAAAAAAATAAAAAATTCTAGAGCTGTGGTTCCAAAAATAAATGTTCAAGACGCAATTAAACAGTTAATAGACTCTAGTAAAGAGGAATATGTTGTGGGAAGAAAAAGAGATAATTTATTTTTAACACAAACTCCACAAGCATTTAATTTAAAGGAAATATATTACTTGCATCGAACTAACGCTGGAAAATATAAAGATGATGACATATCTTTATATATGGATCTTAACAGAGTACACTTTATTGAAGGTGAAAAAAATAATTTTAAAATTACTGATAAATCAGATTTTGAAAATTTAAGGAATATTTATAAGTCGCAACAAAGTGTTGGCATAGGATTTGATGTTCATAGACTGGTTCCTAAAAGAAAACTATACTTAGCAGGTTTAAAATTAAAATCTAAATTAGGAACTTTAGGGCACTCTGATGGTGATCCAGTTCTACATTCAATTACGGATGCAATTTTAGGAGCTTGCAAGATGGGAGATATTGGGCGAATTTTTTCAGATAAAAGTCAAAGATTTAAAAATATAAGATCCACAATATTACTTAGAAAAGTAATAGAGCAAATTAAGCTCAAAGGATTTTTTATAAATAATATAGATATTAATATCATTACTCAGACACCAAAAATTTATAATTTGAAAAACAAAATAATTGATAATATTTCTAAACTTTGTGAAATTTCTAAAAATCGTATTAATGTAAAAGGAAAAACAACTGAGAAATTAGGTGTGATAGGAAAAGAAAAAGCAATTGCATGTGAGGTTATATGTTCAGTAATTAAATATGATTAAAACATTAAATTATTTAATTGTTACGTGTTTTGGAATTGGATCAATAAGATTTGCGCCAGGGACAATAACATCTCTAATAACAACTGTTTTTTTATACAGTCTTTTCCATATAATAAATCTATCAAACAGCTCTATTTTAATAATTTTATTAATAGTTTTTTTATATTCATTTTATGCAGTAGCTGAATATATAAAGTATAACGAAATCAAAGATCCCAAAGAAGTTGTTATTGATGAATTCATCGGTCAATCTATTCCAATTTATCTTTATGAAATCTCACATAGTACATCAAAAGATTCTACAGAGGCAGTTTTGTTTTATTTATATATTTTTATCTTATTTAGATTTTTTGATATCAAAAAACCCTTTCCAATCAATTTCTTGGATAAAAAATTTAAAAATAGTTTTGGTGTAATATTTGATGATGTAATTGCAGGATTATATGTTGTGCTTACATTAATAATCTTTATGGTAATAAAATCTGAATTTTTGTAATGAATTTCAATAAAAAAATAGTTTCATTGCTTAAAAGAAAAAAAATAAAAATTTCTTTTGCAGAGTCTTGCACTGGGGGTTTGCTATCTAGCGCTATCACATCGGTGAGTGGATCATCAAAAGTATTTAAGATGGGGTTAATCACTTATTCAAATCAAGCCAAAACGAGTTTGTTAAAAGTTCCTCAAAAAATAATAAAAAAATATGGTGCTGTGAGTGTTCAATGTTGTTTAGCCATGGTTAATAACCTGAGTAAAATTAGTAAATCGAAAGTTTGTATTTCAATAACAGGAATAGCTGGTCCTGGAGGTGGATCTAAACAAAAACCTATTGGTTTGGTTTATATTGGAATTAGGTTCGGAAAAAAGGTTATTGTTAATAAATGTAATTTTAAGAATAAAGGAAGAATTTTTATTCAAAAGCAAACTGTAAAAAAAACCCTAAATTTATTAGCACAATTGATTAAACAGGATAGCTAAACTCTGGGTTAACAATTACATCTAAAAGATGGGCAGTAAAACTGTTAAGTAGTAAGAAAATACTGAAAGCTATAATGTAGAGTATAAAAACTAAAAAATTTCTAGTTCTTTTCCTTTGTAATAATTTTTTATCTTCAGGGACCCACTCTTTATTTTGAGATTTAAAGTCATAAGAAAACATCCAATAAGTTAGATTAGTTTCATTTGGGTCGCCAGTTCTGATTGTTTTAATGTATGAAGATAAAAATTTGAACGTTAAAATAAATAAAATTAATAAAGATGATATTGTAAACATTATTTATATAATTTAATTGCTCTTTCCTCAAAAGCCTTGGCAATTTTGTTTAAACCAAGCTCAAAAGACTTTCTCATTATCCCATTCAAAATTGGATTTTTCAATTCAAAATCAATAAAAAATTCCAGCTGTGTCGAATTGTTTACTTCCTTAAATTTCCACTCGTTTTTCAAATGTTTTAGTGGCCCACCAAGATTTGTTACTATGATAGTGTCTTTTTCTTTATAATAAGACACGTGACTTGAAAAAGTCTCATTCAAAATACTCTTACCTACTTTTAAATCTCCATTAAAAGTAATTAAATCAGCACTTTCATTTTTATCATTAATTTTACCTTCTATACACCAGGGAACAAATTCAGGATATTTTTCGATATCAAGAACCATTTCAACTAATTGTTCTTTTTTACAATGAATGATTTTTTTTATTGATGCGGATGACATTCAAGCTGTTTGTTTCTAGCATCCTGTAATTTTCTAAAATCTTCATCAGCATGATAAGAAGATCTTGTTAAAGGTGAAGAAGAAACAAGTAGAAACCCTTTTGTCTTTGCTATTTGCTGAAACTCTTTAAATTCTGTTGGGTGATAATAACGATTTAATGGATGATGTTTTGGAGATGGTTGGAGGTATTGACCTATTGTAATAAAGTCAACTTCAGCAGATCTAAGATCGTCCATTACTTGAATAATCTCTTCTTTATTTTCTCCTAAGCCAACCATTATTCCAGATTTTGTAAAAACTTTTTTGTTAAATTTTTTTGCGTTTTTTAAAAGTTCTAATGAAGCGAAATACCGTGCTCCTGGTCTTACTTTTGTATAAAGCCTAGGAACTGTTTCTATATTATGATTAAAAACATCAAGATCAGCCTCTAAAACTTTTTTATAGGCATCTCCTTTTCTTAAAAAATCAGGCGTTAAAACTTCAATTGACGTATCTGGATTTTTTTCTCTTGTCGCTTTTACAACTTTGTAAAAATGCTCTGATCCGCCATCATCTAAATCATCTCTATCTACTGAAGTAATAACTACGTGTTTTAAATTAAGATTTTTAACAGCTTTAGCAATTTTACTAGGTTCAAAAATATCTAAGTGAGATGGCTTTCCAGTTTTAACATCACAAAATGCACATGCTCTAGTACAAGTATCTCCCATGATCATAAATGTAGCATGTTTTTTACTCCAACATTCAGTTATATTTGGGCAATTTGCTTCCTGACAAACAGTAACTAAATTATTTTGATTAACAACTTGTTTTGTTTGAAAAAAAATTTTTGAGTCTACAATTTTAGATCTAATCCATTCAGGTTTTTTTTTTATTGGATTAATGGGTCTATTGACTTTTTCAGGATGTCTAGGTTTTTGGCTCATTTCAACTTAATAATAATTTCGTCTTTAGTTCCATATTTAAATTTTTCTCTAAAAAGCATATCCAAATAGTCAAAGTTATTGTTTTCAACTAGGGATATTTTATGCTCTAAATCTTTTAATTTAATGTTCAATACTCTCTCCTTATTTTCTAATTCTTCATAAAAATTTTTTTTATCTAAATAAGAAATTAAACCCCTTTCACCACCTATTAGATTTATACCAATATAAAGTGTAAAAAAGATATTGAATAATACAAATTTTTTTTTCTTAAAACTTTCAATAAGTCGCATAAGCTAGATTCTAGCCATTTTTGCTTGATTTCCAAGTTCTTCTTCGATGCGTAATAACCTATTATATTTGGCTACCCTTTCTGATCTTGCCAGAGATCCAGTTTTAATTTGGGAAGACATTGTGGCTGATGCCAAATCAGCAATAAATGTGTCTTCGGTGTCCCCTGATCTATGAGAAATGATAGTATTAAAATTTGCTTCTTTCGCCATTGATATTACTTCTAAAGTCTCAGTTAAAGTTCCTATTTGATTTGGTTTTACTAAAATACAATTAGCTGATTTTTCTTTTATTCCTTTGTTTAAACGCTTTGAATTAGTAACAAATAAGTCGTCTCCTACAATTTGAATATTATTGCCTATTTCTTTTGTGATTTTTTTCCACGCTTCCCAGTCTTCTTCAGCAAATGGATCCTCAATAGATTTTATAGGATAAAGAGATGTTAGTTTTTTATAATAAGTAATATTTTCTTCAACTGATGTATAGCTTTTAGATTGAATTGAATATTCCCCTTTTTTATTAATTAATTCATTAGCTGCTACATCCAAACAGATAACCACATCTTTACCAGGTTTTAGATTGGACTTTTCAATTGCGTTTACAATCAAGTCCAAAGCTTGCTCGTTTGTATTTATAGATGGAGCAAATCCCCCTTCGTCTCCTACATTGGTAAGCATATTGTTTGATTTTAATAATTTTTTTAAATTTTGAATTACGATAAAACACTTTTCTATTGCATCCATAAAATTTTTAGCTGAATCAGGTCTAATCATAAATTCTTGAATATTTAAATCATTATCAGCATGTGCACCCCCATTGATAATATTCATTAGTGGTAATGGCAATGAAAAGTTATTTCCTAAATTTTTAAACAAAGATTTTTTTTTTGATAAAGCTGAACATTTTGAATTAGCTAGAGAAACTGCAAGAGTAGCGTTAGCACCTAAATTCGTTTTATTTTCACTTCCATCTAAATCTAGTAATACTTTATCAATGTTTTTTTGATCATCTGAGTCCAATCCTTTCAATTTATTTGAAATCTTATTATTAATATTTTCCACAGCAATATTTACGCTCTTACCTAAAAATATATTTTTATCCTTGTCTCTTAATTCATGAGCTTCAAAAGCGCCAGTTGATGCACCTGATGGAGAAATTGCAGTTGCAGAAATATTATTTTCTAAGAAAACTTCTGCCTCTACAGTTGGATTTCCCCTGCTGTCAAAGACCTGTCTGCCTTTAATACTTTTAATTTTTGCCATTTTTATTTAACTATTTTATCAATTTCTGTAAGTTTCTTTAGCAGAGATTTAATTTCATTTAGTGGAACCATGTTAGGACCATCTGAGGGAGCATTATCTGGATCATCATGTGTTTCAATGAAAACTGCGCCTACACCGACTGCTATTGCAGCACGAGCTAAATAAGGAACAAATTCTCTTTGTCCACCACTTTTTTCACCCATCCCACCAGGTTGTTGAACAGAATGTGTTGCATCAAAAACAACTGGGAAACCGTACTCAGACATTATAGGTAATGCTCTCATATCTGAGACTAAAGTATTATAACCAAAACTCGCTCCTCTTTCTGTTATTAAAATATTTTTGTTTCCTGACTCTTCAATTTTTTTTATTACATTACCCATATCCCATGGAGCTAAAAATTGACCTTTCTTCACATTAATTATCTTACCTGTTTTAGCGGCTGCGATTAACAAATCAGTTTGTCTACATAAAAAAGCTGGAATTTGTAAAACATCAATATGACTTGCAACAATAGAGCACTGTTCTACAGTATGAATATCGGTTAAAACTGGAACTTCAACATCTTTTCTAATTTTGTCAAATATTGGAAGAGACTTTTCTAGGCCTAAACCTCTTTTACCTTTTAAACTCGTTCTATTAGCTTTATCAAAAGATGTTTTGTAAATAAAATTTATACCTAATTCATTAGTAATTTTTTTAAGTTCAGTTGAAATCTTTAAAGCATGCTCTTCACTCTCAAGCTGACAAGGACCGGCGATTAAGGTAAATGGCTTATTGTTAGCAATTTCAAAACTAGAGCATTTTACTTTATGATTTTTCATTTGTTCGAATTGATTTTTGCGGCTTTTATAAAAGATGAGAATAAAGGATGTGGTGCTAAAGGTCTAGATTTAAATTCAGGATGAAACTGGACCCCAATAAACCAAGGATGATCTACTAGCTCAATAATTTCTGGTAATTTATTGTCTGGAGATAAACCTGAAAAAATCATTCCTTTTTTTTCAAAATCCTCTCTGTAATTAATATTAACTTCATATCTATGACGATGTCTTTCGTTTATTTTTAACGAATTGTAAATTTTACTTATTTTTGTGTCTTTTTTAAGTCTGGCTTCATAATTACCTAAGCGCATTGTTCCGCCTAAATTTTTATCTGTACCTTGAATTAATTTACCATCTTTCGTCCATTCACTCATTAATCCTACAACAGAGGCTTTAGATGCACCAAATTCACTAGAGGTCGCTTTTTTAATATTTAATTTATTTCTTGCATATTCAATTACAGCCATCTGCATACCAAAACAAATTCCCAGAAATGGAATTTTATTTTTTCTAGCGTAATTTATAGCTGCTATTTTTCCTTCAGTTCCTCTTTTACCAAATCCACCTGGTATCAAAACTCCTGATACATCTTTTAACTTTTTTTTTATTTCGCCTGGCCTTAATTTATCGGACTCAATCCTTACTAAGTTTACTTTTAAATTATTTGCTATGCCGCCATGTGTTAATGCTTCATCTAGAGATTTGTATGCATCTTTAAGTTCAACATATTTACCTATTAAAGCAATATCTACTTTAGTTTTAGTATTTAAAACTAATTTAGTAATTTTCTTCCATGGAAGAAGATTAACTTTTTTTCTAGATGAAATTTTAAAGTATTTTAACACTCTTTCATCTAAATTTTCTTTATTAAAGCTTATTGGGGCCTCGTATATTGTTTTAACATCAACAGTTTCAATTACATCCTTAATGGAAACATTGCAAAACAAAGAAATTTTCTCTCTTTGATCTAATGGGATGGTCCTTTCTGACCTACAAATGATTATATCAGGTTGAATTCCTATACTCCTTAGCTCTTTAACAGAATGTTGAGTTGGTTTTGTTTTAATCTCATCAGAAGCTTTCATATAAGGAACTAAAGTGAGATGGATAAATAAAGTATTTTTTCTACCTGCCTCGTTTGAAAATTGTCTTATTGCTTCTAGAAATGGAAGGCTTTCGATATCTCCAACGGTTCCTCCTATTTCACAAATTACGAAATCTTCTTTTGCTACATCGTTTTTTATAAATTCTTTGATTCTATTTGTAATATGCGGGATAACTTGAACTGTTTTACCCAAATACTTGCCGCGTCTTTCTCTTTTTAAAACATCACTATAAATTTTTCCTGTAGTAATATTATCAGATTTTTTTGCAGATATTCCTGAAAATCTTTCATAATGACCTAAATCTAAGTCTGTCTCTGCTCCATCGTCCGTCACAAACACTTCTCCATGTTGGAAAGGACTCATCGTTCCAGGATCAACATTTAAATAAGGATCAAGTTTTCTTAATCTTACTTTAAATCCTCTGGATTGTAATAAATAGGCCAGTGATGCAGATGATAAGCCTTTTCCTAGAGATGAAACCACGCCGCCAGTTACGAAAATATATCGCGCCATGGAAGTATGTTATACTTCAAAAATAATCAAATACAAAGTCTTTATTACTTGGATTGTGGTATTTGTGGAAGATTTGAATTTTGCTCTTCCTCTTTTTCTAGGACTGACTGTGTTTCACGCAACTCGTCTCGTGAAATCGCAACTATCGCAATACTGCAAATAATAAATAAAGCTGCAACAATAGATGTGAATTTTGTTAAGAAAGTTCCAACTGATCTAGTAGACGTGAAATTGTCCTGTGAAACACCTAAGCCCAGTGCTCCGCCTTCCGACCTTTGAAGTAAAACCACAATAATTAATATTACTGCCAAAATTATGTTTACTAAAATTAGTAAGCTTTCCATGATGACTATCTATAGTAATTCTTTATTATATCAATAAATTTTTTTGATGATTTCGATGCTCCTCCAACTAAAAACCCATCAATTTCATTAATTTCTTTAAACAATTTAACATTATCGCCATCTACTGAACCACCGTATAACACAGCAGGACTTTTTTTCTTAAATATTTTTTTTAAAATTTTTTTTATATAGATAATAGTTTTTTCTAATTCATCTTTTGTTGGAATTTTACCAGTTCCAATAGACCAAATAGGTTCGTAAGCAATTATTAAATTATTTTTGTCAAATTTTTTATCTAACACTTTAGTAAGCTGTTTTTTTAGAACACTAAAAGTTTTTTTATTTTTTTTATCAGATTTATTTTCTCCAATACAAAAAACTACTTTTAAATTATTTTTTAATGCGAAGTGAACTTTATTTTTTAGCATAGTGTCTGTATCACCCTCACCTCGATTATCTGAGTGACCTACCAATGTATATTTTGCACCAACTGATTTAATCATATAAGGGCTAATTGCTGCTGTATTAGAGGAAAACTGTTCTTTTTGATAACAATTTTGAGATCCAATATAGATTTTTTTATTTTTGAAGGACTTTGCATAGGTCTGTATTAGCGTATACGGAGGTGTAATAATTACTCTGTATTTTTTACGATTTTTATCTTTTGTATGGAAAGAATTAATTTTATTAAGGATATTTACAGATTTTGGAACTCCAAACATTTTCCAATTTCCAATAAAATATCTCATTATTTGCCTTAATATTAAATTTAATCTATAGGTGTATAATTTTAAAAACTTAATAAATTATTATAATGTTAACTTCAATAGGTAAATTTTCTAAGTCTTTTTTTATTAAACTCCTTGTAGGGATAATTATTCTTCCCTTTGTGTTTTGGGGAATGGGCGATGTATTTAGAGGTGGAAATCAAAATGTAATAGCCTCAATAGACTCTGAAAAAGTAAGTACACAAGAATTTGTTGAATATCTTAGAAGACTGAATTTAAATAAAGAGCAAATTAAGAATTTGCCTAAAACTGATTTAATTGAAAAAATATTATCTGAATATATTGGTAAAAGAGTTATGGCTTTAGAAATTGAACAACTTGGAATTATTGTTAATGACGTATCTTTAAGAAATATGATCAAAAATGATGATTTATTTTTTAAAAACGAAAAATTTTCAAGAATAGAATATGAGAAGTTTTTAATTAAAAGTGGTGTTAGCGCACCACAATTCGAGGCAAATATAGCAGAACAAGAAAAAAGAAGGCAGTTTTTAAGTTTTTTATCAGGCGGAATAATTGTGCCGGAAATTATGGTAAAACAAGAATTTAGAAAAGAAAATCAAACTAAAACAATTAAATATTTAGATCTTGAAAAATATCATTTAAAAAAACAACCATCTGAGCAAAGTAAAAAGGAATTATATGAAAAAAATAAAAATATTTTTTTTACAGAGTTCAAGAGTATTCGTTATGCTGAAATAACTCCTGAAAAAATTAGTGGCAGTGCTGAATATGATGAACCTTTTTTTAAACAATTAGATATAATAGAAAATAATATTCTGGACGGACAATCTTTTGATGAAACTGTAAAAAACGATAATTTAGAAATAGTTACAATTCAAAAAATAAATGCCAAAAAAGAGAATGAGAAAAAAATTAAAATTAAAAAATTACCAGATAGTTTATTCAAAAAAATTTATAACTTGCCCTCAGAAAATGCACCAGAAATCGTTGAATTAAATTCTAAATATTATCTGGTTGAAGTATTAAGTATTGAAAAAAAAAATAGACCTTTTTCTGATCCAGAAGTTCAAGAAGCACTAAATGCACAACTGAATTTTAAAAACAAAATAGAAAATAATACATCAATTATAAAAGATATAAGTATGGGCGCACTGGATAAAGATAGATTCACAAAATTTGCATCAGAAAACAATTTAACAATTAAAGATTATAAAGTTAACAATTTAAAGCAAAATGAAATTTTTTCCGAAGGTATCATTAAAAGGATATTTCTTACAAAAGACGGAGAGGTAGATCTAATTTCTAATAATACTCTTACAAAAAGCTTTTTAATTTTAGCAATAAAAACTGATTACAAAGATATAAAAAAAAATAGTAATGAATATGAACAATATGAGGCAAAAGCTCGACTGAATTTAATAAACAAAATTTACCAAACTCATGATAGAAGCCTTAATGAAAAATATAAAGTTGAATTAAATCAAAGAACAATAGATCGAGTAAAAAATTCATTTTAATGCGAATAAATATAAACTTTAAAGATTTTAAAAAGAAACACTCTAAAAAAAAACATCAAATTTTATTTAGATCTTTAAATTGTAAAAATTACTATAAAGTTGAAAATTTATATAAGTTTCTTCTAGCAGAAAAAAATAGTTTTATTTTTGAGTCAGTTGAGAAAGGGATAATAAGAGGCAGATACACAATCATAGGTCTAAACCCAGACAAAATTTGGAATATAAACGATAAAAAGGTTACTTTAATAAATAATGGAAAAAAAACTAATATTAAAACAAATCCTTTAAAATACATAAATAAGATAATTAAGGACTTTGATATCAAAATACCTCAACAATTACCTTCTATGGCATCAATGTTAGTTGGTTATTTTTCTTATGATGTAATTCGTTATATCGAAATGATACCCGATAAGTGCGAAGATGATTTAAAAATTCCTGATATAAGAATTTCAAGACCAAAGAATTTAATAATATACGATAATCTGAAGAAAAAAATTCATTACATTGAAAACGTTTATGCAGATACAAAAATTAAAAATTATGCAGAAACTTATAATGCTATACTAAAAAGATTTGAATTATACGAGAGTTTTGAAAATATTAAACTGCCAGATCAATTCACTTTTAAAATTAATAAGAGTTTGATTAAATCAAATATAACTAAAGAAAAATTCAAAACATTAGTTAAAAAAGCAAAAACCTACATAAAAAAAGGTGATATTTTTCAAGTTGTACTTAGTCAAAGATTTGAGAGAAAAATTAACAAAAGACCGATTGAAATTTATAATCACTTAAGAAAGTCAAATCCATCTCCTTTTATGTTTTATTTTAACTATGATGATTTTAATATTCTAGGAAGCAGTCCTGAGATATTAGTTAGACTTAGAAATGAGCAAGTTACGATCAGGCCAATTGCGGGCACAAGACCAAGAGGCAAAACTTTAAAAGAAGATAAAAGATATGAATCTGAGCTTCTTAAAGATAAAAAAGAATTATCTGAACACTTGATGTTATTAGATCTTGGCAGAAATGATGTTGGAAAAGTTTCAAAGATAAATTCAGTTAAAGTTACTGAAAAATTTAAAGTAGAAAAATATTCTCACGTGATGCACATTGTTTCCAATGTTATCGGAAAATTTAATGGTCAAACCTCTATATTTGAAACACTTTTATCAGGTTTTCCTGCAGGCACCGTGAGCGGCGCTCCAAAAATTAGAGCAATGGAAATAATTGATGAACTAGAGAAAAATAAAAGAAAATTATACGCAGGTGGAATTGGTTATTTTACCCCAAATAATGAATTTGATACCTGTATTGCTTTAAGAACAGCTCTAATTAAAAAAGATAAATTTTACGTTCAAGCTGGGGCAGGAATTGTAGCTGACAGTAAGCCTGAAAAAGAATACGCAGAAACAGTCAATAAAGCCAAAGCTCTGATGAAAGCAGTAGATTAGATGAAAATTTTATTAATAGATAATTACGACAGTTTTACTTACAACTTGTTTCACTATATTTCGAAAATTAAGAAAAATGTTGAGGTGATAAGAAATGATAAGATCGATGCAAAAACTGTCTTAAGAAAAAAATATGACAAAATTGTAATATCCCCAGGACCTGGAAATCCTAATCAAGCTGGTAATTGCCTCAAAATCGTAAAAGAAGTTCATAAAAAAATCCCTATACTTGGAGTTTGTTTAGGCCATCAAATCATAGGTCAAGTCTTTGGTGGAAAAATTGTTTATGCTAAAAATTTGATGCACGGTAAAACAAGTAAGATTATGCATAAAAAAAAGGGTTTATTTAAGAATATCCAAAATAACTTTGAAGCAACCAGGTATCACAGTTTAGTAGTCGATCGTAAAAAATTCCCAAAAAATCTTATAATTACAGCTGAAACTAAAAATAAGACAATAATGGGATTAATGCATCAAAAGTATGATACTCATGGGTTTCAATTTCATCCTGAGAGTATAAGTACTAAAGTAGGTATGAAATTAATTAAAAACTTTATTACTAAATAAATGTCTAATTTTGTAGAAAATTTAAAAAAAGGTCAAAACCTTTCTTTTGAGGAAAGTAAGGCTCTATTTAATGAACTTATGGAAGGTAAATATAATGAGGAATTTATTATTGAAATTTTAGAATATCTTTTAAAAAAAGGTGAAACTAAAGATGAATTAGCTGGAGGAATTTTTATTTTAAGAGAAAAAGCTATTAAAGTTAAAACTGATCAAAATACTATAGATACATGCGGAACAGGAGGAGATGGACAAAATTCTTTAAATATTTCAACTGCAGCAGCTATAGTTTTAGCAAGTATGGGAGTCAAAGTTGCTAAACACGGCAATAAAGCTGTTTCCTCGAACTGCGGATCCGCAGATGTTTTGGAAGCCCTAAAAATAGATATTAATTTAAAACCAAATGAGGCTGAGGAAAATATTAAAAAATTCAATTTTGCTTTTATGTTTGCGCCTAACTATCATTCAGCAATGAAATATGTGGGTCCAGCTAGAAAGAAAATGGGAAAAAAAACAATCTTTAACTTAATTGGCCCTTTAAGTAGCCCAGCACAAGTAAAAAGGCAAGTAGTAGGAGTATTTGATAAAAAATGGATGAAGCCTTTTGCTGAGGCGCTAAAAGAAAATGGAGTCGTTCATGCTTTTATTGTTCATAGTGAAGATGGAATGGATGAGATCTCACCATTTGCAAAAACAAATGTAGTAGAACTCAAAGATAACATGATTAAAGAATTCATAATTGATCCAAAAACTTTAGGTATAGACTCTGTTAATAGAGAAAATTTGAAAGGAGAAAATGCTGAATATAATTCTAAGAAAATTATTGAAATATTTAAAGGTCAAAAAAATGAATTCTCTCAATCTGTTGCTCTAAATGTAGCAGCAGGATTGATTGTTGCTGGTAAAGAAAATGATTTTAAAATATCATACGAAAAGGCTACAAAACATTTAAGTTCAGGAAATGTGTTTCAACATTTGGTAAAAATTCAATCAAATTAATGACAAATATTTTAGAAAAAATTATTGCAGAAAAAAAATACGCTTTAGACTTAATTAAAAAAGAAAAATCTTTAGATCATTTAGAAAAAAGTATAAAAGGGCAAGTTTTTTTAAATTTTAAGGAAAGTATCCAAAAAAATAATAATATAACTTTAATAACAGAGATTAAAAAAGCTAGCCCATCTGCTGGTGTTCTTGTAAATAAATTTAATCATTTAGAAATCGCAAAAATGTATGTAGATAATGGTGCTACTTGTCTTTCTGTTTTAACAGAAGAAAAGTATTTTTTGGGAAAATTAGATTATATTCAAGATATAAAAAAACATATTAAAGTGCCGATTTTAGCTAAAGATTTTTTTATAGATCCTTATCAAATCGCATTATCTAAAAGTTATGGTTGTGATTGTATCTTAATAATAATTGCGGCTCTTAATGGGGCCCAAGCTAACGAAATTTATTCTGAAGCTTTAAAACATAATTTATCTGTCATAGTAGAAGTACATGATCAGAAAGAGGCTGAAACAGCCTTAAAGTTTGATCAAGCATTAATTGGAATTAATAATAGGAATTTGAAAACACTTGAAGTTTCTTTAAATAATACTATCTCAATTTTTGAAATTATAAAAACACACAAAGGTCCTATTATTTCTGAGAGCGGGATTAAAAATGCTAATGACGCAAAATATATTTATGAAAAAACCGGGATTAAAAATTTTCTTATTGGAGAATCACTTTTAAAATCCGACAAACCTACTGAATTAATGAAAAAATTAATTCAAATTACTCAATAAATAAGCCACTTATTTAGAGTTGTAATTCAAAAAGAACTTTTATAGAACATAGATGTACAAGGTTTGTTCTATGCTAACAAAAAAACAAAAAAACTTATTAATATTTATAAATAAGAAGATTAGATCTTCAGGAATTTCTCCATCTTACGAAGAAATGAAAAATTCACTCAACCTCAAGTCGAAATCAGGAATACATAGATTAATTTCTGCATTAGAAGAAAGAGGTTTTGTTAAGCGATTAGCACATAAGGCTAGAGCATTAGAGGTAGTAAAATTGCCAGAGAATGCTAGCGCTAATGATATATTTAATACTTTCACACCAAGCGTTATCAAAGGTGGATTAGATAAGAATAACAATAAATCTACTGATGTTTCGGTACTAGGAAGTATTGCCGCTGGTACACCGATTGAAGCTATTCAACAAGAAGTTGATAGAGTTGCTTTACCAGAGGATCTTCAAAATAATGGTGAGCACTATGGTCTTAAAGTAAAAGGTGACTCAATGATTGAAGCAGGTATTGCTGACGGTGATACTGTTATTATAAAAAAAGTTTCTAATGTAGATAATGGTCAGATTGCAGTAGTATTGATAGACGACCAGGAAGCTACTTTAAAAAGAGTAAGAAAAAAAGGAAACACCATCGCTCTTGAAGCAGCAAATCGAAACTACGGAACTAAAATTTACGCTGCAAATAGAATTAAAATTCAAGGTAAACTTGTTTCTTTATATAGAAACTTTCATTAAAATAGTCTAATTAATATAGATGTCTTTTAATTGTAGGTTTGCGCCCTCTCCTACTGGGCCTCTTCATATTGGCGGCGTTCGAACAGCATTATTCAATTGGCTTTTAGCGAAAAAAAATAAGGGTAAATATTTTCTAAGAATTGAGGACACTGATAAAGAAAGATCTAAAGAAGAATTCAAAAAACAAATTATTACATCTTTAGCTTGGCTTGGCATTGAACATGATGGAGATGAGTATATCCAATCTAAAAATATATCAAAACACGTTGCAGTTGCAGAGGAATTGTTAAAAAAAGGTTTTGCCTACAAATGTTATTGTTCTGAAGAAGAAATTAATGAACAAAAAGAAAAATGCAAAAAACAAGGAATGCCATATGTTTATAATAGAAAATGGAGAGATGCCAAAGATTTAAAAATTCCAGAGGGAGTAAAACCGGTAATAAGATTTAAAAGTAAGATATCAGGGAATACGATTATAAAAGATTTAGTTCAAGGAGATAGAAATATTTCAAATTCTACTATTGAGGATTTTGTAATTCTAAGAAAAGATAATACTCCAACATACCAGCTATCAGCCACTGTTGATGATCATGAAATGAAAATAACTCATGTTATTAGAGGAGACGATCATATGATTAACTCTTTTAAACAAAGACAAATTTACGAAGCGATGGGTTGGGAGGTTCCAAACTTTGCACATATTCCTTTAATTCATAGTGAAAAAGGAAAAAAATTATCAAAAAGAGATAATGCCTCCACTCTCGAGGATTATATTAAAATAGGAGTTATATCAGACGCTTTAAGGAATTATTTATTAAGATTGGGATGGTCTTATAAAGATAAAGAAATTTTTACAAAGCAGGAAAGTATAGATTTATTTGATCTAAGCGGTGTTGGAAAGTCACCTTCAAAACTTGATATGAATAGGATTTATTCAATAAATGAGACGTATATAAAGAGTATCAATCAGAAAGATCTTTTTAATTTTTTTAAAGAATATGTTTCAAAATACAAAAAACCTTTAAATCAATCAAAAGAAAATATTCTTTTAAAATCTATGGGTTTTTTAAAAAATAAAGCAAAAACTCTAGAGGATATTTGGAACAATGCCCAATTTATAATTAATGATAAAATCGAGATTGGCAAAGACGATAAAAAACTTATTGATGATTTATCTAAGAAAGTAATTAAAGACTTTGCTGATGAATATGAAAAACTATCTGCTTTATCTAGAGAGTCTTTAGAGCCTATAATTAAATCTTTAATTGATAAACATAAGACTAATTTTAAAGGTGTAGGACAACCTTTAAGGATAGCGCTAGTTGGCTCTAGATTTGGGCCTGGTCTTTATGATGTTATTCTTTCATTAGATAAAGCTGAAGTACTCAAAAGACTAAAACAAATTTAAATGAAAGACGCTGTATCTTTTAGAATAAGAAAAGCTTCTATCTACGATAAAAAATCTAATACTCCTTTTAAAATAAGTAGGTCCAAATTTTTCAACTTTATGAGCTGTAAAAGATGCTTTTATTTGGATCGTGTAAAAGGACTAAAAGAGCCCTCAATGCCTGGATGGGCTCTAAACGTTGCAGTCGATGAGTTATTAAAGAAAGAATTCGATCAGTATAGAAAAGAACAAAAACCCCATCCAATTATGGTTAAACATAAATTAAATTTTATACCTTATCAGCACAAAGATTTAGATATGTGGAGAAATTCTTTAAAAGGTGGCATTTCATATTTAGACGAGAATACAAACCTTATAATTCATGGAGGTGTTGATGATATTTGGTTTGATTTGAATGAAAAAAAATTAGTTGTTGTAGATTATAAAGCCCAATCGTCAACTTATCCTATAACAGTATCCTCTTATCTCGATGCTGAATGGCATCTTAGTTATAAATTACAGATGGATATTTATGTTCATATCTTAAGAAAAATGAATTTTAAAGTTTCAGACCGAACTTTTTTTTATGTTTGTAATGGTGAAAAAACAAACAATAAATTTGATAATAAAATAGATTTTAAAACTACACTAATCCCATATCGAGTAAATACTGATTGGATAGAGAAAAAAATAATTGAAATGAAAGAAATTCTAAACTTAGAAGAACCACCTAAAATTGAAAAAACTTGCGAAAAGTGTGCTTATCTAGAAGGTGGAAAGAAATTTTAATTTATCTGTTATTATTTTCATCATCATTATTAGATGATTGATCTGTGTTTGATGATTGGTCTGTATTTTCTGATTGAGGTTCCTCTTGAGTAGTTTCTGTTGGTGTTTCCTCTTGAACTGGCTGTTCAGGTTCTGGCTGCGGTTCAGGTGTTGGTTCCTGTGATTGAGCTCTTGCAATATCTGCTGCACTTTGTGGAGATGGCTCTCTTCTCATAAAGAAATATATTCCAGCAGCAATAACTGCAATAGCACCTAGAATATACAACATGATATTTACAATACTTAATCCCTCTTTTTCTTCTTCAATTGGTGTTTCTTCCGTAACTGGTTTTACTTCCTCTTCTTCAGGTTTAGCATCTTGTGCTTGGTTGGCTTCAGCGTTAACTTGTTCTTTTGGCTCTTCAGTTTGAGGAGCTGGCTCTGGTTCTGGCTCTGGCTCAGGTTCTGGCTCTGGTTCTGGCTCGGGTTCTGGTTCTGGTTCCTTTTTAGGCTCAGGAGCGGGTGTTGAAACTTCAGTTTTAGGTGCTTGAGCAACGTCTTCTTTATTTTTAATTATAGGATCTAATGTCCCTGTTACTACAAGAACTATACCAGCAGCTATAACTATAATCGGATCCATGAGTCGGATTCTAAACTTTTGGTTTATTAAATCACCTTAATATGTGAACGTTTTGGGTGCTGTGTGAATAAAAAAATACGAAAATATTGAGATTTTAATGATAAAATTTACTTAAAATTTGATAGTATCAATTAATGAATTCAATTTTTCTATTTTTTTTAACAGCATACATATTTTATTATCTTTTTAGACCTGTAACAAAAAAAGAAATAGAGAAATTTGAAAATCCTGATAACTGGTCAAATATGGGTCTTTAACCCTTTAAGGTGCTCAATTATACTTTCAGATAAAGCTTGTAAATCATAACCACCTTCCAAAAAAGAAATTACTCTTCCTTTTGAATGAATATTAGCAATTTCAGTTATTTTTTTTGTAATCGTAAAAAAATCACTAGATTCTAAGTTTATATTTGCTAGAGGGTCTCTTTTATGGGCATCAAAACCAGCAGAAATTAAAATAACTTCTGGCTTAAACTTTTCTACAGGAGTTAAAACTTTTTTTTCGAAAGTATCGATAAATTCCTCACTTTTTATACCAGCCTTTAAAGTGGCGTTGTAAATATTACCTACACCACTTTCATTTTCAGCTCCAGTCCCAGGAAATAATGGAAATTCATGAGAAGATCCATAAGCAACAGACTTATCTTTATAAAATATTTCTTGGGTTCCATTGCCATGGTGAACATCAAAGTCAATAATGGCTACTTTTCCTATATCATATTTTTTTTGTAAATATCTTGCCGTAACTGCTACATTATTTATGAAACAAAAGCCGTTAGCGCGAACAGTTTCTGCATGATGTCCTGGGGGTCTAACTGCGCAAAAAACTCGTTCATTATTCTTAATTAGATCATCACAAGCAGCAATACCAGAGCCGCAAGATCTTAAAATTGCATTCTCACTATTAGGACATAACATTGTATCTGCGTAAGGCTCTTTTTCAACACCGATAATTCCTTCTTTTGGAATATTAGCAAATATCTGTTCAATATGTTTCTTAGGATGCACTAATGAAACTATCTCTAAATCCACCTTAGGAGCCTCTTTAAACTCTACTTTTAAATCAGATGATTTAATAGATTTTAAAATACTATCTAATCTTTCTTTTCTCTCTGGATGGCCTTGTCCATTAAATTTTAGTAAACAATCTGGATGACTGTATACAATCATTTTAAATTTTTAATTTTTCCACCATCTATCGAAAAGTTTTTAAAATTTGAATTTTTATCTTTAATAAGTTTATAAACTAAATTTGCAACTTCTTCAGGTTTTGTTGGTCTATTTATTTTCTCAACTTTGCACCTTTGTTGTAAGATTTGTTTAACACTTCTTTTAAATATTTTTGCATCTGTTTTTAAAAGTTTTTCTAGTCTGCTTGTTAAAGTCATACCAGGATGAATTATCGATACAGAAACTTTATCAATTTTACCTTGCATAGCTAAAGCTTTTGAAAAATTATTTAAGGCTGAATTTACAGCGCCACCTATCATAAATGTATTTGAGGGATTTCTAGCGGCCCCTCCTCCAATATTAATAACTTTTCCTTTGCTTCTTTTGAGGGCAGGCCAAAAAGCTCTACTTAATCTTACTGCAGCTTTAAATTTTAAATTAAATCCATCTTCCCAGATATTGTCATTTAGATTTAAAAATTTTCCTCCCTTTGTTGCCCCTGCTACATTTATGAGATAATCCAATTTTTTAATTTTTTTAGCAACTGAATTACATGCAGATAATGATCTCAAGTCTTTAGAAATGATTAAAGAATTTTTAGGAAATTTTAAATTCTTTTGAAAAGTTTTTAATTTACTTTTTGATCTTGAAACTAAAATAACTTTAATTTTTTTAACATTAAGCTTATCAGCTATTGCTGCTCCGATGCCTTGGCTAGCTCCTGTGATTAATGCTGTTTTCATAAGATCTTAATATTAATATCTCTTAAATTTTCGTAAGTCACAATAATTTTATCTTTCATATTAATTTTGTATGGTTGAGTCAAAGAACCGCAAAGTAGATAATCTCCTTTTTTAAAGCTTATATTTTTATCTTTAAACTCATCAACAAAAGCCTTTAATGAGTCTCTAGGATCTATTCTCTTTGTACCAGTGAAATAGGGTTCAGTAACTTTGTCGTTGATTTTTAATCTAATTTTAATTTTATTAATATCTGTAGTTTGCCAATTCCTTATCTCTTCTCCTATAATTATCTTACCACCATTTCCATGGTCAGAAATTCCAAGATACATTTGAACTAGTTTATCAAATTTATTTTTTGAACTTTGTAAATATCTAGAAGATGTAATATCAATAGCTGTATATAATTTAAAATTATTCATCTTATTAAGTAATTCGCCATCAATTTTAATATCTTGATCAATTTCAAATGCATATTCACATTCCAAGTTGGAGTAAGGGATTTCTGAATATTTAATCGTACAATTAGAAGGTAAAATAGTTTCTTTAAAAATTTTACCTGGAACAGGCCCATCAAAGCCTTCCTCTTTTTGAACTTCTTTTGCGACTGCCCCTATTTTCCAACCTACTGTTTTTTTATCCAATTCTTCATAAAATAAATTCAAAGCTTTGTATGCTTCATCTCGATTTTTAGGAATTTCATTTTTACTGAACCCATTTAGATCAACTAAAGTTTTCTTCATCCACGCGTTTGCTAATTCTGTGACTAACTTGTTCATAATAAAAATTATATTTAATTGATAAACTTCTTTAAATGATATTAATAGATTATGGAATTAACAATCGAAAAAGCCAAGTTTCATCAAATTTCCTTAAAACAAGTAAGCGAAGCTTTAAAAAAAGGTTTATCAAAAAACTATATTGAAGTTGATGTTTCAATTGTTAAATGTCCTGATCTAAGAAAGTGGGATTGCCCTGCTGAAGGTATAAGTGGAAACCAAAGAATTATAGATGTTGGAGGTGAACCATACATGCACGATAAAAGGTTCATAGGTACTGAATTTGATTATGAAGAAATAGCAAAAAGAATAGGCTCAGAAAAATCATATGCTTTAGGTGCGGGATCAGGAGCTATGTCGTGCTTAGAGGGTCACTGTGGAGAGCTTATCATTAATGAAAATTTAATTACTAATGAGTCAAAATCAATAATTGCTCAAATTGATGAAAATAAAAAATGTAAATCAACTCCTTACAATCACCGAAAGCATGGCGGACTAGGAAATATCTTTTACTCCGAAGGAAAAAAAGGAGATGTTATAAAAATTAAAATTAAAGGAAGGTCGGGTGAGCAAGGCTCTTTACCTCAATCTATGAGAACTGCATTAATTGAAAATTTAGAAACAAATTTAAGTGTTGCATTAGGAGGTGTTTTTAGAATCTTAAATGGTAAGATTAAATCCCATGTCCAACCAGACTATGCAGATATAAAACACGAATATTATGATCCAAAACAAATGAAATGTGTTAAAGATTTTTTACAGTTTTACGAACCTATAGGACCACATTTTCAATGTTATTCAGTTTTATGGACTAATGATCCCTCTGGAGGAAAATTAGATTTAAGAGAGTCAGGAGAACACACTCATTTTCATTCTTACAAAGGTACTCAAGATGCCGGCCACTATCATTTCGATGTAACCCCTAATGAAATTGAATATGAATGCTATTTCAATACCGCCGAAGAAGTTCATAGAGTAAACAATATTTACAAGGAATTGAAAAATACTAATTAGTTTGATTAAATATAAATATGAAAAATATTTATACTTGGGCGGCTAATCCTGCAAAAAGAACTGTCACTGTAGGTGATATTATTGAAGCTAAAGGAAAAAAAATTCTTACACAAGTAACTGCAAATAATTCATTAGAGGCAAAAGCAGCTGAAGAAGCAGGTTTTGACATGATAATAGGAAGTGCTTCAAATGTTAAGAAGGTTCGGGAAGGATCCAAGTCTCTTTTTTATACGGCAGCCCTCGAACTACATAATTATCCTACAGCCGAGGATGTGTTACGTGGAGCCTTTAAAGCTTTAGAGAATGGTGCTGATGCGGTTATGACTGCCAGAAGTATGGATGTTGTTTCTATGCTTGCAAAAGAAGATGTTCCAGTTATGGGTCATTTAGGTTTGGTTCCTAGAAAATCTACATGGATTGGTGGCTTAAGAGCTGTAGGTAAAACTGCTGATGAAGCATACGAACTATTTAAAAAATTTAAACGTTTAGAGGATGCTGGGGCCTTTTCAGCCGAATGTGAAGTTATTCCTGAAAATATTATGGGGGAAATATCAAAAAGGACAAGTATTGTAACTGTATCTCTAGGATCTGGAAAAAAAGCAGATGTTATGTATCTATTCATGAATGATATCTGTGGAGAGCAAGAAAAGTCCCCTAGACATGCAAAAGCTTATACAAATTTAAAAAAGATGAAAGATGAAATTGAAATCGAAAGAGTTAGAGCCTTAAAAGCATTTATCAAAGATAGTTTAGAGGGGAAATTTCCTGGGCCTGAAAATTCAGTAAATGTTAGTGAAGAAATTTTAGAAAATTTTAAAAAGAAACTTTAATCTTTTTTAATAGGAATAGTTGGGTGTCTTGCTGTTGAAGTAACAATGTTTTTCTTTAATTTTACTTCTCTCAAAACGATATATACACCTGCTGCAATTATTATTAAGTTTCCTATATAATTATTAATTGTAGGTATCTCATTAAAAACAACGTAACCCAAAAATACACCTGCAAAAATTTGAGTATATAAAATTGATCCAAAAATCGCTCCAGGCAGGTGTCTTGCGGCATTGATAACAAATATCATAGCTGTTCCTCTAGAAATTCCAGAAATAGCGTTCAAAACTAAATCATTAAAAGTCATCTCTTTGAAAACAAAGAATACAAATATACCAGAAAACAATATCATAAAAATCTTTCCGAATATTAAAAATGAGAACAAGCTTTCCTCATAACCATATTTTCTTACTATTAAATAACTTGCAGATGCAAAAATTGGGCACAACAAAGCTACAAATACGTAACTGTTAATTTCGGCTCCAAAAGGATTAATAGAAATAAGTGTACCGATAAAACCAATTACTATAGCAGTAAATCTTTTCCATCTAACAACTTCACCTAAAAATAAAACCGATCCGATGGTTATTAATAATGGTATTAAAAATACAATACTGTACATAGTAACCATTGGTAATAAATAGAATCCTGTGTAGGCAAAAAAAACAGCTAACACCATCGTTAAAGTTCTAAAAAAATGAATTTTTAAATTAGCACCCTTTAATTCTTTCCAGCCATCGAGGGTTTGGGTGTACAAAATAATAGGTATAAGAGCAAACAAGGAGTTAATGAAAATTATCTGTATAATGTCGTAATCCTCAGCAATATATTTTACTATCGCGTCTTGAGTTACAAATAAAAAATATCCAAGACAAGCTAGAAAAAATTCGGGAAGATAATTCTTCTCCGATAATTTTGAATTCATTAAATAATATTTGCTAAATCTCTTTTAGTTCCTTTGAAAGTAGGAAGAGGATATTTATAAGACCATTTTCTTGGAATACATTTTACTTTAGCTTTTTCCCATAAAGCAATCCATTGTTTGTAATTTTGCACTTTGATTTTATTTTTGTTTTTGCTTTTGACAACAAAATTAGGTAATGGATCTCTTCCTGAAGGCTGACCTGCTTTATTATATCTCAAGTCCATACTTATTCTAAAATTTTTTGATTTATTTGGTAGTGAACAATGAAGTAGATATCTATTTAATAATATTATATCGCCGACGTCAGCTTCAAGAGGCACGGTTGATAATTTATCAATTATTTCTTTGCCTCTAACTTCTACTTGTCCCTTACTTCCAAAATCGTGGTTAACAAGTCCAAATTTATGACTTTCTTTTACAGCAAGCATACAACCATTTTCTATTCTTGTTTTAGTAAAAGGTATCCAACACGTTATTAAGTCAGTAACCTTCTGTCCTTTTTTATTCATAACACCGGCATCTTGATGCCAAGGAGTTCTTCCAACTAGGCCGTCATTTAAATTCTTTTTTGCAACACCTTTTTCAGGTTGTTTGATTCTTGAATTTTGACAAGGATTAGAAGCTATTTCGGGACCTAGAATTTTTTCAACCTTATCTAAAATCTTTTTATTTTTAATTAAATTCCATATTGATTGACTTGCAAAAAAATCACTATTAGCGTTTATGTTTTTTTCAGGAAGTCTTATGTTAAAATATTGATCAAGTTCAGGAATATCTAAAGAAACCAAATATGAGTATTTTTTCTTAAACTCATAATTTAGTACTTTTACTTTGTCACTTTTAGGAACAAATCTATGAATGAGCCTATCCATGATAAAAGCCATATCATTTAAAATTGGTTCTAAATCCTCTTTATAATCTAAAACGCCCTTTAATCTTATGAAACCTTGTTTCTCAAAAATTTTTTTAATATTTTGGCTCATTGAATCGTAATGAATGGAAAAATAATATCAAATTCATTTTAGACTGCAAGTGCTTTTCTCATCTCTTCATCGTCCATTTTTTTACCCAAATACGCCTCGATTACAGCATTGTCATCTTTTACTTGAGCTGGAGTACCCTCTGCAATTTTCTGACCATGGTCAAAAACAGTTACTGAATTACAAGTATCCATTACGACCTTTAAAATATGCTCTATAATAATAAGGGTAAGGCCATATTTTTCTTTTAGCTGCATAATAATTTTCATTAAATTATCTACGTTGACTGGGGATAAACCTGCAGCTGGTTCGTCTAACATTAGTAATTTTGGTTTCATGGCGATTGCCCTTGCTAAAACTAATAATCTTCTCTGACCTCCAGAAAGTTCACTAGCATTTAGCTCTGCATAGTCTGCTAATCCTACAAAAGAAAGGAGTTCCATCATTTCCTCTTTGATAGCTCTTTCTTGATCCCAGATTTTTTTTCTTCCTATAACTGCATCGAAAAACTTATAAGGAACTCTAGTATGATACCCTGACATAACATTATCTATAACTGTCATATCTTGATAAAGTCTTAGTAATTGGAACGTTCTTGATAAACCATAACCAGCAATCTCGTGTGGAGGTGTGTAAGTAATATCATGACCATCAAACTCAATATAGCTTCCAGGGTCGCTATCATAAATTCCTGAAACTAAATTAAAAAATGTACTTTTGCCTGAGCCATTGGGTCCAATTATTCCTCTAATTTCATTTTTTGGAAGTTCAAAATCAACTTTATTTATAGCTTTTAAACCACCAAATGATCTAGATAATTGTTTAGTTTTTAAAATCATGTTGTTTTTTCTGTTCCAGTTTTCTTTTTAAATCTCTTTTCTAAGAAATATCTGTCAATAAAACCGCCTAAACCTTTAGGCATAAATAAAATAGTTAATACAATTGTTAAACCAAATATTAAAAGCTGATATTTATATAATGGTCTAGTTAAGTCATAAACAATTGTAATGACTATAGCACCAATAATTCCGCCCCAAATATGACCGAGACCTCCTAGGACAACCATAGCTAAGAAGGTTACCATTTCTATAACTGTGTAATTATTAGGATGTATGTATCCTGGAGGCATGTGAGCATAAACTGCACCTGCCGCACCAGCAAACATAGCGCTAAGAATAAAAGCTAAGATCTTATATTTTTTTACATTAATTCCAGCGGCTGCAGCACAAATTGGATCCTCCCTGATAGACATAAACGCTCTTCCAACTCCAGATCTTAAAATACTGAATGAGAAGTAAACCGCTATAATCATTATTGTCATTGAGATAAAATAATATCTATCTGGGGAGTCGAAGTTGTAACCCATTAAAGAAGGTGTTGGAATATCAGAAATACCAAATGTAGATCTAAAAAAGTTTCCGTTTTCAATAAATAATCTTATCGCCTCACCCCCACCTAATGTCGCTAAAGCTAAATAAGGACCTTCCAATCTAAAAGATGGAATCCCCATTGCTACTCCAAAAAATGCAGTAACTATTATAGCTATGGGTAAAGTTGCCCAAAAACCTAGTCCTAAATATAAAAACAATGTTCCAGCGGTATAAGAACCTACTGCAAATAAACCAACGTGTCCTACTGTAACCTGACCGCAATAACCTTTAACAATGTTTAGTCCTGCGGCAACCACAATATTCACAAATATTAAAGTAGCTAAATGTGACTGATAAACATCCGTGAAAACTACTGATGGTACAAAAGCCAAGATGACGAAAGCTATAATAAAAGCAATAAAAGGATAATCTCTGATAATCGATTTAAATTTTTCCATTATCCAACTTCTCTCATTAAATAATCTGAGTCGTGTGAAGATGTGAGCATTCTTTTGTTTGTTCTCTTAATTTTGGGTAAATAGCTAACGTTTTTATATCTCCATACAACAGGTTTGCTTAAAGCATAACTTCCATAAATAAAAAATCTTTTCTTGCCTTTGATTTCTCTAAATAAAGATACACCATGGTAAGAGTTAGGTGTGGATTGGAAAAAAATTACACTCCCTTTTGACGGAGTAAATTCTTTAACTTTTGCTAGCTCAGAAATACCAGGAAATCTTTTAAAACTTTTTCTATATTTCATATCAGTTTTCTTTTTAAAAATTGATAAAGCTCCGCCGTTTTTTTTTGGTATATCGTTTAAATAAATAAGAAAATTATAGAGTCTTGTTACATCATCTCTGTGCGGTCTTAACCTATAACCACCCCTAGAAACAGAAAAATCTATGTCTAAATTTACATTCGGGTTTTTATAAGTTTTACCTAACATTTTCATTAATTCTTTTGAATTCATCAATTTTTTACTTGTAAATTTTTCCCTCAAAAATTTGCTAGGCAAGTATGCATTGGACCAACCATAATCCTTAAAAGTTTTTTTAAATCTATTTTCAACTTTTTTGTAAAAAGATTGGCTATTAAATTGTTTATATAATTTGTTAGATAATTTTGATTTTTTTAAATAATTTTTAAAATTACTTGACCCTTTGTTAATTCTATTTCTACCACCTTGTATTAAATCATCGAATGATTTTGCATTCCGAATTTCTTCTATAAGTTTTTCACAATCTTTTTTTGAAATAGCACTTTTGCCAACCATTACAGGAAAGTTGCTTTTAACTTTCTTCAATTTTTTAACATTTATCATTTTTGTGGTTTCCTTGAAAAATGAGCGGTAGTTTTACCTACCGCTCACAATTTTTTTAACTATTATAAACCAGCGCTAGCATTAAATGTTACAGTACCAGCAACTTTAGTTTTAAAGTTTTTTCCACCTTTAGTGTACTCAATCATAACAGGTGTTCTGTTACCATCTCTACACTCAGGCGTTCCTGATTTACAGAAATTGATTGGACCAGAAGCTAAACCTCTAAAGTCAGTTGTCGCAGCAATTGCGTCTCTAACTTTATTTCTGTCAGCTGCTAGATCTCCAGTGAATTTAACTTTTTTAAGAGCTATCTCTAGAATATCTAGTAAGTCCATCATTTGTGAAAAGTCGTGACCAGGTACAACACCATATTTGTCTTTTACCATTTTCACAAATTTCTTAGCTACAGGTCTAGTGTCAGATGCAGCAAATGCAGCTGAGAAAGTTACACCTTTTGCAGCAGAACCAGCATTTATTGGTATCTCTACTTTAGAACCAATAGAAGCTGTTACTCTGTGAACAGATTTTGGTATTCCAACTTCATACGATTGTACAAGTCCTCTAACTGTTTCATCCAATAAAGCTGAAATTACAAGAACTTCTGGATTAGTAGCTTTAGCTTTAGTTAAGTAACTTCTAAAGTCAGTTTCTTTTTCTCCAGATTGAACCATATAAGTTGGCTCAACGTTGTAGTTCTCTCTCATGTAATCAGCTAAAGATAATGCAAAATCTTTACCAGCAGCATCTGGACCATAGATGTAAGCTATCTTAGTACCTTGATTTTCTGCAGTAAATTTACCTTGTACGATTTTGTAAAATCTTGATGATACAGGTACTCTAAAAATGTATTCACTACCTTTTTTAGTAATGTCAGCATTTGTTGAGTGAGGTATGATTTGTGGAACTTTAGCTTTAGCTGAAACAGGTACCATAGGTAATGTTACAGAACTACAGCTAGATCCAATTATAACGTGAACTTTATCTTGGTAAGCAAGTTTTGTTGCGTTTGCTACACCTTTTTCAGATTTACACTCATCGTTATAAAGTGTTAAGTCGATTTTTTGACCGTTGATAGTGCCTTCTTTATTCCACTTTGCAACAGTATCAGTAATTAACTCTCCGTGTTTATAACCAACATCTGATAGCATTCTAAAAGAAACACCAATTTTGATTGTTTCTGCTTGAGCTAAAGTCGTGATTACTAAACCTGCGGAAAAGACAATTGCTGAAAAAACAAATTTAAGTTTATTCATTATTTCCCCCATTTGTTATTTAATTGTTGCTAAGGCTATAAAATAATAGTTATAATGTCTATGACTAATAGTTACATTTTTGGTAAATCAGAAAAAAAAATTGGAGGATGATTGCTTAAGATAGATCAACTAATTTCTGGATATGGCTCTGTACAAATTTTAAATGGAGCTAATATGAAAGTTGAAAAACAATCTATAGTTGCATTGCTTGGTGGTAATGGGACAGGCAAATCAACTATTCTTAGAGCTGCATCTGGATTGATTAGATCATGGAAAGGTACGATCGAATTTAATGGTGAGCAAATTCAAAACTTGCCTGCTCACGAAATAGTTGGAAAAGGATTAGTGCAAGTAACTCAAGGAAAGGATGTTTTCCCTGCAATGTCTGTTACCGAAAATTTAAAATTAGGTGGATTTATTTTAAAAAGTAAACAACAACTGTCAGATAATTTAGAAAAGGTTTATAACTATTTTCCAAGATTAAATGAAAGAAAAGATCAATTGGCCGCAACTTTATCAGGTGGAGAGTTGCAAATGTTATGTATTGGAAGAGGGTTAATGTCTAATCCTAAAATGATAATGCTAGACGAACCCAGTGCTGCTCTAGCGCCTCAAATAGTTTTAGATATCTTTAAAAATATTAATAGAATTAGACAAGATGGATTAACAGTTCTAGTCGTTGAACAAAATGTTAGGATGGCATTATTACTTGCTGATTACGGGTATGTAATTAAAGACGGTGTGATCAATGTTGAGGGCGATAGTAAGAAATTAATGTACGACGAAAGTGTAAAAGAGTCATATCTTGGAGGGACTAAAGCGAATGTTTAATAAACTGAGGATTGGAAAAAAAGTTGAAAATATCATATTCGGAACATTTGTGCTTCTCTATATCGGTTGGTGTGTGAATAGCCCCGATATGAATATTGAATCGCTCAAATCAGTTTTAACAATTGGTCTTTCTGTTGGTATTATTTATGGCTTAGTTGCGCTTGGAATTTCGTTGATCTACACAGGTCTAGATGTAGTTAATTTTTCTCACGGCGAATTTTTCATGATAGGTGCTTTTGCCGGTCTTACCATGTTTAATCTTTTGGGTAATCAAGATTGGATTTTTAATATATTTCCTGATGCTTATGGTTGGATAATTTATGTCGTTTGTTTATTTACAGCCTTTGTTTCAATGGGTTTATTTGGGGTTTTTATTGAAAGAGTTTTCTTAAGACCTCTAACAAAAAAAGGTGGCGGTTACACTGTAGCTGGAATGGGAATAATCATATGTGGATTTGGTCTTTCAGTAGTTTTAATAAACGTTGCTTATTTAATTTGGAATCCAGTAGCAAAACCTTTCCCTGCTGAATTAGGTTTGCCAATGGAAATTGGAGGACTATTTTTACCGATTACTTATATTTGGATGATTGTAGTTGGTTTATCTGTAGCTGCAGGTCTTTGGTTCTTTTTAAATAAAACAAAAATGGGATTAGGTATCAGAGCTGTAGCTTACTCCAAAGATGTTTCAAATCTGGTTGGAATAAATGTACCACTATACATATCAATTATTTTTGGTATTGCTTGCGCCATAGCAGGTATAGGAGGAACTTTAGTTGGTCCAACTTATCAAGTTGTAGTATTCATGGGTTATATCATTCTTATGAAAGCTTTCGCTGCTGCGGTCGTAGGTGGTTTTGGTAATCTGCCTGGTGCAATAGTTGGAGGCTTTACAGTTGGAATATTTGAAACAGCTTCTTCTTTTTATATTTCTGGAAGTCACAAAGATTTATACGCCTTTTTATTAATGATAGTTGTTTTAATGATCAAGCCAACAGGATTCTTTGGTGTTCAAGTTAAAATGAAAGCTTAATGATAAAGAAAGATACAAAAGTTGCAGTATTGGGTGCTGGTGCTATGGGCTGTCTTTTCGGCGGGTTGTTAGCTGAAAAAGGTTTAGAGGTTCATCTTATTGATGTTTGGAAAGAACATGTAGACGAGATTAATAGTAAAGGTTTAAAAATGATGGGTCATGGAGGAGATAGAATTGTAAAGATCCATGCTACGACTGATCCAAAAACTTTAAAACCAGTAGATGCAATAATTATTATGTGTAAAGCCACTGCATTAGAGCAAGCTTTATCCAATTCAAAAAACATTATAGGAGATAATACAATGCTGATGTCATTTCAAAATGGTATTGGGCACGAAGAAATTATGCAAAAAATAGCTGGTAAAGAAAAAGTTTTAGGTGGATCAACAACACAAGCTTCTAGTATTCAAGGTCCTGGAATAATCCAAAACCACGCGAGTTTGCCATCATGGATTGGTGAATACGAAGGTGGTTCTAGCGAAAGAGTAAAGGATTTAGCTGAAACTTTTACTGCACATGGCTTAGAAACTATTGCAGAAGAAAATATCAAAAGAAGAAAATGGATGAAATTATTTGCTTTAACAGCAATTGGTCCGTTATCTGCAATATTTGATTTACATCATACAGATTTATACATTTCTAATAAAAATCAGACTATGTCTAGAAAATTAGGAAAGGACATAATCCTTGAAACTAGAGAGGTTGCTAAAGCCGATGGAGTTGATGTAAGTGAAAGCGATTGTTTAGAAATGTTCAATAGAATAGTAGACTCAAGACAAACCAATAAATCATCTATGGCATTCGATGTTGTAAAACATAGAAAAACAGAAATTGATTTCATAAGTGGAGCTGTTTCTAAAATTGGAAAAAAACATGGGATCAAAACACCTTTAAATGACCTCATGTATAATATTATTAAGATTAAAGAGGGTATGTACGTATAAGGCCTGTGTCTAAAGAAATTATTTGGCAACCATCAAAAGAGCAAATTGAAAATTCAAAACTAACTAAGTTTATACAGCATTGTAAATTAAATAATTACGATGAGCTTGAGAAAAAAAGTTTTTCTGATCCTGGATGGTTATGGGACAATGTAATAAAATTTTCAGATTTAAAATTTTATAAATACTATTCAAAAATATCAGATGAATCAAAAGGAATTCCGTGGACTAGATGGTGTGTTGGAGGAAAAACTAATATAGTTTTAAATTGTATAGATCGACATAAAGATAAAGAATTTTTCAAAAACCCTTTTATTTTTGCCGAAAGAGAGGATGGGAAAGAAAGCTCAATTACTTATGAGGAATTTGATAAGCAAATCTCAAAAGTTGGGAATACTTTAAAAGCAAATGGCTTTAAAAAAGGTGATGTAATAGCACTTTACATGCCTCAATTTATAGAAACTTACATTGCTTACTTTGCTATATTAAAAATTGGGTGTGTAGTGCTCCCTTTATTCTCTGGATATGGATCAAAGGCAGTTACTGAAAGACTCAACATAGCAAAAGCTAAAGGTATTTTTACTGTTGAAAAAACATTTAGAAAAGCAAAAGAAATAAGAATGTTTGATCAAATCAAAAATGAATTAGATCAAGTCATTTCTTTACAAAAAATTTTTTTATTGGGAAAAGAGAAAGGAAAGAAAATCTTTAATTGGGAAAATTTTCAAAATGTTTCTGATAATTTAAAGACGGAGGAAACTGATGCTGAAGATCCTGCTATTATCCACTTTACATCAGGCACAACTGGAAAACCGAAAGGATGTGTTTATACTCATATTGGTTTAGTTGCTAAGATGTCGTTTGATGAAGGAGTTTTAGCAGACTTTAAACAAAATGATATACATTTGTGTATGGCCGATATGGGATGGATGGTGGGCTCTAAGTCTGCAACAATAGCTTCTGCACATGGAGCACAAATGGTAATCGCTGAGGGTGTTCCTGATTTTCCTGATGAGGTTCGTTTTTGGAAACTTATTGAAAAATACAAGGTTTCCTGGACAGAGCTTTCCCCTGCTCTCATCAGAACACAAATGATTAAAGATGAAAAACTTTTTAAAGATTTAGATTTAAGCTCATTAAGAATGATTTGTACTGGTGGAGAACCTTGGACAGAAAAACCTTGGAAATGGTTATTTCAAGTCATTGGTAAATCTAAAGTTCCTATTATGAATTCAGCTGGGGGTACTGAGGTTTCTGGTTCTATTTTGCATTGTTGTTTACATCGTCCTTTTAAGGTCGGATCTTTTAATGCTCCCATTCCCGGAATGAGCGCAGACATCTTAAATTTAGAAGGAAAAAAAGTTTCTACAAATGAAATGGGTGAATTGGTTATGAGAAAATCATCAATCGGATTAACAAAAAGCTTATGGAATGACGATAAGCGTTACATCGATAATTATTGGAGTGTAATCAAAGATTATTGGGTACATGGTGATCTTGCAAGTAGGGACGCTGATGGACATTGGTACTTACATGGAAGATCTGATGATACCATAAAAGTATCAGGCAAAAGAATTGGTCCATCGGAACTCGAGAGCGTAATAGTAAAAAGTGGAAAAGCAAAAGAGGTCGCTGCTGTTGGAATACCTGACGCAAATAAAGGGTCAAAAATTATTTTATCTATCGTTCCTGCAGAAAATAATGATCAAAAAGAAAGTTTTTTTGAAGATTTAGTTATAAAAGATTTAGGGAAATCATTTAAGCCTGATAAGGTAATCTTTGTAAAAGATTTACCTAAAACAAGAAATATGAAAATTATGAGAAGAGTTATAAAATCATGTTTAGCAAACCAAGACCCGGGTGATTTATCAACGCTATTAAATCCAGAATCTGTAGAGGAGATTAGATCACATGCAATTTAAAGATATATTATATGAAGTCAAAGGTGACTACGCTCATGTCACTATAAATAGACCTAAAGTGTTAAATGCTTTTACACCAGTAACTCTTCAAGAACTTAAGACAGCTCTTGATGCTGCAGAGAAAGATAAAGAAGTTGGAGTAATAGTTTTATCAGGTGCTGGAGATAGAGCCTTTTGCTCTGGTGGCGATATGAATTGGGAAAGTTCTAAAGAATTTCAAGATCATGAATACGAATTTCACATTCACTTAACAAAATGTAGTAAACCAATCATAGCTAAAGTTGATGGGTACGCGATTGGTGGTGGAAATCATATGGCTTACTTTTGTGATTTAACTATAGCAAGTGAGAATTCTATATTTGGACAAAATGGTCCCAGAGTTGGTTCTCCAGCCGGAGGAGCTATCGTTGCCCACTCTGCGAATATTTTAGGACATAAACGAGCAAGAGAAATGTGGATGACTTGTAAAAGATACACAGCAAAAGAGATGATGAATTGGGGTTTGGTAAATTCAGTAGTGAAAAAAGATAAATTAGATGAGGAAGTTAAAAAGTATGGCGATGAAATTTTAAAAGCTGCACCAACTTGTTTAAAAATATTAAAGGCCAGTTTTAGAAAACAATTTGAAGAAATTTTAAAAATTACACAAAAAAGTATGGTTGAAGAAGTTGCTCCTGGTTATTTTAAAACTGGAGAACAGGCAGAAGGCGCTAAGGCCTTTCTAGAAAAAAGAAAGCCAAATTTCAAAAAATTTAGATAATGAAAATTAAATCAATCAAAGCAATCACTTTGAGTATGCCGTTTAGCCATGGAGGAAAAAAGGTAATTTTTCATGGAAAAGAATGGAAAAGTTTAGAATTTAACTTAGTAAAAATTGAAACAGATAAAGGTATCACTGGTTGGGGTGAAGCCTTTGGTTATACAACTTGGAAAGCAGTAAAAATAGCAATTGAAGAGATGGTGGCTCCTTTACTCGTTGGAAAAGATGTGAGTAATATACCAGAACTTCTTTTAACTCTTCAAAAATCTTTGCACTTATTTGGTAGATACGGGATAACAATGTTTGCAATATCTGGTGTTGAAATTGCATTATGGGATGCTTTAGGCAAAGAAAAAAATAAGCCAATTCATGAATTGTTAGGAAAAAAAAATAAAGATCTATTTAAAGCCTATTCAAGTCTTTTTAGATATGGTGATCCAAAAATAATAGAGCAAAAATGTAAGCAATCATTAGATGATGGTTACCAAGCTATAAAACTTCATGAAATAGAAAATGATTGCATTGAAGCTGGAAGAAAAGGAACAGGTAATCTTCCTTTAATGTTAGATACTAATTGTCCTTGGACTTATGAAGAAACATTATCCAAAAAAGATTTTTTAAAAAGTATGAAACTAACTTGGTTGGAAGAACCTATTTACCCGCCAGAAGATTATGAAACTCTAGCAAAATTGAATAAAGAACTTGGAATACCCTTAGCCTGTGGGGAGAATGCGTGTACAGAATTTGAGTTTAAATCAATGATCAAACAAAAAGCAGTTACTTTTGTTCAACCATCAGTAATTAAAGTTGGTGGTATTTATGAAATGTTCAAAATTATTCAGCATGCAGAAAAAAATAATGTCTCTGTAATGCCTCACACTGCTTATTTTGGACCAGGTTTTTTAGCTACTCTTCAATTAGCTGCATTGATGGAAAAAGATACCTATATTGAGAGATTCTATTTAGATATTGATCAAGAATTCTACCCAAATTTTAAAAGAGCATTAAATGGAAAATATAAATTACCTTCAGGACCAGGTCTAGGTATTGACCTGGATTATAATAAATTAAGTAAATATGAAATATAGATCTGTTTTATTTGTTCCAGGACATGAAGAAAAAAAAATTAAAAAAGCTTATACATTAAATTCAGATTTAATTGTTCTTGACTTAGAATCAACTGTTCCTGAAGATCAGAAAGATCAGGCTAAAAAAATAATAAAGGAATGCAATGTTAATAAAGATCAAACATATATAAGGATAAATAATAATTCAGATTTAGAATTTGTTACATCAGAAAAATTCCCTGGAATATTTCTCCCATTTACAGAAACAAAAAAACAATTAATTGAGATAGATATATTATTAAAAAAAACTGAGAAATTGAAAACTGATATAATCCCAATTTTGGAAAGTATAAACGGTCTAGCTAATCTTGAGGAAATTTGCTCTTTTTCAGAAAGAATTCAAATTATATCTTTTGGCTCTCATGATTTAGCTAAATCTATAAATCTTAAGATTTCAGAAGATGAAAAAGAAATATTAGAATTTAGAAAAAATATAGTAAATAAATCTAAAAATATTAAGAGCCCAATAGATACCTCTTTTTTAAACTTTAAAGATTTAAATGGATTTGAAAAATCATGTAATTTTGTAAAAAAATTAGGTTTTGGTGGTAAAGCTTGCATTCATCCAGACCAAGTTCAAATCTCAAACAAAATTTTTTAATGATAAATACTAAGAAACTTTTGTACTTTGCTTATGGTACAAATCTTAATAAAAAAATTTTTTTAAAAAAATATAAAAACGCTAAATATCTAAGCAAGCATATTTTAAAAGATTTTGAATTAGTCTTTAGATCAAAATATAGGGTACCAGATATACAAAGAAAAAAGGGTTCAAGTGTCAAAGGTATTATCTATGAAATAGATAAAATAACTGAGAAAAAATTAGATAGATACGAAGACTATCCTAAGTTATATATAAAAAAATTTTTTAATAAAAAAAATAAAAATGTAATGTATTATTTCATGAAAAGAAAAACTCCTATTTTAAAGCCTGCAAAATACTACCTTAAAGTCATGAAAAGCGGCTATCGACAAAATAACTATAAATTTAATTTCAAATATTAAAGTGAAAAACAAAATAAAGATTGCAGTTGTTGGGATTGGCTTGATGGGGAGTCAGCATTTAAAAGCTTTAAGTGTTTCAAAAAAAGCAAAACTCCATTCAATTGTTGATGTAAATAAAAATTCAATTATTCATGCTAAAAAATTTAAAGTTCCATTCTATAGATCGTCGACTGAATTATTAGATAACAATAAACCAGATGCCGTAATTGTTGCTACACCTAATCAGTTTCACGAAAAACATACGATAAGTTTTTTAAATGCAAAAATACCTGTTTTGCTAGAAAAACCAATTTCCGATAATATAGCAAAAGCAAAAAAAATTATTCAAAGCTCAAAAAAAAACAAAACTCATCTACTTATTGGCTATCATAGAAGGCACAACAGTATCGTAACTAAAGTAAAGAAACAAATCGATAGTGGAAATCTTGGAAAAATTGTTGCTGCTAATGTTATGTGCTGGTTATACAAAAATAAAGATTGGTATAAAGAAAAATGGCGTATTAAAAAAGGAGGAGGTCCTCTAGGTATTAATTTAGTACATGATATTGATCTTATTTGTTACTTATTAGGGCCCATAACACATGTTCAAGCAACAACCTCAAATAACATTAGAAAATACGAAGTTGAAGATACCGCAATTGTTAATTTTACTTTTAGATCAGGTACTTTATGTACATTAAGTGTTTCTGATACAATTGTAGCTCCTTACAGTTATGAGCTTACGGCTGGAGAAAACCCTGCATACCCTATAACAAATCAATCAGCATATTTTATTGGGGGAACAAAAGGCTCGATACAATTTCCTAATTTAAAACATTGGTATAATAGAGGTGAGAGAAGTTGGTGGAAACCAATCTATCATAAGGATTTTAATATTCGTTTGAGTAGATTTACTTTAATAAATCAAATTGATCACTTATGCGATGTTGTGTCTGGAAAAGCTAAACCAAAAGTAGGTGGAAATGATGGCTTGCAATCGCTTAAAATATTTGATGCCATATTAAGAAGTACTAAAACTGGGAAAAAAATAAGAGTAAACAAATGAAAAGGCTTAAACTTGGTATCATTGGTGGTGGCCCTGGATCTTGGATTGGTCATGTACATAGAATAGCCTCAAGATTCGATGATAAATATGAAATTGTAGCTGGCGTTTTTTCAAGAAATTATAAAATCAATCAATCTTTTGGGACAAGTATAGGAATAAAAAAAAATAGATGTTACAAAAATTATAAAGATTTGTGCTATTCTGAAAAAAAAATTAATAATGGTATCGATGTGGTAGCGATTATGACACCCCCAGGGAGTCATCAAGAAATAGCTGAATTATTCATTAAAAATAACATTCATGTAATATCTGATAAACCATTTGCAGGTTCTCTGCCTCAAGCTAAAAAACTTTATAAAACAATTAAAAGTAATAAAAAGATTGTTTACGGGCTCACACATAATTATTCAGCCTACCCAATGGTAAGACATGCTAAAAAATTAGTAGAAGATAAGAAGCTTGGAAATATCGAATATATTAATGTCGAATATGTTCAGGATTGGTCTAACGGTAAAAAAGTTACCCCAGGTTCTGCAAAAAAAATATTTAAATGGAAATTAGATAAAAAAATAGCTGGAGTTTCTACTGTGCTTAATGAAATAGGATCTCACGCATATCATTTATGTAATTACATTACTGGTCTTAAAGGAAAAAGCTTATTTGCAGATATCAAACAATACTCAAAAAAAATTAAATTTGATACAAACGCTCAAGTTTTCATAAATTATGAGAATGGAGCAAAGGGTTTATTTTGGGCATCAACTACTGCTAAAGGGGGCGTTTATGGATTACGAATAAGAATATTTGGTTCGATGGGAAGTTTGGAATGGGTACAGAATGACCCCAACTATCTAAAATATAATGCTGCTAATGGTGCAACAAAAGTTTTAGAAAGAGGTTTCAATGAAAGTGGTTTTTCAAAAAACTTTTCAAGAATTAAGTACGGGCATCCTGAGGGATATTTAAGTGCCTTTTCAAATTTATATAAAGAAATTGCATCAAAAATTAATTCAAAAAATAGTAAGAAAAGGTTTTATTTTCCAACAGCGTATGAAGGTTTACTTACAGCAAGATTTATAGACGGATGTGTAAAGTCATCATCCAAGAAAAAATGGGTAGTTTTTTAAATGATTAAATCCTGTGTGATAGGATTATCAAAAGTTGGTATAATTCATTGTAAAAGTTTAATAAAAATAAAAAAAACTTCGTTAAATTATATTTTTGATAAAAATTACAATCTGAGCAAAAGACTATCTAAAAAATTTAAATGTAACACTTCAAGAAACTTCGATAGTATATTAAAAAAAAAAGATATAGAACTGTTTATAATTGCATCACCTACAATCACGCATGATTTTTACATAAAAAAATTAATAAAATTTAGGAAAATGATCTATTGTGAAAAACCAATTACAAATAATAATAAAAACCTTAATAAACTCAAATACTTAATAAAAAAACATAAAATTAAATTTTGCGCTGGTTTAAATCGTAGATTTTCAAAGGAATATGTTGCTTTAAAAAAGAAAATTAACAAAAAAAAAGTTAATTATATCCAAATAATATCTAGATCGGCCAATCATAATATTAATTTATCATTAAGAAACGGAGGTCTTTTTTTTGATAAAGGATTTCATTTTTTTGATTTAGCTTGTTGGTTGAGTAATTCGAAACCAGAGAAAATGATTGTAATTTCAAAATCAATTAGTTCTGAGGATTTCTTAAATAATGGGGATTTCTCAGATGCAATAATTAATCTAAAACTCAGGAATAAAATAGTCGTTGAAATAGTATTTAGTAGAAAGTGCAGATTTGGAAATTTTGAAAAAATTAAAGTGTATGGTGAAAAATTTTCATTAGACTCTGACGACTTTTCTGACAAAAAGACATTATATGACGACTTTTCTGTAAGACACAGAAAATCATACTTAAATTGTTTAAAAAAATTTATTGAAAGTAAAAATAATCTCTTAATGAATGAAGCAATATTAACCCAAAAGATATGTGCTGATGCTTTGAAAAAAGCAAGGTATCAGTAATTATAAATATTTACTTAAAGCTCTACTTGCAAGTATTGATGAGGAAATATCAGTTTTGAATGTATTTAGGATCGATTGAGTCTTTTCAACCTGCTCCTTAATCTTATTTGGGTCATCAATAAAAGAACTTACAGATTTGAATAAATCTTTTGGATTACACTTAGATTGAAGAAATTCAGGTATTACCTCTTCTCTTGCTGCAATATTAATAATATTGGCAAATTTTACTTTTACTAAAGTCCTTACAATCAAATAATTTAAAAAATTCATTTTATAGAGAATGATAGACGGAACTTTAGCTTTGCAAATTTCAAGAGAAACTGTTCCGGATTTAGCAACTGCAAATACAGATTTCTTAAGAGTATGAGACTTTATTTTATCGTCACTAATAATTTCACAATTACTTATATTTTGAGATTTTACGTAGGATTGAATTAAATCATTATGTTGTTTTGTCGAATGAAATATATAAATAAAATCCTGATAATTTTTATTCATTAATTTTATAAAATCCAAGAGGATAGGCATTAAGATTTCGATTTCAGAGACTCTACTTCCTGGAAAAACTGATATTAATGCTTTATTTTTTTCAAATATTTGATTGATGTCTATTTTACTTTCAGAGGATACATCTAACAACGGGTGGCCAACAAACTCATTGCTCATATTCTCTTTATCAAAATAAGGTTTTTCAAAATTAAATAATAAAAGAATATGATCAATGTAATTTTTAATTTTCTTAACTCTTCCCTCTCTCCAAACCCAAACTTGTGGCGCAACATAATGAATAGTTTTTATCTTTGGCTCTAGTTTTTTTATGCGTTCAGCAACTCTCAAAGTAAAATCGGGACTATCAACTGTAAATAAAATATCTGGGTTAAAATCTTTTATAGCTTTTACAGTTTCATTAATTTTTTTATTAATTTTGAAAATATTTTTTATAACATTTGTAAAACCTATGTAGGTAATCTCTTTTAAATCATAAATTGATTTTATACCTAAAGCTTCTAAATTTTCACCTCCTACACTTAAATACTCGATTTCGGAATTATCTTTTTTAAATTCTTTAATTACTTTTGATGCGAGTTTGTCTCCAGACGGCTCACCTGTTAAAATAAATATTTTTTTCACTTGTACATTCTCCAAAGTTCGCCCTTGTCAGATAGTAAATAAAGATCTCCGCTCTCATGTATTTTGATATCTCTTATTCTTCCTATATCACCTTTGAATAAAATTTTTTCATCGATAAAATTTGATTTATTAAATCTTATTTTTCTTAAAGATTGATCTTTCAGAGATGTAATTAAAGCTTCACCGTTCCATTCTTTAAATGTCTCACCTTTATAAATTGTCATAGCGCTTACTGCGATAGAAGGAACCCAGTACTTTATTGCTTTTGTAAAGCCAGGTTTCCATTTTGGACCAATTTTAGTTCCAGAGTAATTAGTTCCTCCCCAACCTAAAATCTTCCAACCATAGTTTTCTCCAAAATTTGCTGTCCCAAACCAATCGCCTCCTCTAGCACCATGATTGGTCAAATATATTTTGTCATCGAATGGTGAAAGAGACATTCCCTGAGGATTTCTAACTCCAATTTGATAAATTTCAGGTAACCAATCTTTTTTATTAATAAATTTTGGATTATCTTTTGGTATCGATCCATCTAAGTTAATTCTTATTATACTTCCAGGATGTTTAGTATGATCTTGAGCTATCATTCCTTGTCCTCTCTCACCAGCGGTTACATACAAATGTTTATTTTTTATGACTAGTCTAGATCCAAAATGATATCCAGAATTTATAGGGGGTTGGGCTTGAAAGATGTTTTTAAAATTAAGTTTCTCAGTATTAAGTTTTGCTCTTGCAACAGAAGTGCTAGACTTTCCGTTTGATCTATTTTCCGAGTATGAAACAAATACAACGCTGTCATTGTGAAGTATATCTAATAACCCTCCCTGGCCATCTTCCAAGACCTTAAGATTATGGCTTATATCTTTTATTTTTTTTTCTTTTAAATTTATAAATTTTATATTTCCTGGTTTTTCTGTAACCAATAAATTTTGGTTGTCTATGAATGTTAAACTCCATGGGCTATCAAACCCTTGTACAATTTTCTCTAATTTAAAGTCTTCAGCACTTAAATTTGTGAATAGTAAGAGAAAAATTGATAATAATTTTTTCATTTAATTAAAATAAACATTTTATTTCTATTTGCATATTGAACACTTTGACTTTTATTTAAAAAAATATTTAATTTATGTTTTAGAACTATTCCTTTTAGTCCTGCAATTTTACATTGTTTCAAAGTTTCTAATCCTACGGTTGGAAGATCTACTCTCAAGTCTTGTCTTTTTTTTGGGAATTTTATTAGTACTCCATTAGGAAATTTAGTTATTTTTTTCACTTTTTTAATCATTTTTTGTGTTCCGCCACTTCCCTCAATTGTTAAAATTTTATTATTTCTACAAATAGCGCCTTGAGTAAATGAAAAATTACCAGATTTTTTAAGAGCTTTTTGCCCACAAAGAATATCTTTTTTATCAGAGGCATTTGGTTTAATTGTTGTGTAGTTTCCCTTAGGCAGACTTATTTCTGGAGTAAATTTGTTTGAGCTTACAGTTTGAATCTTTTCTTTTTTTAAAATATTTATAATTTGTTTTAAAATTGCTGCATCCCCTAATTTCGAACTTTTTATAATTTTTGGCATATAATAAATTCCTTTAAAATCTAATTTTATAGATTTAAAATTTGGTTTTGTTACTTTTCCAGCAAATAAAACTTTTTTACAATTTTTTGATTTAAGTATTGAAATAATTTTTCCAAATTGACCAATAGATACTGAGTAAGAATTTTTATCTTTTTTAAATATTTTTTTTTTTGTTAAATCTATAATTAAGTATTTACTTTTTCTTTTAATTTTTTTTAATATATATTTTGGAAATTCTGTTTCTCCAAAAATTAACCCAATCATAAATATTTTAACTAAGCGGTGAACAAATCGGTCTTTTTTTATCTTTTTCTATAAATTTAATAACTTCACTTACTAATTCATTATCTTTATATTTACCATTAATCCTACCTAAATTTTCGTGAAAATTCTTTGAGGCAAATATATCTTTAAATGCTTTATCTAGTCCAATAATTTTTTGGTTATCATATTTCTGTCTTCGTAAGCCTATTAAATTTAAACCCTGTAAGTAATTTCTATTTCCTATTGATAAGCCAAAAGGAATTACATCTTTAAGTACGCCGGTCATGCCTCCAATCATAGCTAGTCTTCCAATTCTGGTAAACTGCTGAACGGCGGAATTGCCCCCTATTACAACGGAGTCTTCAATAATAACATGCCCTCCTAACGGTACATTATTCGCAATTATAACATTATTTCCAATTATGCAGTCATGAGCGATATGTGATGAAATCATAAATAAACAATTATCACCTATAACTGTTTTTGAACCACCGCCGGCAGTACCGGGATTAATAGTAACATACTCTCGTATCATGTTATTTTTGCCGATTACTAGTGTAGTTTTTTCTCCTTTGAATTTAAGATCTTGGGGTTGGGTTCCTATACTTGCGAATGGAAATATTTTTGTGTTAGAACCGACTAATGTATTTCCTTCTATATGCACGTTTGATACTAATTCTACATTCTCTGCTAATTCTACATTAGGTCCAACATAACAGAACGGTCCAATTTTTACGTTCTTTGATATTTTTGCATTTTTATCAATCACACTTGAATTATGTATCATTATTTTTTATCAACAATAGTAGCTGACCATTCAGCGTCCGCCATTCTTTTTCCGTCAACTTTTGCCGTCCCCTTGTACTTCCAAACCCTTCCATGCGATCTTACAGCTTCTATGTCAAGATGAAGTTCACAATCAGGAATTACAGGATTTCTAAATCTTGCTTTGTCGACACTCATAAGAAAAACTAACTTATTCTCATATTCTTTCGGATCTATCCCATGTGCTGTCAAAGCTGCTGCAGCTTGTCCAAATGCTTCAACTATAAGAACACCAGGCATAACCGGTTGACCGGGAAAATGACCTTGAACGTAAAATCCATCTTTCTTAACGTACATAATTGCGGTGGCAGATTTTAGAGGGACAATATTTGTAAGTTTATCAATTAATAACATTGGTTCCCTGTGCGGAAGTAAACTCTGTATTTTTTTTTTATCTATTTCTTTTTCAGTCATTTTTTTGAATTTTTTAAAAACTCTTTCAGAGGTACTGCTGGATAACCCATTACAACTTGATTATCATCAATATCTTTAACTACTCCACTGCCACCACCGATTCTTACGTTATTGCCAATTTTAAGATGACCTGAAATTCCAGCTTGGCCACCAATTGATACATTATTTCCAATTATTGCACTTCCAGCAAATCCGACCTGTCCAGCAATCATGCAATTAGAACCTATCTTTACATTATGAGCAATATGAACTTGATTGTCTAAATATGTATTATTACCAATAACTGTGTCATCAACTGATCCTCGATCAATTGTGCAACTAGATGCAATTTCTACATTGTCACTTATAACTACTCTTCCGATGTGTGGAAATTTAAAATTATTATTTTTAATTGGTATAAATCCGAAACCTTTTTGACCAATTTTACAATTATCTTGTATCACTACTCTTTCCCCAATTAATGAATTTTTTAAAATTACTCCAGATCCAATAACACAATTTTTCCCAATTTCTACACCATGCTCAATAATAGTATTAGATCCTATAACAGTATAATTACCTATTTTTACATCTTTACCAATTAAAACATTATTTCCAAATTTAACAGATTTATATTTTTTGTTCGAAGGCTTTTTTAATGAACTGTCAGGATAATCAATATGAGCTTCTGGATAAATTTTACTTAAGACTTTTGCTAGATCAAATAATACATTTTTAACAATTATGGCTTGAGTAGTTTTTGGAACATATTTTTCTAAATTACTTATCGTAAGACATGCTCCAGCATTTGTTGAGATAACATCTGACTTATACTTAATGGAGTCAAAAAATGATAAGTCATCTTTTTTCGCAATTTTAAGAGGCTTTACATTCTTAATAATAAAATTTCTGTTGAATTTTTGACTTGGAAAAATGTGAGCTAATTTAATTTTTTTCTTTTTAAAAAAAGAATCTGAATTCATTCAATTTTATTTAAGATTGATAGATTGAAGTTTTTTATTTAACAAGTTCATAATTTCTTTTGTAATATTTAAATTCTCGTCAGCTAAAAGTAAGCTTTTTTTATCTACAACCATTCTTATTTTTTTCTCATTCATGTAATCTTTGATTATTGGATTTAAGTTTTTTAATAACTCATTTCTAGCTTTGGTTCTTTGCTTAGATACAGATTCTAGAAGAGAGTTTCTCTCTTTTTGAAGAGAAGAGACTTTTTTTCTAAGCTCTGCAACTTTTTTCTTATATTCTTCAGAGGAAATAACTTTTTTTTGTTCGATAATTTTTTTTTCTTCTTCCAGAAGTTTTTTTTCTTTACTACTTATATTTTTTAATCCATTCTCTAATCTATTTTTCAAATATTTTTGTGCTTTTTTTCCAGCATCACTCTGATTTAAAATGTACTTAAAATCTAAAAAATAAGGAACTTCTGCATTTCCATAATTATTTACACTAAATAAAAACAATATAATTATTAATAAAATTTTTTTCATAGAATTATTTTAAAACGTTGTTCCAAGATTAAAATTAAAGCTTTCTGTTTCATCGCTGTCAGCCTTAGACAAGTTTTGAGCCAAAGTAAATGTCATTGGCCCAATAGGCGACATCCAGCTTGCCATTACTCCAGTTGATGATCTAATTTTATTAGTCTCATTTATTGAGTCATCATAATCAACGCCCCATACATTACCGAAATCTAAGAATAATATAACATCTGTGTTAGTATCCTCTGGCAGTAAATTTGGTAAATTAGCTTCAAAATTTAGAGCAGCTGCATAGTTTCCTCCAACATGATCATCTCCATCCACTGGTCCAATTTTACCCTTTTCAAAACCTCTTAATCTTCTTGAACTTAAACCTTTTCTCTTACTTAACCTTACATCATCAGATCCAAGTCCGTTGATAGTAGATAAATATAATTTACTTGAACCCACTACATTTTCATTTAAAGTTTTGTAAGTGCTTGCAGATAATAAATTTGAAATATAGTTTCTATCCGCATAAAAAGGGAAGCTCTGGCCAAATTTTACTATTGATCCACTCGTTGGCATGAACGAACGGTTTCTTTTATCAAATGTGAAAGAGTAATTTCCTGATATATCGTTAAATGTACCTTTTTGCTTTTTTAAAGAATCTGAAGCTGTATTATCTGTTCTTAAATCATCATAACTTGCGCTTAAACCTAATGAAGCAATTACATCTCTATATTGTTCAAATGATGTTCCTAAACCTGCTGATACAACTGAGTTTTCATAACCCTGATCAGGTTTATCATTTTTTTCACTTGATAGAAAATAATTTAAAGAGTTCCCTAAAAAATCATAATTAGGATTTACATAATTCAAGGTGCCCGCCAATGACTCTTCATCTATTTCTACTTCAAATCCCACCGTTTTACCCTCACCTAGCCAATTATTTTCTTGAATGTTTATAGCAAAACTTCCACCGTTAGTACCCACACCAGCACCAGCACTTATTTCTCCAGTAGGCTGCTCCTCAACATCTATATTAATTACCTTTAAATCACTTTGTGATCCATCTAATATTTCATAATTAACACTTTTAAAAATTCTTCTATCTTTTATTTGAGATATAGATTTATCCAAATTTAGTTTAGTAAAAGGATCTCCTTCATCTATAATCAATTCGCCTCTAATTACATCTTCATTAGTAATATTATTTCCAGTAATATTTATTCTTTCAACTAAAATCTTTTTACCTTCAAGTATATTAAATATTATATTTATAGTTTCTCCTTCAACAATCTCTTGAACATTATGCTCTACAAATTGTAAATTATTTCTTTCAATTAAATTATCTATTTCTTCCAAAAGTTTTTTAATTTTAAAAGGTGAGTGATAATCTCCCACATATTTTTTATAAACTTTATTTAGTGGAAAGAATAATTTTTTATCAAAAACTTTATCTACGTTTGTTGAAATTTTTCCAATAGTATATCGATTTCCTTCTTCAATTGAATAAACAAGCTCAGCCTTACCAGCTTTTGAAATTTGTGCTAAGTTTGAATTAATTTTTACGTCATAAAAACCTAATGATTTATAATAATTTTTTAAAAGTCTAGTATCTAAATTAACTAGATTTTCATTAAAGTTTGTATTTTTAGAAATGATTTTCCAAAACTTATCCTCCTCACTTGCTATAATATCTTTTAACCTATTGTTTCTTATACTCTCATTCCCCACAAAACTTATTTTCGAGATTTTTGTTCTTTCACCTCTATCTATTTTTATTAATAAATCAAAATTATCATCGTCTATTTTTTTAAATTTTGCTTCAACTTTACTTGAATTATAACCAAGGGTTGAATACAGAGTTTTAATTTTCTCAATATCTTTAGCTAGATAAGCTTTAATAAAAGATCTTTTTTCCTTTAATTTAATTTGTTTTTTTATTTCTTCGGTGTACCTATTGCTTTTTTCTCCAATTATAACTAATTGGTTAATAGTTGGATATTCTTTTAAGTTAATTTTTAAAATATTATTACTTAACTCTACTTGAACATCTTCAAAAAAATCAGTTGAGTAAAGTTTGTTTACGATGTCGTTTAAATCTTTATCTTGATAATCTTTTTTAGTTTCTATATCGCCATATAGTTTAATAGTTTCTTTAGAAACTCTTTTGTTTCCATTAATTTCAATTTTTTCAACAATCTCTCCATTAGCTATAGAAAAAAATAAAAAAATTATTGATGTAAAAATTATTTTTTTCATATTTTTATTTTATCTTTTCTAAAGTTACTTTTTTTGCCCACATGTTAATCTCGTTGATTTGATTAATATTTTTAGGACTTCTTATAGCATATTTTTTGTAATTTCTATCGTTCAGAATGTTCATAATGATTTTGATAATACTTAAAAAAGGTATCTTTTTTTGTAAAAATTGATCAACTAATATTTCATTAGATGAATTAATGATTAAAGGTGTTGAGGGATGCTCATTTAATCGTTTTTTTATCATTATAACCGGAAATATTTTTGGGTTTACATTCTTAAAAGTTAAATCTTTGATTGGAATATAATTTTTATTTTTTTTTTTAATTTTTAAAATTTCATTTAAATGAAAATTTTTGTCAAAAATAGCATTAGCTATTGGAATAATCATTGATGTCTCATGATAAATAAATTTTGTCAGACCGTTATTTAGTTCTACAATAGCATGAACTAATGATTCAGGATGAATTAATATATCTAATTTTTTAAGAGGAATATTAAAAATTTTTTGCGCCTCAATTAACTCCAAAATTTTATTCATAAGAGTAGATGAGTCCACTGAAATTTTTTTTCCCATTTTCCATCTAGGATGTTTAATTGCAATTTTAGGAGTAATTTTTTTGAATTGGTTAACTTTATAATTTAAGAAAGGTCCACCTGAAGCTGTAATATAAATTTTTTTAATTTCTGAAATCTTATGATTTTCTAATAATTTCAAAATTGAAAAATGTTCAGAATCAATGGGCACTATCTTAGTATTATATTTTATTGAAATTTTATTAATTATACTCCAACCACAAATAATAGACTCTTTATTTGCAATAAGAAGTTTTTTACTCCGCTTGATCATATTTATAGTTGGCTCAAGGCCAGCAATACCAGGAATTGCAGATATTGTAATATCTGATGGTTTTAAATTAGATTTCAAACTTTCAAAATCATTTTTTATTTTCGTTTTACTTTTATTGAATTTTTTCTTAATTTTTTTGTAAATATCTTTGTTAGTAATTACATAAATCTTAGGCTTATATTTTTTTATTTGATTAGAAATAAGCGTGAAATTTTTATTTGCGGACAAAAGATTTATGAAAAAATTATTTTTTTTTTCATCAATAATTTTAAGTGCCGTCTTTCCGATTGATCCTGTAGATCCGAGAATTGAAATTGAAATTTTCATTAAAATAATACTATTATTATTATAAAACCAAATGGCACACCAACTAAAATTCCATCTAACCTATCCAGAACACCTCCATGCCCAGGAAAAAAATTGCCAGTATCTTTAACTTTTGCTTTTCTTTTTAAAAAAGAAAAAAATAAATCTCCAAACTGGCATGCCATTGAAGTTAAAAGTCCAACTAAAACAATATTTAAATTAAAATTTTTATTATAAAAAAAAAATATTCCTGAATAAATGATTGTTGAAAATAATAAAGATCCAATTGCACCTGAGATTGTTTTTTTAGGACTTATTTTTGTTAATTTAGGTCCCTTAAAATACTTTCCAAATATGAAGCCTCCAATATCTGATGCTACACATGCTATAATTAAAGAAAATAAAATTATTTCCAGTTGTTTAAAATTTGACAATAAAAAGAATAAAAAAGTGAAAGTAAAAATATAAATTATAAAAAAAAAATTAGTTATTAATTTCGTTGGATAATTCTTCAGTATCTTATTTATCAAATTTATGAATTCTATAATAGATAAAACCCCTAGAATAATGAGTGTGAATACTAGGAATAAATTTGATTTTATAGTTAAAAAAAGTAATAAAAGTAATACAAATGAGGTCCATGCACGATCTTTAAATTCTTTTTTCAATATCATATAGCTCCAAAATTTCTTTTTCTTTTTCTATACTTTTTAATAACTTTTTCTAAATCATTTGGATTAAAGTCAGGCCACAACTTTGAAATAAAGAATAATTCGGAATATGCCAATTGCCATAGCATGAAGTTACTTAATCTTTGATGTCCACCTGTTCTAATTAAAATATCAGGATCTGGAATATCTTTTGTATACAAATTTTTTTCTATATTTTTTATACTAATGTTTTTTTTTATTTTTTTTAATGCCATTATTATTTCGTTTTTTGAACCGTAATTTATTGCTAAATTCACAGTTATTGTTTTATTATTTTTTGTACTATTTATTGTTTTATATAAAATTTTTCTTATATCTTTAGGTAATTTGTTTAAGTTACCAATTATATTTATTTTTATACCTTGAGATGTAACTCTATCAATTTCATTTAAAAAGTAATTTTTAATTAGAGTAAATAAATAACTTATTTCGTTTTTTGGTCTTTTCCAATTTTCAGAGGAAAAAACATAAAATGATATTACAGGAATTTTAAGTTTAATAGATTTGGCAACGATTTTTTTAACTATTTCTACACCTTTTAAATGGCCGTAATTTCTACTTTTATTTCTTTTTTTCCCCCACCTTCCATTGCCATCCATTATAAAGGCAATATGGTTGAGCTTATTCATATTTGACTAATCTCTTTTTCTTTATCTGTTAATAACTTTTCAATGGTTTGAATATTGTCATCTGTAATTTTTTGAATATTTTTCTCAAAAATCTTATTTTGATCCTCTGAAATAATTTTCTCTTTTAATTTTTTTTTTAGATCTTCATTACCCTCTCTTCTGATGTTTCTAATTGAGATTTTAGCTTTTTCTCCCATATTTTTTAAAATCTTAATCAGATCTTTCCTTCTTTCCTCAGTAAGATCTGGTATTCTTAATCTTATTGTCTGACCATCTGTTTGTGGAGTTATCCCTAATTCTGACTTTTGAATTCCTGACTCAATAATAGATATATTTGATTTATCCCAAACTTGAATGGAAATCATTCTTGCTTCTGGAACACTTACGGTTGCAAGTTGTCCTATAGGCATTAATTGACCATAAACATCAATTTTTATTGTATCTAACATATTGATATTCGCTCTTCCAGTTCTAAGAGTAGAAATATCTTTTTTAAAGGATTGAATACTTTTAATCATTTTAAGGGAAATATTTTTTTCGTCAAATGCGGCGCTCATTAGATTTATATTCCTTCACCTACTTTATATCGTACAAATTTTAATATTTTTAATTCTTGTTCTGTGGAATTTTCTTTAAGAATAGCTTCGACAGTTTTTTTTGGATCCATTATCCATATTTGGTCTAATAAAGAATTATCACTTAAAAATTTATTTATTTTCCCTTTAGCAATTTTTTCAGCTATTTCATTTGTCTTTCCAGAATTTTTTATTTCTTCCTTTATAATTTCTGATTCTTTATCAACAATTTTTTTATCTATCCCGTCTTTACTCAACGCTAGAGGGCTAGAAGCTGTTACATGCATTGCTATTTTTTGGCCTATTGAATTATTTTTTTCATTTACACCGACCAACTTAATGATTGAAATAATCTTACCTATATTTTTTTCAATTGCAGAGTGAACATAAAAATAATTTTTACCATTTTTATCATCAAGAAAATCTGTCCTTCTTATTGTAATTTTTTCACCTATTTTTGCTATAAAATTTACTAAATTATCCTTTACAGATAAACTATTGCTCATATTTGAGTTGTTTAATTTATCTAAATCGCCTCTTGCATGGAAATTTAATTCTGATATTTCCTTACAAAAATTTATAAAATCTTTATTTTTAGCAACAAAATCTGTCTCGCTATTTATTTCAACTATTGAGATACCTCCTATATCCTCTTTAACCAATACCAGTCCCTCTGAAGCAGTTCTGCTCATTTTTTTCGAAGCTTTTGCAATACCTTTTTTTCTTAAAAACTCTACAGATTTTTCAATATCTCCTTTTGTTTCATCAAGAGCAACTTTGCAATCCTTAAAGCCTACGCCAGTAATTTCTCTAAGTTTTTTGATATTTTCTAACGTATCTTTATTATTTGACATTAGGATTTATAAGAGATTATTTTTTTTTTTCGCCAGAATTTTTATTTTTATCGGAAATTTTTTTTTCTTCAGATCCTTTAATAAATTTTTCTGCATCTTTAATTGTATTTTTTAGCAACTCACAATAAAGATTTATAGATCTTCTTGCATCATCATTTCCTGGAATGGGAAAATCAATTCCTGTTGGATCGGAATTTGTATCAAGAACTGCAATAATTGGTATACCAAGTTTTTTTGCCTCTGCTACAGCTAATGACTCTACGTTTGTATCAATAACAAATATTAAATCTGGTGTTTTTCTCATTTCTACTATTCCACCTAGAGATCTATTTAGCTTTTCTCTTTCCTTTCCGAATTTTAAAATTTCCTTTTTAGTAAAACCCAAATTTTCTTTTGACAGTTGATCTTCTAATTTTTTTAATCTTTTAATGGAGTTTTGAATCGTATTCCAATTAGTAAGCATTCCACCCAGCCATCTATAATTAACAAAATATTGCCCTGTTTCTTTCGCCAACTCGCTTATTTGTTCGGAAGCTTGTTTTTTTGTTGATACAACTAATAATTTACCACCACTAGAAATTACTTTATGGACCTGCACTAATGCGTTCTTAATGAATTCCACAGTTTGAGTTAAATCAATGATATGAATAGAATTTTTTTCACCAAAAATATACTTTTTCATTTTAGGATTCCATCTCAATGTCTTGTGACCAAGATGTACACCCGCTTCTAATAATTGTTTTATGTCGACTTTTGGTACGTTCATAGTTTTTCCGGTTCATCCACCACAGCATTTCCAAGTTAATGGACCGGTAGGGCAATTCCCTTTAAGCTGTGTGCGTAATAACCAACTGATATATACAATCAAAATAAAAAATCAACACTCTAAAGAGTTATTTTTGTCACGTATTCCTTAGCTTTTAGAGTTTTTAAATTTTTTAAATCGAATTTTCGATTATTTTGTAAAGAAAAATGCGCTTTTTTGTTATTTTCTGTAATTATAAAATTTATTTCTGTCTCACCTTTTTGACTAAGTAAGTCTCTTAACTCATCAATTTTAAAATTATTATTTAATTCTATAGTAACTTTCGAGTAAGGCTTATTAATCATTTCATCGAGACTAATAATTTTCTTAATATTTATTCTTTTTCTAATTGTATCGTTAGCTGTGCTATCTTTTTGCAAAGTTAGAACAAATGACTCGGACTCTTTCAGTTTGTCTCTATTACTAGTTAAAATTTCTGCAAACAAAAATAATTCAAATTCTTCTTTTTGATCGCTAAATTTAACAATTGCATAAGGAGTTCCTTTATTGCTCTTTTTTTCTATTACTGACATTATTGTTCCTGCTACTAAACCTTCTTTTTCATTTATATTTTTAAATTGATTATAAGAAATTATTTTTAGATCTTTAAAAATATTCTCATATTCACTTAATGGGTGATTTGAGAGATAGAAACCTAAAGATTTAAATTCTTCATTTAAAAGTTCTTTTTGTTTCCACGGAGCTGAACTTACAAACTCAAAATTTCCTCCTATGATCTGTTTACTATCAAATAAACTTGATTGATTATTTTTTTTGTCTTCATTCACATTTTTTATTTGTTGTATCATTTTTGGTATTGAATTAAGAATTTTACCTCTATCAGTATCAAATTCATCAAAAACACCAGCTTTAGTTAATCCCTCGAGCTGTAATTTGTTTACGTCCTTAGCATCTACTCTTTGAATGAACTCATTTATGGATTGAAACTTTCCATTTTTATCTCTCTCTTTAATTATGTTAGATATAGCTTCAAATCCAACATTTTTTATAGCTCCTAAACCATAATATATTTTACCATTTATAGATTTAAATTCAGGAAAACATTTATTTATTGATGGTCTTATAATATCTATTTTAAGTCTCTTCAGCTCTTCAACAAATTCTCTTAATTTAGAAGTATTAGTAAGTTCAGTGGACATTGTAGCAGCAATAAAATCTTCTTTAAAATATGTTTTTAAATATGCTGTTTGATAAGCAATTAATGCGTAAGCAGCTGCATGACTTTTGTTAAAACCATATTGCGCAAATGGTTCGATTTTTGTAAATACAAAATTTGCAACTTCTTTTGTTATTCCCTTTTTAATCGCACCATTGATAAATCTTTCTTTTTGTTTATCTAGCTCTGATTTTTTTTTCTTACCCATCGCTCTTCTTAGAATATCTGCCTCGCCCGCAGTAAACCCAGCTAAAGTTTGCGCTATTTGCATCACTTGCTCTTGATAGATGATAATTCCATAGGTAGGTTTTAATATTTCCTCTAATGTTGAATGTATATAATCTGGTTTTTTTGTTCCATTTTTACACTCATTATAAACAGGAATATTACTCATTGGCCCCGGACGGTATAGAGCAACTAATGCTATAATATCGTCAAATTTATTTGGCTTCATTTGTTTAATTGCTTCTCTCATTCCAGCACTTTCTAATTGAAATAATCCTGTTGTTTCTCCTGTAGATAAAAGTGAAAAAACTTTTTCATCATTTATATCTATTTTAGTAATATCTAAATCTATTTTTTTTAATTTTAGTCTTTTAATAGTTTTATCAATTACTGTAAGTGTTTTTAAACCTAATAAATCAAACTTTACTAAACCAGCATTTTCTGATGAATACATATCAAATTGAGTAGACGGCAAAATTAAATTTGAGCTATGGTCAATGTAAAGTGGGAATTGTTCTGATAATTTTTTTCCAGCAATTACTACACCTGCAGCATGTGTTGCCATATTTCTATTGAGACCTTCGAGTTTTAGAGATAATTCTAATAATTTTTTTACTTTTGGATTATTTTTAATTTCATCTTTAAATCTTGGCTCTCTGTCAATCGCCTCTTGCAAAGTCAAAGGTCTTGATGGATCAAAAGGTATCATTTTACAAATTTTGTCTACATATCCATATGGTAATCCTAAAACTCTGCCTACATCTCTTAAAACCATTCTAGCTTTAAGTTTTCCAAAAGTAATTATATGAGCTACACCACTTTTATATTTAGTTTTAAGATAATCAAAAACGAGATCTCTTTTTTCTTCACAAAAATCTATATCAAAGTCAGGCATAGAGATTCTATCTGGATTTAGAAATCTCTCAAAAATTAAATCATATTCTAAAGGGTCTAAATCAGTAATATCTAAACAATATGCTACAAGAGATCCTGCCCCAGATCCTCTACCGGGTCCAACGGGTATAGAATTTTTTTTAGCCCATTTAATGTAATCTGAAACAATTAAGAAGTAACTTGCGTAATCCATTGAATTTATAATGTTTATTTCATGATTAAGTCTATCCAAGTATAAACTTTTGATTTTTTCTTTTTTAACAGAATTATCTTTTTTGATTATAAAATTGTTTAATCTATATTCTAATCCCTCATTAGCTAACCTATTCAACTCTTCCTCGGGTGAATTTCCTTTTTCACTAATAATTGATGGTAATATTGGTTTAGATTTTTTTGGTTTAAAGTTGAATCTAAGATGAAAATTATAATTATTTTCTAAAGCTTCAGGAATATCAGAATAAATTTTAATTAATTCATCATGACTTTTTAAATAGTGTTGATCACTATATTTAAATCTATTTTTATCGTTTATAAATTGCTTTTCACCAATACAATAGAGCGCGTCGTGTGCCTCATACATCTCAGGTTTAAGATAAAATACTTCTTGTGTGGCTATTAGTGGTATCCCTAATACTTCCGATAAATTTAATATATATCTCTCAAAACTTTTTTCCTTGTTTTCATTATGTCTTTGAATTTCAAAATATAATCTATTTTTGAAACTTTTGTTAATTAAATTAATAACTTCATTCAATTTTTTAGTTTTATTTGCATCAAATAGTTTTCCAAAAAAATCTCTATAATTTCCTGAAAGAATTATTAAATCTTTTGAATTTTCAATTAAATCTGTTAATTCACAATGAGGATCTTCATTGTCTTTTATCTTAAGGTAACTTAATGACGAAAGTTTAGTTAAGTTTCTATAACCTACCTCAGATTGGGCGTATATTGTTATTTTGCCAATCAATTCATCTTCTTTTAAATTAATTTGAGTTCCAATAATTGGATGTGTTCCTATTTTTGACAATTTTTCAGAAAATTCTAAAGCACCACAAAGATTAAAACTATCAGCCAAACCAATAGATTTTATTTTGTTTTTTTTACAGTGTTCAGCCAAATCGTCAATTTTTATAGCTCCTTCACAAATAGAATATTGTGTATGTATCTTTATATTATTGAAAACTTTTTCAGTTACGTGCATTTACACGTTTTATAATACCATCAGAAATAAACAACTTATAATCTGCTCTGTTAGCAAGTTCTCTATTATGAGTTGCAAAAATTATTGTTTTTTTTAATTTTTTTAATTTTAAAAAGATAGAAAAAATTTCTTTAGAAGTTTTAAAATCTAAGTTACCAGTAGGTTCATCAGCTAGAATTATTTTTGTTTCTGCAATAAGTGCTCTTGCTATTGCTACTCTTTGTTGCTCACCACCTGAAAGCTGATTAGGAAAATGATTTGATCTATCAAGTATTTTTAAATCTTTTAAAATTTGCTCCGCTTTTTTTGAAATGATTTCTTTATTCTCATCTTTGATGATTAAGGGCATCTTTACATTTTCAATTGCTGTAAAATCTGTCAGAAGATTATTATCTTGAAAAATTATTGAAATGTTTTCTCTTCTTAATTTATCTTTCTCGATATTTGTGAATTTTTCTGTATTTATATTATTCAAAATAATTTTTCCCCGTGTTGGTTCATCTAATAATGCCAGAAGATGGAGAAGAGAGGTTTTTCCTGATCCAGATGGACCTACTAAAGCTACTAGTTCGCCTTCCTTGATTTTAATATTTAAATTGTTGAATAGAGTTACAGGCCCACTAGATTGTTTATAGCTTTTTTTTAAATTAGATAATTCAATATAAATTTTATTCATATCTTAGAGCCCTAAATGTATTCATTTTTGAAATTTTTGTTGCTGGTAAATAAGAAGCTATAATAGATATCGCCAAAGAGATTATGAAAACAATTATTATCGAACTAAAATTTATTTCATATGGTAGCTCGTCTAAAAAATAAATATCAGACGGAAAAATTTCTAGGTCAAATACTTTTGACAAGAAAATTCTTATTTTTTCAATATTAATTGAGAATAAAACTCCCAATATTATTCCACTTAATGTTGCAAAGAAACCGATAGTTAATCCTGTCAAAAAAAATATTTTTTTAATTGATTGATTTGTTAAACCTAAAGTTTTCAATATTGCAATTTCTTTTGTTTTGTTCTTTATAAGTATAGTTAATCCAGATATAATATTAAATGCTGCTACCACTATTATAAGTGAAAGAATTATAAACATGACGTTTCTTTCTACTTTTAGAGCACTAAATAGTGATTTATTTAAGTCTGACCAAGTATAAATAAAATAATTTTCATTAAGTTTTTGGATTTTATCTTTATAAAAATTCGCTTTTAAAGGATCCTCTAAATATATTTCAACATTCTGATCTTTGCTCTCCTTATCAAAAATCGATAGTACGTCATCAATATTAGCAAAAATAATGTTTTGGTCAAATTCTATAAAACCCGTATTAAAGATACCTCCCACTTTAAAGTTTTCTTGTTTCGGCATGTTCCCTAATGGTGTTCCCACAAAAGAAGAGGTCATTAAATTTATAGAATCTCCAATTTTTAAATTAAAATTAAATGCTAACTCTGAACCGATTAAAACTTTATTGGAGTCAAAATTATTTAAATTTCCTTGTGAACTAAAATTATCAAAAAAATTAATCATATTTTTTTCATTTTTATCTATGCCTTTTAAGATTATGCCTTTTGCTTTATCATTACTAATCACAATTGCTTCGCCAGAGTATGATTTACTTATGTTAATATCTTTAAAATCTTTTTTTATTCTTGAAATATATTTTTCATCTATTTGAAAGCTATTTGGTTGTATAATAACATGTGGATTAAGTCCTAAAATTTTATTTGTTAAATCAGTTTTAAATCCATTCATTACAGACATGACAATTATTATAATTGCGACGCCAAGCATTATGCCTAAAAAAGAAAATACTGAAATTATTTTCAAAAAACCTTCTTTTTTTTTAGGTTTAAGATTTCTTAAAGAAATAAGTCTTTCTGCTCTGGTAAACAATGTTTTAGTTTTTTAGTTTTTTTATGATTTTATCTAGACTTAAAATTTCACTTTTAGAATTTAATTCCTTAAATTCAAAACTATCTTTATCAGATTTGGTGCCAATAATAATTTGATAAGGTACGCCAATTAAGTCATGCTTTTTAAATTTATTAGACATATTCTCATTAACATCATCTAACAATACGTCAATATTTTGTTTTTTTAGTTCTTTATATATTCTCTCTGCTTTTTCTAAGTTTTCTGTATTATTTTTATTTATACTTGGTAAGATTACAACATCAAATGGTGAAATAGTTTTAGGCCATTTCATTACATCGTTATTATATTTTGCTTCAATAACAGCTCCAACCAATCTGGAAACTCCTATTCCATAAGAGCCCATTTTAACGGAAGTTTTTTTTCCATCTTTATCATCTATTGAACAATTCATAGGTTTAGAATATTTGTCACCGAAGTAAAAAATATGTCCAACCTCTATTCCTTTAGTAATAACTTGATTTTCTTTTTTTACTTTTTCGTTAAAATCCTCTTCTCTATATTTTTCATCTGTAACTGCATAAATTTTTTGAAAATCTTCTCTCATTTTTTTTAAAGAATCATTACTAAATTCATATTGGTTTAGATCAATCTCAAAAATATTTTTATCTGCATAAATTTTGCTTTCACCAGTATCTGCCAATATTACGAATTCATGGGATAAATCACCCCCAATAGGTCCTGTATCAGCTGCCATTGGAATAGCCTTTAAACCCATTCTGTTAAAAGTTTTTAAATATGAATAAAACATTTTATTATATGATTTTTTTGCTCCTTCATCGTTTAAATCAAAAGAATAAGCATCTTTCATAAAAAACTCTTTGCATCTCATCACTCCAAACCTAGGTCTAATCTCATCTCTAAATTTCCATTGGATATGATACAAAATTTGTGGAAGTAATTTATAGGACTTTATGCTTGTTCTAAAAACATCGGTAATTAATTCTTCATTTGTTGGACCATAAAGCATCTCTCTTCCTTGACGATCTTTAATCCTTAGCATCTCCTCACCATAATCATCATATCTTCCACTTTCTTTCCAGATTTCTGATGATTGAATAGTTGGCATTAACATTTCCTGAGCGCCTACAGCATTTTGTTCTTCTCTTACTATTTGCTCTATTTTTTTCATCACTTTAAAACCCAAAGGGAGCCAAGAATATATTCCCGCAGACGATTGTTTTATCATACCTGTTCTCAGCATTAGTTGATGAGATTTTATCTTCGCCTCTGCAGGTAAATTTTTAGTAATAGGTATAAATAATTTTGAGAGATACATTATTTTAAAAATTCTCTTAAATTTAACAAATCAATATTAACAAGATAATATATAACAGAAAAAATTATAGTAGTAATGACTGTAGTTATTAAAAATTTTTTTCCTACTTTAGGATTTTTAGGAGCTCCTGGATCCATTCCTCCAATTTTTTCCTTGAAAACTTCTTTATTTGACTGGATACCAACAGGTAAAACTGAAAAGAAAATTATCCACCAAATCATTACATAAACAATTATAGAGCCTGTTATACCCATTAGACCCGCGCTATATTAATATTTGTAAAAGGTTTTTTGCCAGTTTTTTCTCTCACTATTCTTCTACAATTTTGTTTTAATGTTTCAATCAAATTCTGTTGTTGCTTTTTATTATCCATTGAAAAAGTTCTACAAATATTCATTATTTCGTCTTCAATATCAAAAATAAAAGTATTATCTTCATTTTTTTCAGGAATGCCCTTATAGGAAATAATTGGTTTTTTTAAACTTCCATTATTTGATAAAATTAAGGTTATTTCTAAATAACCATTTGCAGATAAGTTTTTTCTATCTTTTATTGATTTTGAGTCTGTTTCGACATTAATGTGACCGTCTAGATAAACTTTACCGGATGGTGCCTTATCTATGATTTCAGGTTGAGTTCCAGGAAGAATCTTAATTATATCACCGTTCTCAATCAATAAAGTTTTTGGAACTTGCATCTCTTTTGCAAACGAAACATGTTCAGCCATATGCCGATGCTCTCCATGTACTGGAATAACACACTCAGGTTTGACCCATTTATACATATCTTTTAGATCGTCTCTATTAGGATGACCAGAAACATGAACAAAAGCATTTTCCTCACTAATCATTTCCATCTTATTTTTAACTATTAAGTTTTGCAAATGATATAATTTTTTCTCATTTCCTGGTATAATTTTAGATGAGAATATTACACAGTCCCCTTTTTCTAAATGTACATCTGGATGAACTCCATTGATAATCCTGGTCATAGCCCCCATTGGCTCTCCTTGGCTGCCGGTAGCTAAATATATAATTTTGTTTTTAGATACCTTTTTTGCATCTCTAGGTTCTAAAGGCTCAATGAGTCCTTGAAGATAACCACATTTTCGCGCCGCCTTGTAAATTCTTTGCATTGATCTGCCAACTAAACAAATATTTCGCTCAGTTTTTTTGGCACAATAAAAAATAGACTCCATTCTAGCCACATTTGAAGCAAACGAAGTGACAAGTATTCTGTTAGTCTTTAACTCCATAATTCTTAATAAACTATCTCTTACATCAGACTCTGAGCCGGCTCTTCCCGGACTAAAAATATTTGTAGAGTCACAAATCATTGCCGACACGCCTATATTTCCAATAGATTTTAATTTTTGTTCGTCGATTTGGCTCCCGATTAATGGGTTAGGATCGATTTTCCAATCTCCAGTATGTAAAACTGTTCCTAAAGGAGTTTTTATGCTCAAGCCATTAGGCTCTAAAATAGAATGTGTTAAAGTAACAAAATCAATTTCAAAATTTCCGAGCTTTATTTTACTATTTAAAGGAACCACTTCTAAAAACTTAGAAATTTCAACTTTTTTTTCTTTAAATTTTTCAAAAATTAAGGCCGCGGTAAATGGTGTAGCGTAAATTTTACATTTAAGACTTGGCCATATATGTGCGACTGCACCTATGTGATCTTCATGGGCATGAGTTAGGACAATTCCAAGCAGATCATCTTTCTTGTCTATAATAAAGCCTGCATCTGGCATAATAAGATCAATTCCTGGCACAGAGTCATCGGCAAAAGAAACGCCCATATCTACTATAATCCATTTTTTTTCATCCTCTTTGCCATATGCGTATAAGTTCATATTTCCACCTATCTCGCCAGATCCACCTAGAGGACAAAAGATTAATTCTTCTTTGCTCATAAAAATTCCTTATAAACTTTTGAAACTCCTTTAATTGTAATATTTTGATCAACAAAGGTTCTTCTCTTTATAATTTTTTTAAATAAATTTGCATATCCCCCTGTGAGTATTATTTTATATTTCATTTTCCAATTATTTGTTATTTTGTAAATTATATTATTAATTAGTCCTTCATAACCCCAGATAAAACCGGCATTTAGAGCGTCTTTGGTGTTTTTTCCATAACTCTTTTGCTGATTTTTCAAATCGAAAATTGGAAGTAAGGCTGTAGATTGACTTAAATTTTTAATAGACAATTTAATACCTGGAGCTATAACGCCACCTTCATATGTTCCGTTTTTCACAATATCAAAAGTCGTTGCAGTTCCAAAATCTATTATTAAACAATTTTTAAATTCTTTACCCTTTATAGAATTTACAATTCTATCTGAACCAAGTTGATTAAAATTTTTTATATTTATTTTTATCATTTTTTTTAAATTAAAACTTTTTATTTCTAATACTCGAAAATTTGTTTTTTTAAGGTTTTTTTTGATTTCTTTTAATGCTAGAGGGACGACACATGAAAATAATATTTCATTTTTTAAATTTTTTTTACTAAATTTATTAATAATCTTTTTAAAAAAACCCTTTAAAAAAATTTTTTTGGTATCAAAAATAATCGAATTTAAAATTTTTGATTTTTTTAATAAACATACTCTTGTAGAAGTATTTCCTATATCGCCTATTATATAATTCATTTCAATTATTTGTATTTTCTTTTCATATCTGAAAATGATAAATTATTTTTTTCTGTTAGAAATCTTTCATAGGCAATAATTATATTTTTCAAAATTTTTTGATTGTTAATTTTTATATTTAATATATTTTTTAAACTAGTCGAATAAAAGCTTTTGTTTTGTGGAGCTATGTTAGTGTTTAACCCTATGCCTACTATCAAAAAATCAAAACCATTGAAACTTATTACCTCCTGTAAAATTCCACAAAATTTTTTTTGATTTACAAGTAAATCATTTGGCCATTTTATCTTTATTTTTTTTGGAATTATTTTTGAAAGCACTTTTCTTAACAAAAATGCATTCAAAATTGCAAATTGCTTAAAATTGATCTTTTTTTGATCAAATTTAAAAAATAAGGATATAAAAAGATTTCCTGTTTCAGAAACCCATTTTTTTCCTACTGTACCTCTTCCATTAGTTTGTTTTTCAGTCGTAATTAGAGTCGGATTTGTAATATTTTTTTTAATCAGTTTCAGGGCAGTATCGTTTGTGCTTTTTACTTTTTTATATTTTATTACGTTAATCTTCATTAACTAACGAATAATGTGTTAACTAAATTATTTAAAACTGAAGGATACAAAAAAAATGTAATTAGAATTGTACAACTAGCAATTACAGAAAATTGAGCAGTTCTGTTTTTTGTTGGCTCAAATGTGATGATGCTATCATCGAAATAAATGGTTTTAATGATTTTGAGATAATAAAATGCTGACATAACTGTAGTAATTAAACCTATAATTGCTAAAGCATACATTTCTTTTTCCAATACAGCGACAAAAACATAAAATTTTGCAAAAAATCCCCCTAAGGGTGGAACTCCAGCCAGCGAAAACAAGATTATCAATAATGAAACAGCTATAAGAGGATGTTTTTTTGATATTCCAGACAAATCAGAAATATTTTCTTTATATTGTCCATCCTTCTTTAATAAGTAAAGACATGAGAAAGCCCCGATATTCATAATTACGTAAATTGAAATATAAACTATTGAGCTTTGGTAGCCTGATATAGCCCCAGTAGCGACTCCAGCAAGTGCGTAACCAATATGACCAATTGAACTATAAGCCAAAAGTCTTTTCAAATTTTTTTGGATCATTGCTGCTATTGCTCCTAATATCATCGATGCAATAGATATAAAAATTACAATCGTTTGCCACTCTAATAAAATATTTGAAAAGGGAACAAACATAAATTTTATTAATAATGCTAGTCCAGCAACTTTCGGAACAACAGCAAAGTAACTTGTGATTGATGTTGGTGCTCCTTCATAAACATCTGGTGTCCACATATGAAATGGAACTGCAGAAACTTTGAATGCAAGGCCTACTAATATAAATACCATTGCAAAAACTGCACCTGTATTTTCATTATTAAGTTGATCAGCAATTAATTCAAAATTCGTTGAGCCTGTAAATCCATATAGTAATGAACATCCGTATAATAATAAACCTGAAGATAACGCACTTAATACAAAATACTTTACACCAGATTCTGTTGATCTTAAATTATCTCTATCAATAGAAGCGAGAATATAAAGTGATAAAGATTGTAACTCTAATCCTAAATAGAAAAGTATTAAATCATTAGAACTAACCATAAAAAACATTCCAAGAATCGATAAAAGAATAATTATAGGGTACTCAAATTTATCTAATTTATTATCAATAATAAAATTTTTAGATGAGTTTAGAACGAATAACGTAGATAAAAGAATTAAAATTTTAAAATAATTTGAAAAAGGATCTCTAATAAAACTATCTAAAAATATTTTTTCTTCATTATTAGGGTTTGTTAAAATAATTGAAATAGTAACAATAATAATCAAAGATGTAAGATTGAATATAAGATTAAAACTCTTTTTAATGAAAACACCAACCATTAGAATAAAAAAAATTGACAAAGATAAAAATATCTCAGGAAACATTATATATAAATTGTTTATCATGATTAATTTGTAATTAATGCTGTTTCGTAATTACTGATTAAACTATTTACTGAAACATTAAAAGTTTCCATTAATGGAAGAGGGTAAAAACCAAAAAATAAAATAAAAAAAGCCAAAGTAACTAACATAAAAACTTCAGATTTATTAATATCATTAATTTTTTTGATTTCTGAATTATTTGTAACACCAAAAATAACTCTTTTTGTAAGCCAAAGCATATAAGCTGCACCTAACACGACACCGAAGGTTGCCAACATTGCTGCTAAAAAACTTTTTTGAAATGCTCCTGCTAAAACAAGAAACTCTCCTAAAAACCCAGAAGTGCCAGGTAATCCTAAAGCAGCTAAAGCAAATATTAAAAATAAAAAAGAGTATTTTGGAATATAATTTACTAATCCTCCATAAGTGCTTATCATTCTCGAATGTAAACGATCATAGACTACCCCGACACATAAGAATAATGCTGCTGAAATCAAACCATGACTGATCATTTGATAAATGCTTCCCTCTATACCTTGCTTTGTCAACGTAAAAATTCCTAAAGTGACGTAACCCATGTGAGCTACAGATGAGTAAGCAATTAACTTTTTCATGTCATCTTGCATTAATGCAACTAGAGACGTGTAAATTATAGCTATTATGCTTAAAGTATAAATAAGAGGAGTAAAATATTCTGATGCTAAAGGAAACATTGGTATTGAAAATCTTAAAAAACCGTAGCCAGCCATTTTTAACAATATAGCTGCAAGAATAACGGAACCTGCCGTTGGCGCTTCTACATGTGCATCAGGTAGCCAGGTATGTACTGGCCACATAGGCATTTTAACCGCAAAAGAACTTAAAAAAGCTAGCCACAGTATATTCTGATATTCTTTTGGTATTTGAATTTCATATATCTGAGTGATGTCGGTAGTACCTGTTAACCAATATATAACTATTATAGCCACAAGCATTAAAACCGAGCCAAGTAAAGTAAAAAGAAAAAATTTAAAGGCAGAGTAGACTCTTCTTGGACCACCCCAAACTCCTATAATTAAAAACATTGGTATTAAACCTGCTTCAAAAAACAAATAAAAAATTACAAGATCAAGTGAGCAAAAAACACCAATCATGAATGTTTCTAAAATTAAAATAGCTATTAAAAATTCTTTGACTCTTACTTTAACGCTATTAATACAAGAAATGATACAGATTGGAGTGATAAAAGTTGTTAAAACTATAAAGAGTATTGATATACCATCAATACCTAATTTAAATTTTATATAATTGTTTATCCAAGATTTTTCTTCTACAAACTGGAATTCAGAGGTATTTATATCTAAAGAGTACCACAAAAATAATGAGAGAAAAAAAGTAGCAACACTGCTAAATAAAGAAATAGAGATTGAACTTACATTTGTAGTTTTATTTTTGGATAATAAAATGAAGAAAGAACTAACTAAAGGTAAAAAAATTAAAGTCGATAATATTGGAAAGTTCATTTTATTTTAAGATCAAATAAGTTAGCAAAATCGATAAACCAAGTAGCATCACAAAGGCGTAATCATAAATAAATCCTGTTTGAAGACGTGCAGTTTTATTAGAAATTATTTTAACTAATTTTGAGACACCATCAGGTCCAAATCTATCTATTATACCCACATCTCCTTTTTTCCAAAAAAATGAGCCTATTTTCTTTGCTGGGTTTACGAAAACTTTTTCATAAAATTCATCTACGTACCACTTATTTAATAAAAAGTTGTATAAAGGCATATTTGTGTTTTTAAAATCCTCTAGAATCTTAGGTTTTAAAATATATAAATAAAAAGAGATAGGTATTGATATTAAAACTAAAATCGGAGTAATTAATAAAAACCATAATGGTATAGACTCATGTTTTATTTCATTTAAAAAAAATATTGACTCTTGCCAAAACTCATTACTGTGATGACCGATAAAGGTGGTTTTAAAAAGATAGCCAGAAAATATCGCTCCAATACCTAAAAATACTAAAGGTATCAACATTACTAAAGGTGACTCGTGAGTTTCGTCTATAGGAATTTTTTTATTATTATAAGGTCCATGAAAGGCTTTGAAAAATAACCTCCATGAATAAATTGAAGTTAAGAAAGCTGTAAAGATACCGATTGTAGCTGCGTAATTTCCTAAAGAAGAATTTTTAAGATATGCAAATTCAATAATTGCATCTTTTGAGTAAAATCCTGACAAAAAAGGAAACCCTGTTAATGCAAGGGTTCCTAGTAACATAAAAGTGTAAGTATATGGAAGTTTTTTTCTTACACCGCCCATGTTTCTAATATCCTGCTCATCTTTAAATGCGTGTATTACTGAACCAGCGCCTAAAAACAATAATGCCTTAAAAAAAGCATGTGTAAATAAATGGAACATTGCAACATGGTAAGCTCCAACTCCTGCTGCAAAAAACATGTACCCTAATTGGCTGCAGGTTGAGTAAGCAACTATTTTTTTAATATCATTCTGTACAAGAGCAACTGATGCAGCAAATATTGCAGTTATCATTCCTACAACTGTAACCAGATTTAAAGCATATTGAGAATATTCAAATATTGGCGAACATCTAACAACAAGAAAAACACCAGCGGTTACCATTGTTGCTGCATGAATTAAGGCTGAAACCGGTGTCGGTCCCTCCATAGCATCTGGTAGCCAGGTATGAAGTAAAAATTGAGCAGATTTTCCCATCGCTCCAATAAAAAGGAAAACACATATTAATGTTATCAGATTTGCCTCAAAGCCAAAAAAAATTATTTTTTTTTCAACAAACTGACTTGTGGCTTGAAAGGTTTCTTCAAAATTAATAGTACCAAAAAAGAAAAAGATTAAAAATATTGCTATTGCTAATCCAAAATCTCCTATTCTGTTAACGATAAATGCTTTAATAGCTGCATTATTTGCAGTCTCTTTTTTGTACCAAAAACCAATTAATAGATAAGAACATAATCCAACACCCTCCCATCCAAAAAAAAGTTGTAAGAAGTTATCTGATACAACTAAAGCTAACATTGAAAAAGTAAATAATGATAAATAAGACATAAATCTTGGTTTATGAGGATCATGACTCATATATCCAATAGAATAAATATGAACTAATGCTGATACAAAAGTAACAACTACTAGCATTATCGAACTTAGTGGATCAATTTTGATTGACCAGTTTGCTGTGAACCCACCAGAACTTATCCATTCAAAAATTTTATAATTTCCATAGATATCGTTCTGAATTCCATTCCAAAAAACAAGAATAGAAAGCACTGCTGAGACACTGACGAATAAACTTGTAGAAATTTCAGCAAAATACTTTGTAGTGGACCTGCCCAAATACCCTATAACAGAACCAATTAATGGTAAAAACAATATCGCGTATTCCATTTAGCCTTTCATTCCGTGAATATCTTCAACTCTTATAGAACCTCTGTTCCTGTAATAAACTACAATAATAGCTAGACCTATTGCTGCTTCTGCTGCTGCAACTGTGAGAATAAGCATAGTAAAAATTTGACCTAAAATGTCACCAGAAAAAATTGAAAAAGATATTAAATTTATATTTACTGCAAGCAAAATTAGCTCAATAGACATCAAAATAACTATAATATTTTTCCTATTCAAAAAAATTCCAATTACCCCTAAGAAAAAAATTATTGCACCTAAAGATAAATAATGTCCTAAACCAATTTCAGTCATCTAACTTAACTCCTTGGTTAGATTTGACCTCTATTAATTCAACTGCATTTGATGGGTCCCTTGAAATTTGATTTAAATAACTTTGTTTTTTTACGCCTACTCTTTCTCGAAAAGTTAAAAGAATAGCACCAATCATCGCTAATAGCAGCACTATTCCAGCCAACTGAAAATATAAGATATAGTCAGTGTACATAACTAGACCTAACTGATGGGTGTTTGAAATTCCCGATAAAAGTAATGTGCCACTTGACATTATATTCTCTTTATACTTCCACCCTCCTACTACAACTAGCAATTCCAATAAAATTAACACACTCACAATTAAGCCTGTTGGAATATGAGTTGACTTTTTACCAATAAACCATGATTGTTTTTGTTCTGCAACGTTCAACATCATTACGACAAATAAGAATAAAACTGCGACTGCACCTACATAAACAATTAATAATATCATTCCCAAAAATTCAGCTCCAACCATAATAAATAGGCACCCAACTGAAATAAAATCTAAAATTAAGAAGAAAACTGAGTTAATGGTGCTTCTTGAAGTTATTACCATTAAAGATGAAAAAATAGCAATTACGGAGAAGAAATAAAAAAAAATTGAGTGGACTATCATCTATCTATAAGGTTTATCCAGCTTGATATTTTTTGCCAGGACTGACTCCCATCTATCCCCATTTTCTAAAAGTTTTTCTTTGTTATAATAAAGCTCTTCTCTTGTTTCAGTAGCAAATTCAAAGTTTGGTCCTTGAACTATTGCATCAACTGGGCAAGATTCTTGACAAAGTCCACAATAAATGCATTTAAGCATATCAATATCGTAACGAGTTGTTTTCCTACTTCCATCCGATCTCTCTGTAGACTCAATAGTAATAGCTTGAGCAGGGCAAACAGCTTCACATAATTTACAAGCTATACATCTCTCTTCTCCGTTGGGATATCTTCTTAAAGCATGTTCTCCTCTCATTCGAGGACTGATTGGGCCTTTTTCAAAAGGGTAATTAATTGTTTTAGATTTTCTAAACAACTCTTTTACTGCCATGTAGAGACCAGATATAAACTCAACTAGAAATATAGTTTTTAATAGCCTACTAAAATTCATTAAATGTTTACCTTTGGTAATTTGTCAAAATAAAATAAAAAACTTGCAGTTAACACAAGATAAATTAGCGAAAGAGGTAAAAATATTTTCCAGCCCAATCTCATTAGTTGATCATATCTATATCTTGGAACAATTGCCTTGATCAGAGCAAATAATAAAAATAAAAATAAAATTTTTAATATCATCCATATTGGAGCAGGAATAATATTAAGTGGATAAATGTCCATTAGTGGCAACCAACCGCCAAGAAAAAGTATAGATCCCATCGCACACATTAACAGTATATTTGCGTATTCTCCTAACCAAAACATTGCGTACATCATACCTGAGTATTCAGTTTGATAGCCTGCCACCAACTCGGCTTCGGCTTCTGGTAAATCAAAAGGAGGTCTGTTTGTTTCTGCTAGTGAAGATATAAAAAAAATTACAAACATAGGAAAAAGCGGAATCACATACCATAATTCTTTTTGTGCGATTACAATATCGTTTAGATTTAATGATCCGACACATAAAAGAACATTTATAATTATTATTCCTATCGAAACCTCGTATGAAACCATCTGTGCTGCAGATCTTATAGCTCCAAGGAAAGGGTATTTTGAATTAGATGCCCATCCTCCCATGATAATGCCGTAAACTCCAAGAGAAGAAATTGCAAATAAATACAAAATTCCCACATTTATATTTGCTAAAACTAAATCTTCACTCATGGGAATAACTGCCCAAGCTACCAAAGCCAATGTCATAGTAACGATAGGCGCAAGAACGAAAACTACTTTATTAGCACTAGCAGGTATAATTATTTCTTTAAAGATATACTTTAATGCATCAGCTAAAGTTTGAAAAAGTCCAAAAGGTCCAACAACATTTGGTCCTTTTCTTTTTTGAACTAAGCCCCACACTCTTCTATCTAACCAAACAATCATAGCTACGGATACAAGTATCGGAACAAGTAAAAAAATTATTTTATATATCTCTTGACCCAAAATTTCTAAATACCCTATCATAAATTATCTGTGCCAGTTTTTTTTGAACTATGCTTGATCTGTCTACATTCACTCATCGTCTTTGAGGCTCTTGAAATAGCGTTAGTAAAAAAATAATCCAATACTTTTATATTGACTTCCTCACTTTCAAAGTAAGGGGATGTATTAATTAATTCACAATCTTTAAAATTAGGTAATTTATTTAATTTTGAAAAATTTGGAATTAATTTTAAGACTTCTTTTCTCAAAGTATCAAAACTTAATAAGTTTTCATCTTTTCCTAAAGCTTTTAATATTAAATTTAATATCTTCCAATCTTCTAAAGCTTCTCCTATAGGGTAAGAGGCTTTTTTGCATTCTTGCACTCTTCCCTCAAGATTTTCATAAAGACCGTTCTGTTCTGTAAAAGCAGCACTTGGAAGAATTAAATCTGCAATTTCAGCCCCTCTATCGCCGTGACTTCCTTGGTAAACAATAAACTCATTATTTTTTTTTATATCTAAATTATCAGACCCTAAAAGGTATAACAACTTAAATTGATTATTTTTTAATTTCTCAAAAAATGAATTTCTTTTATCTTCCTCTTTAGATAATATTTTTAAATCTATTAAGCCAACTGTTGAAGCGTTTTGAGGTAAAAAGTTAAAAGCATTCCAATCTTTGTTAATAAAGTTATTATTTTTTAAAAATTTTTTAAAACCTTCAATTAAATATTTTCCACTTTTTAGCTCTAGGGCTGACTCTCCAATTATAACCACAGGTTTTTTTGAAGAAGATAATATTTTTGAAAAATTTGATTCATTGCTCAATATTTTCTTAATATCATCTGTCTTATTTCCTATAATATTGTAATCGTATGTGAGGTCACCTGGATTTCCTATTGAGTAAATCGGAACTTTTTTTTGCGCGAAAACTTTTCGAATTCTTGCGTTAAGCATTGTTGCCTCATGTCTGGGATTTGTTCCAATGAGAAGTATTAAATCAGACTGTTCTATACCCTTTATTGAAGAATTAAATATATAGTTGCTTTTTTCAGATGGGTCTATAAAAAAATTTTTTTCTCTAAACTCCAAATTATTACTTTTTATAACAGAGAAAAATTTTTTAAAGCTTAGGGCATTTTCTAAATTAACCAAATCACCGATATGACCACCTATTTCATCAGGATTTAGTGCTTTAATTTTTTCTACTAATAATGAAATGGCATCGTCCCAAGTAGATTTTTGAAGTTTATTATTTTTTTTTATGTATGGTACATCTAGCCTTTGTTTTAATAAGCCATCACATGAATATCTTGTTTTATCTGAAATCCATTCTTCGTTAATATCATTATTAAGTCTTGGTAATATTCTTTTAACTTCCCAATTATAAGTATCAACTCTTATATTTGAGCCAACTGCATCCATTACGTCTACGCTTTCAGTTTTTTTAAGTTCCCAAGGTCGAGCCTCAAAAGCGTACGGCTTGGAAGTAAGAGCTCCCACTGGACATAAATCTACAACATTTGCTGAAAGTTCTGACTCCATGGCTTTTTCTAAATATGTAGTTATTTCCATATTCTCACCTCTTCCTATTGCCCCTATTTCAGGAACGCCTGCGACTTCTGTCGCAAACCTCACACACCTTGTACAATGTATACATCTCGTCATTTGAGTTTTTATTAGCGGGCCCATGTATTTTTCTTTGACTTGTCTCTTATTTTCTACAAATCTTGATTTATCAACTCCGTAGTACATTGATTGATCTTGAAGATCACATTCTCCACCTTGATCGCAAACCGGACAATCTAAAGGATGATTAGCTAATAAAAATTCCATCACACCCTTTCTAGCTTTTTCAACAAAAGGAGTGTTTGTTTTAATATTCATGCCCTCGGCTGCTGGCATTGCACATGAGGCTATAGGTTTTGCAGATTTTTCCATTTCAACTAAACACATTCTGCAATTTCCGGCTATAGATAATTTTTCATGGTAGCAAAATCTTGGAATTTCTACATCGGCAAGCTCGCAGGCCTGAAGAACTGTCATGCCTTTCTCAAATTCTATTTCTTTTCCGTTGATAATAATTTTAGGCATTCTTGTTCTCCAAAAGATGTTGATCAACTAAATAAGGGTTATTAGTTTTCTTTTTAATCAAGGGTTCCTCTCTGCATCTACTTTCAATTTCTTTTCTAAAATGTCTTAATAAACCCTGAACTGGCCAAGCAGAACCCTCGCCAAATGCACAAATTGTATGACCCTCTATTTGTTTTGTAACATCAGATAAAAGCTCAATATCACTAAAAGTTGCTTTTCTTTTTTCAACCCTATCAAGTATCCTCCACATCCATCCTGCTCCTTCTCGACAAGGTGTGCATTGACCACAGCTTTCATGTTTATAAAATCTAGCTATCCTAGCCATGCAAGAAATAATATCTTGGTCTTTATTAATCACGACCACCCCGGCTGTTCCTAACCCACTTTTATTTTCTATTAATGTGTCGAAGTCCATCGTAATTGTATCACAGATTTTTTTTGACAGTAGTGGCATTGAAGAACCTCCAGGGATTACTGCTTGAAGATTATCCCAGCCACCAATTACTCCTCCTGCATGTTTTTCAATCAGCTCTTTAAGAGGTATTCCCATCTCTTCCTCTACATTACAAGGAGAGTTAACGTTTCCAGATATACAGAATATTTTTGTTCCAGTATTTTTTGGTTTTCCAATTGATGCAAACCACTTACCCCCTCTTCTTAAAATTGTTGGTACAACAGCAATTGTTTCAACGTTGTTTACTATTGTAGGACAACCATATAAACCTACTAAAGCAGGGAAAGGAGGTTTAAGTCTTGGTTGGCCTTTATTGCCTTCTATACTTTCTAATAACGCTGTCTCTTCTCCACAAATATAAGCCCCAGCTCCATAATGAATATGAATATCAAAATCCCAACCAGAGCCACATGCATTCTTTCCCAAGAAACCTTTCTCGTAGGCCTGATCAATTGCGACTTGTAATCTTTTACCCTCATTAAAATATTCACCTCTAATATAAATATAACAAACGTGAGCATTTACGGAAAAACCAGCTATTAAACATCCTTCAATTAATTTTTGGGGTTCAAATCTTAAAATATCTCTATCTTTACAAGTGCCTGGTTCAGACTCATCAGCATTTATCACTAAATAATGTGGTCTTGAACCAACCTCCTTTGGAGCAAAGGACCATTTTAAACCTGTTGAAAACCCAGCTCCACCTCTCCCTCTCAGCTCGGATAATTTAATCTCACTAATTATCCAATCTCTTCCTTTAGAAATTATATTTTTAGTATCTTTCCAGTCATCTCTTTTGATAGAATTTTCGATTTCCCAACCAAATTCATTGTATAAATTTTTAAAGATTTTATCCTCCTTTTTAAGCATGATTTTCTCCATTAATTGTCTGTTTTTTTTCAGGGGATGTATTTGCTCTTCCTCTGTAAGAACCCGGTTTTAAAGGTTTATCTTTTATTAATGAGTCCAAAATATCTTTTGCGCTTTTTTCATCAAGATCTTCGTAATAATCATCATTAATCTGTATCATTGGTGCACTAACACATGCACCCAAACATTCTACCTCCATCCAAGAACAGTTTCCTGCTTTGGACAGTTCATTTTCTTTAGGAGAAATTTTTTCTTTACATAGTTTAACTATTTTATCTGCTCCACGAATTAAACATGGAGTAGTTGTGCATACTTGAATAAAATGTTTCCCTACAGGTGCTAAATTATACATTGAATAGAAAGTAGCTACCTCATAAACCGATATATATGGCATTGATAAAAAATTGGCTATATATTTCATAGCAGCTAAGGGTATCCAATTGTTGTTTTGCCTTTGAGCCAAGTAAAGAAACGGCATCACTGCACTTTTTTTATTTTTTTCAGGATATTTTTTTAAAATTTCCTCGGCTTTTTTCAAATTTTCACTTGAAAATTTGAATTCTTTTGGTTGTTCATCGTGCACTTTTTTTAAACTCATCTATCCACCTCTCCGAAAACAATATCAAGCGATCCTAATACGGCTGGAACATCAGCTAACATGTGGCCTCGAATTAAATAGTCCATTGCTTGAAGATGTGAAAAACCTGGTGCTCTAATTTTACATCTATAAGGTTTATTGCTACCATCTGATATTAAATAAACTCCAAATTCGCCTTTAGGAGCCTCAACCGCTGTGTATACGTCTCCTTTTGGGACCCTATATCCCTCAGTAAATAATTTAAAATGATGAATTAAAGCTTCCATAGATTGTTTCAAATCATTTCTATTTGGAGGAGATATTTTTCCATCTATAGATTTTACTGGACCCTTTGGTAGTCTTTCGATGCATTGTAAAATTATTTTCACGCTCTCTCTCATTTCTTCTATTCTACATAGGTAACGATCGTAACAATCTCCGTTTTTTCCTATCGGAATTTTAAAATCTAATTCGTTATATATTTCGTAAGGTTGGGATCTTCTTAAATCCCAAGGCACTCCAGATCCTCTTAGCATTACTCCAGAAAAACTATGATCTAAAGCTTCTTGTTTAGAAACAATTCCGATTTCTACATTTCGTTGTTTAAAAATACGGTTATCAGTTAATAAACCTTCAAGATCATCAATAATTTTTGGAAATGATTTACAAAATTTCTCAATATCATCTACTAATTTAATTGGAATATCTTGGTGTACTCCACCAGTTCTGAAATAATTAGCATGTAATCTTGATCCCGAGGCTCGCTCATAAAAAGTCATTAAGGTTTCTCGTTCTTCGAAACCCCATAAAGATGGTGTTAATGCACCAACATCTAAAGCTTGTGTAGTAACGTTCAATATATGGCTTAAAATTCTGCCGATTTCGCAAAAAATAACTCTTATGTACTTAGCTCTGATAGGAACTTCTATTTTAAGTAATTTTTCAGCTGCTAAAGCAAAGGCATGTTCCTGATTCATTGGAGCAACATAATCTAAACGATCAAAATAAGGTAATGCTTGGGTATATGTTTTTTGCTCTATAAGTTTTTCAGTCCCCCTATGTAATAACCCTATATGTGGATCAGCTTTTTCTACAACTTCACCGTCTAATTCTAATATCAGTCTTAAAACACCATGTGCAGCTGGATGTTGAGGTCCAAAATTTAAATTTAATGATTTAGTTTTTTTTACCATCTGTTTCTTTTTTTTTTATTTCCTTTAAATAACTTGTTCCCTCCCAAGGACTCTCAAAATCAAAATTTCTGTAATTCTGTTCCAGTTTTACAGGTTCATAAACAACCTTTTTTTCTTTTTCACTATATCTAACCTCGTTAAAACCGGTCAGAGGAAAATCTTTTCTTAAAGGATGTCCTTTAAAGCCATAATCAGTTAATATTCTTCTTAAATCAGGATGATTTTTAAATTTAATACCATACATATCAAAAACTTCTCTTTCCATCCAATTGGCTGAAGGAAAAATTTTTGTTATTGAATTTATAATTTGATTTATCTTAAATTTAATTGAAAGTTTAATTCGATTATTATTTTCATGAGATAGAAATAGATATACTAGTTCAAATCTGTTTTCATCTGAAGGATAATCAACGCCTGCAATATCAATTAGTTGTCTGAACTTACATTTGTCATCAGATTTTAAGAATTGAATAACTTGAACTAAATCTTTTTGATCAACTTCTATTAATAACTCATTATTTTCGATTAATGAATTTTGAATTTTAATAGAAAGCTCGGAATTTAAATAAGTTTCTAATTTTTTTAAATTATCGATCATATTATCTTTGTGAGGTTCCTTTTCTTCTAATTTTTTTTTGAAGTTGTAAAATCCCATATAAAAGAGCTTCAGCCGAAGGTGGGCAGCCCGGAATATAAATATCGACTGGAACAATTTTATCGCAACCTCGGACTACTGAATAAGAGTAATGGTAATAACCGCCACCATTTGCACAGCTACCCATGGAAACTACGTATCTTGGCTCTGGCATTTGATCATAAACTTTTCTTAACGCAGGAGCCATTTTGTTGGTCAATGTTCCTGCTACTATCATCACATCCGACTGTCTTGGTGAAGCTCTTGGAGCTGCACCAAACCTTTCAAGATCGTATCTTGGCATTGAAGTTTGCATCATCTCAACAGCACAACAAGCAAGACCAAAAGTCATCCAGTGTAATGAGCCTGTTCTAGCCCAATTAATTAAATTTTCAGATGAAGTTGTTATGAAACCCTTTTCAGCAAAATCTTTTGCTAGATCTTTAAACTCTTCCGGAATTTTATTTTCTTTTTCTGGATTTAAACTAAATTTTATTCCCATTCCAAAGCTCCTTTTTTCCACTCATATATAAATCCAATTGTAAGAATTCCTAAAAATACCATCATCGACCAAAAACCAAGTGCGCCTAGGCTTCCAAGCGAAATTGCCCAGGGAAAAAGAAATGCAATTTCAAGATCAAAAATTATGAATAAAATTGCTACTAAATAAAATCGGACATCAAATTCCATCCTTGAATCATCAAATGCCTCAAATCCACACTCGTAAGCTGATAACTTTTCAGGATCTGGATTGGATGGAGACGCTAAATAATTTGCAACTATAAAGCCTACACTCAAAAATAGAGCTATAAATAAAAATATTATTATTGATAAATAATCTGATAAAAAGTTGTAAATCATTTTTTTTTTTAATATCTACCTCAATACCGTAGTTTGAGGATTCTTATATTAATAATGTCTATTTATAACATTAAACAATTAAGAGTACAGGACAGATGGAAGCATTTATGTTGACGAATTCATGTTGATTTATAACTCACTAGATGAAAATCATTATCAACTAGTGGCGGGAGTGACGGGACTCGAACCCGCGACCTCCTGCGTGACAGGCAGGCGCTCTAACCAAACTGAGCTACACCCCCTTATTTAATGGTGGGCGGTAAAGGACTCGAACCTATGACCCTCTCGGTGTAAACGAGATGCTCTACCAACTGAGCTAACCGCCCTAATTAAATAAAACCGAGATATACAATAAAAACTTTACAAAGTAAAAAAGTATTTAAATTGTTGTGTAATTTATATAAATAGCAGTATTATTGAAATATTATGATTATAACTTGTAATTGTGGTGAAAAAAAATTTACGCTTCCGGATAACTCGATTCCAGTATCTGGTAGACTGGTGCAGTGCGGTTTTTGTGGATTAAAATGGAAACAATTTCCTGTAGGTGAAGTTAAAAATACTCAAACAGTTTCTCGACCACAAAAAATAGTCTCGAAACCTCAGCCGGTTCAACAAAAAATAGAAAAACCAAAAAAAGTAAAAAGGACTGCTCCAAAAAAACCAAGAGAAATAAGTTTATACTCACCCGAATATTTAGCAAAAAAACATGGGATCAAAATCAATGACACACAAACTGAGAAAAAAATCAGTAAAAAAGAAAGTCGGAAAGTTTCTTTTGGATTTTATAGTTCACTACTTGTATTTATTTTCTTTGTAATTACTTTGTCGCGTATTTTATATTTTTCACAGGAATTTATAATTACAATGGTACCATCATCTGAATATTATTTAAATTATTTCTTTGAGAGTATAAGAAATATTTTTGAAATTTGGAAAAATTTAATTACTAATTATTAGACTCTAAATCTTTAATATTAATAAAATTTTCTGAAAGATCAGAATTATTTTTTATAATATCTTTATAAAAATTCCATGCCAAAACAATTAACGTGTTTTTTTTATTTTTAATATATGATTTATTTTTAATAGGTATTTTCACACCTGGGATAAATTTATTGTGTTTTAATTTATTATCTTCTACTATAAAATCAATTTCTTTAGAAACACCAAAAAAATTTAAAGCAGTAGTCGCTTTTGCCGGAGCTCCATAACCTACTATTACTTTGTTATTCTTTCTAATTTTTTTTAAATTTCTTCTTACATTTTCTCTTATTTTGTAAACTTTTTCACCAAATTTTTTATATGTATCAAATTTTTTTATACCAAACTTTTCTTCCTCTTTCAGCATTTGCTTTACACTTTTATCAATCTTAGTTTTTTTATTCTTTTTGATATAAACTCTAATTGATCCACCATGAGTATCAACTTTTTCTGATTTAAATATTGTACTGTCAAATTTTTTAAAAAAGTTTATTAATGAAGTAAGTGACCAGTAGTTGTAGTGTTCATGATAAATATTATCAAAGGTTAGATCTTTTAATGTATTCAATAAGTACTGAACTTCAATAATAATTGTCCCATTTTTACCTAGCAGTTTAAACATACACTCCGCCATTTCCTGTAATTTGTCAGAGTGAGCAAAAACATTTGAGGCTAAAATTAAATCTGCACCTTTTTTTATTTTTTTTAAATTCTTTCCATCTAAGAAACCATTAAAGGTTTTGATTTTATTTTTATTTGCCAATTTAGCTAAATTTTTAGCTGGTTCGATCCCAAGTATTTTTTTAAATCCCTGATCATAAAATGGTTTTAATGCTACGCCATCATTGCTACCTATATCAATAATATACGATTTTTTTTTATTTAATTTTAAATCCTTAATATATTTTTTTGATGCTTTAACAAAATGTTCTCGAAATACTTTCGAAGTTGATGACGTATAAAGGTAGTTGGAAAACATTTTTTTTGGATCAACAGAGACAGATAATTGACAATTATGACATTTGTCACAATAATTAACTTCAAGAGGATATAATTCACATTTATCATTTTGTTTATTCAGAAGATTGTTTGCTAAAGGTTGGTAGCCCAAAGATACAACTCTTTTTAAATCTGCGTTCCCACAAGATCTACAATTAAATTTATAGCAAGATAGTAACAAATTTTTTTCTTTTTCGTCTACAAAAACATGTTTTACGGTATGAGTGATACCGTAATTTTCATGATCCCTCTCCCCTCTTACTAAATTTAAAAATGTAGTATCTTTTGTGAAAACCATTGTGTGAGCAACATTAGGTTTAATTACAGAAAGTTGCCCTTCATTCACAACTTGAGTAACTTTTGGAGCTCCTGGATTAATTATATTTTGAAAAATTTCTATGATTTGTCCTTTTGTGAACAAACATTTTTGTTCTTGCTGCGGATGATAATGGTTTGCTCTGATTGTTCCTTTTTTTGAGTCAATTAATCCAATTAAATTGATCGGTTCTGTAAGCTCGTGATTGCTAATTTTACCTCTATTATCGACGTATAAATTCTTGCCATCTTTTACATACTCCAAATCTTTAATAAAATTTTGTTTTGACCATTTTTCAATCATTTCTTTTATGTTTTGATCAATATTGTAAAGAAATTTAAATCCTGTTTTTAATATTTTCTTGTTTGATAATGAGAAACCTAGATTCGGAATTTCATCATTAGTCTCTTTTAGTTGAATTTTTGGATTATGTTTTTTACAAATATTTGCTACTTCTTTTACTGTTAAAGTATCTTTAGTTAAGTTAAATATTTCAGATTTTATATGATCATTTTCCTCCATGAACTTAAAACATCTTGCTACATCAATTAATGGAACCAAACTTTTAATTTGTCTTCCTCCAGCAAATAATTTTAAAGTTCCATCTTGAGATGCAATTTTAGAAAATAAATTAGGCATAATATCTATACGCATTGTATCATTAGAATATCCATATACAGATCCTAATCTTAAAATTACGTAATTTTTTCGAGAATCTTTTATTTGCTTTTCGTTTGCTGCCTTTGAAGATGAGTAAGATAAAACTGGTTGTGTATTTTCGTTCTCTTTAATATCCTTTTTAACTTCAGATATTCCTTCGAAAACTACATGTGTAGAAGGAAAAATTAATTTACATTCATTGCTTATGGTATTCAAAATATTTTGTGTTCCCTCTTCAGCGACTAGTTTTATTTTCTCATCTATTTCTTTCGAAGACTCACTTTTAGTTTTTGGCACAGAGGTTATGCCAGCTAAATGATGAACTACATCTGCGTTACTAAAATATTTATTAACTAAGTCTTTATCCAAAATATCGCCATGAATAAATTCCATATTCCAATTTCTTATTTGATTCACTCTTTCTGATACAAATCTATTATCAATAATCAAAATTTTATGATGCCAACTCACACCAGAATACAGTTTACATAGTTCTGTGCCTATATATCCCAATCCACCCGTAATTATGATTTTCTTTTTCATAAGATTTAAATATGCATTTACATATATTATATTTTATTATAACTCAAATATCATGAATATTTATGACTGCTTTATGTATTTCGACGAGGATTTACTTTTAGATTTAAGGTTAAATACATTAAATAAGTTTGTAAAAAAATTTGTCATAACTGAGGCAACATACACCCATAATGGTAGCAAAAAGAATCTAAAATTTGACATTAAAAAATTCAGTAAATTTAAAGATAAAATAATTTATATAGTTGTTGATAAAAAACCTGATAACATTTTAGAATTATATGAGACAGATACAACGGATAAAAGAGGTGAAAAATTGATACTTAATGGAATGGCGAGAGACTACTTTCAGAGAGAAAATTTAAAAAGAGGATTAAAAAACCTAACCGAGGACGATTTAGTTTTAATAAGTGATTTAGATGAAATTCCAAATTTGTCTAATGTAAACTTTGCAAAAATAAATAATAACATCTTAATTTTTGAGCAGAAAATGTTCTACTACAAATTAAATTTACTTTATAATGATTACACTTGGCATGGAACTAAAGCAGTAAAAAATAAAAATTTTATTTCTCCTCAATGGCTAAGAAATATAAAAGGGAAAAAATATTCTAAATGGAGAATTGATACTTTCTTTTCTAAAAAGAAATACTCAAACTTATATTTTGTAAAAAATGGTGGCTGGCATTTTACTTGTTTACGAACACCTGAAGAACTAGAAAAAAAACTTCTTAATTTTGCTCATCATTACGAATTTGAGAAGAGTGGTTTAAAAATAAATGATTTAAAAAAACTTATCTCAGAAAAAAGAGTAATGTATGACCATAATGTGGACCAAAAAGGTTATAAATGGTCTGGTAAATCTACTCTTAAAAAAATAAAAAATGATCAGCTGCCTTTTACTATATCAGAAAATCTTGACAAATATAAAGCTTGGTTGGATTAATTGAAATAATTTTTAATGCGTACTGAACTCTTCTTTATTTTTTTGTTTTTCTGAAATTTGATTAACTTCTACCCATTCAACTCTTTTTAACGGTTTAACCAGAGCTACTTTTAAGACTTCCTCAACATTCTTAACTGATATTATTTCCATTGATTCTAAAATAGTTTTTGGAACTTCAATTAAATCTTTTTTGTTTTCTTTAGGAATTAATACTTTTTTAATACCAGCTCTATGTGCAGCTAATAGTTTTTCTTTTAGTCCACCAATTGGAAGAACTAAACCTCTTAAAGTTATTTCACCTGTCATAGCTACGTTTTTATTTACCGGAATATCCGTTATAGCTGAAATGATTGAAGTTACCATTCCTATTCCAGCAGAAGGACCATCTTTAGGTGTAGCTCCCTCAGGAACATGAATGTGAAAATCTTTTTTATCAAATATGGGAGGTATAATTCCAAAATCTAAACTTTTTGATCTTATATATGATTTAGCAGCTTTAACGGACTCTTGCATCACATCGCCTAACTTTCCAGTGATTTGCATTTTTCCTTTTCCAGGCATAATCACCGTTTCAATCTTTAAGATTTCTCCACCAACTTCTGTCCATGCTAAACCTGTCACTACTCCAACTCTATTCTCCTCCTCGATTTCCCCATAATTAAACTTCTGAACTCCTAGTAACTCTTTTAAATCTTTTTCATTAATTGGATTATTTACGGACTCATTATTATCAATTTTTTTTACCAATTTTCTCGCAATTTTAGAAATCTCTCTCTCTAGATTTCTTACACCTGACTCTCTTGTATAATTTCTTATAATTTTTCTATTTATTTCTTCATTGATATCCCACTCATCTTTTTTTAATCCATTATTTTTACTTTGATTAGGTATCAAAAACTTTTGAGAAATATTAACTTTTTCATCTTCAGTATACCCAGATAGTCTTATAACCTCCATCCTGTCTAAAAGTGGTGGTAAAATATTTAGAGTATTTGCTGTTGTCACAAACATCACATCGGACAAATCATAATCAACTTCTAAATAATGATCGTTAAACTCTTTATTTTGTTCAGGATCCAAAGCCTCCAATAATGCTGATGAAGGATCACCTCTATAATCATTTCCAACTTTATCTATCTCGTCTAAGAGAAATAAAGGATTTTTTGTACCAGCTTTTTTCATCATCTGAATAATTTTTCCAGGTAGAGAACCAATATAAGTTCTTCTGTGACCTCTGATCTCTGCCTCATCTCTAATTCCTCCTAGAGAAATTCTTATAAACTTTCTATTGGTAGCTTTTGCTATAGATTTACCCAAGGATGTTTTGCCAACTCCTGGTGGGCCAACTAAACATAAAATTGGACCACGCATTTTCTGAATTCTTTTTTGTACTGCTAAAAATTCAATAATTCTCTCTTTAACTTTTTCTAAACCATAGTGATCTTCATCAAGAATTTTTTGCGCATTATTTAGGTCTGTGTTAATTTTTGTTTTATTTGACCAAGGTAGTTCCGTCATCCAGTCCAAATAATTTCTTACAACTGTTGCCTCAGCGGACATTGGACTCATAGATTTGAGTTTTTTTAATTCTGACAAACACTTGTCTTTAGCAAGCTTTGGCATTTTAGCCTCGGTTATTGCTTTATTTAAAGATGTAAGTTCGTCTTTACCTTCGTCAATTTCGCCAAGCTCTTTTTGAATAGCTTTTAATTGTTCGTTCAAGTAATATTCTCTTTGGGTTTTTTCCATTTGGTTTTTAACCCTTCCTCGAATTTTTTTCTCAACTGAAAGAACACTAGTTTCTTTTTCTATAAGAGAGTGTATTTTTTCTAATCTTTTTTTTAAATCAGTAATTTCAAGTAATTCTTGTTTTTCAAAAATTTGTATATTTAGATTTGAAGAAATATTATTCGAAATCTGAGATGGGTCCTTTAAATTTCTTAAATTATTTGTTCCATCATTAATATCTTTTTTATTAAGTATTTGTAATTTTTCAAATTTTTTAACTAATCCCAAAGCCAATTGATCATTATCTTTAGAATTATTTTGATCTTCTATAATTTCAACTTCACAGGTTAAGAAATTCTCATTTTTATCATTATGCTTTATAATTTTAACTCTTTTTTCACCTTCAACTAAAACTTTTACTGTGCCGTCTGGTAATTTTAACAATTGTAAAATTTTGCTTAAGCAGCCGTACTGATATAAATCTTTTCCTATTGGATCATCAACCTCAGAATTTTTTTGGGTTATTAAGACAATTGACTTATCTGATTTCATAACTTCTTGAAGAGCTTTAATAGATTTTTCTCTTCCTACAAATAGAGGAACAACCATAGAAGGAAAAATTACTATATCCCTTAATGGGAGGAGAGGTTTTACATAAGAAGTTTTCATTATTAATTTATATGGCAATTAATACACTAATTTCAAGAAACAAATTTATTTAAGCCACAGATGTTGTTGATTTATTGCCATATGTGACAATGGGTTCTGAGGAGCCTTGAGCCGCTGTTTTATCAACTGTTACTTTTATTACATTTTCCATATCCGGTAATTCAAACATTGTTTTGAGAAGAATATTTTCTAAAATTGATCTTAACCCTCTTGCTCCAGTTTTTTTGACAATTGCTTTTTTTGCTATTTCTGAAATTGCTTCATCTTTAAACTCAAGTTCAACTTCTTCAAATTCAAAAAGTCTTTGATATTGTTTTATTAAAGAATTTTTTGGCTCTTTGAGTATTTTAACTAAAGATTTCTCATCGAGATCATCAAGGGTTGCTATGATCGGCATCCTTCCTATAAATTCAGGTATTAAACCGTATTTAATTAAATCCTCTGGCTCTAACAATTTCATTATTTCTGATAAAGGTTGCTCTTTAAAGTTTTTTACTTTCGCTCCAAATCCTATTGAACTACCTTTACCTCTGCTTTCAATTAATTTGTTTAAACCAGCAAATGCGCCTCCGCAAATAAACAAAATATTAGTTGTGTCCACTTGTAAAAATTCTTGTTGGGGATGTTTTCTACCTCCTTGTGGTGGAACACTTGCTACGGTTCCCTCCATTATTTTCAGCAATGCTTGTTGTACACCTTCACCAGAAACGTCTCTAGTGATTGAAGGATTTTCTGATTTTCTACTAATTTTATCTACTTCATCAATGTAGACTATGCCTCTTTGTGCTTTTTCAACATTATAATCAGCAGCCTGTAATAATTTCAAAATAATATTTTCTACATCTTCACCAACATATCCTGCTTCTGTCAAAGTTGTGGCATCAGCCATTGTAAAAGGAACATCCAAAATTCTTGCTAGAGTTTGAGCTAAAAGAGTTTTTCCACATCCGGTAGGTCCTACTAATAATATGTTAGACTTTGATAGTTCAATATCTTTATTGCTCTTAGACTCATGATTTAATCTTTTGTAATGATTGTGTACTGCAACAGATAATATTTCTTTAGCAAGTTTTTGACCTATCACATAATCATCTAAAACTTTACAAATCTCTTTTGGTGAAGGCACCCCGTCTTGATGTTTTATTAATGAACCTTTATTTTCCTCCTTAATGATGTCCATACATAATTCTACACACTCATCACATATAAAAACAGTTGGTCCAGCTATAAGCTTTCTAACTTCATGTTGGCTTTTACCGCAAAAGGAGCAATAAAGTATATTTTTATTATTTTTATCAGTCATAACGAATCAATAAACTTAATATAATTTCACTAGGAATTCATATCAAGTTGAAGTTGTAATTAAATCTATATATTGTGATTTATTTTCTTTTTTCCACAACAGAATCTATTAAACCAAATTTTTTTGCCTCTTCTGCGGTCATAAAATTATCTCTTTCTAAAGCATCTGAAATTTCGTCAACATTTTTTCCTGTATGTTTTGAATAAATTTTGTTCAACCTTTCTTTTAAAGATAAGATTTCTTTCGCGTGTATTTGGATATCCGTTGCTTGTCCTTGAAAGCCCGCAGATGGTTGGTGCACCATTATTCTTGAATTAGGTAAAGAGTATCTTTTTCCTTTTGCTCCTGCTGCTAACAAAAAGGAGCCCATTGAAGATGCTTGACCTATACATAAAGTTGAAACAGGTGAATTTATATATTGCATTGTGTCATAAATTCCTAATCCCGCTGTCACTAAACCTCCCGGGCTGTTAATATAAAAGTTTATTTCTTTATTAGGATTTTCTGACTCTAAAAATAATAGTTGTGCTGTAACTAGCGACGCAACGGCATCATTTACAGGGCCAACTAAAAAAACTATTCTTTCCTTTAAAAGTCTTGAATAAATATCATATGCTCTTTCTCCCTTGCTTGTTTGTTCAACAACCATTGGTATCAAACTATTCATTTTTTCTTCTAATTCGCGACTCATAATTGGTTTATACAACTATTGATTACTTTTTACTAATTTTTTTTGATTTTGACTTAATTTTTGAAGGTGATGGGGTTTTTGATTTCTCAGTATCTATATTTGGTTTATTAAAATCAGCAATTATTTTTTCAGCTTCTTTTGTGCTCACCTCTTGAGATGAAAGATTAATTTTTGATTTAATAAGATTTAAAATTTTTTCTTCGTATAAAGAACCTTTTAGACTTTGAGATGCACTAGGATTTTTTTGGTAATAGTCAAGAACCATTTTTTCTTGACCAGGCATTCCTTTTATTTGTTTTTGTATCTCAGATTTAACCTCTTCATCTGATACTTTTATGTTATTTTTTTCCCCATATTCATTTAATAATAAACCTAGTTTAATCCTTGATTTTGCCAACTTTTCATTTTTCAATTTATATTTTTCTTTTTCCTCTGGTTTAAGATTTTGGGTCATGATCAAAATTTCTTGGTCTATTAGATTTTGAGGTAAATCTAATTGGTGATTTTTTTCTATTTGATCTAAAATTTCTTTTTTAGTAATCGAGTTTAAAGCTTGTGAATATTGACTTGAAATTTGTTTCCCGATTAAAGCTCTTAAATCTTTAATATTATTTGCCCCCATCAATTTAGCAAAATCGTCATCAATTTTACGCGGTATGGGTTTTTTCACATTTAAGATTTTACATTCAAATTTTGTTTTTTTATTAGCAAGTTCTTTTTTTGGGTGATTAGGTGGAAGCACTGCATGTAGTTGTTTCATTTCATTTTTTTTAACTCCTATTAATTTTTCATCAAATCCTTTTAAAAAAAGATCTTTGCCTAACTCTATTTGGACACCTTTTCCTTCACTTCCATCAAATTTATTTCCATCAATTGTAGCTGAATAATCAAAAGTAATTTGATCTCCATTGATTGCTTTTTCATTTTTGTCTTCAAATTTTTTATTTTGATTTGCAATTTCTTTTAATTTTTCATCAATAATTTCATCTTCGATCTTTACTTTAAAACTTGTAGCTTTAAATTTATCAAAACTTTGTAAGCTTACATTTGGTAAACAATCTATTTGAAGTTCGTAATTAAGATCTTTGCCTTCTCCAAATTGTTTTAAATCAATTTTTGGTTGACCCGCAACTTTCAATTTTTTTTCAACTATAGCTTTAGAAGACGTTTCTCTTAATATTTTATCTACTACTTCTCCATAAATAGATTTACCAAACTGACTTTTAATAACCGCAGGAGGAACTTTTCCTGGTCTGAAACCTTTCAGAGCGACTTCTTTTTGAAGCTCATTAAGTCTTTCATCCATTTTGGTCTGTATGTTTTTTTTATCAACTATTACAGATAAAATTGTTTTAAGTCCTTTTTTTGATTTTATTTCTACTTTCATAAAAAATTGGTGGGCAAGAAGAGACTCGAACTCTTAAGCCTTGCGGCACTGGTTTCTAAGACCAGCGCGTATACCAATTCCGCCACTTGCCCTTTTTCAATCGTTTTTTATATAACAATTTAATTTTTTGTTAAATGATAAAGTCTTGAATAAATCCCCACGTAAATAAATAAGAGTATAAAAAACCAATACCTGCTTAAAGTTGGATTGTCAGCAAAATATAACGAAGGAATTACAAGAATTAAGTAAATAATATTAATAAAAATTGAGTTTAAAAAATTGGCGTTATTCTTCCCTAGATTTTTTGAGATCTTATAAAAACTTAACATGTGCAAGTGTTTATTGTCAGGATAAATAGGAGATTTTTTTTGAATTATTTTTCTGAAAAATGAAAAAAATACCTCAAAAAATAAATAGAATAACAAAGTACAGAAAAAAAAGGATGAAATGTTAGGGTTTAAATTATTGGTAATTATAACATTTAAAGCAGATAAAGACCCTACAAGATAAGCCCCGCTATCGCCAAGAAATATTTTTGCTTTAGGAAAATTAAACAATAAAAATAATAACAAAATTATTATTTGGGAAATTAATATAAATGAAAATTCTAAGTTGGCATTATTTAAATTGATAACCAATAATATGATATTTATTATTAATAGGTTAATTGCTAAAAGGCCGTTAAAGCCATCTATCAAGTTTGCTCCGTTAATTATAAATAAAAAACACAATAGTACAAAAACAGAGGAAAAAAATTTATTATTAATTAAAAAAGATAATAAAGGAAAATCGATATTAAAAATCTTAATCTCCAAAAAGTAAATAATTATAAAAAGTATACTTATCATAAGCAAAAGTCTTACAGAAGGTTTGATATGTGTCTTTAAATCGTCTAAAAACCCAACAAAAAACATTGACGCCCCAATAAGTAGATAATCATATAAAATTTTTGAATAAAGCAAATCATAAATTTTTAAAAAAATAAAAAATGAAATTAACACTGCTATTCCTCCACTTCTTGTAACTGGATATTGATGAAAAGATTGAGGTTTTAAAAAATCTTCATCGAGTAATATTCCATTCTTAATTTTATGAGAATATTTACTTATAACCATAAAAATAAAAAAACTGATCAAAGCAAAAATTGATAAAAAACTCGCTTCAATTGACTCTGATCCCATTAATTGCCCACTCCTTTATTATTTTTTTTAAATATAAATATTCCAGTAAGAATTATAACTAATGAAGCTAAAACTCTCCATGTAATTATTTCATCCATCAAAAAATAACCAAATATTATTCCAAAAATTGGTATTAAATATGCGACTTGAGTTTGAAAAACTAAGCCGTTCACAGTTAAAATTCTAAATCTAATTAACCATGCTAGTCCAGTTGCTATTACACCCAAATATAATAGTGACAAAGTTGAGCTTAAAGATGGGCTAGAATTCCAAGGTGTTTCAAGTATTAAAGAAAAAGGTAAAAGAAAAATTACTGACCACAATGTAGTTGAAGTGGTAACGTTCTCATTTTTTTTATTTCTTAATTTTAAAGTTAATAAACCACCAATACAATAAAAAGTTGATCCAAGAATTGTTATCAATGCATACAAAAAATTATCATCATTTATAATAACCTTGTCAAAAAATAGAAGAACGATACCGCTAAAACCTATTAGTACACCTAATGATTTTAAAAAAGATAATTTTTCATCATTAGTAAAAATGTGCGCTAATATAGATCCGCTAAGAGGTGTTGTGCTCATTAGTATTGCTGCAAGATAACTATTTATTTTTGATGTGCCTATAGCTATAAGTACAAAAGGTATAGCAATGTTTATTAAACCTATCAAAGCATACCATAACCAATTTTTATTAAATGCTTCAATTTTAATTTTTTTTAATTTACATAAAATTAATAAAGGAATACTAGCAAATATTACTCTTACTAAAGCTAGGGTGATTGGTTCGTAAGAATATGTAGCAATCTTAATATTAAAAAAAGATGACCCCCAAATTATCGCAAGTATAATAAGAAGGGTAAAATCAAATTTGTTAGCTTCCCTCATTTCAAGTTTAAATTGTATTTATGTGATAAATGCATAGCTGGTATATATTTTTAATTATACTCTAAAAAAGCCTCTTATATATGTTCGGTTCGAGTTTAAAAACAAATTTATTATTTAAAAGGAGAAAAATGAGTTCAAAAGACGTATTAAAACTTATCAAAGATAAGCAGGTTGAGTTTGTAGACCTTAGATTTACAGATCCTAAGGGTAAACTTCAGCATCTAACAATGGACGCAACAGTAGTTGATGAGGATATGTTGGATAAAGGAGTGTTTTTTGATGGTTCCTCTATAGCAGGTTGGAAAGCCATAAACGAGTCTGACATGATTTTAAAACCAGACTTAGAAAAGCCCATAATTGATCCTTTTAATTCTCACCCAACTTTAAATATTTTTTGCGACATACTAGATGCAGTTAAAAAAAATCCTTACGAAAGGGATCCAAGAGGAACGGCAAAAAAAGCTGAAGCTTATTTAAAAAAGACGGGAATTGGAGATAAATCTTATTTTGGGCCGGAGCCAGAATTTTTTGTATTTGATGACGTAAGATTTAAAAACGATATGAATGAAACTAGTTTTTCTATTGATAGCTCGGAAGGACCTTATAACACTGGAAAAAAATATGAGAATGGAAATATGGGTCACAGACCAGGGATAAAAGGCGGTTATTTTCCTGTTCCTCCAGTGGATAGTGCTCAGGACATGAGAGGAGAATATTTAAAAGCTTTAAAAGACATGGGTGTAAAAGTAGAAAAGCACCATCACGAAGTTGCTCCAAGTCAACATGAGTTAGGTATGTATTTTGGAACTTTAACTAATCAGGCAGATAATGTTCAATTATATAAGTACGCCGTACAAATGGTTACTCACTCTTTTGGTAAAACAGCAACTTTTATGCCTAAACCAGTCAAAGGTGATAATGGTTCAGGTATGCATTGTCACCAATCAATATGGAAAGGTAATACGCCAGTATTCATGGGTAAAGAGTACGCTGGATTATCCAAAGAAGCGTTGTACTACATTGGCGGTATTTTAAAACATGCAAGAGCTATCAATGCTTTTTCAAATGCAACAACAAATAGTTATAAAAGGCTTATCCCAGGTTTTGAGGCTCCAGTAATTTTAGCTTATTCAGCTAGAAACAGGTCAGCCTCTTGTAGAATACCAGTTATTATGAACCCTAAGGCAGCCAGAATGGAGATAAGATTCCCAGACGCAGCAGGAAACCCATATTTAACTTTTGCTTCGATGTTAATGGCTGGAATTGATGGTATTAAAAATAAAATTGATCCAGGAAAAGCTTTTGATCAAGATCTTTACTCATTATCGGAGGATGAAGTAAAAAAACTACCAACAGTTTGCGGCTCTTTAAGAGAGGCAATGCAAAACCTTGATAAGGATAGAAAATTCCTAACAGAGGGGGGCGTTTTTACTGATGATCAAATAGACGCTTATATTGAGTTAAAGTTCCAAGAAATCTATAATTTTGAGCATACACCTCATCCAATAGAATTTGAAATGTATTATAGCGGTTAAACCTTAAAAGATTCTCCGCATCCACATCTTTCAGTTTCGTTTGGATTTTTAAAGACAAATTGAGAAGAAAATCTTTCCTCTTTATAGTCCATCTCTGTTCCTAACAAATAAATTATAGCTTTAGGATCTATCAAAACTTTTACTCCCTTTTCCTCTATAATCTCTTCATTGGGTTTTATTTCTTTTGCATACTCCATTACGTAAGACATTCCGGCACATCCGCCAGATTTTACACCAACTCTCACACCTATCGTGGATTGTTCAGCTTTTGACATGATGAGTTTTATTCTTTCAGCTGCGTTGTCACTAAGTTTAATTACTTGCTCACTCATAAATTTAATTCAAGTTTAGCTGTTTCAGACATTTTATCTTTTGTCCATGGAGGATCCCAAACTAACTTTAAATCAACATCATTTATCCCTTCAATATTTAATATATTCTCTTTAACTGAATTTGGCAAACTTTCAGCTACAGGACAATTCGGAGAAGTTAATGTCATTTCAATAATCACTTTATTTTCCTCACTAATATCGATTTTATATATTAAACCCAATTCATAAATATTAACTGGGATTTCTGGATCGTAAATTTTTTTGATTTCAGTAATAATTTTTTCTTTTAATGCACTCATTATTTTAAACCTTTTTTTCCAGTGCTGATAGAAGTGTATGCCATGCCATAGTAGCACATTTGATTCTCATTGGAAATTCTTGAACTCCTGATAAAGAGGATATAGTTGTTAATTGGTCCTCTGATAAACTGTTTAAAGTAATTTTTGATTTATTTTTTAACATATTTAAAAAGTCGTCAGTTACTTTTTTTGAAAATTGTAAATCTCTACCTTTTAAAGTATCTGTAAGAATTGAAGCTGATGCTAAAGATATAGCACATCCCTCGCCTTCGAAACTTAGACCTGAAATATTATCTTTATCTAATTTCAAATAAATATGAACTTTATCTCCGCAAAGAGGATTATGTGCTTTGGCATCATGATTGTACCCTTGGCATTTACCTTTATTTCTAGGATTCTTTGCGTGATCTAAAATGATTTCTTGATATAATTCTTTTAGTTCCATTTAAATCTGAAATACCTTCTTACATTTTTTAATTGACTCGCTTAGAACATCAATATCCTCTTTACTGTTATAAATTCCAATTGAAGCTCTTGCAGAGGCAGGAATGCCTAATTTATCATGTAAAATTTGACAACAATGATGGCCGGCTCGAATTGCAACACCATCGTCATCTAAAATTGTTGCTATGTCGTGAGGATGAATTCCTTTTATTGTGAAAGAAATTATAGAAGCTCTATTTTTTGGATTTCCAATAATTTTAACGGAATTGTCTTTTCTTAATTTTTCTAAACCATACTCAAGAATTTGGCTTTCATGTTTTTCGATGTTTTTTATTCCAAAATCCCGAATAAACTTTATTGATTTTGCAAAAGCTACTACCTCCGCGGTTTGCATTGTTCCTGCTTCAAATTTATTAGGCGAGTCGGCGTAAGTGATTTCATTCTTTTTTACTTCATTAATCATTCCTCCGCCACCTTGATAAGGAGGCAATTCATCTACCCATTTTTTTTTAGCATATAGAATGCCTAGTCCATTAGGACCATACATTTTATGACAAGAAATAGCATAAAAATCACAACCTAAATCTTGCACATCTAAAACTGAGTGAGGAGCACCCTGCGTCCCGTCAATTAAAACGGGAATATTTTTAGATTTTGCTAAATCTGTAATCTTTTTTATAGGCATAATAGTTCCTGTGACATTCGAAATATGAGTAAAAGCAATCATCTTAGTTTTTTCGGTAATTTGTTTTTTGAACTCATCGATATCAATTTCTCCGTTTTCATTTACAGATGCGAATTTAATTACTGCTTGTTTTTTTTTTCTTAAATAGTGCCAAGGTACATAATTTGAATGATGCTCTAACTCAGTCACAAGAATTTCATCACCCGCTTTAATAAATTTTTCTCCATAAGTGCTGGCAACTAAATTAATTGCCTCTGTAGCTCCTTTTGTAAAAATTATTTCTTCTCTATATTTAGCATTAACATAAGCTTTAACAATATCTCTAGTTTCCTCAAATTTGTTTGTTGCTTTGACTGCCAAGGTATGCACGCTTCTTCCTATATTCGAAAATTCAGTTTCGTAAAATCTAGACATCTCATCTATTACTGCTTTTGGTTTTTGTGAAGAATTAGCGCTATCCAAATAAATTAAAGGTTTACCTTTGATCTTTTGTTTAAAAATTGGAAATTTTGATTTTATATTATCGAATTTCATCAATCTGCACCTCAATGCTTTTTTCTAGAAAAGTTCTAATTTTCTGTTCAGGTATATTGTCAAAAATTTCATTAAGAAAACCTTTTATCAAAAGTTTTTTTGCTGCCCTTAATTCAATCCCTCTAGTCATTAAATAATGTATTGCTTCATCGTCTATGCTTCCAGAGGAAGACCCATGAGAGCATTTAACATCATCAGCATAAATTTCCAACTCTGGCTTAGCATTAAATTCAGCTTGGTCATTTAAAATTAGAGCTTTGCTTAGTTGATATGCATCTGTTTTTTGAGCAATGTCTTTAACAAATATTTTTCCTTGATAAACTCCTTTGCTATCACCTTCTAAAACATTTTTAATTTTTTGATAACTTTTGCAATTTGGAGCCATATGATTAATTTGAGTTTTGATTTCCTGATGTTCTTCTTTGCTCAAATTTAATCCAGATAAAATATGACAACTGCTTTTCTCTTTTTCCAGGATTATATCAATCTCGATTTTATTAAATTTTAGTCCTGAACTTAATATGAAATTTTGATAGCTCGAATTATAGTCTTGTCTACAAGAAATGTTTTTATAAAAATAACCGTTGCATTTTGCTTTTTGTAAGATAATATTTTTAAACACTGCACCTTTATAAATATTTATTTGTTCAAAGGTATTTTTAATAAATTTGCTTTTTTTACCAATATTATACTCGATTAAAGTTAGTTCAGAATTTTGGCTTACTTTTATCTTGTTTGAGTTATTAATAATCTTGTTATTTAAGTTTGCAGTGAAATAATTGTAAATCATTATTGGTTTTTTGCATTTATAATTTTGTTGAACTTCCAAGTTAAACCCACCAATAGATAAAGCTTTATTAAGATAATCAAGATTATTTTTTGACTGATGATGAAAGCCTTCGAGTGATTTTAAAGTTTCAATTTTTACTTTACCTTTTTCCTCAAAATGTAAATCATAAGATCTTAATGATCCATTTACTAGAATAACTTTATTATGATCAAAGTCGTGAATTAACTCAATTTTTTCTTCAAACTCATATTCATCATTATTTGTAATACTCTTAAAATTCTTACTAATTATAGAATTTAGATCAGAAAATTTCCAATTTTCATTTTTTTTGTTTGGAAGACCTCCTTTTAAAAATAATTCAAAATTTTTTTTTCTATCTGCTACCTCTTTATCATTCGAAAAATTCATTCTTTTAAAATCTATGTTGAATAATTGTTCCATTATTTTAAATTTTCATAACCTGTTTTTTCTAGTTCTTGACCTAATTCGGCACATCCTGTTTTAATAATCTTACCTTTTGATAACACGTGAATAAAATCTGGTTTAATATAATCGAGTAGCCTTTGATAATGCGTGATAATAAGAAATGCATTGTTCTTGTTTTTGTGAGAATTTACCCCATCAGCGACAATTCTTAATGCATCTATATCTAAGCCTGAGTCTGTTTCATCTAAGATAGCTAATTTTGGCTCTAGAAGTTTCATTTGAAGTATTTCGTTTTTCTTTTTCTCCCCTCCTGAAAACCCTACATTCAATTGCCTAGATAAAAATTTTTCATCGATATTTAATTCTGTGGCTTTTGTTTTAATTAATTTTAAAAGATTTAATGTATCTAATTCTTTTTCACCTCTAGCTTTTCTAATTGAATTTAACGAAGTTTTGAGAAAATTAGTCGTATTTACACCTGGTATTTCTAAAGGATATTGAAAAGCTAAAAAAATTCCTTTTTGAGCGCGCTCTTCAATAGGAATTTCCTGTAAGTTTTTACCCTCATATTTTAAGCTTCCACTTACATTATATCCGCTTTTACCAGATAAAATGTTTGCTAAAGTGCTTTTTCCTGATCCGTTTGGCCCCATGATAGCATGAACCTCTCCAGATTTAATTTCTAAGTTTAATCCATTTAAAATTGACTTATCGTTGACTGAAGCCTTGAGATTTTGCAATTGTAACATTATCCGACACTCCCTTCTAAACTAATAGAAACTAATTTTTGTGCCTCAACTGCAAATTCCATTGGAAGTTGCTGTAATACTTCTTTACAGAAACCATTTACTATAAGACTTACTGCTTCCTCTTGGTTTAGGCCTCTTTGATTGCAATAAAATAATTGGTCCTCGTTGATTTTAGATGTCGTAGCTTCATGTTCGATTGTCGAGGATGAGTTTTTATTTCTTATATAGGGAACGGTATGTGCTCCGCATTTATTGCCCATCAAAAGTGAGTCGCATTGGGTATAATTTCTGGAATTTTTAGCTTTTGCTCCAATATCTACAAGGCCTCTATATGTATTATCAGCTTGTCCTGCAGAAATTCCTTTAGAAATGATTTTACTCTTTGTATTTTTTCCTAAATGAATCATTTTGGTACCAGTGTCTGCTTTCTGATGATTATTAGTTATAGCAATTGAATAAAATTCTCCTACAGAATTATCTCCCTGTAAAATGCAACTCGGGTATTTCCAAGTTATCGCGGAGCCAGTCTCTACTTGTGTCCATGAAATTTTTGAATTTCTGCCTCTGCATGCACCTCTCTTAGTTACAAAATTATAAATTCCACCAATTCCGTCTTTATCTCCGGGATACCAATTTTGAACTGTTGAATATTTTATTTCTGCGTCATCTAAAGCAACTAATTCCACATTAGCTGCGTGTAATTGATTTTCGTCTCTCATTGGAGCTGTGCAACCCTCTAAATAACTTACGTAACTACCTTTGTCTGCAATAATTAAAGTTCTTTCGAATTGACCTGTTTCTGATGCGTTAATTCTAAAATAGGTAGAAAGCTCCATTGGGCATCTTGTATTAGGCGGAATGTAAACAAAAGACCCATCTGTAAATACTGCTGAGTTAAGCGTTGCAAAATAATGATCACTTAAAGGAATAACAGACCCTAGATATTTTTTTACTAAGTCTGGATGTTTTTGAATAGCTTCAGAAATAGGACAAAAAATTATCCCCTTTTTATCTAGTTCTCCTTTAAAGGTGGTCGCTACAGAAACAGAGTCAAAAACTGCATCAACTGCTACGCCACTTAATCTTTTTTGTTCGTTAAGAGGAATACCAAGTTTATTATATGTCTCAATAAGTTTTGGATCTACTTCGTCTAAACTTTTAGGTTTTTCTTTCATACTTTTTGGAGCTGAATAATAATATAAATCTTGATAATTAATTTTAGGATACTTTGGTTTTTGCCAGTTAGGCTCTTTCAAAACCTTTAATCTGTTAAATGCCTTTAATCTCCAATCAAGCATCCATTTAGGCTCTTTTTTTACTTCAGAAATAAACCTAATAGTTTTCTCTGAAAGTCCTTTTGGAGCTTTAAAATTTTCGATCTCAGTAGTGAAACCGTATTTATATTCTTGATTTTTTAATTCCTCACTTTTCATACATTTAATTATTTTTAGTTAAGTCTTGTAATTTTACTCCCTCAAAAAAACCATTGATATGTTGATCTAATTGATCCCATAAATTATGTGTTATACATTTTACAGATTTATGATTGCATCCTCTTTTAGAATTTTTTTTACAATTAAGAGTTTTTACTTCTTCATCAACAGCATAAATAATATTAGATAATTTAATTTCAGATGCTGGTTTTTCTAGAGTGTATCCACCTCTGGCACCTCTGGAACTTTTGACTAACCTATTATTTTTTAATTGTAAAAAAATTTGTTCTAAATAAGCTAAAGATATATTTTGTCTTAAAGAAATTTCTGAAAGGCTTATTGGTCCTTTACTTGCGTTAGACGCTAAATCGGCCATAGCCATGACTGCGTATCTACCTTTATTAGTAAGTTTCATAAATTAACGTTGTAATACAATAGTTCTTGATGAATTCCTACTGATTTAGTCAGGATTAAAAAAAAATATTTGTCGCATAAAAACATGCTATAACTCAGTACTTTTTTTTTTAATAATAATCATTATCAATTATGAAACCAAAAAGTTTAGAAATTTTTATCCCTGGCCCTGCTGGGAGACTTGAGGCAAAATATTATAAAAATCCGAAATTCGGGTCACCTGTTGCGATCGTTCTTCATCCTCATCCACAGTATGGTGGAACTATGAATAATAGGATTGTGCAGCTTATGTACAATATTTTTTTAGAAAATGGATTTTCTGTAATAAAAGTTAATTTTAGAGGAGTTGGAAAAAGTGAAGGAGTTTTTGATAATGGTCAAGGAGAGCTATCAGATGCGGCAGCAGCTCTTGATTGGATTGAAAGACAAAATCTAGACTACAGTCAATGTTGGGTATCTGGATTCTCATTTGGTTCTCTTATTTGCATGCAATTAATTATGAGAAGACCTGAGGTAAATAATTTTATAGCAGTCTCACCACAACCAAATGTATATGATTTTTCTTTTTTAGCTCCGTGCCCAACTTCTGGTCAGGTGATATATAGTGAAAACGATGAACTGGTTACAAAAGAGAGTATTATGGAACTAGATAATAGAATTAAAAATCAAAAAGGTGTCGAAGTAATATTTTCAAAGATTAAAAGTTCAAATCATTTTTTCAAAAATAAGGAAAAAGAGTTATCAATTGAAATTGAAAAATATTTAAAAGATAAAACAGCTCTAATTTAATTTTCAGTGACTTGACCGCCAATTGTTGGTTTTGTACAGCCTGTTGTATTTGGAAAACTGATAGGTAATTTACAAATTGTTCTAATAGCAAGAAATCCAAATGCTTGGGACTCTATAAAGTCACCATCAATTTTATAATCATCTATTAGCTTCAGCTTCAAATTTGAACTTAAATATTTTTGAATTTGATTGATTAATATTTTATTTTTCCTTCCTCCACCACATAAAATAATATTTTTTATTAATTTATATTTAGAAATATTATCTGATAAAGAATCAGCTATTATTCTTGCTGTAAAGTCTGTTAAAGTTTTAGCCCCATCTTCCAATGAGAGACCTCGGGCGAATGAAATGTCAAAATCGCTTACATCAAAAGATTTTTTTTTATTTATACGATTTAAAAAAAGATCATGTGCTTGTTCTAATATAATTTCATTCTTTTTTCCAACACTTGCTATTTTTCCATCAACATCATATTTATTTTTTGAATTTATTCTAACCCATTTATCGATAAGACAATTTCCAGGGCCGATATCCTTACTAAAAAAATCAATTGATCCAACAGGTTTATTAATAATAGTTATATTAGAAATCCCACCAATGTTCATAATACATATTGGTAAATTTATTTTATTTTTTGTTGCAATGAGTTGATGAAATATAGGAACTAAAGGAGCTCCCTCACCTCCATTAATTAAATCATTATCTCTAAAATTACTTACGATTTTTTTTTGAATAAGTTGATATAAAAGTTTTGGATCGCCTAATTGGCTTGAAATTTTTTCATGAGAGTTATGGTAAATAGTCTGCCCATGAAAGCCTACCAAAAAATTCTCTTTTATTTTTAAATCTTTGATTACCTTGGCGTGAAAAATAGTAATTTCACGCTCTAAAACTGATATTTCTGAGTAAAATTTTGTAAGATCTTTTTTACAGTTAATTTTATCCTTCAATGAATGAAACTGTTTATAAATATTATTGTCATATTCATAATATTTATCTTTAATTGATTCGTACTCCCCTATTCCATCCGAATTAATTAATGACGCATCAACACCATCTCCTGATGTACCACTCATTAATCCCAAAGATATATATCTCTTTTGCATATTTTTATTTATTTATAGTAATTTTTGTATAATAGTGGATACAAAAAATTACTCTATGAAAAATGAATTTTTAAATGAAATGGAAAACCGTGGATATCTTAGTCAGTGCACAGATATCGATAAATTAAAGGAAATCTGCAAAAAAAAACCTATTTCAGGTTACATAGGTTTTGACTGTACCGCTCGCAGTCTTCATGTGGGGAGTTTATTACAAATAATGATTTTAAGATTAATGCAAAAATATGGTCACAGGCCTATTGTATTATTAGGCGGTGGAACTACCATGATCGGTGATCCCTCTGGTAAAGACTCCACAAGAAAAATTTTAAAACAAGATGAAATAAAAAGAAATATAAAGAGTATTAAAAAAGTTTTTACTAGAATTTTAGATAATTCAAAAAAAGAAACTAAACCAATATTCGTTGACAACGCTAAGTGGCTTACTAAATTAAATTTTATTAAATTTCTCAGAGACATAGGAAGCCATTTTACTATTAATAAAATGCTTGCTTTTGATAGTGTCAAACTTAGATTAGAAAGGGAGCAGTCATTAAGCTACATGGAATTTAATTATATGATTTTGCAAGCATATGATTTTTATCAGCTTTTTAAGACAAAAAATTGTATTTTACAAATAGGTGGATCTGATCAATGGGGAAATATAGTTAATGGAGTAGAGTTGATCCGTAGAATGCTTAAAAAGGAGTCATTCGGTTTAACTTCTCCTTTAATTACTTTAGCCTCAGGAGCAAAAATGGGGAAAACTGAAAAAGGTGCAATTTGGTTAAATGAAGATTTATATTCTCCTTACGATTATTGGCAATTTTGGAGAAACACCGATGATAGAGATGTAAAGAAATTTTTAAATTTTTTCACAGATATAAAATCAAATGAAATTAATAAGCTTTGCGAGGATGAAAAAAATATAAATAATCTTAAAATAATTTTAGCTAATGAGGCAACAAAAATTTTACATGGAGATTTAAGTGCTAAAAAAGCAGCTAAAACTGCTAAGGAGACTTTTGAAGGAAAAGGACTTGGAGAAAACCTGCCAACAATAAGGGTTAAACTATCTGATGTAAGAAAAGGATTAAGCCTGCTAGATTTCTTATCAATAAATAAAATTATGTCTTCTAAAAGTGAAGCTAAGAGAGCTATTATTAATAACGGTTTAAAGATAAATAATTTAGTTGTTACTGATGAGAAAAAATTAATTCAGTATAACGATTTTAAAGAAAAAAACTTGAAAATTTCATTTGGAAAAAAGAAGCATTATTTAGTTAAAATTATTTAGACTTTTTTTTATTTTTATCGATAATTTTTTGAATAAAACGTGGAGTAATAGTTCTTATAGGGTTAATAGTAGTCTTGATTTTACCAGGTGGGCCCTTCATTTTAAAACTTACTCCAAATAATCCTTCACCAACTTCATTTGGAATAACGATATCTCCAATTAATGGAATTTTAGAAATTAATTTATTTAAAGTTTTGGCTGGCACTAGTGTACCTCTCAAACTTGTAATATCTTTATTTTGATAACCTTCCATTAGAATTGAAACACTTGGGCCTATAGCAAGTATTTCGTTAATTTTTAAGTTATCATTTTTTTTTTCCATTTCAATTTCCAAAATATCGAAGGTTAAACCTTCACCCTGAGCTAAATCTGCTAAACCTCCAAGATCTGCCAAGGATAGTAACTTTATCATACCAGGAGCATTTACTACTTTAAAATCCTCAATAGTCAATTTCGAATTTGAATATTGTTCCTCAATAATTACAGAGTATAAAAGTTTTCCTTCATTAAGACCTTTAAAAAAATTAAATCCGGTTAAAAGGGGTTTTGGTAAATCTGAGTAAACTTCTAAGTATTGTTTTCTTTTGTTTTTGTCATTTTTCATTGTGATATCTAAAAATTTATTATTTCCAAAATCTCCTTTTGAGGAAAGTTTAACAAATTTTCCATTTTCTATTTTCCCCAAAAGTTTAAAACTTTTTAATGACTCAGATAAAGGGACTAAGATATTTTTAAAATCTATATCAATTTCTTTATTTAATGTTGAAAATATTTTATTATTTGTTTTTTTGCTCAATATTTTTGGTAAGTTAGTTGCATCATAACTGGTTCCCTTTACAAATATTTTCTCAGCAAAATCTACTTTAAAGTTATTATTATTTTTTCCGTTTTTTGATGTTTTAACCTCAATTTTTTTTAATGAGTGAAATTTACCTTTTTTAAATCTTAGATCCTTTACTAAAACTGAATTATCTCCATCAAGTAAACTTAGCTCATGTATTTTGATATTTTCATTATTTTTTTGTAAATCTATCGAAATATCTGAAATATTATTAATTGATGTTTTGTAATTAATTATTTCTAAATTTATCTCTCTGTTGTTTTTTGCATTTATTTTTAAATCAATGAATTTTTCTTTCAAAGAGTTTTCTAAATCAAATTTCAGATAATTTTTATTATCAAAAGAATAATCGCCATTTAAATTAATTGTACTTTTTCCCTTTTCTATATTTGTTTCAATATTTGAATTACTTAAAAATAATTTATCAATACTTTTGTGATGAAATTCCGAAGGTAATAAATTATTTATTACTACAGAGGCCTTAGAAATTTTACCAGAATTTTTATAATTAAATTCTTTCACTTTGTATGTATTATCAAAAGAAATACTCAAATTATTATTTAAACTGGCATTAAAATCTTTTAAAGTATTAAAATATTCAGTATTATTAAAAATTTCCTTATCTTTAAATTCTGTGCTTTTAAAATTTATTTTTGATTTAAAATTTGATTGTACTTTTAATTCTTTTGATAAATTAATCTTGATATCACCATCATAAAATTTAAATGGATAAACTTCACTTGAAATACTCTTAATAATAATATCAGTTTTATCTGCTAAATAATTAAAATCAGTATTTTGTAAAATGAAATTTTCCACAATTTCAGCCTTTAAATTTGTAATTTTTCCTCTTGCAATAAAATCGTCTAATTTATTTTCGTTATTAAAGAAAAAATCAATCTCCGTATCAATTTTCCCTGAAATTATTTTGTTATTAACAAAACTTGTAAAATTTGAGGGTTTGAATGTGGAAGAAATTTTTTTGAATTGGTCAAAGTTAACCTGAAATAAAACTAATCTTAATTTTTCAATTTTAGGTTTTGATTTTAACAAAGATATAAAATCAATATAAACTTTAATATTTTTTGCTGGTATTTCAGTTTTTCTATAAATTATTTTTGGATTCTCCGTTTCTAGGAAAAGACTCAATTCTTTTAAGTTTATTTTAAATTTAATTGTTTCAACAGTTAAATTAGTATTTTTATTAGCTTGATTTATTTTATTTGATATTAATTTGTTAAACTTATCAGTTTCAATACCAACCGAAGATAAAATTAATATTATTGAAATACAAATAAATAATAAAAAAATAATTGATTTTAAAAATAATTTATTCATTTACGGCTTTTTATTCCCTCTTCGATAAATTGATCAATATTTCCGTCCAGTACACTAATTGGATTTGTGTTTTCTATTTTATTTCTCAAATCTTTTACTAATTGATAAGGTTGCAAAACATATGAACGTATTTGATGTCCCCAGCCTATGTCAGTTTTTGTTTCAAGTTGTTTTTGATTTTCCTGATCTCTCTTCTGAATTTCGTGCTCATATAGCCTTGCTTTTAACATTTTGAAACATGTCTCTTTATTCTTGTGTTGTGACCTTTCATTTTGGCATTGAACAACAATTTTTGTCGGTATGTGAGTGATTCTTACAGCGCTATCTGTAGTATTAACATGTTGGCCGCCGGCACCGCTTGACCTATAAGTATCAATCCTAAGATCTTTTTCGTCTATTTTAATTTCAATATCATCTTCTACAACTGGATAAACCCAGACACTAGCAAAACTTGTGTGTCTTCTTGCGCCGCTATCGAAAGGAGAAATTCTTACTAATCTATGAACACCTGACTCAGATCTCATTAATCCGTATAAATAATTGCCTTCGACTTTTATAATAGAAGACTTGATACCCGCTTCTTCACCTTTATGTTCACTTATAATTTGATATTTAAAGTTTTTTTTATCGAACCATTTCATGTACATTCTTCTCAACATATCAGCCCAATCTTGACTCTCAGTTCCTCCCGCGCCTGCGTGAATTTCAAGGTAAATATCTAATCCATCATTATCTCCAGATAAAAAACAATTAATTTCATTTTTTTTTAGATTTTGTTGGATTTCTTCAATTTTATTAAAACAATCCTTTATAGTTTCGTCATCTTTTTCTTGAGATGCTAATGAGTATAAGTCTTTTAAATTTGCTAGTTCTTTTGAGGATACGTTAAATGAGTTTAAAATATCCTCAAATATTTTCTTTTGTTTTACGGTTTTTTTTACTAATTCCTTATTTTTCCAAAAATTATCTTTTTGAAGAGTCTCTTCGATTTCTTTTAATCTTAATTCAACTTTATTAGTTTCAAAGATACCCCCTGATATTTTTTAGAGAGTTATCTGCTTTTAATAATTTATTCTCAAAATTTTGCATTAGTAAAATTGTCTAAATTTAATAAGATTATCACGACCATCAATTGATATTAAATTATTATTATTTATATTGTTAATATCTTTGACCTTTAAAGCCTCCAAAATTGTTTCTTTATCTTCAGGCGAAGATTTTAACCCTGTGTCGTAATTAATTGATGTTAAATAAATATTTTTAGGTATGTTAAAATCTTTAAAATCTTCTTTATATAAAGCATTTTCCACAAAATTTTTAAATATTGGAAGAGCTGCCTTAGAACCAGTCTCATATTTACCTAAAGTTTTTGGATTATCAAATCCAATGTAAACACCTATAACTAGATTAGACGAAAAACCAATAAACCAAGCATCAAAATTATTATTCGTAGTTCCAGTTTTTCCTGCAAGAGGAACATTTAAGGATTTAAGTTTTTTTGCAGTTCCTCTTTGAACTGCACCACTTAATATATTTGTCATTTGAAAAGCAGTTTCTTCACTAAAAACTCTCTTGTGAGTATTTTCGATTTTTGGAAGTTCTGAAGTTTGGTTTATAAAATTATCGCAGCCAATACACTCAATATTTTTTCTTTGAAAAATAGTCTTTCCTCTTCTGTCTTGAATTCTAGAAATCAAATTTGGTCTTACTTTCTTCCCTCCGTTCACAAATGATGCATATGCTGAAGTAAGATTTAAAAGAGTTGTTTCTGCTGCTCCTAAAGATACAGATAATAATTCAGGTATATCATTATAAATTTCTAAATTTTTTGATAGTTCTAAAATTTTATCAAGTCCTAATATTTTTGCTATTCTAATCGTCATTAGATTTCTTGAGAACTCAATACCTTTTCTCAATGTAGTAGGTCCGTAAAATTTTTTTCCATAATTTTCTGGCTTCCAGTTTTTTAAACCTATACCCTGGCTTTCAACAAATGGTGCATCTAAGATTATTGAATTTGGTGAAAAACCATTTTCAAGTGCAGCTGCATAAACAATTGGTTTAAAAGCTGAACCAGGTTGTCTTTTTGCTTGAGTTACTCTATTAAATTCACTTGATTTAAAATTGAACCCCCCAACTAATGCTTTTATGTCCCCCGTGAAAGGATCAAGGACTACGATTCCACCATTCACTTTCGGGTACTGTTTTAAATTCCATGAATTTTTTACTCTTTTAACTAAAATTATATCTCCTAAGTTAAAAATATTAGAAATTAATTTTTTCTTTGGAATAATCCATTTAAGATCTACAGAATTAATAACACCTTTTTTTTTCACTTTTTTTTCGTCAATAATTTGAAATTCTAAATTAGAATTGTTAACTTGAGTAATTTCCGCAAATTCCCATTTTAAGGTTGGATCTAATTTATAGTTATCGATTTTTTTTTTCCAATTTTTTTGTTTAAATTTATTTGTAATCGGTCCCCTCCATCCATGTCTTTTATCATAAGCTTCAATTCCTTTTCTTAAAGAATTTATGGCCTCTGTTTGATATTTAATATTTAAAGGAGTTCTTATGCTTAAGCCTTGAGAATATAATTTCTCAAATCCGTAATTTTCTTTGACAGATCTTCTTACCTCCTCCGTGTATGAATTAGCTTCATTTAATATTTCAATCTTCCTTCTTTTTAAATTTAATTCTGAATTTTTAAATTTGCTATATTCTTTTTTAGTAATAAAATTATTTTCTTTTAAATTTTGGAGAACTAAATTTCTTCTAAATTTTCCAATATCAGGATATCTATAAGGATTATATTTACTTGGAGCTTTAGGTAAAGCTGCAAGTAATGCAGCATCAGGATAATTCAGTTCTTTTATGGATTTATTGAAATATTCTAAACTAGCTGCAGCTATACCATAAGTCCCTTGACCTAAATAAATTTGGTTTAGGTATAACTCTAAAATTCTTTCTTTAGAATATGCTCGTTCGATTCTAAATGCCAAAATTGCCTCTTTAATTTTTCTTTTTAAAGAAACTTCATTTGTTAAAAGAAAGTTTTTAGCAACTTGCTGAGTAATTGTTGATGCGCCCTCTAATCTTTTGTTTTGCGTTATATTTTTAATATTTTTGAATAAAGCTCTTAAAATTCCTTTAGCATCTATTCCAGGATGGTTAAAAAAATTTTTATCCTCTGCCGACAAAAAAGAATTGATTACAACTTCTGGAATAGACTCGTAGGGAACAAATAATCTTTTTTGCAAAGCGTATTCGGCAATCAATTTCCCGTCTTCAGAGTAAACTCTGCTTGAAATAGGTGGTTGATAATTTGATAGTTTTTTGTAGTCCGGTAGGCCGATTGAAAAATACCATAATGTGGAAAATCCAAAAAATAAGATGGAAATCAAAAATACAATTATAAATTTAAAAGAAAAATTTATAAATTTAATCATATCTTTGGTTATCAGTGATAAATTAGACCATCTTTGGGCATCAAAAGTTTAAAATATCTGTATTTATTTATAAAATCGTATAAAATATTGGTATGACAAATTTAAAATTCACATATTTCAAAAAATTCAAAGGAATTCAAATAAAATGGAAAAAAATTTATTTATTGATGCATCGCATCCAAATGAAACACGAATCGTTCTTAAATCAGAAAATTCAATTGAAGAATATGAATTTGAAGATAAAAATAATTTAAATTTTAAAAACAATATTTATTTAGGAACAATTAGTAGAGTAGAACCATCTCTTCAAGCAGCTTTTGTAAACTTCGGAAGAGAAAAGCATGGTTTCTTAGCTTTCAACGATATCCAGTCCGATTACTATCAACTGCCTCATGAGGATAAAGAAAAAATAAAGGTTGTTGAAGAAAAAATTAGAGAAGATTTAAAAAATCAAAACATAGAATTATCTCAGGAAAGTATTTCACAGGATAATACTCAAAATTCTAATGATGTTAATATAAAGCCTACTGAAAATGGTTTAATAAAAAACTCTGATGATGAAAAAAAAGAATTAAGAGAAGAAGTAAAGTCATCTTATGGTATTAAAAAATATCGTATTCAAGAGGTTATTAAACCTGGTCAAGTAATTCTTATACAAGTAATTAAAGAGGAAAGAGGACAAAAAGGAGCTGCGCTTACAACTTTTATCTCTTTAGCTGGTAAATATATTGTTCTTATGCCCAACACTCCAAAAGGAGGGGGAATATCTAGAAAAATTTTTAATTCTACAGATAGGCAAAAAATAAGGTCGATATTAAATGAAATTAATATTCCAAAGAGTATGGGAGTAATTGTGAGAACTGCTGGAGCGAATAAAACAAAAAATGAGATAGATAAAGATTTTCAAAATACTCTAAAAACATGGGAAGATATCAGAGATAAAGCCTTAGAGTCTAACGCACCTTCATTAGTTTATGAAGAGGGAGACATCATTAAAAGAACTTTGAGAGATATATATGACAACGAAACAAAAAATATTTTCATCGAGGGAAATGACGCATATCAAAAGGCAAAAAAATTTATGAAGGAACTTATGCCAAAAAGTGTAAAAAATATAAAAAAATATAGAGGAAAAATTCCACTTTTTCATGATGCTAACATCGAGAGAGACTTAAATAATATTTTTGAACCAACTGTAAAACTTAAATCTGGAGGCTACTTAGTTATTAATCCTACAGAAGCTTTGGTTTCAATAGATATTAATTCTGGACAGTCCACTAAACAAATAAATATTGAAAAAACTGCATTAAATACAAATCTTGAAGCAGCAGAGGAAATCGCACGTCAAATAAAATTAAGAGATCTCTCAGGTTTGATTGTAGTAGATTTTATTGACATGAATAATTTTTACAACAGACGTAACGTAGAAAGGAAAATGCGTGATAGTATCAGAAAAGACAGAGCTAGAATACAGATTGGTAGAATAAGTAATTTTGGTTTACTTGAGATGACTAG
>CACLXL010000003.1 GCA_902610975.1 uncultured Pelagibacteraceae bacterium
AAGGGTACATATCCATTTAATACTCTGAACCCTCCATTAAATAGGACTGTATTATCCATCGGCATCAATCCGATAAATCCATAATTAAAATTTATTAAAAAGGAAAAACTAGCTAGCAAAGAGACTAATATGAAATTGCTATAGTTTTGGATCAATTTTTTTAGCTGCATTAAATAATTCTTTTACTGCTTCTATAGATTTGTTGAAATTGATTTTTTCTTCTTCGCTGAGTTTAAGTTCAATTATCTTCTCAACTCCTTGTGCGCCAATTATTACTGGGACACCAGCATATAAATTTTTTGTATTATATTCGCCATTTAAAAACGCTGCACAGGGTAATTGTTTTTTTAAATCTTTGAGATAGCTTTCAGCCATTTCAACTCCTGATGCAGCTGGAGCATAAAAAGCAGAGCCTTTTTCCAGGTGCTTAACAATTTCCGCGCCACCATTTTTTGTTCTAGTCACTATCTCTTCAAGTTTTTCTTTTTTTAATTTCCCCTCTTTAACGAGATCCAAAATTTTTTTTCCTGCAACTTCTGTAGAACCAAGCATAGCGACCATACTATCTCCATGACCTCCTAAAACAAAAGACTTTATCTTTTGTACTGGCACTTTTAATTCTTGAGACAAAAAATAAATAAACCTGGAAGAGTCCAATATACCAGCCATACCAACAACTTTGTTTTTTGGAAAATCTGAATATTTTTGAAGAGCCATAACAATAACATCTAATGGATTTGTAATACATATTACAAAAGCGTTTGGAGAATTTTTTTTTATACCTTCAGCAACTTGCTTTATAATTTTTAAATTTATTTCCAACAGATCATCTCTTGTCATTCCAGGTTTTCTTGGAACTCCTGCAGTTATTATTATTACATCAGAATTTTTTGTATCTAAATAATTATTTGTGCCAGTGATACTAATATTAAATTTACTAACTGGCGAAGATTGAGCAATATCTAAAGCTTTGCCTTTTGCCAGACCCTCGGCAACATCAAATAATACTATATCACCTAATTCTTTAAGGGCAATTAAGTGAGCGAGAGTTCCTCCTATTTGCCCAGCTCCAATAAGTGTTATTTTTTTTTTCATGTTATTTCATTGTAGGCATTACAAACTCCGGATCAGATCTAAGGCCAGACGGCCATCTAGATGTGATTGTTTTTAATTTTGTATAAAATCTTACCCCTTCTGGGCCATGCATGTGTTGATCACCAAAAAGAGATCTTTTCCAACCTCCAAAACTGTGAAAAGCCATTGGAACAGGAATAGGTATATTAATTCCAACCATTCCTATTTTAGCTGATGAAGAGAAAGTTCTACCAGAGTCTCCATCCCTTGTGAATATACTAACGCCGTTTCCAAACTCATGGCTATTAACTAATTCAAGAGCTTCATTAAAATCTTTCGCTCTAACTACAGAAAGCACTGGGCCAAAAATTTCCTCTTTATAAATTCTCATGTTTTTTGTAACATTATCAAAAAGACATCCACCAATGTAATAACCGTTTTCATAACCTTGTATTTTAAAATTTCTTCCATCCACTATTAAATTTGCTCCTTCTTTAACACCTACATCAACGTAATTTTTAACTTTTTCCAGATGCTCTTTGGTTACTAAGGGTCCCATTTCAGACTCTTTATCCATGCCTGGGCCAATCTTTAAAGCTTCTACTTTTTTAGCTAAAGAATTAACTAACTTATCTCCAATGCCTCCAACAGCAACAGCTACTGATTGGGCCATACATCTCTCTCCAGCTGAACCGTAAGCAGCTCCCATTAGTCCGTTCACTGCTTGATCTAAATCACAATCTGGCATAACAACACAATGATTTTTTGCTCCACCTAACGCTTGGACTCTCTTTTCATTTTTAGCACAATTTTCATAAATATATTTTGCAATTGGAGTAGATCCAACAAAGCTCATAGCTACAACTTCTTTATTATTAATAAGTGCATCAACCGCTTCTTTGTCGCCGTTTACTACATTAAAAACTCCATCTGGTAAGCCTGCTTCCTTCAATAGTTCTGCTAACCTAATGGAGCAAGAGGGATCTTTTTCTGAAGGTTTCAATACAAAAGTATTCCCGCAAGCAATCGCGATAGGAAACATCCACATAGGAACCATCGCGGGAAAATTGAATGGTGTGATTCCAGCGCAAACACCAAGTGGTTGTCTTACTGACCAACTGTCTACACTCGATCCTACATTTTCAGTAAATTCCCCTTTTAACAATTGAGGGATCCCGCATGCAAACTCCACTACTTCTAAACCTCTTGTAAGAGAACCTTTAGCGTCCTCATAAACTTTTCCATGCTCTGAAACAATAATTTTTGTGAGTTCATCTGAGTTTTTTTCTATAAGTTCTTTAAATTTAAACATCACACGTGCTCTTTGTAATGGCGGTTTATTTGACCATGATACAAAAGCTTTTGAGGCTTTGGATACAGCTTCGTTAACATCTTTAGTTGAAGCTAATTTTACCTCTGCACTTTGCTCTCCAGTTGCAGGATTAAAAACTTTTCCAACTCTTTTGGAGTCTCCGAGAAATTTTTTACCATCAACAAAATGCTGAATAATTTTCATGATGATATTGATTAAATAAGCTTTTAGCTTGTTGCAAGCATTTTTTTTATTGACCCTATTGCTTTTGCTGGATTAAGGCCTTTAGGACACGAATTAGTACAATTCATGATAGTGTGACATCTATATAATTTTAGTTCATCTGCAACTTTCTTTAATCTTTCTTTTTTGTCTCCATCTCTACTATCATTTATCCAACGGTATGCTTGAAGTAGAACTGCTGGACCTAAATATTTGTCACCATTCCACCAGTAGCTTGGGCATGAGGTTGAACAGCAAGCACAAAGAATACACTCATAATATCCATCAAGTTTTTCTCTATCTTGTTGTGATTGTTTAAGTTCAACTTTTTCTTTTCCAGTTTGATCTACTTTTAACCAAGGTTGAATAGATTCGTATTGTTTGTATAAAGTTGAAAGATCGCCAATTAAATCTTTTACTACTTTTAAATGAGGCAAAGGATAAATATTAAGATCTCCATTTATATCTGAATGAGATTTAATACATGCTAGGCCATTTACTCCATCAATATTCATTGCACATGAACCACAAACTCCGTGAGCACAGGATCTTCTAAATGTTAGAGATGGATCTATTTCATTTTTTATTTTAAATAAAATATCCAAAACTTTCGGGCCACAATTATCCATATCAACTTCAAATGTATCAACCCTTGGATTTTTCCCTGTTGAGGGATCCCATCTGTAAACATTTATTTTTCTGAGATTTTTTGAATTAGTTTTATCTTTAAAATATTTTCCTACCTCAATTTTAGAATTTTGCGGTAGGCTAAATTGAGCCATTATTAATATACTCTCTCCTTAGGAGGAAAATATTGCACATCATTTGTTAAAGTTCTTGAATGAACATCTCTATATTTTATTTCAACTTTTTTTCCTTTTTGCCAAGCTAAAGTATGTTTCATAAAATTTTTGTCATCTCTTTTCGTAAAATCCTCTCTAGCGTGAGCACCTCTACTTTCTTTCCTATTATATGCCGAGTCCATAGTAGTAAGAGCCTGGCTAATTAAATTGTCGAATTCTAAAGTCTCAACTAAATCAGTGTTAAATAATAATGACTTATCTTTTACTGAGACGTCGCTCATTCCCTCAAAGGGTTTTCGGATTTGATCCACACCTTCCTTAAGAGTCTTCTCTGTTCTAAACACCGCACACTTAGATTGCATAGTTTTTTGCATTTTTATCCTAAGTTCTGATGTTTTTGTGGAGCCATTCGAATTTCTGATTTTGTCAAATCTATCTAGGCACTTATCAGTTTCAGAGCTCGAAACTTCTTCATGAGGACTTCCGGGCTTCACTAATTCTGCTGCTCTTTTTGCAGCTGCTCGACCAAAAACTACTAAATCTATTAAAGAGTTTGATCCTAATCTATTAGCTCCGTGAACTGAAACACAAGCTGCTTCTCCTATAGCCATTAACCCAGGCACAGTTTTTTCCGAACCGTTCAAAGTGAGTACCTCCGCTTTATAATTTGTAGGAATTCCTCCCATATTATAATGAACTGTTGGAACAACTGGAATAGGCTCCTTACTGACGTCAACATTTGCAAAAGTTTTTGCTGCCTCTGAAATACCTGGTAGTCTCTCGTCTATAACTTTTTTATCTATGTGATCTAAATGTAGTTTAATATGATCCTTGTCTTTTCCTGCGCCTCTACCTTCATTAATTTCCATTTCCATTGATCTGCTTACCACGTCTCTAGAAGCTAGGTCTTTAGCATTAGGTGCATACCTTTCCATAAATCTTTCGCCTTTACCATTTACTAAAAATCCGCCTTCCCCTCTAACTCCCTCAGTTATCAAACAACCTACTCCATAAATTCCGGTTGGATGAAATTGGACAAATTCCATATCTTGTAAAGGTAAACCTGCTCTGAGCACCATCGCGTTTCCATCTCCAGTGCATGTATGGGCTGATGTTGCAGAGTAATAAACTTTGCCATACCCTCCAGTTGCTATAATTGTAATATGTGATCTAAATCTGTGTATTGTACCATCGGTTAAATTCCATGCTATCACACCTTTGCACTCACCATTCTTCATAATTAAATCTAATGCAAAATATTCAATAAAAAATTCTGTTTGTTGCTTCAAAGCTTGACCGTAGAGAGTGTGCAAGATAGCATGACCAGTTCTGTCAGCAGCTGCACAAGTTCTTTGAGCAGTTCCGTTACCATAATTTTTAGTCATACCCCCAAAAGGTCTTTGGTAGATTTTTCCATCATCAGTTCTGCTGAAAGGAACTCCGTATCTTTCTAATTCAACTACTGCTCTCGGGGCTTCCTTACAAAGATATTCTATTGCATCCTGATCACCAAGCCAATCGGAGCCTTTAACAGTATCATACATGTGCCATCGCCAATCATCTTCACCCATGTTTCCTAATGCAGCTGAAATACCTCCTTGAGCTGCTGATGTATGGCTTCTTGTTGGAAAGACTTTGGATATACATGCAGTTTTTAAACCTGCCTCTGATAGACCAACTGCTGCTCTTAAACCAGAACCGCCTGCTCCAAGAACAACGACATCATATTCGTGATCAATTATTTTATATGCACTCATTAGTTTAAATTGTATATAGTTATTATTGTTAAAATTGGAACTACTATAACAAAAAAATTTAATACTTTATTTGCGACATTTTTGGTTTGCTCATCATGTAAATAATCCTCAAAAATCTCACTTATAGTCAGTTTGTAAAAAAAGAATGCGATAATGACTAATAGTGAAAATAATAATTTGGATATTTTACCTGAGAAAAATTCAATTATTTCAAAATAACTCTTATCGTAAATAGATACAAAACTAATTAAAAACCAAATCATAAATGGAATAAGAATTAATGAACTAATCTTAGTAAAAATCCATTTTTTTGTAGAGAAATGCATTTTAAAAAAAATTTCTCCCAATCAAATAAAATAAAATTGTTAATATAAAAGATCCGATCAAAGTAATAACTCCTGATATTTTTGCAACTTTTAAATCATAACCAAATCCAGCGTCCCATATTAAATGCCTAATCTCATTTAAAATTTGAAAACTAAAAGTCCAACAAAGTGAAATAATCAAAAACTTACCAAAAAAAGTATTTAGAACAATGTCAAAGGATTGATAGAAATTTTCACCAAAAAATAATGAAATAGCCCAAAAACAAATTATTATTAATGCAAAAAAATTTATCACACCTACTACTCTGTGCGTTATTGATAACAAAGATGATATATGCCATTTATAAATTTGAAGATGGGGACTTAATGGATTGTTATTTTGCATAATAGACTTATAAACTATAGTTATAATTTTTTCATTAAATACTCAGCAATTTGCACAGTATTTAAAGCCGCTCCTTTTAATAAGTTGTCTGATACTACCCATAAATTAATCGCTTTAATATTAGAATTATCTTTTCTAATTCTTGATATATAGGTTGTATAACTTCCTTCAGCTTCTAGAGGAGTCATATATCCACCATCACTACGCTCATCAATAACTTTACAACCTGGGGCATTTTTTAAAATTTTAATTATATTCTCGAAATCATATAGATTATCAAACTCAATATTCATAGACTCTGAATGACCAGTTCTCACAGGAACTCTAACGCATGTTGCGGAAACATCGATTTCATTATCTAAGATCTTTTTCGTTTCATTAGTCATTTTTAATTCTTCTTTTGTATATCCATCTTGATCAAAAGAATCGATATGCGGAATTAAGTTAAAAGCAATTTGTTTAGTAAAATTTATTGGCTTAATTTTTTTTCCATCTAAATAATCTCTTGATTGATCAAAAAGCTCATCCATAGATTCTTTGCCGGCACCAGAAACTGCTTGGTAAGTTGAAACTATAACTCGTTTGATTTTATACTCATCATGCAATGGCTTTAAAGGAAGAACCATTTGCATAGTTGAACAATTCGGATTTGCTATAATGTTCTTATGCTTATTAAGTGCATCTGAATTTACTTCTGGTACAACAAGAGGAACATCTTTTTGCATTCTAAAATAACTAGAGTTATCTATAACAATAGTTTCTTTTGCTGCTTTAGGAACCCATTCTTTAGCCACCTTGCTTCCTGCTGCAAAAAAAGTAATCTGGGCTCTAGAAAAATTGTAATTTTCTAAATCTTCAATTTCAATTTCTTTATTTTTAAATTTAATTTTATTTCCCGCACTTTTTGAAGATGCTACTAAAAAAAGATTATCGATAGCTAATTTAGATTTTTCTAAAATTTCTATTGTTTTTCTTCCAACATTTCCTGAAGCGCCAATAATTGCAAAATTCATAATTTCGTACTTTATTTCAATTTTGCGATGATTGCATCACCCATCTCTGTTGTGGAAACCCCTTTCATATTTTTAGACATTATATCCTTTGTTCTTAAACCATCGTCTAAAACACTTTGAACAGCTTTATCAAGTTGATCTGCCTCTTTTCCAAGGTCTAAAGAATACCTTAATGCCATAGATAAACTTAAAATAGTAGCTATCGGGTTAGCAATATTTTTCCCCTCAATATCAGGCGCAGACCCATGAACTGGTTCGTATAACGATCTAAGTCTTCCATTTTTATCTTTTGCACCTAATGATGCAGAAGGTAAAAGTCCTAGAGAGCCTGTAAGCATTGCTGCCTCGTCGGATAACATATCTCCAAATAAGTTGTCTGCTAAAATAACATCAAATTGTTTTGGATATCTTAAAAGCTGCATTGCACAGTTATCAGCTAACATATGATTTAACTCGACCTTTTTAAATTCTTTATCCTTAATTGCTTGTACTTCTTCTCTCCATAAAATACCTGCCTCCATGACATTAGATTTTTCGCAAGAAGTAACTTTATTTTTTCTTTTTTTTGCCAAATCAAAAGCAACACGTGCAATCCGGTGAATTTCTGAAGTAGTGTATGAGTGAGTATTAATTCCTTTTCTTTGGTTATTTTCCATTGGTTCAATCCCACGCGGTTCACCGAAATAAATACCACCGGTTAACTCTCTTACAATCATAATATCTAACCCTGAAACTATTTCTGGTTTAAGAGTTGAAGAATCAACCAGTTGTTTGAAGCAAATAGCTGGCCTTAAGTTAGCAAATAACTTTAACTCTTTTCTAAGTTTTAAAAGAGCTCTTTCAGGTTTTTTTGAAAATTCCAAATTATCCCATTTAGGTCCGCCACAAGCACCTAATATTACTGCGTCGGACTCCAAAGACTTATAAAAAACTTCATCAGTAATTGGAACTTTATTTGCGTCAATAGATGCACCGCCAATTAATTCTTGGCTTAAAACAAAATCTAGAGACTTTGTTTTATTCATCCATTCAAGTATTTTTCTAACTTCTGCAACCACCTCAGGGCCAATTCCGTCACCAGGTAAAAGCAAAATTTTCCTAGTTTTATTAGCCATTATTAAGAACCCAAGGTTTTGTGGCTTGTAATTTTTTTTCGTAATTGTCTATGCTGGAAATTTTTTCCATAGAAAGTGCTATATCATCTAGTCCTTCCATTAAACATTTCTTTTTAAAGGGATCTAGCTCAAAATTTGCAACTTTATTTCCATATTTTATTTCTTGCTTCTCTAAACTAATTTCAATTTCCTCTTTCCTGTTAGAATATTCGGCTAGTTCAATCACGATTTTGTCATCAATCTTAATTGGAAGAATTCCATTTTTAAAACAATTATTGTAAAAAATATCTGCAAAGCTTGCACTTATTACGCACTTTATGCCAAAATCTGATAAAGCCCATGGAGCATGTTCTCTAGATGAACCGCATCCAAAATTTTTTCCTGCTAAAAGAATTTTTGATTTATTATAAGGTTCTCTGTTAAGAATGAAATCAACGTTTTCTTTCCCGTTTTCATCATAACGCATTTCATAAAATAAACTTTTTCCTAAACCTGTTCTTTTAATGGTTTTTAAAAATTGCTTTGGGATAATCATATCTGTATCAATATTTTGTAATGATAGATATGATGGTATTGATCTTAAGTTGTTAAACTTTTCCATATTATATGTCTCTTACATCAGTTAGATGCCCTTTAATTGCTGCTGCGATAGCCATTCCTGGGCTAACTAAATGTGTTCTGCCTCCACGACCTTGCCTGCCCTCAAAGTTTCTATTTGAAGTTGATGCACATCTTTCTCTAGGTTTTAATTGATCTGGATTCATGCCCAAACACATTGAACAGCCAGGCTCTCTCCATTCAAAACCTGCTTCTTTGAATATTTTGTCAATTCCTTCTTTTTCAGCTTGCTCTTTGACCAATCCAGATCCTGGAACGACCATAGCGCTGACATTTTCGGCAATCTTTTTGCCTTTAAGAAGATCTGCAGCCAATCTTAAATCTTCTATTCTCCCATTAGTACAGCTTCCTATAAAAATCTTATCGATTTTTATGTCTGAAATTTTGGTGTTTGCTTTTAATCCCATGTAATCAAGAGATCTTTTCATGGCCATTTTTCTATCCTCGTTCTTTTCCTTTTCTGGATCCGGCACAACACCAGTAACTGGTGATACATCTTGAGGTGAAGTCCCCCAAGTAACAAGTGGTTCTATATTTTTGCCATCAATATTTACCTCTTTATCAAATTTGCAGTCTTTATCTGAATACAAAGTCTTCCAAAATTCTACAGCTTTAGTCCAATTTTCACCTTTTGGTGACATAGTTTTACCTTTTAAATAACTAAATGTTTTCTCATCTGGAGCGATTAACCCTGCTCTTGCACCTGCTTCAATGGTCATATTACAAACAGTCATTCTTTCTTCCATGCTTAAACTTTTAATTACATCGCCGGCAAATTCAACGACGTATCCGGTTCCGCCTGCAGTTCCAATCGTGCCAATAATTTTTAAAATTACATCTTTTGCAGTAACTCCCTTAGGCAAATTGCCATTAACGTTTATTCTCAAATTTTTTGATTTCTTTTGCATTAAAGTCTGTGTAGCAAGAACGTGTTCAACTTCAGATGTTCCTATTCCAAAAGCTAATGCGCCGAATGCTCCATGTGTAGCAGTATGGCTATCTCCGCATACAATTACTGTTCCTGGCTGTGTAAAACCTTGTTCAGGTCCTATAATATGGACTATGCCCTGACGCTTATCATTAACATCAAAAAGTTCTACCCCAAAGTCTCTGCAGTTTTTTCTTAATGTTTCTACTTGAATTCTAGAGTCCGCATCATTTATTCCTTTTGACCTGTCGGTAGTAGGAACATTATGGTCAGGCACTGCAAGAGTTAATTCTGGTCGTCTAACTTTTCTTTTTTGTAATCTGAGCCCTTCAAAAGCTTGGGGGCTTGTAACTTCATGGACTAAATGTCTATCAACATAAATTAATGACGTTCCATCGCTCTGTTCATGAACAAGATGGTTTTCCCATATCTTATCGTATAGAGTTTTAGACATTAATTTTTATTTTTTATCGCTAGTTGGCTTTTCAGCTTTAGCTTCGACTTTTGGAGCCTCTTTTTTAATTTCTTCAACTTTAGTCTCTTGCGTAGTAGGCTCGATCGGTTTTACTTTTTGCTCCTCAGGCTTTACTGAAACATCAACACCAATTTTCTTTTTAATTTTTTCAGCAATTCTTGCAGATTTTCCTTTTCTATCTCTTAAATAATAAAGTTTTGCCCTCCTTACTTTTCCTGTTCTGATTACTTTAATTGAGTCTACGTTTGGACTGTACAGAGCGAAAGTTCTCTCCACTCCCTCACCGAATGAAATTTTTCTTACCGTAAAAGAGGAGTTTATATCTCTATTTTTTTTTGCAATACAAACACCTTCGAAATATTGAATTCTCTCTCTTTTACCCTCAACAATTTTAACACCAACTTTTATTGTATCTCCAGGAGAAAAGTCTGTAATTTTTTTATTAGCAACTATCTTTTTTATTGCTGCTTTGTTTATGTCTTCAATGTTTTTCATTTTTTTTCTCTAAATATTTTTTCCAAAGATCGGGTCTCTGGCGACGTGTTATAGCCTCAGATTGAGATAAACGCCACCCTTTTATTTTGGCATGATCACCTGAAAATAGTACCTCTGGTGGGCTTTTACCTTCCCATTCTCGTGGTTTAGTATATTGAGGATACTCTAAAAGATGATTTTCAAAACTTTCTTCTTTAACAGAGTCTTTATTTCCAAGCACTCCCGGTAATAATCGAACCAAAGCATCAATTATAACAAAAGAAGCTGGCTCTCCTCCTGATAGGACAAAATCACCCAAACTATATTCTTCAATATTTCTTGTCTCTAAGAGTCTTTGATCAACACCCTCAAAATGACCACAGATAAGGTTTACATTTTTTTTTTTACTTAAAGATCTTGCAACGTTTTGATCAAATTTTTTACCTCTTGGAGATAAGTAGATAATTTTTTCACCTTTTTTTATATTACTATCAAGCGCGGATGCTAATATATCAGGTCGTAGAAGCATTCCACTTCCTCCACCAAAAGGAGTGTCATCTACAGTGCCGTGATTATCTTTTGAATAATCTCTGATATTAATAACTTTTAAATTCCAAATCTTTTTTTCCTTTGCCTTTTTAAATATCCCTATATCTAAAGGTCCAGGAAATAAATCTGGGTATAAAGTAAAAATTTTTACCTCTAACATCTCTAATTACCTTTTGGCTAAGCCTTTTTCTCTTCCTTCTTTGGCTCTTCCTTTTTAGCCTCCTCTTTAGGTTCCTCCTTTTTTGGCTCTTCCTTTTTAGCCTCTGCTTTAGGTTGCTCCTTTTTAGGTTCTTCCTTTTTTGCTTCAGTTTTTTGATCTGGCTTTTTACCGTCAGCTGCTGGAGCATCTTTTTTAGTCTCTTCTTTTTTATCACCTTCAGCTTTTTTTCTATCTTTTTTAGGTATCGCCTTTAAAGGATTGTTTCCAGGTTTTGGCATTGGCATTAACTGCACCTCTCCTAGTAATCTCAAAACTCTCATCGTTGGCTGAGCTCCTTTACTCATCCAATATTTTACTCTTTCTGCCTCTACTTTTATTCTTTCCTTTTTATCTTTCGGAAGTAACGGATTGTAAGAGCCAATTTTTTCAATAAATTTTCCATCTCTCGGGTATCTACTGTCAGCAATTACAATTTTATAAATGGGCCTTTTTCTTACACCTCCCATTGATAGTCTTATTCTTAACATTTTGTACCTTTCATTTTAGTTGATTGAGCATTTCATCTGGGATCATCCCGGATGGAATTTTTTTTCCTTGAGACATTTTTTTCATCATGTCTGACATCATTTTAAATTGTTTTAATAGTTTATTAATTTTTGAAACATCTACACCTGCTCCTTTAGAAATTCTTTTACGTCTTGATCCGCCAATAATTTTTGGATTTTCTCTTTCATTTTTAGTCATTGATAAAATAATTGCTTCATTCTCCACTAACATTTTTTCATCTATATTTGCTTGATCCATTTTTACTTTCATTTTATTCACTCTTGGCAACATAGACATAACCCCTTCCATTCCACCCATTTTTTTCATTTGCCTTAACTGTGAAAGATATGAGTCCATTGTGAATATTCCTTTTTTTAATTCATCTTCTGTCTCTTTAATTTTTTCCTCACTTAAATCTTGTTGAGCTTTTTCTACTAAAGTTACTACATCGCCCATTCCCAAAATTCTGTTAGCTAATCGGTCAGGATGAAAAAGTTCAAGATCGGTGATTTTTTCTCCAACACCAATATACTTAATTGGTTTGCCGGTCACATGTTTCATGCTTAATGCTGCGCCACCTCGAGCATCACCATCAACTCTTGTAAGAATAATTCCAGAAAGATTTACAGCAGTGTCGAATTCTTTTGCAACATTTACAGCAATTTGTCCTGTTAATGAGTCTGCTACCAAAATTGTTTCGGCAGGTCTTGTGATATCTTTTATTTGCTTAATCTCAGACATCATGGGTAAATCTATCTGAGTTCTTCCTGCAGTATCAAATATAATTACATCTGAGCCATTAAGGTTGGCCGCATTTAAAGCTCTCTTGGTAATGTCAATTGGTTGTTGTTTTTCAACTAAAGGCAAACATTGGATACCATTTGCTTCAGCAAGTAATTTAAGTTGTTCTTGAGCGGCAGGTCTGTAAACATCTAAACTCACTAACATTACTTTTTTTTTATAATTCTTTTCAATATTTTTTGCTAACTTTGCTGCAGAAGTTGTTTTACCTGAACCTTGAAGTCCGACTAATAAAAGAGAAACTGGTGGAACAGCTTTGAAGTTAAGCTCTTCATTTTTAGAACCTAAAATATTGACTAGTTCATCATAAACAATTTTAACTATCATCTGCCCAGCAGATGTTGACTTTATAATTTCTTTACCAATCGCTTTTGGTTTTACGTTGGCTATAAATTCTTTAGTAACTGGAAGAGCCACATCAGCCTCTAATAAAGCTAATCGTATCTCTTTTAAGCCAGAATCAACTTGTTCCTCAGTCAATGAAGGAGCACTTTTTAGCTTAGAAAAAATACTTTCTAATTTATTTGTTAAATTTTCAAACATTTTTATAACATCCAACACCTATCGCACTAGTGGGCGAACCTTCGCTGACTAGTGTCGACACTCTTGTTTTCAAGAGCACCGCAAAAACATAAGTATTTGCGGAAAGTTTGAGGAAACTACAATTTGGGGTTTTAAAAGTCAATGAATAATTATACTAATCAATTATGGCAACGATTAACGCATATAAAATGGATGGATTGGGTAATGATTTCATTATTATCGATAGAAGATCAAATCCAATTAACTTAACCAAAGATAAAATTATTGAATTAGGAAAAAGAAGTAATATTGGTTTTGATCAAATAATTTTTATCGAAAAAGAGAAAGAGAATTCCTTTCCAATAACAATTTTTAATTCTGACGGTGGTGAAGTAAGTGCTTGTGGAAATGGCTCAAGATGTGTTGCCTATCTTTTGAGTAAAAATTTAAATACTAACCAAGTTAAATTAAAAACAAGTAATCGAAGTCTTAATGCTAAAATTGTTGGAAATTTAATGGTAGAACTTGAAATGGGAAAACCTTTGTTTAATTTTGAAGATATTCCATTATCAAAAAAAGTAAATACTGCTAACGTCTCGCTAGATATCAAAGGCGAAAAATTTACTGGTGGATTTTGTTTAAACGTAGGAAACCCACACATAGTTTTTTTCGTTGATGATTGTTTTAAACACGATTTGAAAGAAATAGGACCTTTAATTGAAAATCATGAATTGTTTCCTGAAAAAACAAATGTAACATTTGCTCAAATTTTAGATAAAAGAAATATTTTAGTTAATGTTTGGGAAAGAGGCGCTGGCCTTACTAAAGCATGTGGAACAGCAGCTTGCGCAACAGCGGTTGCTGGAAATAATAATAAATTAATAGAAAACAAAGTTGCTATCAAATTTAAAGAAGGAATCTTAAATATAGTTTTAGATGAAAAAAATAATATATTTATGTCTGGTCCAGTGTCAGAAATAAAGAATATAAAAGTAGAAATATAAAATGGGAATTTTTGATAAGTTTAAATCAGGACTTGGAAAAAGTTCATCAAGTCTTACAGACGGCTTTAAAAATATTTTTTCTAAAAAGAAGATAGATTCAACTATTCTTGAAGAATTTGAAGAATTAATCATTTCATCTGATGCCGGTGTTGATGTAGCAAAAGAACTTAGAAAAGATTTTGAGAGCTTAAAGGTTGATAAAAAATTAGACGATCACAAAGAAATTTTGAAACTCTTAGCTGATAAATTAGCGATAAATCTCCAAAAGTACGAGAAAGATTTAAGCCTAATGGGGAATGCAAAATCTGCTGTAATTGTAGTATCTGGTGTAAACGGCGTTGGAAAAACAACTAGTATCGGAAAACTTGGAAAATATTTTAAAGACAATAATAGATCTGTTGTCTTTGGAGCTGCAGATACATTTAGAGCAGCAGCCATAGATCAGCTACAAGTTTGGGCTGCAAAAGTAAAAGTAGATATAATTAAATCAGAGATAAATAGTGATCCGGCCTCAGTTGCCTTCAAAACTGCTGAATTTGCAAAAAAAAATGAAATTGATGTTGCTTTGATTGATACAGCAGGAAGGCTGCAAAATAAAAAAAATTTAATGGAAGAATACAAAAAGATTATTAATGTCTTGAAAAAAATTGATGAGTCTTTTCCGAATGAAGTAATTCTAGTTCTTGATGCAACTACTGGCCAAAATGCATTAAATCAAGTCGAAGAGTTTAGTAAAATACATAATCTAACGGGGCTAATAATTACAAAACTTGATAGCACTGCCAAAGGCGGGGTAGTCCTTGCTATTTGTAAGAAGTATAATTTACCTATTGTTGCAATCGGAATGGGAGAAAAAGAAGATGACTTACAACCTTTCAATGCTGAATATTTTTCAAAAGCTCTTTTAGGTATTGAAACCTAAAAATTTTCTCAAAGCATTCATTAGTTGATCATTAAATTCCATCATATGATCGTCGTTATCGGAAAAGTAATTGAATTTTGGATTATTGGCCTTCTCAAATAATTCTACACCCATTTTAAAAGGAACAACATCATCTTTCTTACCGTGCATAATTAAAATAGGAATATTTATATTCTTAATCTTTTTTAAAGAGTCGTACCTGTCTTTAATCAATAAATCGATAGGTAAATAGGGATAATAAATTTTTGCTGCATCTGCTATTGAGGTAAAAGGTGACTCTAAAACAATACCTGAATAAGAATTGTCCTGGCCCAACTCTGTAGCAACACCTGTGCCTAATGACTCGCCATATAAAATTATATTTTTATTAATTACTCCAGTATTATTAAGCCATTCAACACATTTTCTAGCATCACTGTACAAATTTTTCTCTGTTGGTTCGCCTAGATTACCACTGAACCCTCTCCATGAAATAATAAGAATATTTACATTTAATTTATTTAACTCATTAAGTTTATGAACCCTATTGGTAAGATCACCTGCATTACCATGGAAGTATAAAATTGTTTTATATTTTTTTAAGTCTTTTTCCAAAAACCACGATTTAAGTTTTATATCTTTATCAACCCCAATAAAAACTTCTTTATATTCAAATTGAATTTCGTCTCCCGTGTAGTTATTTTCACTTGGGTGATAAAGTAATTTTCTTTGGTACAAATAAGTGAAAAGTACAATTATAATGTAAGCTAATGTAATTGACGATAAAGCTAAATAAAGATACTTCATGCTTTTTTCCTAGCGAAATAAACTCCAGTAAAAACTAATAAACCACCTAAATAATGAAAACTTAAGAGAGGTTCTTCAAAAATTATAATTCCAAAGATAGATCCATAAACTGCGAATAAATATAAAGTAAATCCAGCAAAGGATGCGCCTACATATTTTTGTAACCGTGTATATAAGGAGAAAGCAATAATACTAGGTGAAATAGCAGCAAAAACAATCCAGAACAAAAATGTCTGATTATAATTTGTCTTAGCAAAATAAATATTTTCTAAAATAAAAAATGGGAAAAGCGATATAAATCCAAACATTGCGATTAAAGTAAATCGAGCCATTAAACTAAATTTTGATTTCCAATTTAATAAATAAATTGAGTAAAGAGCCCAACCTAAAGCTGCTCCCAAAACCCATAAGTCACCTATTGTAAAATTTAGGTTTATTAAAAAATCTAAATTACCTTTAGATATAATTGTAAAAACACCTGCAATACAAATAAATAAGCCTAATATTCTTAAAAAATTAATTTTTTCTTTAAAGAATAAAATTGATAAAAAAATTATTATTACTGGTGAAGAAGTATAGATTATTCCAATATTTGCCATTGTTGTTGTCATTCCTGCAAGATTTGGAAAAGCCCCACATATACCACAACCCATTGAGCCTAAGAAAAAAAGCTTAAAAAACTCTTTATTAAAGTCTTTTTTATTTTTTAAGATTTCGTTAAAAAAAAATGGAAATAATATAATGAATACAGTAAACCATCGCCAAAATGCTAGAGAAATAGGAGGTACTGACTCAACGCCACCTCTTGCTACAATAGTGTTTGTAGCCATAAAAATTGGCTGGATTAACAAAAGTAAATAAGGAGCGTAAGGATTATTTTTTGTCAATGAAGGCTTCATAGAACATCATTACAATTACCATACCCATTAAAATATAAACAGGAAGCACATCAAAAAATCCTATCATCATTGATCTAGTTAATGTTGTGGCTAAACCAATTAAAAAAAGGGTACAGAGACCAACGCCAATTATTATTGTAATTTTATCCTTCATCTCTACAATTTTTCTCAAGCCAGTTAGCTGTACCTAAAAATCTTAAATCATCAAGTTTATCACCAACCAACTGAACTCCTAATGGTAAGTCATTTTCACCTGTAAGTAAAGGTAATGAAATTGTGGGCAAACCAAGATAAGTCCAGATTTTTTGGAAGTCCGCACTTCCAGTAGATTTTAATCCTTTGTCAGCAACTCCGCTTGATGATGGAGTAATAATTCCGTGGTAATCTTCAAAAACTTCTTTATAGGACTCATAACTTTGTTTCATAAAATCTGAAGCATCGCCATATTCTTTTGCTGAATATTTTAATCCTCTAGAGATAGCTTCTCTCATTTCTTTTGAAAGTTTAGTTTTATCTTTTTTATAGTAAACTTGAAAATTATTTGCCATATCAACTTCATGAATGATTTGATGATACTTTGGAATATCGTCAAAGTATGACGGTGTATCAAACACCTCTATGTTTTTTTTTAAGTTTTTAATTAAAAATTCAAAAGCTTGCTGTGATTTTTTATTTATATTTTTCCAATTCTTCGTTTTATAAAAAATAAACTTTGGATCAAAAACTGGTCCTTTCTCACATTCCTGAATCATGTTATCAGCAGCGAAATAAATTGTAGAAGGGTCGTGTAAATCTTTTCTAATTAGTGATTTAGCTAATAATGCAACATCTTTTACATTTTTTCCAAATACGCCCATTGTATCGAGTTTATCTGAAACTTTTAAAACACCGTTTCTAGAGATTAATCCATACGAGGGTTTATATCCAACTACACCGCAATATGATGCTGGTCTAATTACTGATCCACCTGTTTGAGAACCAACTGACAAAGGCGCCATATGAGCTGCAACTGCTGCTGCTGAACCGCTTGATGATCCTCCTGGTGTTCTTGAATAATCATGAGGATTTTTTGTTTTAGACGGATGTATATATGCAAGTTCACAAGTAACAGTTTTGCCCATGATAATTGCCCCTGAATTTTTTAATAAGTTTACGATTTCCGAGTCTTGTGAATTAGACATTTTTTTTCTAAAGACTGTCCCACATTCAGTTGGCATATCATAAGTACCTATAATATCCTTGATTGCAACTGGCATACCGTGCAATGGCCCGAGGGGTTTTCCAGATTTTCTATAAGTGTCTGCTTCTTCAGCTTTTTCTAATAAAAGTTTTTTGTCTAAAAATTGCCAAGCCTGGACGTCTTTTTCAAATTTTTTAATTCTATCTAAATAAGCTTTGCAAAGATCTAATGAAGAAATTTCACCAGAATGAAGTTTTTGCGACAAATCGTAAGCACTTAAAGATGTAACGTCTATCATTTAAATTGTTAATTAGCGAATAATGTATCTGGCAACCAAAGAGCTATTCCTGGAAATAGATACATTAAAAACATGGCAAATATAACAATACCTAGGAAGGGCATAATGCCTCTAAATATTTCCATTAACTCTACATTTTTAGATTGGACACCTTTTAAATAGTATGCGGACATTGCCATCGGCGGTGTTAAAAATGAAGTTTGTAAATTCAAAGCGATAAGCATTGCGAAAAAATAAGGATTTACCTCAAAGAAAGCTACTAAAGGTAAAAATATTGGAACAAATATAATTAAAATTTCCGTCCACTCCAATGGCCAACCTAATAAGAAAATAATTATTTGTGTGATTACTAAGAATTGCCATGGTTGTAAATTCATTGATTTAAAGAAATGCTCAAAAACTTCATGGCCACCTAAGTAAGAAAAAACAGATGCGAAAGTCCAAGAGCCAATGAATAACCACATTATCATTGCAGTTGTCTTTGCTGTTAGAAATACAGACTCTTTAAAATTTTTCCATTTTAAAGTCTTGTAAAAATAAGAAAGCACTAATGCACCAAAAGCTCCTACTGCTGCAGCCTCTGCAGGTGTAGCAAGTCCCCCTAAAATAGTTCCTAATACTAATATTATTAATGAGAAAAGTGGTAAGAACGAAACCATAACCTCTTTTAAAATTTCAGATCTTGGCGGAATATCCTCTTTTGGAGGTTTAGGTGCTATTGATGGATTAAAATAAGCAAGTGTAACTGCGTACATTATATAAAGACCGGCTAATAATAATCCTGGGAAAATTGCTGCTGCAAACAATCTTAAAGGTGAAAGCTGAGCAATAACTGAGTAAACAATTAACATGATACTTGGAGGAATCAAAATTCCTAAACATCCACCAGAACAAATTACTCCTGAAGCAAATTTTTTATCATATCCTGCCCTTATCATTGCAGGCCATGCAAGTAATCCCATTAGTGTAACAACAGCACCAATAATTCCTGTCGCTGTTGAAAATAAAGCGCAAGTTACAAGTGCGGCAACAGCCATAGAAGCTGGCAATCTATGAGATGCTAGTCTAATCGCAAAAAACAATCTAGAAACTATTCCGGCTCTCTCAACTAAGTATCCCATAAATAAAAAGAGTGGGACGGCAGTTAAAACAGTATTATCCATCACTGTATAAGTGTTCTGAACAAATAATTGGAAAATCCTATTATCAAAAATATGTTCCATTCTAGTGGGATCAAAATAAGCGTAGTAACCAAAACCAACTCCCATTGCCATTAATGTAAATGCAATTGGAAAACCAAGAAGAACTGCAAAGAGGAATATGCTCATCATTAGAATTGCAATTTCAGGGTTGGTTAAACTAAATAACATCTTTTTGATCCTCGTCTTGTGAAGTTCGCATTAACATTTTTTCTGTCTCCTCTGCTACTACCATTCGAGCAGGCCAGTGACCGGTTTGAATACAAATAATTGATCTACAAACTTCGCTGATACCCTGGATAATTAATAATATTCCTGCTGCAGGTATCAAAGATTTAGCCATATAAATTTGGATTTGTGCTGGACTGTTCCAGCTTGTTTCTTTTATCTTCCAAGCAAGCGAAGCATATTCATAACCATAAAACGCAAGCGCGACCACACCAGGGAAGAAAAATATAAAATATAAAACTAAATCGATATAACCTTGTGTTCTTGGTTTAAAAAGTCTGTAAATTACGTCACCTCTTACATGAGCTTCTGTAGATAAAGTGTATGCGCCTGCCATCATAAAAATTGCGCCATACATTTGTAAACTAAAATCGAAATTCCACAAAGTAGGAGCATTGAAAGCATATGCCATAACTACTTCATAACAAGTTCCTCCCATTAAAATTACGATACACCATGAAAATGCCTTCCCTACGGAAGTACTTAAAGTATCTGCAAAGTGAATAAATCCTCTCATGAAATTTTAAACTATTCTAATTTTTTTGTAATTTCCATAAAAAAAGGGGGCGCAAATACGCCCCCTTTTATGTTTAAAATATAATTAAATTTTAACTTTTGCTATTGAACCGAACTCATTCTCGTAAGCCAACTTGTAATTAGGTTGGTTCATGAGTAAGTATTTCATAACTCTCTTAGCATAAGCTTTTTGTGAGTCTACAATCTTTTTAAAGAATGGATCTTTCTTATTGAAATCACCAATTACTTTATCCCAACCTTTTAGTTGTTGAGCTAAGATCGCATCTGACGTTTGATACACATTTACTTTGTGCTGGTTCATCAATTTAGATAAGTCAGCAGAGTATCTTACTAATGCTTTAAAGTAATTATCACTGTTCGCAGCATAAGCAGCATTTTTTAGAATAGCCTGATGTTTAGGCGATAATCCATTAAATGTCTTCTTATTAACTGGGATTTCAAACATCTCTTGTGATTGGTGGAAGCTTCCTAAGTGATAATGCTTAGAAACGTCTTGCATACCAAATTGAGAGTCTGATGTTGGGTTGTTAAACTCAGCAGCTTCAATCAAACCTGTCTTCATTGCAGGCTGAATTTCACCACCAGGTAATTGTCTTACAACCATTCCCATTGCTGTTAATACGTTAGTAGCTAGTCCTACTGTTCTGTACTTCATACCTTTTACATCAGATACTTTTGTTACGTTCTTTTTGAACCATCCAAAAGGCTGTGCAGGCATTGGCATATGGAAGAAACCAATATAGTCGAAACCAACTTTTGCAAGTGTTTCATCATAAAGTTTTCTACCTCCACCATACTCTATCCATCCCATAATTTCTTGAGATGACATTCCGTATGACGGACCAGTACCGAATAGAGAAGCTGCTGGATTTTTTCCATACCAGTAAGCTGTTACCCAGTGTCCCATATCAAGTACACCTGAACTTACTGCTTGTCCAATTTCCGAAGTCTTAACTACAGCTCCAACTGGCTGAAGATCAATTTTTAATTCACCTCCAGACATGTCGCCTACCATTTTTGCGTAGTCGCCAGCCATTTCAAAGAAAATGTTAGCGCCTGACGGCCAAGCCGCTTGCATCTTTAAAGTTTGCGGAGCACCAAATGCAACGTTAGGCATTGCAACTGTTGCTGCTGCTGCAGCACCCGTAGCTGCTGCTGCTTTAAAGAACTTACGTCTTGATGGAGTTTTTACTCCTTTTTTTATTTTTGACATATGTCCTCCGTTAGTTAATTAACTTAAAGATTTAAGCACAATCTCAAATCAGAGTCTCTATATATTTAGAATTATTTTAAAGTAAAAATAATAGATTCAATCTATAGGTGTACTAATTCACCTGATCTTGTGGTTTCTTTCCAGAAAAAAAATCCTCTAAATTTTTTGTAGCTCTAAACGCCATGTCCCACCTAGTCCTTTTTGTTGCACTTCCTAAATGTGGAAGTAAGAAAATATTTTTTAATTTTAGATACTCTGGATGAATTTTAGGCTCACCATTATAAACATCCAGACCGTAAGCAAAAACTTTTCCGCTTTTTAATGCTTCAATCATCGCATCATCATCAACTATATCTCCTCTGGCAGCGTTACCTACAACAGTATTTTCTTCCAAATAACTTAGTGTTTCTTTATTTACAAGTTTTGTTGTTTCAGGAGTTGCAGGACAATTGATAGATAAAAATTCACTTTGCTTAAAAAGGCTTTTTAGATCTTTATGATAAATTGCTCCATCTTCCAATTCTGGTGAAAGTTTAGATCTGTTATGATAATGAATTTCCATATTAAAAGCTTTAGCTCTTTTAGCAACTGCCCTACCTATTCTACCCATTCCAAGTATCCCAAGTTTTTTATTAGACATTTGTTTTCCTAACAAGAAATCCCATGACCATTTCCAATTTTGAGTTTCGGCCGCTAAACGTCCCTCATAGGCTTTTCTTGAAGCACCTAATAAAAGTAAAATCTGAATATCTGCTGTAGCATCTGTAAGTACATCAGGTGTATTCGTTACGGTAATTCCTTTTTCTTTTGCAGCTTTTATATCTATATTTCCAAAACCAACCGCGCCATTAGCAATAATTTTTATGGAACTCGAAAGTTTAGAGATGGTATCAGCGCTGATAGGATCAGAAACAGAACTTAATATCCCGTCAAAATTTTTGGAGCCATCTATTATTTCTTGAGGTTTATAAATCTTATCGTCTTTATTTAAAGTAACTTCAAATAATTCTTTAAGTTTCTCCTCATTTTCTTTGAGAAGTTTTCTTGTAACAAAAACTTTTTTTTTCATTTTAAAAATTATTTAATTTATACGGCTTGGGTCCTCCGGTAAACCAATCAAGTAACTCTACGGTATGGATAATTGGTATTCGAGTACCAGCTGAAATTTGTGTCATACAACCAATATTACCTGTTGAAATAAAATCAGGTGAAATTTTTTCTATATTATTTACCTTATTCTTTAAAAGTGATTTAGCCATCTTTTGATGTAAGATATTATAAGTACCCGCGGAGCCACAACACAAATGTCCTTCTGGAATATCTAATACTTCGTTACCAGTTTTTGAAATTAAATCTTTTGGTTGATCGTGAACTTTTTGTCCATGTTGCATCGAACATGCTGAATGATACGCTATTCTATATTTTTTTTCTGAGTTTAGATTTATGTTTAATTTTAAATTTTCGTCGAGGTATTCGGTAATATCTTTAGTTAATTCTGAAATTTTTTTTGCTTTCTTTTTCAGGTCTTTATCATTTTTAAAAATATGACCATAGTCTTTTAATGTTGTCCCGCATCCAGATGTATTACTTATTATCGCATCCAATCCATTTTTAAGGTACTCTTCGTACCAGCTCTCAACATTATTCTTAAATGATTCGTGTGCTAATTTTTGTTTACCCAAATGATGGTTTAAAGATCCACAACAATTAATGTCTGGCATTACTACTACTTCAACGTTATGCCTATTTAGAAGTCTTATAGTAGCTTCGTTTATTTCAGGAGAAATAACTCTTTGAACACAACCAGTCAATAAAGCGACTCTTGAAACCTTCTTACCTTTATTAACCTCGTAAACTTTTTGATCTTTTAATTTTTTTCCTGGGATTTTATCTGGCATTAAATTTAATGCGTTTCTAATAAATTTTGGAAATATAAAACTAAATGGTTTAATTAGTTTAGATGATAAAGCCATTAACAAAAACATTTTTGGTCTCGGTAGTACAAAAGAAAGTATATTTCTAAATACTCTATCTAAAAAAGGCCTTTTGTAAGTTTCTTCAACATAATTCCTACCATGGTCAATTAAATGCATATAGTTCACTCCTGAAGGGCAAGTCGTCATACATGAGTAACAGGATAAACAGCTATCAATGTGTTTTGCTATTTCTTTTGTGGCTGGTTTTTTATTCTCTAACATATCTTTGATAAGATATATTCTTCCTCTTGGTCCTTCTAACTCCTCTCCATTTACTTGATAAGTAGGGCAAGTAGCATTACACATTCCGCAGTGAACGCATTTCCTTATAATTGTTTCACTCGTTTTATTATCTTTGTCTTGAAGTTGTTTATCTGTAAATGATGTTTGCATTTAAATTCCTGTGTACATTTTCCCTGGATTAAAAATTCTTTTAGGGTCAAAACTCCTTTTAATTTTTTCACTTATTTTATACTTAATTGGATCTATTGTAAAAATATCAGCAGAAGCTTTTAGATCCTCTTCAACTTTAATTAAAGTAATATATCCCTGATGTTTTTTTACCGTATCCTTGATTTCACTAAGAATTTTTGTGTTCAATTGATCAAATGAGGCCCAGATTAGACTACCTCCCCAATCAATAAAGTATTTAATCTCAAAATTTTTAAGTTTTTGGATAACCTTTAAGGTTTCGCTCATTGGCAAAACTATTCTTAATAAATTGCTTTTTAAACTTTTAAAAACCTCTAAATTTTTTGTCCTACTCCAAAAAATATTACTTTGCTCACTATCTAAAATAGAAAGCTCTTGATCCAAAAGACCTAACTCTTTAGACAATCTGTTTACTCTCTGATCCACAGAATTTGTTGGACCTTCAATTCTTATAGCAGTTAAGCCTCCATCGTGTGTAAGATCATTCAGAACAAAATCTTTTCCAAAATAGTCTGGATAAAAAACTCCACCGGATGGATCTGTAGAAGATGACAATGCTTTTCCAAGAAAGTCTAGTGCTTTTTTAAGATGAGGATTTTTTATAATTAAAGTTTTACTTGTTTCTGGTTTTGGTAAAACTTTTATTGAAAGCTCAGTTAATATCGTGAGTGTTCCAAAAGATCCTGATACTAATTTACTTAAATCATAACCGGTAACATTCTTAACTACTGTTCCCCCTGATTTAATAGTTTCACCTTTTCCGTTAATCCCTTGAAATCCAAGTATGTGATCTCGAACACTTCCAACTTTAAATCTTCGTGATCCGGCAAAATTACATGAAACGACTCCACCAATCGAACCGCTGTTACTTTGCCCAGAAAATAAGTAACCAAAATCATTCGGTTCAAAAGCTAATTGCTGATTATTTTTGTCTAGCTCCCCTATTATTTCTTTCAAAGGTGTGCCGGCTTTAACTTTGATATATAGCTCTTCAGGTTTGTAATCAATTATACCTTTGTAATCAGAGAGATCTAAAGTTTTTTCAGATTGAAAATTTCTTCCAATTTTATTTTTTGATTTTAATCCATTGATTTCTAGAGGTATATTTTTCCTATAACAAGTTTTAACTATCTCAACTATTTCCTCTCTTGAAGTAGGTTTAAAAATATTTTGATTAAAATCTAGGGATGTCTGGGAATTTTGTTTTTCCTCCATGGACATGAACTCTCCCTTCCTCAGCACATTTTCTAAGTATTGGATAAACTTTGCCTGGATTTAATAATGAGTTTGGATCTAAAGCAACTTTAATTGTTAATTGTTGTTGTATATCTTTATCATTGAATGCTTCACACATTAATTCTCTTTTCTCTATACCAACTCCGTGTTCACCAGTTAGAGCCCCGCCAACTTTTACACAATACTTTAAAATATCAGCTCCAAACTCCTCACATTTCCTTAAAGACTCTTTGTCATTTGCATCAAACATAATTAGAGGATGGAGGTTTCCATCTCCTGCATGAAATGCATTGGCAACTGGCAAATTATATTTTTTAGAAAGTCTTGAAATTTCATTTAAAACCTCAGCAAGTTTTCCTCTAGGTATTGAACCATCCATACACATGTAATCAGGCGCTAAAACTCCACAAGCCGGAAAAGCTGCTTTCCTGCCGGCCCAAAATTTTAATCTCTCTTCATTTGTTTTACTGATTTTTAAACTTGATGAATTATTTTTTTCAGCAATTTCTTTTGTCTTTTGAATGTAAGCTTCAACTTCGTGTTCTGTTCCATCAAATTCTACAATCATCATCGCCTCTGCATCAGTTGGGTAACCTGCTTTAGAATAATCATTAGTTGCTTTCGTCAGAGCTTTATCCATTATCTCCATCCCAGCCGGTATACATCCCTCTGCAATTATTTCAGCAACACAGTTTCCTGCATCTTCAATTGATGGAAACCCAACTAAAGCGGCTTTAACAACTTCAGGCGATTTTAAAATTTTTACAGTAACCTCTGTGATAACTCCAAGTAAACCCTCTGAACCTGTCATCAAGCCTAAGAAATCATATCCCTCCGCGTCCATAGCTTTACCACCAAATTTAGTTACAGTTCCATCCATTAAAACTACTTGAATACCCAAGAGATTATTTGTAGTTGCACCGTATTTAAGAGAATGAACTCCTCCAGAATTTTCAGCTACGTTTCCGCCTATGGAGCATGCTATTTGACTTGATGGATCCGGAGCATAATAAAAACCTTTGTCTTGAACAGCATGAGTGATTGCTAAATTTGTTACACAAGGTTGCGTAACCACACATCTATTTTCAAAATCAATTTCAATTATTTTATTAAATTTTCCCATTGCCATTAGAACACAATCTTCTAAAGGCATCGAACCACCAGATAAACCTGTACCTGCTCCTCTTGGGACTACTTTAACTTTGTTCTCATTACAATATTTTAAAATTTGACTAACTTCCTCAACTGTCTCAGGCATAACTACTAAAAGAGGCATTTGTCTATAAGCCGTCAAGCCGTCAGTTTCGAAAGGTCTTAGTTCATCAGGATTCGAAAGAACATTTTTAGAATTGATAATTTCACGAAGATCCGATGCAATTTTATCTTTTTTAGACATAATTGCGTTATCAACTTTTGGCATTTGTAAACTGCTCATAATCAATCCTACTTAAGCATTTTTGATATTTTATCTAGTGCTTTTTGAATGTTATCCCTTGATGCGGCGAAGCTAAAACGTACATAATCTACTGATGTTTTGCCAAATGCTGTTCCTGGAACAATTGCCACACCTGCTTCGTGCATACATTTCTTTGAAAATTCACTTCCACTCATACCTGTTCCCTTTACATTTGGAAAAGCGTAAAACGCTCCACCAGGCATACTGCATTCAACACCAGGTAAATCATTTAAACCTTTGTGAATTAATTTTCTTCTTTGATCAAACTTTTCCATCATATGATGTATAGAGTCGTCGGGTCCATCTAATGCTGCTATTCCAGCAAATTGTGAAGGCGCATTTACACAAGAAAAACTATTTATAGCTAATTTAGTTACATGAGGAATTAAATTTTCTGGCCACACGCTCCAGCCCATTCTCCAGCCAGTCATGGAGTAAGCTTTGCTCCATCCATCTAAAACTATCAACCTGTCTTGTAAATCTGGGTAATTGAAAAAAGTCGGCATCTCTTTTCCATCGAAAATTTGTCTGCTATAAATTTCATCACTAAGAATTGTAACGTGTGGATGTTTCTTTAAACCTTCAGCAAGAAAATCAATTGCAGGTTTTTCAACAAAACTTCCTGTTGGATTATTGGGATTAATCAGTATCACAAGACGAGTTTTGTCTGTTATCAAAGATAAAATTTTTTCAGGATCAAATTTTAAATCTTTTTCTTTTGTTAAATCATATGGAACCGCTTTAGCACCAGTATAATTAATCATAGACTCATAAATTGGAAAACCAGGTGTTGGATGAACTATTTCTGCACTAGGCTCACCGATCATTTGAATGGCAAAGTACATTGTAGGTTTTCCACCAGGCATAATCATAATCCGCTCGGGACTAACTTCTTTTTTATATAAACTTTTTATTTTTCTTGAAACTGCTTGCCGGCATTCAGCAATCCCGTTAGCTAAAACATATCCATGATGTCCGTCATCAATAGCTTTTTTTGCTGCGTCCATAATATGTTTAGGAGTCATAAAATCTGGCTGACCTAAACCTAAGTGAATCATTTCTTTGCCCTGAGCTTCAAGCTTCTTAGCTTCGGCTAAGACACTAAAAGCAGTTTCTGTTCCAAGTCTCTCTAAATTTTTTGCTAATTTCATATTCTAAACCTAGTATTTATTTACCCTTTTGAAAACCAGTTTTTTTGCATCACCTATATACAATTTTTGTTTTATTTAGCTCTTTTATGCTTTTACATCCTAATAAAATCATGTCTCTTCTTATTTCATCTTTCATTCTTGTCAAAATCTGCTCTACACCTTTCTGACCGCCTGCACCTAATGCGAATAGAAATCCTTTCCCAAAACTGCATGCCGTTGCTCCCAAAGAAAGTGCTTTCAACACATGAGTTCCTCTTCTAATTCCTCCATCTAAAATAATTTCTATTTTTCCTCCAACTGCATCAGCAATAGCGGGTAATTGATCAAATGGAGATCTTGATCCATCGAGTTGTCTTCCTCCATGATTTGAGAGCATAATAGCCGAAGCTCCGATTTCTACTGCTCTCTTTGCATCTTCAACTGACATAACGCCTTTAAGAGCGAATGGTCCTCCCCATTTCTTCACAACGTACTCAGCATCTTTCCAGCTCATGGCTGGATCATATTGTTCATTAATATAATCCATCACCCCTTTTGCGATGCTCGATCCTTTTTTTGTCCAATGAGAAACATTTGCTAGCTCAAATTTTTTATTGGTCAAATAATTAAAAGCCCACATAGGATGCATGGCAAAACTCATTAGACTTTTTAAAGTAAGTTTTGGTGGTGTAGTAAAACCCCATTTGTGATCTCTTTCTCTGTTACCAGCGACAACAGTATCAACTGTTAAACACATTGCTTTGAAACCAGAACTTTTACATCTATCAATAAGATTATCGGTTAGACCTTGGTCTTTATGAATATAAAGTTGAAATAATTTAGGTCCACCAGATATATTCGCTATTTCCTCGATAGAAGATGTAGCCATGGTAGACATACTATAAAAAGTTCCAAATTTTTCAGCAGCTCGTGCTGATGCTTTATCTCCATCATGATGATAAAGTCTTTGCATCGCTGTTGGAGATAAAAATATTGGTAAATCTATTTTTTGTCCAAAAACAGTTGTGCTTAGATCTGGTTCTCCTACGCTGGCTAATATATTTGGCACTAAGTCACATTTCAAAAATGCTTCTGTATTTCTTTTTAGTGTGGTTTCGTCATCAGCTCCGCCGTCAATATAGTGAAATATGGGTGCGGGTAAATTTTTTTTTGCTAATTTTCTAAAATCTTCAAAATTATAACAATCGTTTAAATTCATTGTTATTAAAAGTTTTTAGAAAAAGTTATTTGTTGATTATCTGTTCCTGGATTTGTATCACCCCAGTCATTATTTGATATATGGCTATAACTATAGCTTAACTTAGAGTTATCAAAAATTTCTAAACCTAGTTTAATTTCACTTTTAAACTCTAAAACACTCCCCAAATCTTTGCCATCTCCTTTTTCATAATACCCAGGAGTAAAACTTGGCAAAATTTTAAGTGGACCTAATCCATATTGTCCTTCAATTCCTGTGTATAAATAAACTGAACTATTTCCTGTTATAAAAGCCCCACTGACTGGTTTGAATTCTCCTAAAAACGTATCTCTAAATAGATCAGGGTTTTTATGCTCAATACCAAATAAACTAGTTTTATCATCACCCTCTTTATCGATTACATCAAAAGTTCCTGTATAGAAGGAAAGTTCTTTATTGTTTTCTTCAGCAAAAACTTGTGACGAAAAAATTATTAATACTGTTAAAATTTTTAAAACATTAAGATTCATTTCAAAAAAATACAACTAAATAGCTAATATGTACAGTTGGCAATTTATGTTTTTTTTTGCTGTTTTTTTATTAAAAAAAAGACAATAAGGCCTCCAAAAACTAATACTAGGTATGGAAATGACCAAAGAAAAAAATTTTCATAATTGAACTTTGGTTTATATAAAATCCAGTCCCCGTATTTGTCTGAAAGAAAACTATAAATCTCATCCTCAGTTTTCCCTTGCTTAATCAAATCCTTAACTACCATTTTTAAAGTTTGAGCAAATTCAGAATTTGAGTCTGCGATTGATTGTCCTTGACAAACTAGACAACGAAGATTTTTATGAATTTGACTCTCGTTTAAAGTTTCATTCGAAGAAACACCAATAGTTATGTTTAGAAACAAAATAAAATAAAGTATTCTAATTTTCATTATGATTTTATAATTTCTTCAATTTCCTCTAAATCTTTTTCATTTAATGGGCCAATGATCTTTTTTAAAATATTTAATTTATTATCAATCAAAATACTTTCAGGTATACCATAAATTCCAAAATTCACAGATTGTTTTCCAGTACTATCATTTGCAAGATAAAAATATGGATTACCAAGTTCTTCTAAAAAATTTAAAGCATTAATTTTTTTATCTTTAAAATTTACACCTAATATTTTGATATTTTTATTTTTTGATAATATCATCAAAAATTGATGTTCAATTCTACATGGTGCACACCACGATGCCCAAAAATTTATAAGAGTATAATTATTATTTTTTAGATCATTATTTGTAAAAAATTTTTCACTTTCGAAGGATTTTAATTCAATGTCAGCTAATTTATTACCGACAAGAAATTTAGTATTGTAATTAGAGCTTCTATTTAAAGAAAGATAAAATATTGTAAGAATAAATACTAATATAAATACTGTAATTAATTTAATTATATTTTGCATGTCTTATTAAACTTAAAAAACCTCCTAGTGACAGAGTGGCAACTGATATCCAAATCCAAATCATTAGTGGTTTTTTTTGAAATTTTATATTGTAGTAATCGGACCGATCAATATTGCTCATCGTTAAATAATAATCTCTTAAAAAATTTGATTGTATAGAAGCTTCATACGTTAAAGTTTTAGGATTATCATAAATTCTTATCTCAGGTTTTAAAATTCTCTCCTCTTTTGTAAATAAATCATTGACTTTAAGCTGACCAGTTATGGTTTTATAATTTGTATCTTGTGTTAACTTTAAATCTTTAAGATAGAATTTAAAGTTATCAATTTGCTTAGTCTCGCCTACTTTTAAATTAAAATCTTTTTCAACTGAAAAATTATGGTTTAGTCCGATAAATAAGATAAGAAATCCAAATGATAAATGCGATATCACTCTTGGAAAATTAAAGCTTGATTTTTTGAAAATATCAAAAATAGATGAAAAAATTAAGAATAAAGAAGAAATGACTATTAAATTTGAAATAACACTATAACTTTTAAAAAAAGAAAAAATGATAAAATTTAATAATACAGCGGCTAAAAATATTAATAAGTAAATCTTAAAATTTATAAATTTATTTTTTATCCATTTCACATTAGGTCCAATTGCCATGAAAAATAAAAATATAACAACAACTGGTATGATTACTGAGTTATAAAAAGGCGGACCGACTGAAATTTTGTTATTTGTCATCGCATCAGTGAATATTGGATACAAGGTTCCTAGTAAAACTGTAATAAGATAAAACATCATAAACCAGTTATTTACTAAAATAAAAGTTTCTTTGCTGTTCGAATTTATTTCAATACTTGCTGGCTTATATCTTGTAAATAAAATGTAGACAGATGCTAGAATCATTAAACTTAAGTACATCAAAATGTAAATACCTCTTGTAGGATCATTAGCAAAAGTATGAACTGAGTTTAGTATTCCAGATCTAACTAAAAAAGTCCCTGTAACACTTAAAATAAAGGTTAATAAACATAGTATGATCGTCCAAAAGTATAATGCGTTTCTCTTTTCTAAAACTAACAAAGAATGTAAAAGAGCCGTCATTGCAAACCAAGGTAAAAGTGAGGCATTCTCTACTGGATCCCAAAACCAAAAGCCACCCCAGCCTAATTCGTAATAAGCCCAAATAGATCCAACTAAAATTCCGAGAGTTTGAAATGACCAAGAAATTAAAACCCAGGTCTTTATCGACTTTGCAAATAATTTATCAGAGTAATTCGTAATCATTGACGCCATAGCTGCTGAAAAGTAAATTGAAGATCCGACAAAGCCAACATAAAGCAAAGGCGGATGTATAGCCAAAGCAGGATCCTGTAAAATTGGATTTAACCCAAGCCCTTCGTTTGGAAGGGGGCTTACAAAGCTGAATGGATTTGAATTAAATAATATAAAGATTAAAAATCCTAGAATAAGCAAATTTTGTATTACTAAAGTATATAATCTATAATTCTTAGGATGGTTCTTATTCAAAATCAAAAATAAATAAGAGAATACTGTTAAAATAATTACCCATAACAACAAGCTCCCTTCATGGTTTCCCCAAGTTCCTGAAATTTTATAAAAAAGTGGTTTCTGCGAGTGAGAATTTTCATACACATTTATCACTGAAAAATCTGATATTATAAAAGCTGCAACTAATGTAAAAAAGCTAATCAAAATAGTCGTGCATTGCAGTAAGCTAGTCTGATAAATTTTTTTTAAAACTAAATCATTGGTAGTTTTTAAACAACTTACTGAAAAATAAATGGCTAAACAACTTAACAAGATATTTAGAAATAATAGAAAGTTTCCTATATTACTTAACATTTTCTTTCTTTATATCTTTTAATTCTGGAGGCATATAATTTTCATCATGTTTAGCTAATATTCTTTCTGCAATAAAAAATTTTTTATCTTGTAATTTTCCTTCTGCGACTACCCCTTTTTCCTCTGCAAACAAGTTGGGTACAGTCCCCTTGAAACTTACTTTAATTTCATTTTTAAAGTCTGTAACCACAAATCTAATTTCTTGATCTGTTATTTCCAAAGTATTTTTTTTAACCATTCCCCCAATTCTTATTCTTTTATTAAAATCAATATCTTCACTAATTTTTATTTCTGTTGGTGAATTAAAATATAGAATATTTTTATTTAGAGATTTTAAAATTAAGACAGTACCTATAGCAGTTGCTGTTATAAATAGAACTAAAAGATAAGCTCTTTTTTTTACTTTCTTCGTAAGCATTAAATGCTTTAAATTGATTTATTAAAAGATGACAAAACTTTTGAAGCAACTTTTGAATTTTCCAAAACTGTTTTTTTTTGCTCGATTGAAAGTGCTTCTATTTCTTTTGCAAATTCTTTCTCGTACTTTTTAAGTGACTTACGCGTTTTATAATAAAAAATTCCGCATACTAAAAAAGTAATTATAAAAGATGACCAAACAAAAATACCGTATCCATTCATTAGAATAAAATTATAAATCATAATCTTTTTAAATTTTTTTTCTTAATTCTAATGATTTCTGTCTTATATTTCATTAGAAAAATTAACGCACAATACAAAATTAATACAAAAAACATGAGCAATAAAGGCATTAACATTGAGGAATGTATTGAACTTGTCCCTGTAATCTTGATACTAGCAGGTTGATGGAGTGTGCTCCACCATTCAACAGAATACTTAATAATTGGAACATTAACCAAACCAACTATTGCAACTATGCTAGAAATTTTTATTGCCTTGCTCTCTTCAGAAACAAATTTGTGAATTGCTATAAAACTTAAATAAAAAATAGCCAATATTACCATCGAAGTTATCCTAGCATCCCACGCCCAAAATGTTCCCCAAGTGGGCTGACCCCAAATAGATCCTGTAACGATTGCAATACAGGTAAATACAAGGCCAATAGGAGCGATGCTTTTGGTCATCAATGAAAAATTTTTTATCTTAAAAAGAAAATTTAAAATAGATAATATTGATATGCATGTGAAAGAAGCTAAGCCAATCCATGCTGCAGGTACATGAACGTACATAATCCTTACGCTATCACCTTGCAAGTAATCTGGAGGAGAAAAAATTAGTGCAAATGACAAAGCTACTAGAAGCAGTGCAAAGAATATTGAATTAATAAAATTTATCAGTACCTCAATTAATCCAAAAATATTTGAGTTGTTAAATAAGTTAAACATCTAAACTAACTACTATAATAATTTTTTTTTGTGAAGGTCTTTTATGCGCCCAATTGAGAATTGGAGGGAGTAATATGTAAGAAGTTAATTCTCAATTAGGCTAAACATTAGAAATTTAATCTTTCTCTGTGTCACAGGTTTGAGTAAATATTGTTTTATTTAAGGCGAAACCGATTAGTTTGAAATCTTGAAGTAATTTGAACCCTTTTTTCCAGAAAAAATTTCTTCTATAAGGGGATGCTTCACAGGTTCTTTGGATTTATCTAATAATAGATTTTGTTCAGACACATAAGCTTCATAAGTAACATCATTACTCTCAGCCAATAAATGGTAAAATGGCTGATCTTTTCTAGGTCTAACTTCTTTTGGAATAGATTGGTACCACTCCTCTGAATTGTTAAATTCAAAATCAACATCATAAATTACACCTCTGAAATCAAAATGACGATGCTTTACAACTTCACCAATTGAGAATTTTGCATTATTGCTTATAGCCATACTTCATAGTTAATAATTTTTTTATTAAAATCAATATCTAATTTGTTAATTTTTAATTTTATGTTAGTCTCTATATTGTGAATAAGTCATTTTTAAAATTTATAACTGACTTTGGCCCCCTACTAATCTTTTTTACAATTTATTACAAGAGCGGCAATAATCTTAAAATAGCCATACCTCCTTTAATAATTTCAACTATTATAGCGGTAGGAATTATTTATTTCGTTGAGAAAAAAATTCCATTTGTACCGCTAATAGGTGGTGTTGTTATTACTATCTTTGGAGGTCTTACTTTATATTTTAATAATCCAGTTTTTATTTATATGAAACCAACAATTGTAAATATATTATTTGCTGTAATATTAATTGTGAGTAAGTCTTTATATCAAAAAAATTTTTTAAAATTTTTTTTACAAACTGCATTTCAGTTAAATGATATAGGATGGGATAAATTAAACTTTAGATGGGCTTATTTTTTCATTTTTTTAGCATTATTGAATGAAGTAGTCTGGAGAACTCAACCGGAAACAACATGGGTAAATTTTAAAGTATGGGGTATTCTTCCAATAACTATAATATTTACTGCTTTTCAGATACCATTGATAAATAAATATAAAATATGAATAAAAAAATTAGACTAATAATAAATAATGGTATCAAAAAAAGAGAGAAAGAAAAATTTTTCATTAAGGAGGAACTTCAATGTATTTTAAATCTTTATGCAAAAATGGTCTCAAATGGGACTTGGAAAGATTACTCCTTTTCTTCCTGTACAAAAGAAGTTTCTTTTAATGTTTATCAAAGAGCTTCGGAAAAACCTGTACTTAAAATTGCAAAAAATTTTAAACCAAATTATTTCAACGAAAAATTCTTTATTAAAGACAAAGATGGAAATGTTATTAAAAAATCAGAAAATCTTGATCAACTTATAAATAAAACTATTTGGAATAAACTTAGAATTGTTAAGTAATTATCTTCTCTGACCGAAAAGTCTTAGAAGCATTATGAAAAGATTTATGAAATCAAGATAAAGTGTTAAAGCACCCATTACAGCTTTTTTGCCCATAAGTTCACCGCTATCACTTACCATATACATGTTTTTAATTTTTTGGGTGTCATAAGCTGTTAAACCTACAAACACTAAAACACCTATGATTGAAATCACGAAGTACATCATAGAAGATTTCATAAAAATATTTACTAGGGATGCAATTATTATACCAAACAAACCCATCATTAAAAATGAACCTAACTTTGTTAGATCTCTTTTAGTAGTGTAACCGTAAATACTCATAGCACCGAAAGTACCTGCAGTGATAAAGAAAACTCTTGTTATGCTAGCACCAGTGTAAATTAGAAATATCGAAGAAAGTGATGCGCCCATCAAAGCTGCGAACACCCAAAAAGTAGTTTGGGCTTTAGCTGCTGACATTTTAGCTATTCCAAAGCTCATATAAAAAACAATCGCTAGCGGAGCTAGCATAATCACCCATTTCAAACCTGAAGCGTATATTGTGTTACCAAAGTTAGTTAGTCCAATAATTTGACCTTCTGTAGAGGTAACCACAGCCATTTTGAAAAAAAACAAAGCAACAAAACCGGTTAATAGCACTCCTGAGGCCATGTAGTTGTAGACCTTAAGCATATAAGATCTTAAGCCTTGATCTATAATTGCTTCTGATGCAGACGATCTTACAGTTGATCTTTGTTTATTAATTTCCATACTTTATTATATAAGTTTTTTTATAAAATTTTCAATAGGCAAAAATTGACCAAAAAACTATAATAATAATCAATTTTATGAAGTTTAAAAAATTAGGAAACACAGACTTAGACGTTAGTTTAATATGTCTAGGAACTATGACATGGGGCACTCAAAATACTGAGAAGGATGCATTTGAACAAATGGATTATTCTTTAGCTGAAGGAGTAAATTTTTTTGATACAGCTGAACTATATTCAGTGCCTCCTAACTCGGACTCTTATGGAAAGACAGAAGTTATAATTGGAAATTGGTTTGAAAAAAGAAAAAATAGAAAAAAGGTAGTTTTAGCAAGTAAAGTAGCAGGACCGGGATGTAACTGGATAAGAGGAGGTGGTAATAACTTTGACGAAAAAAATATTGGCAAAGCGATTGATGGAAGTTTAAAAAGGCTTAAAACAGATTACATAGATTTATATCAATTGCATTGGCCTGAAAGATCTACAAATTTCTTTGGAAAAAGAGATTATTCGATTGATAAAGATGAGGGTGAGTGGAACAACTTTGAGAGTGTTTTAGAAGCGTTAGAAAAATTTATTAAAAGCGGCAAAATCAGGTTCATTGGAATGTCTAACGAAACACCGTATGGTTTATCAAAATACATTGAATTATCAAAAAATAAAAAATTACCAAGAATGATGTCTGTTCAAAATCCTTACAATTTAGTTAATAGAACTTATGAGATTGGAATGTCCGAAATCTCAATTAGAGAAAAATGTGGTCTTCTAGTTTACTATCCTCTAGCAACTGGTGCTCTCTCAGGAAAATATAGAAACGGTCAAATGCCAAAAAACTCAAGGCAAGCTTTATTTAAAGGATGGGAGAGACATCTTAATCCTTTAGCTATGAAAGCATATGATGAATATTATAAACTTGCTAAAACTCATAACATGACAATGGCACAATTAGCACAAGCTTTTGTTAACACAAGGCCTTTTGTTACAAGTAATATAATAGGTGCCACTACAATGGATCAATTAAAGGAAAATATTGATAGTGTTAATATTGAACTCTCTGATGAGATTTTAGGTAAAATTAATATGATACATAATAATAATCCAAATCCATCTCCTTAATTCAAGGCATTGAAATAGATTTTTTTTAGTATAAAAACTGATTATGGAATTCAGAAAAATTTTTATTTTAATAATTCTTACTTTATATTCTTTTAATGTCTCTGCAGTAACACCAAGATCAACTGGAAAATATAAAAACTGGGAGAGCTTTATAGCAGAAACTGACAAAGGGAAAATATGTTTTGCACAAACTATTCCTACAAAGAGAGCGCCAGCAGCAGTGAAAAGAAATGAGTCAAAATTATTTGTTACGTTTAGACCTTCTGAAGAAATTAAAGACGAGGTAAGCTTAACAAGTGGTCATGACTATAAAACTTCTAGCGTAACGGCTAGCTCAGGGAAGAGAAAATACTCTTTTTTTTCTCAAAAAGACTTTGCCTGGTTACTCGATGATCAAGAAGAAAAAAAATTTATTCAATTAATGAAGAAAGCAACTGATATAATTGTGAAAGCAAGAACTACAAAAGGTGCAGAGACGACAGATCATTACTCAATGATGGGATTTACGAAAGCTTATAACACAGCGAAGAAAACTTGCAGCTAAATGAAAAAAATTGTTTTAGCCTATTCAGGCGGTTTAGATACATCTATAATTCTAAGATGGTTGCAAGAAAACTATAAAGCTGAAGTAATTGCTTACACTTCCGATATTGGACAAATAATCGATAAGAAAAAAATTATTAAGAATGCTAGAAAATTAGGTGTTAAAAAAATTATCATTGAAGACCTTAAGAACGTTTTTGTTAAAGAATATGTTTTTCCAATGTTAAGAGCACATGCTGTCTATGAGGGAGTTTATTTACTGGGCACATCAATAGCTAGGCCTTTAATCGCGAAAAGACAAATTGCAATTGCAAAAAAATTTAAAGCCTTTGCAGTGTCTCATGGAGCGACAGGAAAAGGAAACGATCAAGTGAGATTCGAGCTTGGATACGCTTATTTTGACCAAAAAATTAAAACCATTGCTCCTTGGAGAGAATGGAAATTACAATCTAGAGCAGATTTAATTAAATATGCAAAAAAAAACAGTATACCAATACCTAAAGATAAAAAAGGAGCTCCACCTTTTTCAGTAGATGATAATATTTTTCATACGTCAACTGAGGGAAAAGTTTTAGAAAATCCTAAAAATTCTGCGCCTGAATTTATTTATCAGAGAACTGTTTCACCGCAAAAAGCTCCTAACAAGTCCACAAAAGTAAAAATTTCTTTTAAAAATAGTGATCCTGTAGCAGTGAATGGAAAAAAATTGAGCCCTGAAAAACTTTTAAATAAATTAAATATCTTGGCGGGTAAAAATGGAGTAGGCAGAGTTGACTTAGTTGAAAATAGATTTATTGGAATAAAATCTAGAGGCGTTTACGAGACACCTGGTGGAACTTTATTGTACGCAGCTCATAGAGCTATCGAGTCAGTAACGCTAGATAAAGATACTGCTCATAAAAAAGAGAAAGTGATGCCTGAATATGCTGAGTTGGTTTATAATGGATATTGGTTTTCAAAAAAAAGATTAAAATTACAAAAAATTATTGATAAAAAAAGAAGTCAAGTAACAGGTGACATAGTTTTAAGTTTATTTAAAGGAAATGTTACAATTCTCTCAAGAAGAACGAAAAACAAGGCATATTCAATGAAAAAAGTTTCTTTTGAAGAGAACAAAACCTTTAACAAGAGAAAAGTGGAGAGTTTTATAAAATTTCATTCTAAACAGTTAAATAAAGCATAATTTTTTGATAGATTATTATTAAATGAATAGCTCGATTCGAAATATTCAACTCGTTGCGGTTATAGTCGTACTGGTATCAACCATTATTGCTTTCTTCTTGGAAATGAAAGAAATGTACGACAACAAGGATATCACTTTAGCTGATTTACTTTTAATGTTCATCTATATTGAGGTAATTGGTTTAGTAAGATCTTATTGGGAAACTCAATCAGTTAGAATAACTTACCCATTAATAATAGCAATTACAGCATTAGCTCGATTTATAATTTTACAAGATAAAGAGAGTGACCCTGCAAACCTCATTTACATCTCTTTAGCTATCTTAATAGTAGCTATTGCTACAGTTATTATAAGATTTAGAAATAGCAGGTATTTGAAAATTGAAAAGTCTAGGTCAAGTGAGCTTTAAAACACGTTAAAGTATTTTTTAATAAACATGCAATTGTCATTGGCCCAACGCCTCCAGGTACAGGAGTTATTGCTTTAACATTGTCTTTGAGTTCATCAAAGTTTACATCTCCTACTATTTTTTCTCCTACTTTATTGATACCAACATCTATAACAATCGCATTTTTTTTTACCCAATCTTTTTTAATCAAATTAGGAGATCCAACAGCTGCTACTAAAATATCTGCTTTGAGGCACTCATTTTGTAAATCATTCGTTTTTGAATGAACTATAGTCACTGTGCAATTTTCCTTTAATAATAATTGAGCCATTGGTTTACCATTTAAGTTTGATCTTCCTATTATAACAGCATGTTTGCCTGCTAAATTTGGTTCTATCTTTTTAATCAATAAAAGACATCCTAAAGGTGTGCAAGGAACGATTGAGTCATAACCTGATGAAAGATTACCAACATTTATTGGGTTAAAACCATCTACATCTTTGGATGGGTTAATTGCATTAATAACTTTCTCTTTATTTATTTGATTGGGCAAAGGAAGCTGAACTAGGATACCAGAAATTTCATCGTTTTTATTAAGTTCTTTAATTTTTTTTAAAATATCTTTTTCGCTCACATTTTTTGGATATCTAATTATTTCAGAGTTAATGCCAACCTCTCTAGCACTTTTTTCTTTATTCTTTACGTATATTAAGCTTGGCGCGTAGTCTCCGATTAAAATAACTGTCAAACTGGGTGTTTTACCCTTTTTTTTCTTTAAATCAGAAATTTCTTTTTTTATTTCATTTCTTATAATCTCTGCTTCCTTTTTTCCATCAATAATCATCTTAAAAATAATCCTGGTGCAAGCATTTCAAAAACTAAATTTCTAAAAAACATTAATCCTAAAATTAGTATCACTGGAGATATATCTATAGACCCTAAGTTAGGTAAAAATCTTCTGATGAAATTTAAAGGTGGAGCTGTAAGTTTGTAAGAAACATCTAAAACAGAGTATACGAATCTATTACTTGTATTTAAAACATTAAAAGCTACCAACCAACTAAATATTACGTGAATAATTAAAATCCAGATGTAAAGACTCACTATATTGTCAAATAGAATTAATATCGACTTCATTAATTTTTCTCCACATAAATTGATGTACTTGGAAAAGCAAAAGACGCATTATTTTTTTCTACTATATTTTTTATCTCAAGGGCTAAAAGATCTTTTACCTTCATCCACTCTAAGTATTTTGTAGTTTTAGTAAAACATATTAGTTTAATATCGATTGAGCTTGCAGCAAATTGATCAATTTTCACTGATAGCATTGTATTTTCTGATTTTGAAAATAATTCATTATTTTTTATAAAATTTTCTATTTGTTGTTTGATATCAATCAATTGCTTGCTTGTTGTTCTGTACTCTAAGCCAATAATCCAGTTAATTCTCCTATTGGTAATTAAAGAATTATTTATTACTGCTTTTTCTGCAAACTGAAAATTAGGTATCGTTGCTAACGATTTGTCAAATCTTCTAACAACTGTAGATCTAAAACCTATTGACTCAACCGTGCCTTCAATAACATCTTCAACATATATCCAATCTCCTACTTTAAATCTTTTCTCAACTAAAACTAATATACCTGAAATTAGATTCTTAAATAAGTCTTGTGCTCCAAGTGCAACGGCAACACCAAATAGTCCTAGTCCGGCTATAATTGGTCCAATTTTAATTCCCCAAAGTTCCAAAACAGCAGCTAAACCTAAAATTATTATTAAGACCTTTAGAGCTTTGATAATCCAATTAACCAAATCCTTAGAGAGTAAATCGCTGACTGATTTCACAACAGTTGAAAAAGGTCCAATAATTTGGTGAAATGTCCAGAATATAAGAATTGTAATTAAAGAGCGATTAATAGTTTCTAAAAAATTTGCTGCTTGAGTTTCAATAGTTAGGTAGCCAGTAGCTACAAAAAAACCTAATACAATTGGAAAAAACTTAGCTGGCCCTTCCATAGATTTTACAAGAGAATTATCAAAGTTATTTGAAGTTTTTGATACGTAATTCTCCAACCTTTTAATTACAAATTTTGAAAACATTCCTCTTAAAAAAAGAAAAAATAAAAAAATTATTAAAGCAATAATAATTTCTGAAATATTAACTCCTGAAATGCCCTTATTCCAAACATCTAAAAATAATATCTTAAAATTTTGCAATACTTCCATCTAATTACCAATTTTTATTAGTTCATCTCCAGTTTCGAAGGTTTCTAAATTTTTCCATCCAGCTTCTTTGAAAACATTTAAAACTTTTTCACTTATACACATAACTCTTGAGCCTGTCATCTGCCCATTGAGTGAGTACTTTTTTGCTAAATCAATAAAGCTTTCTGCGCTCCTTTTTGAGTAAACAAAAATTATGTCAGGAGGATGATCTTTGATTAAATTATTCGTATTTGTGTTTAACTCTTTAATTTTTTCTGAAGTATAGTTGATAATTTTTTCTATTTGAAAACCCTCTTTTTGAAGCTCTAAATCTAAGTCTGAGGTAATATTATCTCCACATATATACGCTAAGACTTTTTTTTTATCTAAGTTGCCTGAATTAACAATAATATTTTTTAAGGCATTAATTGTTCCACCAGCTGAAATTGTATTGTTATAACCTTGTTGTCTTACAATTTTTTCAGTAATTGTTCCAACGCAGAAACAAAGTTTATTTCTATCTGGTTTTAATAGTTTTAGACACCTTATTGCATTAGCACTTGTAAATATAAACGCATTGTATTTCTCGGGATCAACGGGATCAAGTTCTGCTTTAGAGATTTTTAAAGTAGGCACGTGAATAATTTTATGACCTAAAGAAAATAATTTACCCATTAAATCCTCAGAATCTATTAAAGGTCTTGTTATTAAAATATTCATTTTTTTTTAAATTTTTCTCCAGCTAAATCTAATAATTTTTCTCCAACACTTTTTCCAATAAAAGAAGCGTCAGCCTCTTTTCCTATAAGTTCATATTCAAAACTCTCTTGACCGCTATCCGAAAAAAGCTGAGCTTTGAGTTTTAAGTTTTGGTTTTCAATTTCAGCTAAACCACCTATTGCAGTATTACAATCGCCTCCAATAGTTTGAAGCATTTTTCTTTCAGCTATTGCGCAAAGACTAGTTGCACTATCGTTTATTCTCTTTATTAAATTTTTAATTTCATCTTCCTTTCTACATTGTACGGCAATTACTCCTTGTCCCACTGCTGGTAAAATATGTTCGCAATTAAAAGTAAAGCTGATTTTTTTATCAAGTTTAAGTGATTTAACTCCGGCAGCTGCAAGAATGATTCCGTCTAAGTTCCTCTCGTTGATTTTATTTATTCTAGTATCAATATTTCCCCGAATATTAATTACAGAAATTTGATGATTAATTTTTTTTAATTGAAGCTCTCTTCTTTTTGAACTTGAGCCAATTTTTACGCCTTTTTTTAGATCAGAAATACTTTTAATTTTTTCACTAATTATTACATCTCGATAATCGTTTCTTTTTAAATATGCTCCTATCAAAAGGCTTTCATTTTCATTCGCCTCCATATCTTTTAAAGAATGTACAGCAATATCAATCTCTTTTTTTAACAAGCTTTCTTCAATTTCTTTGCAAAATAAATTTTTTCCACCTATTTCTGAAATGTTCTTATCAGAATTTAAGTCACCAGATGTTTTTATAGCTTTAAAATTAATATTTTCCTCATTAAGTTCATTATTATTTTTTATTAATAGCTCTTTAACTTTAGCCACATAAGCTAATGAAAGTTTACTACCCCTAGCTCCAATTGTAATTTTTGTCATTAATTGATTATATATTTGATAGAAGTATTTTATACTATTTAAATTTTTTAAAGAGATGACAAAAAAGATTACATTTTTAGGAATTGAAACCAGCTGCGATGAAACTGCAGCATCTGTAATTAGAGAAAATGATAAGGGCACTGCAGACGTTTTATCCAATATCGTTTCAAGTCAGATTTCAGAGCATAAGAAATTTGGAGGAGTGGTACCTGAATTAGCAGCTAGAGCACATTTAGAAAATATCGAATATATAATCGAAAAAGCTCTAGAAGAAAGTAAAGTTTCTTTAAATGAAATAGACGGAATTGCAGCTACTGCCGGGCCAGGTTTAATTGTCTGTTTAACAGTTGGGCTCAACATAGGCAAATCAATTGCTGCATTTTCGAATAAACCATTTGTTGCAGTTAATCATTTAGAAGGTCATGCTCTTAGTCCAGGATTAGAATATAGTATTCAATTCCCATATTTACTTTTATTAATTTCTGGAGGTCACTCCCAATTTTTAATTGTTAAAGATGTAAATGAATACGAACAATTAGGGACTACAATCGATGATGCTTTAGGTGAAGCCTTTGATAAAACTGCAAAAATGCTAGATCTAGGATATCCCGGAGGACCATGTGTGGAGAAATTTGCAAAGTTAGGAGACAAAAATTTTTTTAAACTCCCTGAGCCAATAATAAATAAAGCAGGTTGTAACTTATCATTTGCTGGTCTTAAAACTGCAGTTCTTAGAGAATCTAAAAAAATTAATGGAGAAGATGAGTTAAGATACAATTTAGCGGCATCTTTTCAAAATACAATAAATAAAATTCTTTACAAGAAAACCAAAGTTGCTGTTGAAATGTTTAGAAAAAAAACAAAAAAAGAAAGTTTTCAATTTATAGTGGCTGGTGGTGTTGCAGCTAACGAAACTATAAGAAAAAATTTATCAACTTTATCTAACGAAATGAATTTTGAAACCGTTTACCCAAACCTAAAATTTTGCGGTGATAATGCTGCTATGATTGCCTGGGCTGGGATACAAAGATTCAAAAAAAATATGACTGATGATATTGATATATCGGCTAAGTCAAGATGGCCTCTTGATAAAAATGCTCCTTACATGAAAGGACCTGGATTAAAATTATAATGAACTACTGGTTAATAAAATCTGAGCCAGACGTTTGGTCAATCGAACAACAAAAGAAAGCTGGTAAAAAAGGTGTGGCTTGGGATGGTGTCAGAAATTACCAAGCTGCAAATAATTTAAAAAAAATGAATAATGGTGACTTATGTTTTTTCTATCATTCAAATATTGGAAAAGAAATTGTTGGTATAGTTAAAGTAATTAAATCAGCATTTATCGATAAAACTGATAAGAAAAAGAGATTTGTAGCCGTTCAAGTTAGGTTTGTGAGTAAATTTAAAAGGGCTATTTCTTTAGAAAAAATTAAAGAAAATAAGAAAATTTCTCATTTAGCGTTGATAAAACAAAGCAGGTTGTCAGTAATGCCAATAGATTATAAAAGCTGGAAAATTATTTGTAACATGGGTAAAGTGTAAAAAAATTAGGGGTATTTGTGGCTAAAAAGAAAAAGAAAAAAAAATCAAAAGTAAAAAAATCTAGAAAAAAATCTAGAAAATTAAAAAAGTCTAGAAAAGTTAGCAGGCCTAGGAAGAAAAATAGAAAATCCAAAAAAAGAAAAAAATCTAGAAAAAAATCTAAAAAAGTAAGACGAATTAATTTTAAAGCTCCTACATTCTCAAAAGACAGTGAAGGTAATTCAGTTATAAAAGTTTCAGATAGTTGGAAAAATCATGCCTATGTAAACGACACTAAATATAAAAAGAAATATAAGATGTCCATAAAAGAAAACGATAAGTTTTGGGCCAAGGAGGGAAAAAGAATTACTTGGATGAAAAAGTATACAAAAATTAAAGACGTAAAATATAGTAAAGATGAGGTAAAAATAAAATGGTATTATGATGGAACTTTAAATGCTTCAGCTAATTGTATTGATAGACATTTAAAGAAAAATCCTAGCAAAACAGCAATTATTTGGGTCGGAGATGATCCTGCAGATACAAAGAAAATTTCTTACAGAGAACTTCATCAAAATGTATGCAAAGCTGCAAATGGTCTAAAAAGTTTAGGAATTCAAAAAGGTGATAGAGTAACTATTTACCTCACTATGATACCTGAACTGGCATACATTATGCTTGCTTGCGCAAGAATAGGTGCTGTTCATTCAATCATTTTTGGAGGCTTTTCGCCAGATTCCATAGCAACAAGGATAACCGATTGTGAATCGGAATACTTAATCACAGCAGATGAAGGAGTAAGAGGAGGAAAAATAATTCCTCTAAAAAAAATTGCTGACGAAGCTTTAGATCAATGTCCAAATGTTAAAAAATGTGTTGTAGTAGAAAGGACGGGAAATCAAGTTGATTGGAATAATGAAAGAGACATTTCATACAAAGAATTAGTCGCTTCTGTTCCGGCTAAATGTGATCCTGAGGAAATGAACGCTGAAGATCCTCTATTTATTCTTTATACATCAGGTTCAACAGGTAAACCTAAAGGTGTTTTACATACCACTGGTGGTTATATGGTTTATGCCTCGATGACACACCAATATATATTTGATTACAAAGCAAACGATATTTATTGGTGCACAGCAGATATAGGATGGGTTACGGGTCATAGCTATATTATTTATGGACCTCTATCAAATGGAGCCACAACTATTATGTTTGAAGGGGTGCCTAATTATCCTGATAGTTCACGATGGTGGCAAATAGTAGATAAATATAAAGTAAATATTTTTTATACAGCACCAACTGCAATAAGAGCTTTGATGAGAGAAGGAGACAAGCCTGTTAAAAAAACAAGTAGAAAAACATTAAAATTGCTTGGAACTGTTGGAGAACCAATTAATCCTGAGGCGTGGATGTGGTATTACAAGACTGTAGGCGACTCAAGGTGTCCAATAGTTGATACATGGTGGCAAACTGAAACCGGTGGGATACTAATTGCGCCACAACCAGGGGCTATAGACCTAAAACCAGGATCTGCTACAAAACCTTTTTATGGAATTAAACCTGTTTTAGTTGATAAAGATGGAAAAATCGTTAAGGGAGAAGGTAAAGGAAGACTTTGCATGGCAAGTTCTTGGCCAGGACAAATGAGAACTGTTTACGGAGATCATCAAAGATTCATAGATACTTACTTTTCGCAATTTGATGGGAAGTATTTTACTGGTGATGGTTGTCGACGAGATAAAGATGGTTACTATTGGATAACCGGAAGAGTTGACGATGTTATAATAGTATCAGGCCATAATCTTGGAACAGCTGAAATCGAAAGCGCATTTGTAGCTCATCCTAAAGTTGCTGAAGCAGCTGTTGTTGGATTTCCGCATAGTATAAAAGGGAATGGATTATATTGTTACGTAACTTTAAATGCTGGAGAAAACCCAACAGGTGATCTTGAAAGAGATTTAAAACTATGGGTAAGAAAACAAATAGGACCAATTGCTACTCCTGACGTTATCCAATTTGCTCCTGGTTTGCCGAAGACAAGATCTGGAAAAATAATGAGAAGAATTTTAAGAAAAATAGCAGCAAACGAACCTGATAACTTAGGCGATACGACAACATTAGCTGATCCAAGTGTTGTTAATTCGCTTGTAGAAAATAGACAAAATAAAGGTTAAGTAAAATTTAGATCTTTAGTGATTTTTTTAAATTCATCCTTCATAAGACCCCATTTTAGTGAAATAGAGTTAAGTACAATTTTTTTGTCTAAAGTTTTTAACTCATCTGCTATCGGAGACCAGTAATATAATGCTTCTCCACTTTCTTTAAATGGGTTTTCTAAATAGTAATTATTAAAATTAACTGTCTCCAATCTTTTTAAAAAGTTTTCTTTTCCATTTTTAAAAATTTCATCACTTAAACCATTATTTTTTTCTTTTTCAATTATGCTTAGGAAAACCTCTTTACAATCATTTGCTTTTAAATTCTTTTCTACAATTAAATATGAAAAAACATAAAAAGCACAGTCAGCTAATGCAACCATGTATATATTCCATTTTGCAATATTAATTGACTTTAAAAATCTCTCATCTTCCATCATAGCAATGTACTTAACTCCAATTCTTGTTTTTAAATACCCATACAAAGTTGTTTGGGTTACATGTGCTGATCTCTCTTGAATGAAATTCTCCAGGTCTTTTTTAGATTTTATTTTTTTAAAAAGACCAGAAATTTTCCAAATTGGTATTACATACTCCCAAACACTTATTAGAGTGTTTCTAAGAGTAATTCTCAAATTATTTAGATTCAATTTCACGTTGTATTTAAAAAACCCTATATTTACTTGTCTTATAGCATTTCAATTTGGTTTTGGGGTCCTTTTTTCTCTTTAAATTCAACTCATAATCAGTATGCTCCCCAGCAATAAGAGTACTTTTTACGTAAAAAGTTAAAAAATAAATAGGGGGAAATATGTCAAATAAAGACGCATATTGGAATAAGACCAAAAACCATATGATAGTAACATTGGTTCTTTGGGCTTTCTTCTCATTAGTGATCTTCATGTTTGGTTCAGAACTGAACACGATGTCTTTTCTTGGCTATCCATTAGCATATTACATGACTGCGCAAGGTTCACTTCTTGCCTTTGTGATAATTTTGTTTTGGACTGCAAATAAACAAGAAAAAATCGACGAAGAACATGGTTTCTCAGAAAGAGAGGATGACTAATGTTTAAAGGAGATTTTATACAAAACCTTCCTAAAATATATGGTACCTACACTGGTGGCTTTATAGTGTTCATCATTTTGATGGCATTAGCAGAGCAAGCAGGGGTGTCAGCTAAAAACATCGGAGTGATGTTCGTGGCTTTCACGGTATTGATTTATGCCTTAATCGGTTATTTATCAAGAACCATTCAAGTAGATGCCTACTATGTTGCAGGAAGACAAGTGCCAACCGTATTTAACGGAATGGCAACAGCAGCTGACTGGATGTCAGGTGCATCATTCGTAGCTTTAGCGGGTGGAGTTTACTTTGGTGGCTATACTTATATGGCCTTCTTAGTAGGTTGGACAGGTGGATACGTACTTGTTGCAACTCTAATGGCTCCGTACCTAAGAAAGTTTGGATGTTACACAGTTCCTGATTTTATCGGAACACGATACGGTGGTAATGCAGTGAGAGCTGCATCAGTATTCGTGCTTTTCATAGCATCATTTACTTACGTAACAGCACAAATTAATGCTACGGGAACAATTGCTTCTAGAGCTCTTGGAATTCCGTTCGAAGCAGGTGTATGGGTAGGATTAATAAGTATCCTTATCTGTTCAATGCTTGGTGGAATGAGAGCCGTAACTTGGACACAGGTTGCTCAGTACATTGTATTAATCATCGCATACTTAATACCAGTATTCTGGATTAGCTCTAACGTAGGTGGAGGAATTTTCCCTCACTTAATGTTAGGTGATGAAGTTGCAAGACTTGGCGAACTTGAACAGCAATTTGGACTAGTTAAAAACAGCGCCGCAGATATGAAAGCAGCTGGGGTACCAGGAGGATTGAAATACATCTCTGGAACTCACTCTGGAGTACCTGAAGGTGGAATGGCTGTCTGGAAATACTTATCGTTAGCGATTTGTATGATGGTGGGAACTGCATCGTTACCTCATATCTTAATGAGATACTTTACGACTCCTACAGTAAGAGCAGCAAGAAAATCAGTAGCTTGGTCGCTATTCTTTATTTTCTTACTTTACTCTTCAGCGCCTATGTTAGCGACATTGTCTAAATTAGCATTAATGGATCCAAATCTACCAACTGGAATTATCGGAAAATCTATTTCTGAAGTTCAGTCGATAGAGTGGGTACAAAGATGGTCTGAAGTTAAACAAGTATTTATCGCAGACTTTAATGGTGACGGTATACTTCAGTTGAACGAATGGTTCATGAGAGGTGACGTTGTAGTATTAGCTACTCCAGAAGTAGCGGGTCTACCGTTCGTAATCTCAGGACTAGTGTTCGCTGGTGGTATGGCTGCTGCCATGTCAACTGCCGATGGATTAGTTTTAGCGATCTCAAATGCGTTATCACACGACATTTACTACAAAATCATAAATCCAAAAGCGGAAACTGCTAAAAGACTATTAGTTGCTCGTACACTTCTAGTAATAATCGGAGCTGCTGGTGCTTACATAGCCTCATTCAGGCTAACAAGTATCTTAGGTTCGGTTGCTTGGGCATTCGACTTTGCAATGTCAGGTTTATTCTTCCCACTTGTACTTGGTGTATGGTGGAAGAGAGCTACTAGAGAGGGTGCAATCGCTGGTATATTGTCGGGAATTATTTCAGGAACAGTTTACTTAACGTGGGTGTTCCCTAAATTCTCAGTTCCAATATGGGGCGGTGTAAATACTCCTTTCTTAGGTATTGATCACTTAAGATTTGGTTTAATTGGAGCACCAATTTGTTTAGTTGTAATGGTAGTAGTCAGTTTAATGACTAAAGAGCCAAGTCCAGCTACACAAAAATTAGTAGACGATACAAGAATACCGACAGGTAAGGCTATTCTTGGTAAGCAACACTAATTAACAATTATTTAAAATTAAAAGGGGCGAATTTTTCGCCCCTTTTTTTTTACCTGAATCATGATATTTTAAAAATATGATTCCAACTTGGGCAATTGTATTAGATTATATATTAGGCACCATAATGTGGACTCTAATCGGCCGTGCTTTTATGAATATTTTTCAAAGGGAAGACTCAACTTTTTTTTTCATGAGAGTCTTTGTAAAATATACAAACCCAATTATTAATTTGTTTAAGTTTATAACTCCTAGTTTTCTTTTTGGGCCATTTATAGCCCTATATGTAGCTTGGTTCTTCTATCTCTTCAGGTTCTACGCAATGCCATACATACTTGGATATGACGTGTGGGGAATGCTTGCTTTTCCATTAGAAAGCGATTTTTCAAGACAATTATATCAACTGTTTAATTAAGCTAATTTTTTGACAAAGTTTAGTATTAAAATATAAGTAAAGAATGACTGACACTATCAAAATTTCACCGTCTATATTATCTGCAGATTTTAGTAAATTAGGTAGTGAAGTGATCTCACTGGAAAAAGCTGGTGCAGATTACATTCACATTGATGTTATGGATGGGCATTTTGTTCCAAATTTAACTATAGGCCCTGAAGTAATAAAAAAACTTAGACCTCTTACAAAAAAAATATTTGATGTACACTTAATGATATCGCCAGTAGATAATTTTATTAAAAATTTTGCTAATGCTGGGGCTGATATTATTACTTTTCACCCAGAGGCAACCAAAGACACAGCGAAAACGATTGATCTTATTAAAAAAGAGGGAAAAAAAGTAGGAATTTCACTTAAGCCAAATTCTAAAATAGATTTAGTGGAAGAATATTTAAATAATATTGATTTAGTTTTAATAATGAGTGTTGAACCAGGATTTGGTGGCCAAAAATTTATGCCTGAAGTTTTAGAAAAAACCAAGCGACTAAAAGAAATTATTAATAATAAAAAATTAGATGTTGATATAGAAATTGACGGAGGCATTAATTTTGAAAATTGCACATTAGCTAAACAGGCCGGAGCTAATATTCTTGTCTCAGGATCAACAATCTTCAGAGAAAATAAAGGTGATCTCAAAAAAAATATAGAAATTCTTAGAAAAAATTGATTAATGTTTGGCTTAAAAAGTGCCTATCTTTATGTAGTTGCTATCAGCATAACTGTTATAAAATTTTTTAAAAAAATTTATTTCTTATCTAAACATTATAATAACTCTTTAATTTCAAAAGTGCCCGCTCAGGTATATTTTAACCCAAATCCTTTTTTACTTTCTATAATTTCACCGTACAGAAAGAAAACTTTTAAGATAAATGAAATTAACCCTAATGACTTTTGGATTGAAAATAAAAATAAAGATATAGCCTACCATCACAATTTTTTATGGCTTAGTCTAATTGATAGAAAAATAGACGGTAAAAATATTCAGAGAATTATTTATCTTTGGATGCTAAAATATTCAAATTTTAAAAAAAAAATTTGGGAGACTTCTACACTTAGTACAAGAGTTATAAGTTGGATACTTAACATCGATACAATTATAAATAACGGGACATTTGAGTTTAAAAAAAATTTTTTCCAAAGTGTGATACTTCAATGTAATCATTTAAAAAAAAATGTAAAATTTGAAAAAAATCCACAAAAAAAAATAGAAATTCTTACTGCCTTAATATTATCAGGTATAGTTTTTAAAGAATATGAAAGTAATTATAATGCGGGAATCAAGGAACTTGAAAAATTTGTAATAACTAATTTTGATGAAAACGGTTATCCATTTACTAGAAACCCAAATGATTTAATTTTTTTTACTAAATACCTTCTTTTATGCTACGAAAATATAAAAGATGCACAGCAATATCTGCCTGATTTCCTTGATAATATAATTAAGCAAAATTTAAAATGTATAAAATTCTTTAAGACACCAGGAGAACAAATGCCTCTTTTTAACGGTGCTACTGAAAGTAATCTCAGTAATTTTAATAAATATTTAGAAAATATCAAAATAAATAAAACTGAGAAAAATATTATAATTGGTGGAATATTTTGTGCAAAATCAAAAAATCAAGTTTTATATTTTGATGTTGGATCACCTCCAAGCAAAGACTTTTCAAAAAATTATCAGTCTGGACCTCTTTCTTTTGAATATTTTATAGATGGAATAAAAATAATCACAAACTGTGGTTTTGGAAAGGATATCTCACCTAAGGTAGAACTTCTTAGTAGACTCACTGCAAGTCAATCGACCATGACAATAAATGATACAAGTATTACAAAGTTTGAGAGAAATATGCTTATCAATAACGTTTTTGGAAATTCTATCAAAAATACCTTTAAAGTATCTGATTTTAAAGTTAAGGATGAAGATAATTTTACCGGCTGTTCTATAACGCATAATGGGTATGAAAAAAACTTTAGTTGTATTCATAAAAGGGAGATTTATTTAGACCATGAAAATATTAAAATCAAAGGAGTAGACCATATCTTAAAGAAAAGTGATGGGATCCCAATAAGATACGTTTTCAGATTTCATTTAAATCCACAACTCAAAGCAGTAAAAACTATGAGTGGAAATAGTGCGTTAATTCAAATTTCTAAGAATAAGTCATTAATTTTTACAATTAAAGAAGAAAATATTGAAATAGAGAAAAGCATTTATTTAGCGGGGAAAAAAATATTAGATAATACTTGTTTAACGATTTCTGGTAATCTAGTTAATAAAGATAAATCATTTAGTTGGGAAATTAAAAAGAAAATATAACAATGAACTTAAAAATTAAAAATGCTTTAGTATCAGTATCTGACAAAGAAAATTTGATTTCTTTACTAAAAACTCTTAAAAAATTTAATATTAAGATTATAAGCTCCGGCGGGACGTTTAATGCTATAAAAAAACTTGGCTACGATTGTACTGAATTATCTAAATATACTGGCTTTAAAGAAATGTTAGATGGAAGAGTAAAAACACTTCATCCTAAAATACATGCAGGTATTTTACATGATAGACAAAATAAAACTCACAAGCATCAAATGTCTAAACAGAAGTTTCCTCCGATAGATTTAATTGTAGTAAATTTTTATCCTTTTCAAAAAGTGGTAATGGGATCTAAAAACTCAAAAAACATTATTGAAAATATAGATATTGGGGGACCAACAATGGTTCGAGCGGCAGCCAAAAATTTTAAAAATGTTACAATTGTTACTAACAAAAATGACTATAAGACTCTAATAAAAGAGTTAGAGCTAAATAGGGGTGGAACAAGCATTAAATTTAGAGAATTTATGTCATCAAAAGCTTTTGGGTTAACCGCATACTACGATGCAATGATAGCAGACTGGTTTAATAATAAACTTAATATTCAATTTCCTGATAGAAAAACAATATTTGGAAGGAAACTAACTAATCTAAGATATGGTGAAAATCCCCATCAAGAAAGTTCAATTTATATAAATGATTACGATGATAAACGACTTGGTTTTGAAAAAATACACGGAAAGGAATTAAGCTATAATAACTATAATGATTTATTTGCTGGGTTAGACATTTTACAATCAATCAAAGGTAAAGCTGCCACAGTAGTAATAAAACATGCCAACCCTTGTGGTATATCAACAAATAAAAAACCTCTGAATAGTTTTAAAAGCGCTTATGCATGTGATCCAATAAGTGCATTTGGAGGTGTAATAGCTTGTAACTATAAAATGACTAAAGCAATCGCTAACGAGATAGCAAAAAATTTTCTTGAAGTAATTTTATCTAAAGGTTTTGATAAAGAATCTCTTAAAATTTTGAAAAGAAAAAAAAATTTAAGAATTATTGATATCTCCAAGTTTAAATATAAAGAGCATGCTGTTATAAAATCTTTTGACGGTTCTTTTTTAATTCAAAATAAAAATAATAAATTTGTAAAAAAAAAAGAATTTAAATGTGTAACAAAATTAAAACCAAGTAAAAAGGAGCTAAATGAGATAGAATTTGCATTTAATATTTGTAAATATGTGAAATCTAATGCAATAGTATTATGTAATAATTATTCTACAATTGGAATAGGTGGTGGACAACCAAGTAGAGTAGATAGTTGTAAGATTGCAATTCAAAAAGCTAAAAAATTTCAATTGAATAAAATTTCTAATTCAATAGCAGCTTCAGACGCTTTTTTTCCATTTGTTGATGGATTAAAGTTATTAGTTAACGCTGGTATCAAAACTGTGATTCAACCTGGAGGCTCTTTGAGAGATAAAGAAATTATTAATTATGCTAACAAAGCAAAAATTAAAATGTTATTTACTGGTACACGACATTTCTATCATTAATTAAATTTGATCAATTTTTGCTGCTAGAACAAAATCACTTTCTGCCAAACCTTTTATCGCGTGTGTGAAAATTTTTATGTTGCAATAACCCCAGCCAAAATTTATATCGGGATGATGATTTTCATTTTCAGCTATTTGGCCAACTTTATTAACAAAATTTTGACTTTCTTTAAAATTTTTAAATTTAAAATTTTTTATTAGATAATAGCTTTTATCATCATTACTTTTCACATCCCACCCGTCAACTTTTTTCAAGTAATTGTGAATTTCACTTTTATCAAAAGGAGGAATATTTCCTTCACAAGGAACACATTTTTTATTTGCTAAATCACTCATTTTATCTGGAGCGGGCAAAGGGACTTGAACCCTCGACCTTCTCGTTGGCAACGAGACGCTCTACCACTGAGCTATGCCCGCAATATTACTTAAATTATAGTACACAGCATCTAGAACGGTCAACCATTATAAAATGTCGCTATCGATAAAATAGTTTTTTTATTATAATAAGATATGAAAAGTTTTCCTGAAATAATTCCGATTTTTCCATTAAGTGGTGTAATCTACTTTCCCAAGACAAATCTTCCTTTAAATATATTTGAACAAAGATATTTGGACCTTGTAACCGACTGCCATAATAATAATAAATTAATGGGTATGGTGCAGTCACAAAAAGATAGTAATGATGTTTATAGCGTTGGATGTTTAGGAAAAATTAGTGATTTTCAAGAAAACAAAGATGGAAGAATTCTTATTAATTTGACAGGAATAACGAGATTTAAAATCTTAAAAGAAGTAGAGAATAAAAAAAGATATAGGGAATTTAAAGTTAATTATAAAATATTTGAGGCAGACCTTCAAAATGTGATCAGTAATGAAAATACTGAGAGTTTAATGGATAAAGCGAAAATTTTTTTTAAAAAAAATGGATTGTTACTAAACTGGCGTGAGTTTGAAAAATTAGATAAGATCCAAAAAATAAATACTTTATCAATGATATCCCCTGTTACAAATGAGGAAAAACAAAAACTTTTGGAGTCTTTAACTTTTAAAGATAAAGTTGAAACTTTAGAAAATATTATTAGTTTTTATTTACACGAAGTAAATTTTAACAATCAAACTGTTCAATAGTTTTTTAATTTGCAGATTTATTCATTGAATCGAAAAAATCAGAATTATTTTTCGTATTCTTAAGTTTAGAAATTAAAAACTCTATTCCATCCATCGTTCCCATAGGACTTATGATTCTTCTTAACACATTCATTTTGGAAAGCTCGTCTTTTGCGAATAACAGTTCTTCTCTTCTTGTACCTGACCTTGTTATATCCAAAGCTGGGTAAATTCTTTTATCGGCAACTTTTCTATCAAGAATCAATTCTGAATTACCTGTTCCCTTAAATTCCTCAAATATCACTTCGTCCATTCGACTACCTGTATCGATAAGAGCAGTTGAAATAATTGTTAATGATCCGCCCTCTTCTACATTTCTAGCTGCTCCGAAAAATCTTTTTGGTCTTTGAAGTGCATTTGCGTCTACTCCACCAGTTAACACTTTACCAGAACTTGGAATAACCGCATTATAAGCTCTGCCTAGCCTAGTTATAGAATCTAATAGTATTACAACATCCTTTTTATGTTCTACTAGCCTTTTTGCTTTTTCAATAACCATTTCCGCTACAGCAACGTGTCTAGATGCGGGCTCGTCAAATGTTGATGCTACAACTTCTCCTTTGACCGATCTTTGCATATCAGTAACCTCCTCTGGTCTTTCATCAATTAATAAGACCATAAGGTAGCATTCCGGATGATTTGCTGTAATAGATTGAGCAATATTTTGAAGAATTATAGTTTTTCCGGCTCTAGGAGGCGATACTATTAATGATCTTTGCCCTTTTCCAATTGGACTTACTAAATCAATAAGTCTAGCAGTATTGTCGGGTTTTTTTTCAATTTTAGTAGTCTCTACCTCTAATTTTATTCTTTGATTTGGGTATAAAGGCGTTAAATTATCAAAAGCAATTTTATTTTTTCCTTTTTCTGTCTCATCAAAATTAATCTTATTAACTTTTAGTAAAGCGAAGTATCTTTCTGCATCTTTCGGTCCTCTGATTTCTCCTTCTACAGAGTCGCCTGTTCTTAATCCAAACCTTCTTATCTGGCTGGGACTGACATAAATATCGTCGGGACCGGGAAGATAGTTTGACTCGATTGCTCTTAAAAAACCAAATCCATCTTGTAAGACTTCTAGAACTCCAGTTGCAGTGATTTGTTCGTTCTTTTCAGCTAATTTCTTTAAAATGGCAAAAAGTATTTCTTGTTTTCTTAAAGTGCTAGGATTTTCAATACCTAGCTTTTCAGCTTCAATAATAAGCTCTGCGGGGTTTTTTTGCTTAAGTTCTTGTAAGTTCATGAGATTCTTTAAAAAAAGGAAAGTAAATTGAATATATGTCTTTTTTGAAAAATTTCAACCCCTAATTACAAGGGTTTAAATATAACTACAAATATAACTAATATAAGTATTATAGTTGGAATTTCGTTATATATTCTGAAAAATCTTGATGTTTTTTGATTATTATTTATCGAAAAATCCTTTAGGTATTTACCCAAAGTAAAATGATAATAACTCAAAATTATAACGGCGGCTGTTTTTATTTGCATCCATAATTCCAAAAAAATTGAAAAACCTAAGCTATGAATGAGCAATATCCCAAACAACCAAGAAAGCAACATTGCGGGCATCATTATATAATTATAAAGCCTCTTTTCCATAACTTTGAAAATTTCTCTTTGAGAGTCATGATGTGCCTCCGAATGATATACAAATATTCTTGGTAAATATAAAAGTCCTGCCATCCAAGAAATAACTGCGATTAAATGAAGTGATTTAAATAGTAAGTATAAATTCATACTATAAATATTTATTAATTAGTTTTTCAAATAAATCAATATGATCTGAACTATCATTTAAACATGGAACTAACTCAAAATTTTTACCACCGTTTTCGATGAAGCTTTCTCTTCCTTGAATATTAATTTCTTCTAAAGTTTCAACACAATCTGAGGCAAAACCAGGACATACCACTAGAATATTTTTAATTCCCTCGCTTGGAAGTTTCTCTAACGTTTTGTCGGTATAAGGCTTTAACCATTCTTGAGGTCCAAACCTTGATTGAAAAGTTGTCTGTATATCAATTTTTCCAAATTTTTCTTTCATTAGTCTAGTGGTCTTATGACAATAACAATGGTAAGGATCTCCTTTATCAAAATATGATTTTGGTATTCCATGGTAAGAAGAAATTATTAAATCAGGCTTCCATTTAATTTCACTAATCTTTTTTTCAATACTATTAATTAGGGCGCTTATGTATAATGGTTCGCTTTCATAATGAGGAACAATTTGTAAGCTTGGCTGCCATCTCATTTTCATTAGAGATTTATAAACTTCATCACAAACTGTTGCAGTCGTAGCCGCAGCATATTGGGGATATAATGGTAAAATTACAATATTTTCACATCCAACATTTTTAAGGATATTCAGTTTTGATTTAATGCTAGGATTGCCATATCTCATGGCAAAATCTACAATAATTTTTTCATTTCCAATTTTTTTGTTGAGTTTATCTGCTTGATTTTTAGTGAAAAATAATAGAGGTGACTCATTACTTTCTTTTCTCCAAATTTTTTTATACGCATGAGCTGTTTTTGAGGGCCTAAAAGTTAGAATAAATAAATTTAGTATGATTTGCCAAATGAGTGGGTTTATTTCTATAACTCTTCTATCAGATAAGAATTCTTTAAGGTATTTTCTAATATCCCACCAATTAGTTGAGTCTGGTGTACCAAGATTGATAATTAAAATCCCAGTTTTACCAAAGTTTACCTTGGGGTGGTCTTTATCCATTATAACTCCTATAAAATTTAATTAATTTATTTACTTTATCAGGATCGGTTTGAGGAAGTAACCCGTGACCTAAATTGAAAATGTAAGGTATATCCCTGAAGATTTGAATGTATTTCGTCGCTCTTTTAAATATCGCTTTATTAGATCGTAGTAATATTTTTGGATCTAATCCTCCTTGTAGTACTACATTCTTTAAGTTTTTTTTTGCCCAAGTAGGGCTAATGCTTGGGTCTATACTGAGACAACTAGGTTTAACAAATTTATTAAAATCTTTATATTTTTTTTTAATTCCTTTTGGGAAACAGATAGTTGGTATTTTGTGCTTTTTACAAAAATCAACTATTCTTTTATTAGGTGCAAAACAGTAATCTTTTTTTAATTTGTCAGGTATCAGACCTGCCCAAGAATCAAAAATTTGAACAACATTAGCTCCTGCTTTTGACTGATTTTTAATATGTAAACATAAAAAAAGAGTTAACTTATCCATAATTTTATCTAAATTTTTTAAAGATTTAAATTTCTCGGTATTTAATTTTGAATTACTTTTTTTTAAATCTAACATATAAATTAATAACGTCCAAGGAGCTCCAACAAATGATATTAAAGATTTTTTTTTATCGAGTTTTTTTCGTGTAAGTTTAATTGCTTTGTAAACTGGCTTTAGCTTTCTGAAGAATTCGTTTTCATTTGTATTTAAAAAATATTTGTAATTGAATCGGTTTAGTTTTGGACCTTTTTTTTTAAAAAATTTAACCGTTTGTCCCAAAGCATATGGTACTATTAAGATATCAGAAAATATTATTGCAGAGTCTAAGTCAAACCTTTTTATTGGTTGTAAAGTTATTTTAGAACTTAACTCACTATTCAGACAAAGTTTTATGAAATTTTTGTTTTTAGATCTTATTTTTCTAAATTCTGGTAAATATCTACCAGCTTGTCTCATAAACCAAACAGATTTACAAGAAGATTTGTTATTTAAAATTTTCTCCAAGTTACTCATTAAATAATAAAATATATTTTAAAGTAATGTATGTAGTAGACACTGTTAAAACACTAGATAATTTTTTATACATATTTTATACAACAAATATTTAATAACTTTTTACAAAAACACATATTTCTATGTCTTTATTAATCTTATAAACACTAGTAAAACAATATTATCAACAAAGAATAAATTGTTAAAATAATGTTAATTAATGTTAACCTTTATTCTCTAATTTAAAAATGTGTTAAAAAACCATACTTATTAATTATTTATAAACAATAATATGAACGAAAAATACAATGTATATCTTGTGTCTGACTCAACTGGTGAAACTCTAGATAGAATTTTTTTATCATTGAAATCACAATTTGCTAATTTTCAATATAATAAAAAAGAGTTTGCCTTTGTTCGGACAGAGCAACAAATAGACAAAATTATAAAAGAATGTGTTAATTTAGAAAACTCACTTATCCTTTATACAATTGTAGAAACTAAACTTGCAAAATATATATCCAATCAAAGTAATAAAAATAGTGTTCCTTGTTTCGGTATTCTTGGAAACCTAATCTTAAGTTTCTCAAAACTTTTAAATCAAAAAGCTATTCACAAACCTAGCGCTCAACATGTTTTAGACGAAGACTATTACAAAAGAATTGAAGCAATACAGTTTACAATGGCACACGATGATGGAAAAAAAATTGATGATTTAAAGAATGCCGATGTAATTTTACTAGGTGTCAGCAGAACAAGTAAAACCCCAACTTCAATTTACCTTGCTAACAGAGGATATAAAACAATAAACATTCCTCTAGTGTTAGATCAAAAAATACCAGAAAGCTTAAATGATAATAACGCTTGCATAGTGGGCTTAGTCGCAGACCCGGAAAGATTAGCTGACATTAGAAGAAATAGGGTAGCCATTATGAATGATCATAATTTAAAAGAATACACTAACTTAGACTCAATAAAAAAAGAAGTAAATTTGTCAAAAAATATTTTTAAAAGAAACAATTGGCCTATAATTGATGTTACGAGAAGATCAGTTGAAGAGACAGCTGCATCAATTTTAAAGATTATTGAAATTAAGAAACATAAATGAAAATAATTTTAGCTTCGAAAAGTGGTGTAAGAAAAAAAATATTAGATCAATTTAAAATTGAAACTAAAGTAATCCCTTCAAATGTAGACGAAGACGAAGTAAAAAACTCACTTTTAGCTGAGGGAGCAGGACCACTGCAAATCTCAAAAAATCTAGCTGAAATTAAATCAATTAAAGTAAGCAGCAACAACCCAAATCAACTCGTACTTGGTGCCGACAGCGTAATTTCATTAGATAACCAGCTGATCAATAAACCGAATTCAAGAGAGGAAGCTTTTGAGATATTAAAACGATTAAATAATTCCAAGCATTATCTGATAAGTTCTGTTTGTATTTCAAAAAATGGTGCGATGGTTTGGAGTTATTCTGATACCTCAGAGCTTAAAATGAAAAATTTTAAAGAAGAGCAATTAATGAGCTATTTGGATAAGATAAAAACAGAAACACTTCTTGCGTATGGAGTTTATCAGGTTGAAGCTGAAGGTTTAAAGCTTTTTGAGTACATTAAAGGCGATATTAATTCAATTATGGGTTTGCCTATAAAAGATATTATAAACTATATTAATCAATATAAATAATGACTAGAAAATTCGGAATCATAGGCAATCCAATAAATCATTCTCTTTCACCTTTATTACATAATTATTGGTTTAAAAAATATAAGATTGATGCGGAATATTCGATAATTAATATAGAAGAAAATAAATTAGACTATTTAATAAATAAAGTTAAAGATAAAGCTTTCTCTGGCATAAACATTACTTTACCCTTTAAACAAAAGATTGTTCCTTTTCTAGAGGAGATTATAAACGACGCAAAGATAACTGGCTCAGTAAATACTGTTTATTTAAATGATAAAGGAAAAATTATAGGAGAAAACACAGATGTGTTTGGTCTCCAGGCGGCCTATCTTAAAGAAGTAGATGATATTTATAATAAAAAAACTTTAGTGATTGGAGCTGGTGGGGTATCTCCATCTGTAATTCTGTCTTTACAAAAATCTGGAATAAAAAACATATCAATAACAAATAGAACACATGAAAAATGTATTTTCCTTAAAAAAAAATTTACAAATATTAATATTATTAAGTGGTCAAATTTAAAAGATGAGATTAAAAACTTTGATATTATTATTAATGCAACAAGTCTTGGCCTTAAAGATGGAGACGATTTTAACTTCGAATTTGAACAACATAAAAAAAATTTAATTTACATAGATACAATTTACAACCCATTGGAAACAAAGACCTTAAAATATCTTAAAGGTAAAGAGATAAAAGTTTTTAATGGTCTCGATATGTTTATTTATCAAGGGCAAAAGGCTTTTTATTTATGGAATAAGATAAATCCAGAAATAGACCAACATTTAATAGAATTATTAAAATCAAAATTAAAATGAAAAAAATTGGTATAACTGGATCTGTGGCTTCAGGAAAATCTACTGCAAGTAATTATCTGTCTTTAAAAAGAGGACCTCTTTTTAGTGCAGACGATGCCGTTAAAAAGCTTTATAGAAATAAGAATTTTAAAAAATTAATTTCAGAAAAATTAAAAATAAAAAACGTCAATATTAAAGAAAACATAAAAAAAAAAATAGTTCTTAGTAAAAAAAGTTTTAAAAAATTAGAAAAAATAATTCACCCACTTGTAAGAAAACAAATGAAAAAGTTTATTAGTAAGAACTCCAAAAAGAAAATTCTTTTTTTTGAAATTCCTTTATTAATTGAAAGTAATTTGATGAGCAATTTCGATCTTATAATTTTTATTAAAGCTAATAAAAGAATTAGACTTAAAAGATATCTTTTAAAAGGAGGAAATAAAAAAATTTTTGAAATATTAAATAACAAACAACTTGGTGATAAAAAAAAGATAAAATTTTGTGACCACATAGTTACCAATGAAAAAAATAAAAAACTATTAAAAAAAAAATTATCAGATATAATTAGACTTTATGAGTGAAATTTTTCTTGATACAGAAACCACTGGTTTATCTTTTAAAAATGGACATAAAATTGTAGAAATCGCATGTGTTGAAACAAAAGATTTAATACCAACTGGAAGAGTTTTTCATAAATTAATTAATCCAAAAAGAGATGTTCCTAATGATGCTTATGAAATTCATGGTTTCTCAACTGAATTTTTAAAAAATAAAGAAACTTTTGGGGAAATAGCAATTGAATTTTTAAATTTCATACGTGAAAAAAAACTCATCATTCATAATGCACCATTTGACATTGGATTTTTAAATGGGGAACTTGGACTAATTAATCAAGAATTAATTAAAAAAGAACAAGTGATTGACTCATTGGAAATATCAAGAAATAAATTTCCTGGCTCACCTAGTTCACTAGATGCACTTTGTAAAAGGTTTAACATAGATTTATCAAGGCGAACTAAACACAACGCTCTTCTTGATTGCGAACTCTTAAGAGAAGTTTATATAAATTTATTAGATGTAAGAGAGCCTAGGTTTAATTTGTCAAGCGATGAAAATGAAAAAAAATTGGTTAAAAGTACTAACTACAATAAAAAAATAGCTTATATAACGGAGGAGGAAATTAAATCACATAAAGATTTTTTAAAAAAGGAATTAAAGAAAAATTTTTATTGAACTTTTTTCATATTATACAGTTTTTGAAAGTCAACATTTTCGCTTATTTTAATATCTTTAAAACCAGATCTCTCAAAGAGACTTACAAATATCCCTCTCAGTTCTGCATAAATTTCGGTTGGAACATCTATAAGTATAATTTTTTCCATATCTTTTTTTTGAATTTGTTTATCAATTAATTCTATTATAGTTGCGTACACTATCTTGGTATCAATTTTTTCAAAATTATCTGTGATTGGAATGAGGTTTAGTGTTGTAAAAATTTCTAAAATATTCTTATCTACTTGATTACTTTTTATATCAATATTAATCTTGTAGTTTTCAATATTTTTAGCAAGCATCAAGCATGCTTTCGAATTTGGAATACTAAATTTTAAATCCTTAATATATTTTCCTACAATTTTAAATTTCATCTTTATTTTTATCTATAATTTCACCATCAATTATTCTTTTATTTTTTTCATTGTAATTATTAATCTTTTTATTTTTTAAGAAATTTTTAAATAAAAACCTCCTTGTTAAAGGAATTAATAATATAAACCCAAAAATATCTGTTAGAAAACCTGGTATTATTAAAAGTAAAGAGGCGAGCGCAATAGATGCTCCAGAAAGAATTTCGTAAACAGGAGCTTCGTTACGATATAAACTTAAAATTCCTGACCTTAAAGTTTGGATGCCCTGAATTCTTGCATAATATATACCTATGAAAGCTGTTAAAAAAATTAGAGCTACAGTGTAGATAGCTCCAATTTTACTACCAATTTTTATCATTAAAAATATCTCTAATGCTGGTAATCCGATAAATATTAGGAAAAATGTGTTCATTTGTCTGATACAAAATTATATTATTCATGTATATTTATCAAATTATGAGTAATAGTTTTGGATATTTAGATATAATTTTACTGGGTATGATCGCAGGTTTTATTATTTTGCGATTGAGAAGTATTTTGGGAAGAAAAACTGGTCACGAATCGAAAGTTTATCCAAATTTCGCTGAAAAAAAATTTAGTATACCTCAGCAAGATAAAAATCCGGTAAAACAAAATTTTGAGATTTTAGAGGGAAAAGATAAAAAAGAATTTTTAAGGGGCGCAGAAATAGCTTATGAAAGTATATTAACTTCTTTTGCTAATGGTGACCTAATTAAACTTAAAGCATTATTATCACCAAAAATGTTTTCTAATTTTTCCGAAGCAATTAAAACAAGAAATAAGGAAAATATAAAATCTGAATTCACATTTATTGGTGTGAAAGAATCTTCCGTTGAAAAATATGAAAAAATCAAAGACAACTTATTTGCTACAGTAAAATTTGTTGCTGAAGTTATATCAGTAAAAAAAGATAAAGAAAATAAAATTATTGAAGGGAATCCAGATAAAATAAAATTTGTTTCAGATAGCTGGAAATTTACTAAAAACGTAAATCAAAAAAGTCCTAACTGGTATCTATCCGAAATTATCAATTAGTGATAAAGAAAAAAAATCTTTCACAAGATGATAAAAAAGTATGGGATGAATTCGTTAGAAATCCATCAGATATTTATGATAAAGACAGAGATCAATTGCATCATAAAAAAATTCGTTTTAAATTTGATTTACACGGTTTCACTTTAGAAAATGCAAATTTAAAAGTAAAAGAGTTGATAAACTATTGTATCTCTAATAATTATAGAGAGCTGTTATTAATAACTGGAAAAGGTTTGCACTCAACTAATGAAGCCGATGAGTATGTATCTAAAGATCTTGGAAAATTAAAGTATTCAGTGCCTGAATATATTAAAAATAGCGAATTATTTTCTTATATCATCTCAATCGAAGATGCTGATAAAAAAGATGGTGGAGAAGGCGCATTAATAATTAAATTAAAAAAATTATAAAATAAATTTTGATAAATCTGTATCTTTTACCAAATTACCTAAATTGTCTTGAACAAATTTTTTATCTACAGTAATAGTTTCTCCAGCTCTATCAGTTGCATTAAAACTAATATCGTCTAAAACTTTCTCAATTATTGTGTGAAGCCTCCTTGCTCCAATGTTTTCAACAGAAGAATTTACCTCTGCTGAAATTTTTGCAAGCATATCAATGCCGTCCTCAGAAAACTCGAGATTAACATCTTCGGTATTTAACAAAGCTTTATATTGTTTTATTAAACTATTATCTGGCTCCTTTAGTATTCTTTTAAAATCATCTTCATTAAGAGCGTTCAGCTCAACTCTTATCGGCAATCTGCCTTGCAATTCTGGTAACAAGTCAGATGGTTTAGCTAGTTGGAAAGCACCTGATGCAATAAATAAAATGTGATCTGTTTTTATTGGACCATGCTTAGTGCTTACTGTTGTTCCCTCAATTAAGGGTAGTAGGTCTCTTTGTACCCCCTCTCTCGAAACATCTCCACCTACTCTGTCACTTCTTGCTGAAACCTTATCGATTTCATCTAGAAATACAATTCCATTTTCCTCTGTAGCCATTTTAGCCTCTTTAATTATTTTATCTTCCTCGATCATTTTATCCGACTCTTGTGCAACTAATATTCCATGAGACTCTTTTACAGTCATTTTTTTCTTTTTACCTTTTTTTCCACTCATAGATTTACCAAGAATATCCCCTAAATTAACCATTCCAACGTTTCCACCCGGCATACCTGGTATTTCAAAACTTTGTAAACTAGAAGAAGTATCCTGAACCTCTATCTCAATTTCATTGTTATCCAAGTCGCCGTTTCTGAGTCTTTTTCTAAAACTTTCTCTAGTTGCAACACTAGCTTTATTACCAACTAAAGCGTCTAAGACTTTTTCTTCTGCTTTTAACTCAGCTTTAGCTTTTACTTCTTTTCTTTTCCTCTCTCTTTCCATTGCAATAGCAATCTCAATTAAGTCTCTTACAATTTGTTCTACATCTCTACCGACGTAACCAACTTCAGTAAATCTTGTAGCTTCAACTTTTATAAATGGAGCTTCTGCAAGCCTTGATAGTCGTCTAGATATTTCAGTTTTACCAACACCAGTTGGACCTATCATAAGAATATTTTTTGGAAGAACTTCGTCTCTCATTTCGTCAGTAAGAGCCTGTCTTCTCCATCTATTTCTTAGAGCAACAGCCACAGCTTTTTTTGCTTCTTTCTGTCCAATAACATATCTATCCAGTTCAGAAACAATTTCTCTTGGTGAAAGAGCACTTACTTTTGATCTATCTTCTTTAGACCCCTTTACTAACTTTAGGTTTGTATCTTTTTTTGATTTTGACATTTAAATTTTTTCCATCGTAACATTATTATTTGTAAATACACAAATATCTGAAGCAACTTTCAAGGCCTTTCTTGCAATTTCCTCTGCCTTCATGTCAGTTTCAATTAAAACTTTCGCTGCTGCTAAAGCGTAATTACCTCCAGAGCCTATCCCAATTATCCCATCCTCTGGTTCTAAAACATCACCCGTACCGGAAATAATGAAGCTATGGCTTTTATCTGCTACTGCCATCAAAGCTTCTAATCTTCTTAAAAATTTATCACTTCTCCAATCCTTAGCTAATTCAACAGCCGCTCTTTGTAAATTTCCTGCGTGTTTTTCTAGTTTTGCTTCAAGTCTCTCAAACAAAGTTAATGCATCAGCTGTAGAACCAGCAAATCCTGCTATTACCCCTCTGCTCTCTATCTTTCTAACTTTTTTTGCTTTACTTTTTAAAACTGTATTTCCAAGACTTACTTGACCATCTCCTGCAACTATAGTTTCCCCACCTTTTCTAAGCAATACAATTGTAGTGCCGTGCCATTTTTCAGCTGTATTCATGAAGTTATATGTGGAGATTAATTTGAGATCTTCAATAGTGATTTATTGATAAAATGACGATTTAAATATATATCAAAGGTAAATCGGGCATAGTTTATGAGCAGAAAAGCGAAAATTACGAGAAAAACTAAAGAGACAAGTATTTCTGTCGCGGTCAATCTAGACGGAAAAGGAAAGTATAAAATTAAAACTGGAATAGGTTTTTTAGATCACATGTTGGAACAATTATCTAAACACTCTCTTATTGATTTAGAAGTTAAAGCTAAGGGCGACACACATATAGATTTACACCACACTACTGAGGATACCGGTATAGCAATTGGAGAAGCTATTAAAAAAGCGGCGGGTAATCGAAAAGGTATAACAAGGTATGCATCAACAATGATACCTATGGATGAAACGCTAAGCCGAGTTTCAATTGATGTATCAAATAGACCTTATTTAATCTGGAAAGTAAATCTACCGGTTGAGAAACTTGGTGAGATGGATACAGAATTATTTAAAGAGTGGTTCCAAGCTTTTTCACAATCAGCTGGAGTTACTTTACACATAGAAAATATTTACGGTGAAAATAGCCACCACAAGATTGAGTCATGTTACAAAGGTTTAGCTAGATCATTAAAAGATGCTTTAGCGATTGATAAAAGAATTAAAAACTCAATACCTTCGACAAAAGGCTCTATTTAAATTTGATGAACGTCACAATTGTTGACTACCAATCTGGCAATATTAGCTCTGTCATAAATTCTTTTACAGAGGTAGCTAAAGGTAAAGTTAATCTAGAAGTAACTTCAGACATCAAGAAAATTAAGTGTAGTGACAAGATTGTTTTACCAGGGCAAGGTTCATTTAAAAGCTGCGTTGACTCTCTTAATCAAATTAAGGGATTAGTTGATACATTAAAAGAATTTGCAACAACAAATAAGAAACCTTTATTAGGAATTTGTGTAGGCCTACAAATGTTCGCAGATGTTGGATATGAAGAAGCAGAAACAAAAGGATTAGGTTGGATTTCTGGTAGAGTTTCTAAAATTGATAATCAAAAAGGAAAATTTAAACTCCCGCATATTGGTTGGAACGAAATTGAAATTCAAAAAGAAAGTAAAATATTTAAAGATATAACAAATAAATCTCACATGTATTTCGTACATAGTTATGAATTTATTCCTAAAGATAAGTCAGTGATCTCAGCAACAACAGATTATTCATCAAAAATTGTTTGTTCTGTTGAAAAAGACAATTTATTTGGTACCCAATTTCACCCTGAGAAGAGTGATAAAATTGGATTAAAAGTGATTGATAACTTTTTAAAATTATAATGAAAATATTTCCTGCAATAGATATAAAAGACAAGAAATGCGTAAGATTAATCAAAGGTAACTTTGAAAATAAAACTGAATACGAAACTTCACCGATTGAGCAAGCAGCTAAATTTAAAGATCATGGCTTTAAAAACTTACACATTGTTGATCTAGACGGAGCTTTAACGGGTAAAACAGTCAATCAAGATATTATAAAAGAAATAATAAGAAAATACGATTTGAAGATTGAAATAGGCGGTGGTGTTAGATCTCTTGATGGCATTAAACAATATGTCGATACTGGTGTTGAGAAAGTAATTTTAGGAAGTGGTGCTATTAAAAATAAAGAATTTTTAAAAGAGTCTTGCGTAAAATTTAAAGGCCAAATCGCTTTGGGATTAGACGCAAAAGATGGAAATCTTTCAGTATCAGGCTGGAAAGAAAATCTAGAAATTAAAACCACAGATTTTTTAAAAGAAGTAAATGATTTTGGCGTTAGCAGAATTATTTTTACAGACATAAATAGAGATGGAATGAAAACTAGTCCTAACCTAGATGAAACTGTAAAAATTGCTGGGCTTTCTAAATGTCCTGTAGTTATTTCAGGAGGCGTTTCTTCAATAAACGACATTAAGAAGGCCAAAGGGTTAAATAATAAAAAAATTGAAGGCATTATTGTTGGCAAAGCTATTTACGATGGTGATATTAAGCTTGATGAGTTAGCAAAGGAGATTAATGCTTAAAAATAGAATTATACCTTGCCTTGACGTTAAAGATGGAAGAGTTGTTAAAGGTATTAACTTTGTTGAATTAAAAGACGCTGGAGATCCAGTAGAACAAGCTAAAATATATAGTGACGGTGGCGCTGACGAGATTTGTTTTCTTGATATTACTGCTTCAAATGAAAATAGAGAAACGATTATTGATATTGTTAGAAAAACTGCGAAAGAATGTTTCGTTCCTTTAACTGTTGGAGGTGGAGTTAGAACTATTCAAAATATTACCGATTTATTGTTAGCCGGTGCAGATAAAGTTTCTATTAATACTGCTGCTGTAAAAAATGTTGACTTCGTTAAGGAAGCTTCAAAAAAATTTGGATCTCAATGTATTGTTGTTGCGATTGATGCAAAAAAAGTTTCAGATAATAAATGGGAAGTATTTACACATGGTGGAAGAAATAAAACTGGTATCGATGCAATAGAGTTTGCTAAAAAAGTAGAAGAAAATGGAGCTGGAGAAATTTTACTAACTTCAATGGACAAAGATGGAACTAAATCTGGTTACGATGTTAATTTATTAAAAACAATTACGAATAACACTAATATTCCTGTAATAGCTTCCGGTGGAGTTGGAACTCTAGATCATTTATATGATGGCATAGTTAAAGGTGGAGCAAGTGCAGTTTTAGCGGCTTCTATTTTTCATTATGGCGAATATAAAATCAAAGATGCTAAAGAATATTTGAATTCTAAAAATGTATCAGTAAGGTTATAAGATGTTTGAAAACTTAGAACAATTAATCAAAACAATCAGAGAGAGAAAAAATTCTTCTCCAGATAAGTCTTATACTAATAAACTTTTGAACGATAAAGACCTAAGTGTTGCAAAAGTAAAAGAGGAAATAGGCGAATTAATAGAATCTGTGGAAAAAAACTCAAATAAGATACACGAAGCTGCTGATGTGGTTTATCATTTGATGGTTTACTTAGAGGCTAACAATATAAAAATTGAAGATGTGATGAGCGAACTTAAGAAAAGACATAAATGAGTTACAATAAAAATAATATTTTTGCTAAAATTCTGAGAGGAGAAATCCCTTGTAAAAAAGTTTATGAAAATGATCATGTTTTAGCTTTTCATGATATTAATCCTCAAAAGAAAATACATGTGTTAGTTATTCCTAAAGGTGAATACGTTGATCTTGATGATTTCAACAGCAAAGCTTCAGATAAAGAGATTGTAGAGTTAAATAAAGCAGTAACGTATGTCGCAAACTTGATGGGTGCAAAAGATAAAGGATATCGAGCTTTAACTAATATTGGAAGTGATGGAGGACAGGAGGTGCCTCACTTACACTTTCATATATTTGCAGGTGAAAAGATCGGGAAGATGGTAAGTTGATGGTTTCAAGAGTAAAACGATATTTTTTAGAAATTAAAGATTTTTCAAAAACAGTTGATTTAAATCTTCCAGAAAATTTTCAAATCATTTTAGATGATAAAGAAAATTTCCACTTAAACAGATTTTTCTACAAACAAATAGGTGTAGATCACTATTGGAGAGACAGATTACTTTGGTCTGATAGCGAATGGGTAAAGTATGTTACAAATAAAAATTTAGAAACGCATGTTCTAAAAAAAGGCGAAGATCTTGTAGGATATTACGAACAAGAATATCACCCTAGATCAAATGAAGTGGAGCTTATCAACCTAGGGGTTTTAAAAGAATTTAGAGGTTTGAAGCTTGGCTCAACACTTGTAAATCATGCTATTGCTAGTGCATCTAGAAAAAATCCTAGTAGAATGTGGGTTCATACTTGTAGTTTAGACCACAAACACGCTTTACAAAATTATAAATCCAAAGGCTTTGAAATTTTTAAAGAAGAAGAAATTGATTTTGTAGCTTAGTTTATTTTAGGTACTTTAAAGGTGCCTCTTTTATAAGAGTCATTTTTAGCAACAATGTTAAGGGAGAAATTTATAATATTGTTGTACTGATCTTTAATCTCCCATCCCTTTAAATCCAGTTTTTTTTTATCAAAAAAAACTGTAATTTCGTTATCACCAAAATAAACAAGCTTAATTATTTGATCAGTTGACTTTAATTCACCTGATTGCACTATTTCTAAAAGTTTATCTTTATATAAAATATTTAAGAATGGAGATTTTGAAATAGGATAATGATAAGTTTTGTTATATCTTTTCTGGGTTATTGCTAATCTCCTATTATTAATAACTAATTCTTTTTCCTTGTCGTCAAAATAATTGCATTTTAATTTTCCTGGAAACTCTAATAGACACCTACCTTTTTCTTTTTTTTCATTAATTAATTGATCAAATGTAAATTCTAAAGAATTCAAGCTATTTAATTGAGCAACTATTTGATCTTTACCATTAGCTAACAAACTCGTTGTTATTAATAAAAAAAACGAGAGTGAAAATATTTTTTTAAAGAACTTCACGTTTACCAACATGATTTGCCTTACTAACAATACCTTTTTCTTCCATCATATCAATAATTCTAGCAGCTCTATTGTATCCGATTTGTAACTTTCTCTGTAAAAAGCTTGTAGAGGCTTTTCCTTCTGATTTAATAATTTCTACTGCTTGATTAAATAATTCATCCTCATCACTTTCATTTCCTGGATTTAGTGAGCTTTCTGTTGTTTCTTGGGAAGTAATCTCTTCCATATAATCTGGCTCTCCTTGAGCTCTTAATGAATTAGTAATTTTCTCTATTTCCTGCTCAGAAACATATGGGCCATGAATTCTAACGATCCTATTTGCAGAAGACATAAACAACATATCTCCTTTACCAAGTAATTGCTCAGCACCTTGCTCCCCTAAAATAGTTCTACTGTCAATTTTAGAACTTACTTGAAATGATATTCTTGTTGGAAAATTTGCTTTTATAGTACCTGTTATTACATCAACACTTGGTCTCTGCGTAGCCATGATGATATGAATTCCTGCAGCTCTTGCCATTTGTGATAATTTTTGAATGTAGTTTTCAATTTCTTTTCCAGCTACAAGCATCAAGTCTGACATCTCGTCAACCACTACAACGATGTAAGGCATTTTAAGTTTATGCTTTGCGTTATAGCCATCAATGTTTCTTACTCCTACTTTGCTCATTAATTTATATCTGCTGTTCATTTCTTTGACTGTCCAAGATAAAGCTGATGTAGCTTTTTTAGCATCAGTAATAACTGGAGTTAATAAATGAGGTATTCCCTCGTATGTAGATAGCTCTAACATTTTTGGATCAATTAAAATAAATTTACAAAGATCTGGATTTAGTTTGTAAAGCAGAGAAACAATTATTGTGTTAATACAAACAGACTTTCCCGAACCAGTGGTACCAGCGATTAAAAGATGAGGCATCGAAGTTAAATCACCTACAATTGGCATTCCAGAAATACTTTTACCTAATGCAATCGGAAGTCTTACATCTTTTTTTTGGAACTTATCATAAGAAATTATTTCTCTTAAAGATACACCTTCTCTTTCCTCGTTTGGAATTTCTATCCCAACAGTGTTTTTTCCTGGGATGACGGAAACTCTTGTAGAAGTTGAACTAGTATTTCTTGCTAAATCCTCAGATAAATTAATAATTTTTGATACTTTTACACCAGGCGCTGGTTCAAATTCATAAAGGCTCACTACAGGACCATTATTAATTGTTTTAATTTTACCGTCTATACCAAAGTCTAATAATATTTTTTCCATAAAGTCAGCATTAGGACGATTTTTATTTCCATCAGAACTAAGTTTAGATAAATTTTTTTCTAAATAACTTATATCTGGTAATTTATATTTAGTTTTTGTAGTAACTTGCTCTGTTTTAGAACTTGTGTCAGTGTCAAACGAAAAAGATTGCTGTGGTTTTTCTAAAGTCCGTGGCTGATCTTGAATATTAATTTTACTAAAATCTGGTTCAATATTTTTCAAAGGTTTTCTTCTAAAAAGTGAAATGATTACTGAAAATACTTTTTTATAATTTATATCAGCTGAAAATGAAAAAAAAATTATTGTCAATAAAAGTAGTCCATAAATTGAATATGTATTATTAATCCACGGAGCCCAAGTATTAATAAAGTTATATGTTATTTTTCCAACAAAACCTGAATTACCATTATCAATCAACCAAAAAGAATTATCAAATGTTAAATAGATAAAAACCGTACCTACGGTCAAATAAGCTACAACCAAAAATAATTTTAAAATTATTCTTCTTAACTCTTTTTTTATTATCAAATCTAACCCCCAAAATAAAAAGTTAAGCAATAATAAAAAAGAGGCTAAACCAAAACTTTGTAATAAAAAATCTGCAATGCTGCTTCCATAAATACCAAAAAAATTCTGAATTTCGAAACTCCTATCCCCATAAACAAATGAAGGATCTTCAGGAGAATATGTTGAAAAGGCGATTGCAAGTGCGACACTTGATAAAACTAAGATTAAACCTAGTAATTCAAAGGTTCGTTTTTTTAAAAAATTTGTTACACTATCTAAAAAGTTTGTATTCATTACGAATCGATTACGTACTTTTTACCATTTTATGAAAGCGTTAAAAATTGTTATATGACAAAACAGAGAATATGCATTGTTGGAGATGGTCTTTCGGGCTTAATGACAGCTGTCTCTTTAGCTAAAGTGCCTGGTATAGAGGTAAATCTAATAGCTAAAAAAGGCACAAAAAACGTAGATAAAAGGACTACCGCTATTTCAGATATAAATTATAAGTTCATTAATCAAAATATTACAAGTTTAGGAAAAAAACTGTTCTGGCCATCGAAAAAAATTGAGCTTTTTTACGAGTCTTCTAAAGAAAAAATAAATTTTTTGAATATCAAAGAAGATAACTTCAATCTTATGTATGTTTTTGAAAATGACAAAGTTAAAAGTTTATTATTGAAAGAAATTTCAAAAAATAAAATTAAAATAATAAGACAGGATGTAAAAAATTTAGATGAGCTAAAAAATTATGAATTAATAATCCTTTGTTTAGGCGGACAATCTAAAATTTACAATAACATAACAAAAATTAGATCCATCAAGAAAGATTATAAAGAAATAGCTATTACAGGATATGTCAAACATAATTTAAAGACGCTCAACACAAGTCAATTCTTTTTAAAAGAAGGCCCATTAGCTATACTGCCTTTTTCGCAAAATCATTTCTCTTTTGTATGGAGCGTAAAAAAATCTTTTTTTGAAATTAATTCCAAAAAAATGACAACTTTAGTTAAAAATAAAATAGAAGAAATATTGAAGAGCAAACAAGATATCACTATTAGTAATATTCAGTCATATCCTATTTTTCTTAGTTTAAGACGACAGTACTATCAAAAAAATATATTAATTCTCGGTGAAGGTTTACACACAATTCATCCTGTAGCTGGCCAAGGTTTTAATTTAGTTCTAAGGGATATAAAAAAATTAAAAGAAATTATTAAATATTATGTGGATTTAGGTATTTCTATAAAAAATAGTTATGCATTAAATGATTTCTATAATAGCAGAAAACCCGAAAATACTATCATGAGTTTAGGCGTTGATGCTACTCATACGTTCTTTAAACAAAATAAATATTTAGATCCATTCAAAGAAATAATTGTAAAAAATATTAAGAACAACGAAACATTAAAAAAAGTCAGTAAAATAATCTCTAATCGAGGTTTATCATTTTAATTCAATGAACATTTATGCGTTATCTTCAGGTAGAGGACCCTCTGGAATAGCTATCGTTAGAATATCAGGCAGTGAAACACTCAAGATTTGTCAAAATTTGACTAAATCTAAAGATATAAAGTCGAACGAAGTTAATTTTTGTAAGTTCTATAACCCTTACAATGGTAATGTAATAGATCCGGAGGCTCTATTATTGTGGTTTCCTGGGCCAAATAGCTATACTGGAGATGATCTGGCAGAATTACAAATCCATGGAAGCAACGCAGTAATAAACGCTTTATTAAGAGTACTTTCCGAGCAAAAAAACTGCAGATTAGCTGAACCAGGTGAGTTCACTAAAATTGCATTTCAAAATGATAAAATCGATTTGTTAAAAGCAGAAAGTATAGGAGATCTAATCCATTCCGAGACGGAACTACAAAGACAACAAGCAGTTAAATTAGTTCAGGGTAATGCATCAAATTATTATAATGATCTGAGGGAAAAAATAATAAAATCTCTTGCTTTTATAGAAGCAAAAATTGACTTCGCAGAGGAAGAACTTCCAGAAAAAGTACTAAAAGATGCACACAAATCAATTAAAGAAATTCATTCAGAAATTACAAAAATAATTGAAGATAATAAAGTTGGAGAAAAAATTAGAGATGGTTTTAGGGTTTCAATTACAGGAGAAGTTAATGCAGGAAAATCATCATTACTAAATTTACTTTCAAAAAGAGAAGTAGCAATTGTGTCAGATGAGGCTGGTACGACTAGAGATGTTATAGAAACCTATTTAAATTTGGATGGATACCCTGTAATTCTGGCTGATACTGCTGGTATAAGAGAAGCTAAAAATGAAGTTGAAAAAAAAGGCATTTCTTTAGCGTTAGGAAAATCAAAAGAAGCAGATTTAAATATAATAGTCATTGATAATTCGTCAAAAAAAATTAACAAAGAAATACAGAATATGATTAATAAAGATACTATAATTTTTTTAAATAAATCAGATTTTTCAGATAAACAAAATCATAAATTTAATGTTGATACAGTTTTAGCTTCAGTAAAAAATAATAAAAATATCGACAAATTAATAGAGTTGATTAAAGTTAAGTTGAGCAAAAAATTTACATCCAATAATAGCGCTTTAATTACTAGAGAAAGGCACAGAGTTAAGCTCAATGATTGTTTAAAAGAAATTGATAAGTTTCTTAAAAAGGATCAAAACAAAGATCTCGAATTAGCAGCAGAGGACCTAAGAATGGCCACACGACATCTTGGTAGTATCGTCGGTAAGGTAGATGTGGAAGAAATACTTGGATCTATATTCAAAGACTTCTGTATTGGTAAATAAAATACTTCTTGTATTATTAATCTAGAGGTTTACATTCACAGAATGACAAAACAAAGCTATGATGTAGTAGTTATAGGTGGAGGACACGCTGGATGTGAGGCAGCAGCAGCTTCCGCTAGAATGGGCGTAAATACTGCCCTTTTTACACATAAAATCGAGACTATAGGGGAAATGTCGTGTAATCCCGCTATAGGAGGACTTGGAAAAGGACATCTTGTTAGAGAAATTGATGCTTTAGATGGTGTGATGGGTGTCGTAGCTGATAAATCAGGTATTCAATTTAGATTATTAAATAGAAGTCGTGGCCCAGCAGTGCAAGGACCGAGGACTCAATCAGACAGAGCTCTTTACAAAGAGCATATGCAAAAAATTTTATTAAATTATGAAAATTTAGAGGTTGTAGCCGATCCAGTGGTAAAATTTTTATTTGATAACAACAAAGTTATAGGATTCGTTTGTCAGAGCGGCAAAGAAATAAAAACTAAAGAACTAATCCTCACTACGGGCACTTTTTTGAATGGTTTAATACATATAGGTGAAACACAGATACCAGCTGGTCGGTATGATGAAAAACCATCTACCGGTTTAAGTGAACAACTAGCGAAATTTAAAATGCAAATTGGAAGATTAAAAACTGGAACGCCACCTAGACTAGATGGCGATACAATTAATTATGATGACCTAGAAATGCAGCCTGCTGATGATGATCATTATTATTTTTCTTTCTTGACGAATAAAATCAATAACAAACAGATTAAATGTGGGATGACTTACACAAATAATGATGTTCATAAAATTATTAGTGAAAACATTTCAAGAAGCGCTATGTATTCAGGAAACATAAAAGGAGTAGGACCTAGGTATTGTCCATCTATTGAAGATAAAATTGTTAAGTTTAAGGAAAAAGAAAAACATCAAATTTTCCTAGAACCAGAGGGATTAAAGGACAACACTATTTACCCAAATGGTATATCCACTTCACTTCCAGAGGAGATACAGCTTAAAATATTAAGCAAAATCAAGGGTTTAGAGCATGTAAAGATGAAGAGGGCTGGTTACGCGATTGAGTATGATTACGTGGATCCAAGGGAGCTAAAGGCAACCTTAGAAACCAAAAAAATCAATTCTTTATTTCTTGCTGGCCAAATTAATGGAACTACAGGGTATGAAGAAGCTGCAGCTCAAGGTCTAATAGCAGGCATTAATGCGGCTTTAAAAATTCGAAACCAAGAGGAGTTTATTTTAGATCGATCAACTTCTTATATTGGTGTTATGATTGATGACCTCATTATTAAGGGAGTTACAGAACCTTATAGAATGTTTACATCTAGAGCCGAATATAGATTAACTTTAAGAGCTGATAATGCTGATCAAAGACTAACTGATTTTGGGATCAATTTAAATTTAGTGAAGCCTGAAAGAAAAAAAATATTTAATGAAAAGAAAAAAAATATTCTTGCTCTTAATTCAATTTTAAAAAATAATTTTTTATCACCTAATCAAGCTAAGAATTATGATATTAAAATTGCTATGGATGGAGTAAAAAGATCTTGTTTAGAGATTATGGGTCAGCGAAAAGTAAATATGGTAAAAATAAGGCAAGTTTTTCCTGATATTCCTAGTTTTCCAAGGCCTATTGAAAATCAAGTTGTAACAGATGCCCATTACATGGGTTATCTGGACAGACAAGATAAAGATATAGAGTCTTTTAAGAAAGATGAGTCCGTTATTATACCTGAGGGTATAGATTATGAAAAACTGAGCGGTCTATCTAATGAGATTAAGAGCAAGTTGCTTCAAGTGAAGCCTAAAACGTTAGGTCAAGCCATTCGTATTGATGGCGTTACGCCAGCAGCTATAATTATTCTTCTTTCGCATATTAAAAAACTAAAATATAAAGCTACTGCTTGATGCAGCAGCTTGAAGTCATAAATATTCTCAAAAAGAGTCTTAATTTTAGCGATCACTCAATTGAAAAGCTTAAAAAGTTCACAAATTTGATTTTAAAAGAAAATCAAAATTATAATTTAATTGCTAAAAGCACAGAAAATCAAATTTGGCATAGACATATACTTGACTCAGCTCAATTGGTTAAGTTTATTGATTTTAATGTCAATTCTGCGGCTGATCTTGGCACTGGCGCAGGATTTCCGGGTCTCGTGGTAGATTTATTCAATAAAAATAAGGCTTTTCACGTGAAATTATATGAAAAATCACCAGTAAAAAGAAGGTTCCTAACGGGTGTAATCAAGGAATTGAGTTTAAATGCAGAGGTTTTAGGAGATGTCAGAGATGAAGTTATAGATTCTGAAATTTTAATGTGCAGGGCTTTCAAAAAATTAGACTCAATAATACAAGTTTCACGTGAAATAGCGAAAAAACCCCATAAATTAATGATTCTAAAAGGCCAAAATGCACAGAAAGAAATAAAAAATTCTTTTAAAACAAAAAAATACCCTTATAAATTAGAAAGCAGCATGACAAATAAAGATTCAAAAATAATTTTGATGGAGATTAACAAGTAAATGTCTTCACCTGTGACTCTAGCGATCATAAATCAGAAAGGTGGCGTGGGAAAAACCACTACTGTTATAAACTTAGCTGCTTCACTGTCCATTATGGGCCAAAAAAATTTAGTTATTGATTTAGATCCGCAAGGCAATGCAACAACTGGGCTAGGTAAAAACAATAATGATGAAGATAAAAATATTTACAATCTTTTAATTAAAAAAACAAATATTGAAAATATAATTCAGAAAACTGATATTAAAAATTTAGATTTAATAGGTTCTCATGTAAATCTCTCTGGTCTCGAATTAGAAACTGCAAATGACTCTAACAGAGCATTTGTACTGAAAGAAATTTTGAATTCAAAAAAAGAAGGTTTATTAAAAAAATACGATAATATTTTTATTGACTGTCCACCGTCTCTAAGCTTGCTTACTATAATGGCATTAGTTGCCTCAGATGAATTGTTGGTACCACTTCAAACAGAATTTTTTGCATTAGAAGGTATTACTCAACTAGTAAAAACAATAGATCGCATAAAAGAAAATTTAAATCCAAGTTTAAAGATTAGAGGTATTTTACTAACAATGTTTGACAAAAGAAATAAACTTTCTTCTGAGGTTGACAGAGAGGCTAGAAATTATTTTAAAGAAAAAGTATATAAGACTGTTATTCAAAGAAACGTACGTTTATCTGAAGCACCTTCACATGGATTACCTTGCGTTGTGTATGACAAAAATTGCGTCGGAAGTAAATCTTATTTTAAATTAGCTGAAGAATTTTTAAAAAAAAATCAAATTGAAAGCGCTGCATGAACATAGGAAAAAAGAAAGGTTTAGGTAGGGGATTATCAGCTTTATTTGGAGACTCTACACCTAAAGAGAAATTACAAGTTTCAAATAACAACATGGTTGCAATTGCGGATTTATCCAGGAACCCTTATCAACCAAGACAGAATTTTAAAGAGGAAAAACTTGAAGAATTAGCTAATTCTATAAGGAAAAATGGAATAATTCAACCAATTGCAGTAAGACCAAAGAAGAATCAAAGTGGCAAGTTTGAAATTGTGGCTGGGGAAAGACGTTGGTTAGCAGCTCAACGAGCTGGTTTGCATGAGATACCTGTTTCAATCCTTGAGCTAAGCGATGTTGAATCGCTTGAGGTAGCTATTGTTGAGAATATTCAGCGTGATGACTTAAATCCTATTGAAGAGGCAAAAGGCTATAAAAGGTTAAACGAGGAATTCGATTACGATCATGAAAGTATTTCAAAACTTATGTCTAAAAGCAGAAGTCATGTGAGCAACACTCTTAGATTGTTAACTCTTCCTAAAGACGTGATTGGCATGTTGGAGGAGGGCACATTATCTTCTGGTCAAGCAAGACCCCTTATAGGAATTTCTAATGCCTCATCTATTGCAGAAGAAATAGTTTCAAAAAACTATAGTGCTAGAAAAGTAGAATATCTAACTAGAAATAAAAAAAATCAAAACAAGGATAAAGTTGTTGATACTAATATAATAAAAGCACAAGAAAGGATTGAGCGTAATTTAGGATTAAAAGTTCATATAAATAATAAAAAGAATAATTCAGGAAAAGTCACTATAGAGTACAAAGATTTAGAACAATTTGAATTAATTTCTGATCTTTTGACTAAGAATTAGCAGTATCACAAATATCAATAATTAATTTTTTTAATAAAATTTTATGATTAATATTTGTATCCGTTTTTATTTTTTTTTCTAGATTGTAGGATTTAGCCAATATACTTTTAACCTTTATTTTATTCCATTTTTTAGCCTGAGCAATCAAATTAGGTTTATCTTTCCAAAATATTGGGGGTTTAAACTCATTAATTTTTTTTTCAAGATTCTCAGCATTATTAAGGTTGTTTAATTCATTTAGAGTGTTAAGTCTTTGATTTAATACATTTAAATAAAAGATATTTTTTTCCGCATCTATTATTGTCTCCGTTAATAACTTATTTGTATTATTTTTATTCCCAATTAAAGATGCGTCTCTCAAATTATTGAAATTATCATTAACTTTCTCGTTCAGTAAAGTCAGTAATTCCTCTGTTGTAATCTTTTTATCCTGAAAATAAGTTATTATTTTTTCTATTTCATTGTTTAATTTTATTCGGTTAAGGTTGCTGTTTTCTACTATGATATTAATATTAAAATTGGTTAGATTTTTAAATTCTTTTAGTTTTTCCATCACAATTTTTTTTATAGTTAACTCATTATCTGGGTAACATGGTACTGAAGCATAACTTTTTGTTTTTTCAAATAAATTTCTAAGTTTTGATTTTTTCTCTAGCGTATCTGCAAATAAGAAAATTTTTTGATTATCTAAGTCTTTTACTTGTTTTAAAACTTCTACGATCTTGTCATTGCACATATTTATTATAAAATATTTTCTATCTACAAATAGTGAAATGTTATTTATTTCATTAAAGAGGACGTTAGTATTCCCCAATATTTCTTGCTGATTAAAACTTATTATATCAATATTTTTTTCTTTTTTTATTTTATCTTTAAACTCATTTTGCAAGCCGATATTTTCTCCATAAAAAAGAATTATATTTTCATTAATTTTGTTAATATCATCCTCAATTAGGTAACTTTTATATTGCATTTAATTTCAGTCTTAATTGATCTAAAATTTGATCTGTTATATTTTCAACAAGTAATTCAACAATTTTTTTTTCATTATCTAGAGTATAAGAATGCTGGTCTGCAACATTGTAACTTCCAGATTTAATTATCTCGAATTGATCTTTCTTTAAACTATTTATTACACTATAAGAAACTTTTACTTTAATATTGATTTGGTATTTTGTAATTTCATTTCTAATGTTTTTTTCCTTAACTTTTTTTTCCTTTGTTGTTTCAAGATTTATCTTAATTATTTTTTTATCATTCTTAGAAGAGTTAAACAAAAGCCTATTTTTTATTTTGTAATTTATTCTTTTATTGCCAGTGGTTTCTATGCTGACAATATCAAAATTATTTAGCTCAGAGTAATTTACAACTTTGTATCCGCATCCAAAAAGAAATAATGTTAAAAACAGATATTGGAAAGTTCTTTTAAGCATTATCATTTAATTAAATTATGTAATTTACAATTTTGTTTTTGACAAAAATAGTTTTTTTAATTTTTTTATTTTCAATGTATTTTCTCGCGTTAGAGTTTTTCAAAATATTTTCATAAATTTCATTTTGATTAAGATCTTTTTTTATCGATAAAATGTCTCTAGTTTTTCCGTTAATTTGTACTGCAATTTTAATATCCAATACTAGTTTTTTTTCGTCAATTTTTGGCCAGCCTTTTTTGTTTTTGCATTTCATTAATTCCAAACATTCATGAGCTAAATGTGGCGTAAACGGTATCATAAGTTTCATTATATAAATTAAGTTTTTCTTTAAAACCGCATTGCTGATATCAGCTTCCAAATACGTTTTTATAAAATTATAAATCTCATAAAATTGGGCAATTGAAACGTTAAATCTAAAGTTTTTTATAGAGCTATCAATTTTAAAAATATAATTGTTAATTTGATCTTCAAACTTTTTTTCAATAATTAAATCAATTTTTTTTTCGCTTCTATTGATTATCGTAACATTTAAATTCCAAATTTTTTGTAAAAATTTATTTGCTGCTGCTACACCAGTATCTGACCACTGAATGTCTTTTTCTGGAGGACTATCGGATAAAATAAACCATCTTACTGAGTCTGCTCCGTATTGGTTAATCATTGTTTCAGGATCAATCGTATTTTTTTTTGATTTTGACATGGACTCTGGCGGGCCAACTTTCACTTCTGTTTTATCTATTTTTTTAATTACAGTATTAGGATCAATTTTTTCAATTTCATCTGGATATAACCAATTGCCATTCTGATCTTTATAGGATTCGTGACAAACCATTCCTTGAGTAAATAAATTTTTGAAAGGCTCGTTCACTTTAAAATTTTTTTTAAATTTACTGATACCTTTGGTAAAAAAGCGTGAGTATAATAGATGTAAAATAGCATGTTCTATACCCCCGATATACTGATCTACAGGCATCCAATAATTAATTTCCTTTTCATCAAAGGGAGAACTCTTGTGATTTGGTGAACAAAATCTTAAAAAATACCACGACGAGTCCACAAAAGTATCGAGCGTATCGGTTTCACGAATAGCAGCTTGACCGCTTTCTTTATGCACTGTTTTTTTCCAACTTGGATGGGTGTCCAAAGGATTTCCAGAGGCCTGAAGATCGATATCATCAGGTAATTCAACTGGTAAATCTTTTTTGTCAACAGGTACTACGCTTCCATCTTTTAAATAAATCATTGGTATAGGGCAACCCCAATATCTTTGTCTAGAAATACCCCAGTCTTTTAATCTAAACTGGGTTTTACTTTCTCCAATTGATTTTTCTTCGATTACTTTAATTATTTTTTCTTTTGCTTTAATCACATCAAGACCATTAAGAAAATCAGAATTGATAATTTTACCGCCTCCAACATATGCCTCTTTTAAATTGGAATTTTCATTTCCATTTGAAACGACTTTTAAAATTTCTAACTTATATTTTTTAGCAAAATCGAAATCTCTTTGATCGTGTGCAGGGCAACCAAATATTGCACCAGTTCCGTAATCCATCAAAACAAAATTTGCGAAGTACACTGGTATTTTTTTATTTTTAATAAAGGGATGCTCAACAAATATTCCAGTTTTATAACCCAGCTTGTCTGCATTAGCTAATGCTTCTTCTGTAGTCCCAGTTTTATTACATTCATTCTTAAATTTAAGGAAATCTCTATCATTTTTAAATTTTGAGCTTAACGAATGATCAACTGATAGTGCAATAAAGCTAGCACCGAATATTGTGTCTGGTCTAGTGGTAAAAACAATAATCTTTTTTTTTAAATCATTCGATAATCTAAAATTTATCTCACAACCTTGAGACTTACCTATCCAATTTTTTTGCATTGTCTTTACTTTATCGGGCCAACCGCTTAACTTTTCTAAGTCTTTAAGGAGATCATCGGAAAATTTAGTTATATTAAAAAACCATTGAGATAATTTTTTTCGTTCAACTACAGCATTAGACCTCCATCCTCTACCATTAATTACTTGCTCATTAGCTAGCACTGTATTTTCAACGGGATCCCAATTAACGTAAGTTTCTTTACGTGAAACTAGTCCATTATTATAGAAATCTATAAATAACTCTTGTTGGTGTTTATAATATTCTTTATCACAGGTAGAAATTTCTAAATTCCAATCGATTGATAATCCCAACTGTTTAAGTTGGTTTTTCATTGTACTAATATTTTTTTTAGTCCATTCTTTTGGATGTTGATTATTTGATTTGGATGCATTTTCTGCTGGTAAACCAAATGCATCCCAACCCATTGGATGTAGTACACTAAAACCATTCAAATATTTGTACCTAGCAATTACATCCCCAATAGTATAATTTCTCACATGACCCATGTGAATTTTTCCAGAAGGATATGGAAACATTTCTAGACAATAAAATTTTTTACCACCTTTAGTATAAAGGTTTTCTTTTGAGAAAGTATTTTGCCATTTTTTTTCGATTTCTCGGAAACTAAATCTTTCCATTAGACTATTTTTTTTGTTTGTCGGTTTTTTCGAATAATGATGCTTTCCTCAAAATTGTAGAACGCAATTCATCTTTGATTGTGCTAGTATTTATTATATTTGTTTTGCAGTTCATGTTTTTATCACAAGACTTTTTGTGAAGAATTATTTTTAAACTATCACTCCTTATTTCATTAGAAAGAAATCTCAAAGTTATTTTGATCGATTCATCTAAGTTATTTTCTGAATACCAGTCTGTAATAATCACACCACCAGAATAATCTACAGTTGCTAAAGGTAAAAAATCTAATGTTTCTAGAGACGCTCTCCACATAGGATTTGAAGTGCTAAACTCATAATTAGTGCCACCGGCTCGTCCAAGAATAGAACCTATTGAAGCTCCTCGTCCTTCCTCTATATTTTTTTTTCTTTTTTCTTCAGCCCCAATTGGTCTATTAGGATCCATTTTTGTATTATTTTTGTTACAGCCAACCATCAAAGCTAAACAAAAAAAGATTAAAATATTTGAAAATTTAAAATTGAATTTAAACATCTGAGTAAGGTATTACATTAAAAATTAGCTTGAAAAACTATTTTATCAAATTTTTAATTAATTCTAATTATTTTGTAAAATAAGGGATAAAATTGGTGATATTTTTGCAACAGATACTTTAAATTTGCCCAAAAAATAGCATATTTCGTGATTTTTAGCATAATTCCTATAATTTACCATCAAATTGTAATTACAATTTAAACAATAACATAAAGGAAAAATATGAAAAATATATCTAAACTATTAGTAGGTATTCTATTTTCTGCATTAGTTATGGCTCCTTCTTACGCAGGTGAGATGGCAGTAACTGGTGGTGCTACAGCAACATACGTAACAAACGGTGATGATGCTTCAAGCGGTAAGAACATAGGTATCTCTAACGAGCTAGACTTCACAGCAAGTGGTGAGCTAGACAATGGTTTCACTTGGAAATACCAAGTGCAATTAGATGATGCTGGTGCAGCTAACGATGACACAAGATTAGAAATCGGAACAGACATGGGTACAATTGGTTTGTACGTTTCTGAAGGTGGAATGTCAGCTGAATTAGCACACGGTATTGGTGCATTAGGAACAGGTTTTGACTATGCATCACCTTCTTCATTCGTACATTCATACGATGTTGATGGTTATTCAAACATTCAATACCACACGCCAGCAGACTTGTTACCATTCGGTATCGGTGTAAAACTAGGTTTTGTACCAAACATGAATGCAACAGGCATGCTATCAGCTAAAGCAGATTCTGGTTTACCAGCAACGCAAGCTGAAGGTAGAGACTTAACTATGGCGCAAGTATCTGCAGCACCAATTGATGGTTTATCTATCAAAGGTTCAATTGCAGAAACTAACAGTGAAGGTGGAGATGCTAACGGAGATGACGGTATATCAGCTAACTTAGGTGCTAAATATACAATGGGTCAATTCTCAGTAGGTTACACAGAAGGTGGTTACCAAGCCGCTACTGGTGCAGCTGCAAATGATGAAACTATCTACTACGAAAACAAATTCTACGGAGTTCAGTTTGACGTAAATGATAATTTATCAGTATCTTACAACAACGATGAGTCAGAGAAAAATACTAGAGCTGCAGTAGCTGTTGCTGCTACAGCTGGTACTAAAACAATAGTAGCTATGGAACAAGAGTCAATCCAATTAGCTTACACTATTGGTGGTGCTACAATTGGTATAGCTGACGTTGAAGTTGATAACGCAGACTACACAGCAGGAAAAACTGAGAGTCAAACAGTTGTTTCATTAGCTATTTCTTTCTAATAGGAAAAAGTTAATAATTTTAAAAAAGCCGGTTAATTATATTAGCCGGCTTTTTTTTTATGTCAGACATAACAGCTAAAAATTCAGACTTTATTATTTTTAACTTATTAATATTGGATAGATTGATACCACCTAATGGTACTAAAGTAAGAATACTCTTTAAGGAAAATTGGTTGAATTTATTTACTCCTAAGAACGACATTTGAGGCTTGTAAGTAACTCTAAATAATCTTGGAAATAATATAACTTTACAGCCTTGTTTTCTTTTTGTTTGAATCTCTAAATGGTTGTGTGCTGACCCTATGATTTCATAGTTTAATCTCTTCAGATTTAAAGGCTTATAACAATAATTTTTACTTGAAAGATATATTCCATCAGAATTTAATTTGACTGCTAGTTTTATATTATTTGCAACAAAAAACTTAATTGTTTTTAATTTACATTTTTTTCTGAAATTTTTTAATTTTGAAATATCTTCTTGTTTTCCAAGATTTCTGTAAATTATTATAAATTTGTTACGTTTTTTAATGTTTATTAATTCTATATCTTTTATACTTTCAATAATTAAAAAATATTTTTTTTTTAAAATAAACATATGAACAACATAATTGAAAGTTTTGAAAAAATAAATTCTAATATTAGAAGACTGAGTTTAAAACAGAAGATAAATATTGTTGCTGTAAGCAAAACGTTTTCTCTTGAACATATAAAACCATTAATTGAGCATGGACATGAACACTATGGTGAAAACAGAGTTCAAGAGGCGGTGACAAAATGGAGTGAATTAAAATCTAATAATAGTAAATTAAAATTACATTTAATAGGAAAACTCCAAACCAATAAAGCCAGAGATGCGATAAGACTTTTTGATTATATCCACTCTGTTGATAGTCAAAAATTAGCAGATATTTTATCAAAACATCAGACTAACTTAGATAAGCGACTAAAATATTTTATTCAAGTTAATATTGGTAATGAAATTCAAAAATCTGGTATACACGTTAACGAGGTAGAGTCTTTTTATAACTATTGTGTTAATAATGCTCGTCTTGATATTCTTGGGCTTATGGTGATTCCACCAAATGATAATGATACTAAAAAATACTTCAAGTCTCTAAGTGAATTGAATAAATCTCTTGCTTTACCAGAACTTAGTATGGGTATGTCATCTGATTATATAGATGCAATAAAATATGGCGCAACATTTGTCAGAATTGGCAGTTCTATTTTTGGTTCTCGATCTTAACTTTAGTATTTATCTTTAAATTTTTAATGATATTTAAAAGATTTTGTTTTGTTATAGCAACACATCCCTCAGTTTTATTAAATTTCTTTTTAGCAACATGAATGAAGATTGCACTACCCTTGTTCTTAATTACTGGATTCATATTGAAATTTAATACAAGAATTAAATCATAAGTATTTTCTTTTCTGAAAAGTTTTTCATAGGTATAGTTAAAAGGCAGTCTTATCAATTGATTATAACTTTTAGACTTAGGATCATTACACCAGCCCATTTTCCTTGTAATAATAATTTTTCTTAATTTAGTTTTTAATTTTTTTACTCTATCTTTTCTATAAAGAAGGTATTTGATTTTATACTGTCCTACTGGGGTTTTAAGATCCCCTTCTTTTATTTTATACCCAATACCTTTCTTACCTATTGCACATTTTACTTTAAAATTGTTAAAAGTAAGATAATTTTTGTTAATTGTAATATGCATCAATTAAATGTTCTAATTTTTGGCCCTTCTTCATTTATATCCACATTAAATGAACTTAAACCTTTTTTAAAGTTTAATCATTTTTCTGATTTTAAGGATAAAAAATTCGACATTATTCTGTTTCATGAAGAATCACTTAAGGATAATAAAAAAAAAAATCAGATTAGTAAAAGTCACTCTTTAAAAATTTTTGTTTCTAGTAAAAATAAAAAACCATCTATTGATTATGACGAGCATTTGCAGATCCCCACAACACTTAAAGAAATAAACAATACAGTTGAAAAGATAGTAGCAAAAAAAAAATTTTTCCACAATTCTTCAATTAAAGTTAAAGAGTATTTTATGGATAAAAATGAAAAAAGGTTGTTTAAAGAAAATAATTTCGTTATTCTAACAGAAAAAGAAATTAAGCTTATCGAATTATTATTAAACAGCGCTGAACCCATTTCCAAAAATAAAATTTTATCTTCAGTCTGGAACTACTCTACAAATGCTGACACACATACCGTAGAGACACATATTTATAGGCTGAGAAAAAAGATTAGTAAAAAATTTATGGATGAAAATTTTATCCTAAATTATAAAAACGGTTATTCGTTTTGAAAAAAAGAAATAAATTTGCAAAAGATTTATTTTCACCTAAGTATAGAAAAAGAGTTGTTAAACCTAAAAAGGGTAAAGGTAGTTATAAAAGAAAGAAAGTTAATCCAATTTATTCTTAAAAATCAATTAATTAGCTTAGCCTTGCACCGATAACCTGAATAATTTTCGAGGCCATTTCTGCCCCTTTTTCTAAGCTTTCCTTTGTAGATTTATTATTGATAAAACCATGTAAAAAACCGCTCGCAAATAAGTCTCCTGCACCAGTTAGATCTTTGATGTGATCAATCTTAAGTGCACTGCACTCTGTAACTTCATCTTTATTAATTGCAATGGCTCCTTTATTACCTCTAGTTACTACAATTAATTTGTTTATATTCTTTGAGAATTCTATTACTTGTTCTAAATCCTTTGAATTTGTAAGGGACATAATTTCTTGTTCATTTGCAAAAGTAATGTCCAGTTTATTTTTGACCAATTCTATAAAATGAGGTTTGTGTCTTTCGACACAAAATAAGTCCGATAGAGACATGGCAACTTTTTTTGCGTTATCGATCGCTATCTCAAAAGCTTTCTTGGGCTCACCTTCATCCCAAAGATATCCCTCTAAAAATAATATTTCACTTTTTCTTACTGAAGAAATATCAATATCTTTCTCACTGATCTTCCCGGCAGTGCCAAGAAAAGTTACCATTGTTCTCTCAGCGTCTGGAGTAACTAATATTAAGCAAGTTCCAGTAGGTATACTCTCTTTTTTTTTAGAATATAAAAATTTAACACTCTCTTTTTTTAAACCATTTTCGTATTTATTACCTAAATCATCATCACTTATTTTGCCTATAAAACCTACCTCATTCCCAAGTTGTGAAAGACCAACTATTGTATTTGCAACTGAGCCCCCAGATACAGTTTCCTCTATCTTTAATGAAGATAATAAATTCTTAAATTCATATTCATCTACCAGTTTCATTGTACTTTTTGTTAAACTGTTCTGAGTGATAAATTTATCGTCGACTTTACAAATTACATCAACAATAGCGTTACCAATTCCTAAAATTTTCATCTATGCTTTTTTTGTTTTAATAGGTTTTCTTCTATTTGGATTACAAGCTTTACATATTTTACAAGTTATACCATAACAATCTCTAGCTTTACAATATTCACGACCATACCAAATAATTTGTAGATGAAGTCGATTCCAACATTTTTTGGGAAAAATATTCTTTAAATCTTTTTCTGTTTGAAAAACATTTTTACCATTTGTAAGACCCCATCTTTGGGCAAGCCGGTGTATGTGTGTATCTACGGGAAAGGCAGGAAAACCAAATCCCTGAGACATTACAACACTAGCTGTTTTATGTCCGACACCAGGCAGTTGTTCCAGCTCCTCGTATGTTTTGGGTACTTTTCCCTTATATTTTTTAACTAATGTTTTTGACAAATAAAATATACTTTTCGCTTTTACCCTAAAAATTCCAATTTTTTTTATTAAACCTTCAATTCTTCTTCTTCCTAATTTTACAAAATGTTCAGGTTTATTAAATTTCGGGTAAATTTTTTTAGTAACATTATTAACGTTTACATCAGTGCACTGCGCAGAGAGAAGGACTGAAATTAAAAGAGTAAATGTATTTTTATAATTAAGAGGAACTTTAATATTTGGATATGTATTATTTAATATTTTTATAATAAACTTAGCTTTTTTTTTAATATTCACTTAAAGTTTAAAAGATCTCTCATAGAATAAAGACCTGGTTTTTTATTAGATAACCACTTAGCAGCAGTTAGAGCACCTTCAGAGTAAAGAGCTCGATCAAAAGATTCATGGTTTAAAGTAACAATTTCTTTTCCACTAGAAAATGTCACTTCATGTTCGCCAATCACTTCGCCTTTTCTTATAGAGTTGAAATTTATTTTATTTCCGTAAGGAAATGATTTTTTATTAAGGTATTTTTTTCCTATAATATTATAAAAGTTTTTCTTTTTTCCTAATGCAATTCCTTTAGCTAACATTAGTGCTGTGCCTGATGGATAATCAATTTTGTGTTTGTGATGTATTTCATAAATTTTACTCAAAAAACTTTTTCCTAATGATTTTGATGTAATTTCAGTCAGGTATATTAGTAAATTTACACCTAAACTCATATTTCCAGCTTTTAAAATAGGAATTTTTTTTGAATGTCCTTTTATCAATTTTTCCTCTTTTTTAGTAAAACCTGTTGTACCAATCACAATTTTCTTTTTTTGTTTTACAGCAATTTTAAGAATTTCTAACGTACATTTGGGAACAGTAAAGTCTATAATTATGTTTGCATTCTTAAAAACATGTTCTGAGTTCAACTCAGGTTTTATTCCGAAAATTTTTTTATTTACTTTTTTGTTTTCAGTAAGAGATACAATCTTAAAAATTTTATTTTTACTTGCCGATTTAATGAGCTGTTGGCCCATTCTTCCCATGCATCCTGATATTGCTAATTTAATTTTTTTCATTATTTAATTAAGTAAATAATTACAATAATCAGAAGTACAATTATAGTCCAGATAGATAAATTATTTAAAAATTGTTTTAACTTATTATTGGTGGATAAAAAACCAGGTAAGATTAAAACAAGCACTGCAATAAGAAATATTGCAGACATTATTTGATCAGTACCCATTTAAACTAGTTTTTCTTCCAGAACTTTTTAGCCTTTTCAAAGAAGCTTTTAATCACTGGATCAGGTTTATTAGCCTCTATTTCATTAAATTCTTCTAATATTTCCTTTTGTCTTTTAGATAGCGATGTTGGCACCTGAGTGACAACTCTAATGTAAAGATCGCCAAATAAACTTCTTCTCAGAATTGGCATACCTTTGCCTTTTAATCTTAATTGTTTTCCGTGTTGTGTTCCTGAAGGAATTTTGATTTTCGATTTTCCTCCATCTATTGAAGGCACCTCCACAGAAGTACCTAGTGCAGCGTCTGAAAATGAAATCGGCAATTCATAATATAAATTTTCGTCTGATCTCTTAAATATATTATGATTATCTATGGATATAAATAAGTATAAATCTCCATTTGAGCCACCTTTCGAGCCAGCTTCTCCTTTACCAGATAGCCTTATTCTTGTTCCATCGTCCACACCTTTTGGAATTTTCACTGAGACGCTCTCATTAGCTTGTGTTTTTCCATTTCCACTACAAATATTACATGGTGTACTAATCATTTCTCCATAACCACTACATTGAGGACAAGTTTGTTGAACTGTAAAGAAGCCTTGATTGGTTCTCACTTTTCCTCTTCCAGAACAGTAATCGCATCTAATAGGTTTTGATCCTTTTGCTGCACCACTTCCCGAACATGATTTGCAAGATTTATAAGTTGTATACCTTACATTCTTTTCAGTTCCTCTGTAGGCATCTTCTAAGCTTATACTGACATCGTATCTTAAATCATTTCCTCTATTACTAGTTCTTCTAGAGGAGCTGCCACCAAAATCACTAAAGAAATCTTCAAAAATATCTGAGAAAGAGGAACTATCAAATCCTCCAAATCCTTGAAATCCACCGCCGCTCCCTCCACCTTCAAAAGCGGCATGACCGAATTGATCATAATTAGCTTTTCTTTTATCATCAGAAAGTATGTGGTATGCCTCGCTAGCCTCTTTAAATTTTTCTTCCGAAGCCTTATCGCCCTTATTTTTGTCTGGATGATATTTTAATGCTAATTTTCTGTAAGCTTTTTTTATATCGTCTTTTGAAGCTCCTCTCGGGATACCTAAGACATCATAACAATCTCTTTTAGCCACAGGACGTCTCCTTATTTTTTATCTTAGGCGCTTTTTTCTTTATCTTCTTTTACGTCTTCAAAATCTGCGTCTACAACATTGTCTTTTTCACCAGGTTTAGAATCTTTTGGTCCACCAGCATCTTTGTCATCTTTATTTGGTTTTTGTTGGCTTTTGTATACTGCTTCACCAAGTTTCATAGAAACTTGAATTAAACTCTGTGTTTTTTTCTTAATATCATCTACGTCAGTGCCTTCTAAAGATTTTTTAAGGTCAGCTATACCACTTTCTATGGCTTTCTTTTCTTCTGCTGAAACTTTATCACCATGTTCTTTTAAACTTTTTTCTGTAGAAAAAACTAAGCTATCAGCCTGGTTTCTAACATCAACGGACTCTCTTTTCTTTTTATCTGCCTCTTTATTAGCCTCTGCATCTTTAACCATTTTTTGAATTTCCTCATCAGATAGACCTCCAGAGGCCTGTATTTGTATTTTTTGCTCTTTACCTGTACCTTTATCTTTTGCGGATACACTTACTATACCATTGGCATCGATATCAAAAGTAACCTCTATTTGTGGAGTTCCTCTTGGTGCAGGTGGAATACCAACTAATTCAAAATTTCCAAGAATTTTATTATCGGCAGCCATTTCTCTTTCACCTTGTAAAACTCTTATAGAAACAGCTGGCTGATTATCCTCTGCAGTTGAAAAAACCTGACTCTTCTTTGTTGGAATTGTAGTATTTTTTTCAATGAGTTTTGTCGATACTCCACCCAGAGTTTCAATACCAAGTGATAATGGGGTAACATCTAAAAGCAATACGTCTTTAACATCACCTTGTAAGACACCACCTTGAATAGCTGCGCCCATAGCAACTACTTCGTCTGGATTAACACTTTTATTAGGTTCTTTTCCGAAAAAATTTTTAACAGTCTCGATTATTTTTGGCATTCTCGTCATTCCCCCTACAAGAACTACCTCGTTGATTTCAGCTGCAGAAAAACCTGAGTCTTTTAAAGCTGTTTTACATGGTTCTAATGTTCTATCAACCAAACTTTGAACTAATGCCTCAAGTTTTGCTCTGGTAAATTTTAAATTTAAGTGTTTAGGTCCATTTTTATCGGCAGTTATAAATGGCAAGTTAATTTCAGTTTGAGCCGCAGAGGATAATTCAATTTTAGCTTTTTCAGCAGCTTCTTTTAATCTTTGAAGAGCAAGTTTATCTGTTTTTAAATCAATTCCATTATCTTTTTTAAATTCGGAAGCAAGATATTCAACTATAGCATCGTCAAAGTCTTCACCACCTAAGAAAGTGTCACCGTTTGTAGATTTAACTTCAAATACTCCATCACCGATTTCCAAAATTGAAATATCGAAAGTACCACCTCCTAAATCATACACAGCAATTTTCTTTCCACCTTTTTTATCTAGCCCGTAAGCAAGTGATGCCGCTGTTGGTTCATTAATGATTCTTAAAACTTCTAATCCAGCTATTTTGCCTGCATCCTTTGTAGCTTGTCTTTGAGAGTCATTGAAATATGCTGGAACGGTTATTACAGCTTTAGTTACTGCTTGGCCTAAATACTTTTCTGCAGTCTCTTTCATTTTTTGTAAAACAAATGCAGAGATTTGTGCAGGTGAGTACTTTTTCCCTTTTCCTTCTACCCAAGCATCACCATTATCTGATTTAACTATTTTATAAGGGACTTTTGAAATATCTTTTTGAACTGATGGGCCATCAAATTTTCTTCCTATTAATCTTTTTACAGCAAAAATAGTGTCACCTGCATTAGTTACGGCTTGTCTTTTTGCAGGTTGTCCGACTAATTTTTCATCATTTTCTAAAAAAGCTACTACAGAGGGAGTAGTTCTAGCACCCTCAACGTTTTCTAAAACTTTTGCTTGCGAGCCATCCATTATAGCTACACATGAATTTGTTGTTCCTAAATCTATTCCGATTACTTTACTCATAATTATTTTTCCTTAGCATGGACTTATATGGGTGTTTTTTTTTCATCTACAAGGTTAATTTTTCTCTTTTTTTTCACTTTTTTCTTCATTTTTTGAATTTTTTTTCTTAGCAACCCCCACTAATGCTGGTCTTAACAACCTCTCACTCAACATATAGCCTGGCTGTATTTCTTGAACGATGGTCCCAATTTCTGAGTTATCATCTTCAATTTCTGCCATTGCTTGATGAAAATTGGGGTCAAATTTTTTACCATTCACATCAATTTTTTTAATCCCATTTTTTTCAAATATAGAAATTAAATCTTTTTCAATTATGGAAATGTTCTCTAAAAATTTGTCTAAATCTTTATTTGTTTTTAAAACCTCATCGGTTTTAATTGCATTTTTTGCTCTAGTCAGGTTGTCTAATATCGCCAAACTTTCCTTTGCAAAATTAAAAGAACCAAATTCAAATGCGTCTTTTATTTCTTTTTCAAATCTCCTTCTTTGATTTTCGATTTCAGCTAAAGATCTTAATAATTTGTCTTCAGTTTCTTTTAATTTCTTATCTAAACTGGTATCATCCAATTTATTATCGGATGTTTCGCTTTGAAAGGTTTCTTCTTTTTCAACTTTTTTTTCGTTATCTTCTGACATCTAATTTGCTATATAGTAAATAATTTAAAAAATACTAGGTCAGAATGAAAAAAATATTAATAGGCACACATAATAAAGGTAAATTTAAAGAAATTTCGTACTTAATTTCAAAAAAATATAAAAAGATATCGCCAATTTCGCTTAGAATCCCAAGTCCAAAAGAAACAGGTAAAACTTTTTCATCAAATTCGAAACTAAAAGCTAATTTTTTTTCTAAATTTGTAGATTACGCTGTTATATCAGATGACTCTGGGTTGTGTATTAAGACTCTTAGTAATAGTCCAGGAATATACTCTGCTAGACTTGCCAAGAAAAAAGGAAGCTTTTATAAGGCTATGAAATTTATTCTTAAAAAATTAGAGGGAAAAAAAAATAGATCGGCTACTTTTGTCTGCAGTCTCTCAATAAAAATCCCCCAAAAAAAATTGGTTACTGTCGAAGGCAAGTTAAATGGAGTTATATCTAAAAAAATATTAGGAAATAACGGATTTGGATATGATCCAATATTTATTCCTAGAGGTTACAAAATTACTTTTGGACAAATGACATATTACAAAAAAATAAAACTAGATCATAGATTTTTAGCTTATAAAAAATTAAAAAAAAAAATTAAAATTTTATAAATTTATTCTTCTCTGTTTTGTAAATATTTAGCTCTTGAACTACTTTTTTATCAGTGAAACTAAAAGTTCCTATTTTACCTTTTATTTTATTTTTAAATAGAAAATCATTTACAGATCTAATTTCGCCATTTTTTTTCCACGCATAATAAATAAGACCCAATGCATCATATGTTAAAATAGTAATTTCGTTGGGATATTTATTAAACTTTTTAAAGTAATTATCATTATATTTTTTAAACTCATCATAATTAATTGATGGATAATAAAGATTTTGAATTGAATTTTCGTAAAAAATACTTTCATCGAACCATTGATTTACTGTAGTAAATAAAACTTTTTTTTGATCAACGTCTGTATAGACTAAAGATGTTAATACACTTTTTAAATTATTTCCAAAGTCAATAATGATAACCGAGTCAAAATTTACTTCTCCCAAAGTGTAAAGTTGCTCCAACTTTTCAAGCTGTCTAATTGATTGCTCATCTTCCTTATCCTCAAACATTTTTTTTCTTAATTCTAAATTTTTTTTTCTTTGGGAATAATTAGTTAACTTTTCTATTTCTCCTGTTAAAACTTCTGGATTTGGATTGTATTTAAAAACTCTTACATTTTCGTAATTAAGCTTTCGAAGTTTTTTTTCTACAAAATTTGTATATTGATTTATGGGAAACATTATGACGGTTTTATTTTTTTTTTGTTTTTTTAAAAAATTATTTAAAGTAACTAACTGAGACTCTAAACTTATGCCAACACTAATAATATTATTTGTAAACTCCGGAGAGACATTAGATGGTGAGATAAAAGTTATATCATTATATTTCTTAGCCTCGACAAAATCCTCGTGACTTATTGGACCTATTATAACATTAGCGCCCTCAGATTTAATTTCTTGTATTGCGGCATTTAACTTTTCTTTATTATTAAATCCAGCATCTCTAGGTATGATGTAAACATTTTCATCATTTATTTCATCCAAAGCTAACTGTAGAGAGTATAAAAGTGAATAACCAAGCTCAGAATATTCACCAGAAAGAGGAGCTAATAAACCTATTTTTAAATTTTCATTTTTTTCAGAACTAAATGTATTAGAATTAATAAATAATATTAGATAAGATAAAATTATTAAAATTGTTTTTTTCATATCATGAAACTATCATCAAATAGCTTATATATCGTTTCTACTCCTATTGGAAACCTTGATGATATAACATTAAGAGCTATTGAGGTATTGAAAAAATCCGACATTATACTTTGTGAAGATACTAGACATTCTTTAAAACTAATGAATCATCTTAAGATTTCAAAAAAATTAGTCTCTTATCATAAGTTTAACGAAAAAAAAGAACTAAAAAATATACTTGGGTATATTAATAACGGCAAAATTTTGTCGATAATTTCTGATGCTGGAACTCCATTGCTATCAGATCCTGGCCGTATATTAATTAATGAATGCATTAAAGAAGACATAAAAATAATTCCAATACCAGGAGTATCCTCCGTCACTACAGCTATAAGTGTTTCAGGTTTTAGTGATCAGTTTTTATTTTATGGTTTTCTTCCAAAAACTGAGAAAGAATTAGACAAAGTTCTGAGCACTTTATCTAATCAAAAGTTTTCAATTGTCTTTTTTATACCATCTCTCAAAAGTAAATTTTATTTTTATAAATTTAGAAAATATTTTATAGATAGAAAAATTTTAATTGGTAAGGAAATGACAAAATTACATGAGTTTTTCTTTCGCAGTGAAATTAAAGAACTTCAAAATTTTAAAAATCAATTGAAGGGTGAATTAACAATAGTAATTTCTGAAAGCGCAAAAAAAAAAGATACCCTAAATAAAGAAAAAATTATCAACAATGCAAAAAAATACTTAAAAAAATATAGCGTGAAAGATACAGTTGATCTAATTGTTAAAACAGAAAAACTTACAAAAAATAAAAAAGAAATATACAAATTATGTTTAAAAGTAAAAGATGAAAAAAATATTTAGTATTTTGATTTTTTCTATGTTGGCTTCCTGTACTTCAATAGGACAATTTGGTGCTGGAGTTGATATTACTTTTGATCCTAGGACAATCGGAATGCAAATCGACGATACCATTATGCAAAAAAATTTAAGTGCTAGATTAGCATTAGCTGATAAAAAATATTTTATTTCAATTAGTTCAGAGGTTAGAGATGGCAATATATTTCTATCTGGAAAAGTAGATGAACCTGAAGAAAAAATTAAAATTACAAAAATGGCGTGGGAAACTAAAGGAGTAAGATCAGTTAAAAATGCTATAACTATCAAAGGACAAACCAGTTTCAAAAAAACAGCAAAGGATGTGTTAATAACAAGTCAATTAAGATCAGCATTAATTTTTAACAAAAAAACAAAAGCGAGAAATTATACCTTAGAAACAATCAATAAAAATATTTATATATTTGGTATTGCAATGGATGAAGCCGAAAAAAAGGAGGTAATTAATGAAGCAAATAAAATATATGATGTTAAAAATATTTACCCTTCAATCTATTTGGCCTCTGAATTAAGTAGAAATAAACTTTAATTAGAGTAATCAATTACATCTGATGAATAAGCTGCAATGGAAGCTAAATTCAAAATCTCCGAGGTGCTTGCTCTTAAGGGAGCCACTTCAATGGGAGATCCTAATCCTATAAGCAATGGGCCGATTAGTTTTCCACCTCCAAAAACTTTCATTAGTTTTGTAGAAATTGCTGCGCTGTGTAAAGCTGGCATAATAAGAATATTCGCATTTCCTACAATTTTTGAAAAAGGATAGATGTCTTTATAGATTGGGTTTAAGGCAACGTCAGGCTGCATTTCACCATCAAAATCGAAATCTACTTTCTCTTTTTTAAGCAAATCTATTGCATCTCTAACATGTTTAGTATTTTTAGAAATTGGTTTACCAAATGTTGAGTGGGATAAAAAAGCCACTTTTGGATCAAAGCCAAATAATCGGGCTACTCTCACACAAGATTTTGAAACTTTGACTAATCGTTCTGGCGAAGGAAAGTCTTGAACATTAGTGTCAGCGACAAGTATCGTTTTTCCTTTTAAAGTAATCATTGTCATTCCAAATATTTCTTCACCAGGTCTTGGTTCAGTCACTTTTTTTAATTTTTCTATCGATGCAGCGTAATGTCGGATATTTCCGGTTACCATTGCATCTGCATCTTTACATGCAATCATTGAAGCTCCCCAAGCTATTCTTTCATTTCTAATTAAACGATCAACGTCTCTTTCTAGCTGACCCTCTCTCTGAAGTTTTTTATACAAATGTTTAACATATTTTTCTCTTTTTTGCTTATCGGTAGAATTGACGATTTCGATTTTATAGTTTTCATCAAAACCTATATTTTTAAGTTGCTCCTTAATTCTTTTTTCGGTTCCAATAAGTATTGGTGTACCCAACTTATTTCTTCCAAACTCTATTGCGGCTTTCAACATATTCTCGTCTTCACCCTCAGCAAAAATTACTCTCTTAGGATTTTTCCTAACTTTTGCGTTAATTCCTTGCATCAAAGACATTGTTGGATCAAGTCTATTAGTAAGTTGATCTTTGTAGACTTCCAAATCTTCAATTTTTTTTCTTGCCACTCCACTTCTCATAGCAGCCTCTGCTACAGCTGCTGGAATTACACTTATTAATCTAGGGTCAAATGTTGAAGGTATTATATAATCTTTTCCATATCTTGGCCTATCTCCACCATAAGCTGAAACAACCTCATCTGGAACATTTTCACGAGCAAGTAAAGCAATTGCTTTAGCTGCTGCAACTTTCATATCCTCATTAATTTCCTTGGCTCTAACATCTAAAGCGCCTCTAAAAATGTAAGGAAATCCAATCAAATTATTTACCTGATTTGGATAATCTGATCTACCAGTTGCGACTATTGCATCCGATCTTGTTTCTTGGATTAATTCTGGCTTTATTTCAGGATCAGGATTAGCACACGCAAAAATTATTGGATTTTTGGACATCGATTTAACCATTTCTTTTGAAACAACGTCTTTTGCAGATAATCCAAGAAAAACATCTGCTCCTTTCATAGCCTGATCTAAAGTTCGCAGGTCTGTTTCAACAGCATGTGCAGATTTAAATTGATCAATATTTTTTCTCCCTTTGTATATTACACCTTTGCTATCACACATAATGATATTCTCATTTTTAACTCCTGAACTTTTAAATAGATTAGCGCAGGCTTGTGCGGAAGCACCTGCACCATTAACAACTACCTTAACTTTTTGAATTTCTTTTTTAGATATATCTAAAGCATTTATTAATGCAGCAGTCGTGATAATGGCTGTGCCATGTTGGTCATCATGAAAAATAGGAATATCTAATAGCTGTTTTAATTTCTGTTCAATTATAAAACAATCTGGAGCAGCAATATCTTCTAAGTTTATTCCTCCAAAAGTACCACCAATATTTTTTATTGTTTCAATAATTGAGTCGGGATTATTATTGTTTATCTCTATATCAATTGAGTCGATATCAGCAAATCTCTTAAACAAAACAGCTTTTCCCTCCATCACAGGCTTTGATGCTAGAGCCCCTAAATTACCTAATCCTAAAATAGCTGAACCATTACTAATTACTGCCACCAAATTTCCTTTGCTAGTATAATCATAAGCCAGGTCAGGATTTTCTGCGATTTCTTTTACTGGAGCTGCAACTCCTGGAGAATATGCTAAGGAAAGATCTCTTTTAGTCGTGAGAGGTTTGCTTGAATTAACCTCAATTTTGCCTGACTTCCCCTTTATATGAAAATCAAGTGCTTCTTTATCTGAATAATGATCAATTTCCGTTTTCTTTGGCATTTAATTTAATGAGTATGTAATATAAAGAATGTAAATTCACTATAAATTTATGGCTTAATTTAGATTAAATATGAACTTGCTATCATCAGCCTCAATTTTCGGTTTTTTTACTCTAATAAGCAGAATTTTAGGCTACTTAAGAGATATTTTAATAGCTATTTTTTTAGGAGCTTCAATATTTGCTGACGCATTTTTTGTTGCTTTTAGATTACCAAATACTTTTAGGCGTCTTTTTGCAGAAGGAACATTCAATGCTGCTTTTATACCTAGCTATACTTCATCTAAACTAAAAAGCAAACAGACAGGAAAAACATTTGCTGATGATGTTTTAAGTCTTCTTGTAATTACATTAATTGTAATTGTGACTCTTGCAGAAATTTTTACACCCCTTTTAGTATATCTAATTGCTCCTGGGTTTATTGCTGACAATATCAAATTCAACCTTGCGGTTGAATTTACAAGAATTACATTTCCTTTCTTGTTATTTGTAAGTTTATCTTCTTTTTTTTCAGGAATTTTAAATTCTAATAATAAGTTTGCTGCCGCTGCCGCTGCGCCAATAATTTTAAACATTATTCTGATAATAAGTATTTTGGTCTCTTATTTTCTAGATTTAGATATAGCAAAACAACTCTCCTATGGAGTTACATTAGCAGGTATTATTCAATTATTATTCTTGATTTATTTTACTTACAAGTTTTATAAACCAAATTTAAAATTTAATTTTAAAATTTCCCGTAAAGTAAAATTCTTCTTTAAAAGATTATTGCCAAGTATTTTTTCATCTGGCGTTACTCAAATAAATATTTTAGTAGGTACAATAATTGCATCTTTTCAGACAGGTGCAGTCTCATACTTATATTATGCTGATAGAGTATATCAAATTAATTTGGCAATAGCTGGAATAGCGGTTGGAACAGTTTCTTTGCCAGTGCTTTCAAAAGCATTGAAGTCAAAAAACTTTTCAAAAGTTTCAAATATTCAAAATAAATCTATACAATTATCATTGCTATTATCTATACCTGCAAGTATGGGTTTGGTGATCGCTGCAGATGAAATAATTAACGGTTTATTTGGTTACGGTTCCTTCACTATAGAGGACGTTAGATTAACATCTAAAGCCTTAATGTTTTTTGGTTTAGGGGTGGTAGCATTTGCATTAGTAAAAGTTTTATCTAATTTTTTTTTCGCAAGAGATGATACCAAAACTCCATTTTATATTTCTTCTTTTATTGTTTTCTTAAACGTTGTGATAAGCTTAAGTTTGTTTAATCAAATTGGATTCCTAATAATTCCGATAGCAACTTCTATTTCAACTTGGTTAGGAGTTTTAATTTTTTTATATTGTTTACAAAAAAGGAGACATTTGCTTCTACAAAATAAATTATTAAATAGTATTTTTAAAATTATTATTTCATCTTTTATAATGGCCTTTGTACTTATAGTATTACTAGATAAATTTTCTAGTTATCTTGATTATGCATATACTTATAAGTCAGTTTATTTATTAATTATTGTAGGTTTCGTTGGGATTGTTTATTTGATATCTTGTTACTTATTAGGATTATTAAAAATTAAAAATTATAAAACAAATTAGATGAATAAAAAAAAATTGGTATTTTCTGGTGTACAACCAACTGGAAATTTACATTTGGGAAACTATCTAGGTGCTTTAAAAAACTTTGTTTCATTACAAAAAGAAATGAATTGTATCTACTGTGTAGTAGATCTACATGCAATAACAACTTTTCAAAATCCCAATCAATTACGAAATAATGTTTTAGAGACAGTCGCTAGTTTTGTAGCAACGGGTCTTAATCCATCGAAAAGTATTATTTTTAATCAATCTGCAGTTTCTGGACATACGGAGTTGGCATGGATATTAAATTGTATTTCTAGAATTGGATGGTTGAATCGAATGACACAGTTCAAAGACAAAGCTGGATCAGATAAAGAAAAAGCTAGTGTAGGTCTATATATCTATCCAAATCTAATGGCTGCGGATATTCTTCTTTATAAAGCGACTCACGTTCCTGTCGGAGCAGACCAGAAACAACATTTAGAGTTATCCAGGGATATTGCTCAAAAGTTTAACAACGATTTTAATTGTAAAGATTTTTTTCCTCTACCAGAGCCCTTAATACCAAAGAATGTTTCTAGAGTTATGAGTTTAAGAGATGGAAATAAAAAAATGAGTAAGTCAGAGGAGTCTGATTATTCTAGAATAAATTTAAAAGATAGCGCGGACGAAATTAATAAGAAAATTAAAAAAGCTAAGTCAGATTCGGACCAGATACCCGATAATTTAAAAGATTTAGAAAAAAAACCAGAAGCATTAAATTTAGTGAATATTTACTCAGAAATTTCAAAATCTACACTTGAAAAAGTTTTAAATGAAATGTCAGGTAAAGAATATTCATTCTTAAAAAAAAAATTAGCAGAACTTTTAATAAATGAAATTGAACCAGTTGGAAAAGAAATTAAGAAACTATTGGGAGATAAGTCGCACCTTGAGAGTATTTTGAAAAAAGGCAAGGAAAAAGCCAATATTATTGCTGAGGAAAACCTAAAAAATATACGTGAAAAAGTGGGGTTGATATAATATAAATTTCGCATGATACAAACAGAAACTACGCCAAATCCTAATTCACTTAAATTTTTATCAGAAAAGGTAATATCATCTACTGGAACTGAGGAATTTCAAAAAAGTAATTCGGAAAACATTAAAATTCCTTTTATTAAAGAGCTTTTAAAATTCAAAGGCGTCGAATTGGTTCTATTATCAAAAAATTTTTTATCTGTAAAAAAAACAGATGAAGTCTCATGGGAAGAGTTAAAACCAATGGTGATTTCTCATATTAATGATTATTTCGAAAAAAATGAAGAGCCAATTTTAAAAGTAAATAAAAAGTTAGACAATAGTTTTGATGACAACGAAACTGTTAAAAAAATTATAGATGTTTTAGATACTAAAATTAGACCTGCAGTAGCAAGAGATGGGGGAGATATAAAATTTAAATCTTTTGAAAACGGAATTGTAAAAGTTGAACTTCAAGGTAGCTGTTCTGGATGTCCAAGTTCATTGATGACATTAAAACAAGGAGTTCAAAATTTATTAAAGCACTATGTAAAAGAGGTAAACTCTGTTGAGGCCAACTAAATTATGAAAAAAAAATTAAGTTACAGAGATAAATTACTAGAGTTAGCTTACATATATAATGTAAAAGAAATACAAGAGTATACAAAGAGAAGAAAAAACCTAACTACAGGTCAAATAGAATTAATTTTAAAAAAGAATAAAATTATAATTCCTAAAGACTTCAAAACTACTTTTTTTAAAGAAAATTTTTCAAAACCAATTTCAAAATTTAAAGCAAGTATTATCGGATATAAAGAAGAAAAAATTAAAGATAAAAATAGATTTTTTCGAAGAGTTGAAAATTATAAATATGACACATCAAGAAAAGTAAATCATGGAATAAACAATCTTTGGAAAAGTATTGGAAATGCTGGAATTAATTTTTTAAACGTACTTCCAAAATTGGGATATACGGTTGCGAAATTCTTTGGGAATCTCTTTACGGATGTTTTCAACTCAATATATAATCAGCAAATAGATCAAAAAAGTGCAAGAAATGTAATTGTGGGTTTTTTCATAGTAGCAGGAGTCACGACTGCAATTATCGCAGGAATTAACGCTTATAAAAATTATGACTCTATTAAAGCTAAATTAGAAACAAAAAAATCTGATGTTAAAGTTGAAAAAGAGATAAAGAAACCTGAAACAAAAGTTAAAAAAGACGTAAAGAAACCAGAAATAAAAGTTAAAAAAGAGCTAAAGAGACCAGAAACAAAAGTTAAAAAAGAAGTAAAGAAACCAGAGCTTAAAGTAAAAGAGAAAAATGTTGCAGAGGTAATCTTGCCTGATTTAAATTTAAAAACAGAGACTGTTATTCAACTTTTTAAAGATGTTGATTATGATTTAAGAAAAGTAAGAAATGACAAATTAGTTAAGCCTATTTATTTTACACAATTTCCTAGAGACCTCGATAATCTTCAAAGCGTTAAGTTAAAAAAAGAAACTTTTATTCAAATAGTGTTACCTCTAATTGTTGCTGAGAATGAAAAAATATTAGACGATAGGGTAAAATTAAAAATTCTTTCTGAAAAAAAATTTACATCAGACTTAGAGAAACAATGGTTAAGGCAAAAACTTTTAGAATATAAAGTAAAAAAGGGTGATTTACAGGAACTAATGTTTAGAATGGATATAATTCCAGTTTCTATTGCTTTAGCTCAAGCAGCCAAAGAAAGTGGGTGGGGCACATCAAGATTTGCATTAGAGGGTAATGCTATTTTTGGTCAATGGACTTGGGATGGACAAGGTATTGCTCCGCTTAATAGAGATGATAATAAAAGCCATAAAATTTTAAAATTTCCAATTCTAAGAGCTTCAGTTAAAGCATATAAAAATAATTTAAATACACATAAAAGTTACGCGAAATTTAGAATGAAAAGAAAACAACTTAGAGATAAGGATAAAAACATAACAGGTCTGGCTTTGACAGAAACTTTAAAAAATTATGCTCAAACTGGTTCTGAATATACTAGAATACTAAACCAAATAATTACTCAAAACAGGCTCTCTGATTTTGAGTTTGTTAAATTAGTAAACTCAGTTAAACAGGTTGAGTTGAATTCCTAGTTTTTATCGCTTACAACAAATTGTATTCCCAACCATCTCCAAAAACCATCTTTTTCCCTAAGTGAACAATTTATTCTGCCTCTTTCTCCGATAAATTTTTCAGATATTTCAATTAACAAATTATTTTTTTCTAAAAATGAAATTTTGGAGTCTCTCCATCTGTTGCCCTCATTTGAAAAACATGTAATTTGATCTAAATTATTAATACCTTCATAGAAATTAATCTTAACAGCTGGTGGATTCTTAGATTGTAAAAGGTATTTTTCTTCTGGATAAACTTTTTTATATTTAAAAGGAAGCGTTTTCATTAATGTTTTAAATCTCTTGAGTTCTCCATATTTTTCATTAATTGGAAATCTTGGCAATTCCCATAAGTCCTTTGTTTCATCTATAACACCAGAGTGTTGACCAAAAGCGTATTTGAATCCCAATTCCTTAATAATCTTTTTAAATTCAAGGCTATATTCACCGAAAGGATAAGAAAAAAAATCAGAGTTTTTACCTAATTTTTTTTTAAATATTTCTATTGATTTCAAAATATCATTTTTAATTGTTTCTGGGTCTTCATCAACAAGATATTCATGTGAATGACTATGATTACCAATTTCAACATTTTCATTTTTGTAGAGCTCAATTATTTGATCCCAATTCATATAATTATAAGATCCAACCTCCCTAGTATTTACAAATAATATAAAAGGAATTTTTTTTTGCTTTAAAATCGGCCAAGCGTTATTGTAAAAAGATAATAAACCATCGTCTACTGTGAATAATATTTTTCTTTTATCTTTAAGATCAGAAAGACTTTTCTCAAAATTTTTAGGGTGAATAAACTCTATCTCAGAGTTTTCTATTATTTCAATTTGTTTTTTAAAAATATCTAGTTGTATATTTGTGGATGGGTATTTATTTTCATTAAACCGATGGTACATAATTGAAATAATCCCAAAATCATCAAAATTGTAATTGCTTGACGCTAATAACTTTGATTGATTAAATTCAAAGGTTATAATGATAGCTAAAATGGTCAAAGATTTTCTAATAATAAACTGCATTGGTAAAGATGATAAATTAGGTTTAAGAATAAATAAAGATTTTTTTACTAAAAAAATAGAAAATAAAACTAATAGTGAAAAATTAGTTTATGAAATATTAAAATTTTTAGAAAACCATAAGGTCATATTAAATAAAAGTTTTAGTGTTTTAGTTAATCAAGGTCCAGGTAGCTTTTCTGGTTTAAGAATATCAATAGCTATTGCAAAAGGCTTGCATATCTCGAAAAAAGTTAAGCTTTATGGATTTAAATGCTCTAATTTAGCTTCATTTAATCTAGAAAATATTGAAAAATTATTAAAGAATAATTTATTAGAAAAAAAATTGATAATTCCCATATATTTAAGTTAAATTGATCTTATGAGTATAATTGAGGAAAAATGTAAACAAAAAGGTGTAAGGCTTACTGATCAAAGAAAGGTTATTGCTAAAATCTTATCTGAGTCAAAAGAGGTCTATGGTTCAAAAGATCACCCGGATGTAGATGAGCTCCACAAAAGAGTTACAGCTATAGATGATAAAATAAGTATTGCCACAGTTTACAGAACGGTAAAACTTTTTGAAGAAGCTGGGATATTAGTCAAACATGATTTTAAGGCTGGCAAAGCTCGCTATGAGATCAACGATGATCACAATCATCTAATAGACATCAATAGTGGAGAAATTTTAGAATTTGTAGATAAAGATATAGAAGAACTGCAAAAAAAAATTGCTAAAAAGTTGGGGTATAATCTAGTAGATCATAAACTAGAGCTTTATGGTTCCAAAATAAAAAAATAAATTGAAAAAAAAAATTTTCATAAAAACTTTTGGTTGCCAAATGAACGAATACGATAGTAATCGTATATATGATCTTGTAAAAGAAATTGGTTATATAAGAACAGAGAAATCAGATGAGGCTAACTGTTATATAATAAATACTTGTCATATTAGAGAGAAAGCTACTGACAAAGTTTATCATGACGTTGGTAGAGTGAAAAAAAATTTTAGAAATAAAAGAAAGCCAATAGTAATTATCACGGGTTGCGTAGCTCAGGCTGAAGGTGAAATTTTATTAAAAAGAGAAAAATATATTGATGCAGTTGTTGGACCACAATCTTACCATCGATTATCTGAAATTTTAAAAAAAATTGAGTCAAATTCAATTAGTATTGATTCTACTGAATTTGAAGTAATTGAAAAATTTGATAATTTAAATCTAATTAAAAACTCTGATTCAAATATTTCCTCATTTCTAACTATACAAGAGGGATGTGATAAATTTTGTAAGTTTTGTGTTGTTCCTTACACAAGAGGTGCAGAATTTTCACGTTCAATCAAAGAGATTCTAAACGAGTGTCAGGATTTAATTGATAATGGAACGAAAGAAATTACTTTGCTTGGTCAAAATGTTAATGCATTTAATTATCGAGGAAATAAACTTTCACACTTAATATCGGAGATTAACAAGCTCGATAGAATTAGAAGAATAAGATATACAACTTCCCATCCCTTAGATTTTTCCAATGATTTAATCGAAGCCCATACAACTTTAGAAAAATTGATGCCATTAATACATTTACCTATCCAAAGTGGTTCAAATAAAATCTTAAAAAGCATGAATCGAAAACATTCTGTTGAAGATTATCTTAATTTAGTTAACAAGTTAAAAAGATTGAATCCAGCAATTAGGTTTTCTAGTGACTTTATTATTGGTTACCCAGGTGAAACAGATAAAGACTTCAACGATACTTTAAAACTTTTAAAAGAAGTTGAATTCATCAATTCGTATTCGTTTATATTTAGCCCCAGACCTGGAACTCCGGCATCAAAAATGGAAAAAATTGATGAAAACTTAGCTAAAGAAAGACTAAAAATATTCCAAAAATCAGCTGGAGAATTAAAAATGAGATATAGAGAAGAATTATTTAATAAAAAGTCATCAGTATTGTTCGAAAATAAGATAAAAGGAAAAGAAAATGAGTTTTTTGGTCGAGATGAGTACTTAAATTCCGTGATAGTTAAAAGTCAAAGTGATTTGATTGGAAAAATTGAGGAAGTAGATATTTTAGAAGGAAATCAAAATACTTTATATGGAAAAATAGAAAAAAAAAAATTTAAAAATTTTGCCGCATAATGTCAGAAATAACTAAAATTAATCAAAATTTAATAGTGAAAAAAATTGATGATGAAACAGTTAATATACAAATTGTTGAAAATGAAATGTTAATGACGATAGCAGGTCAATTCGATCAGAATTTGAAAGAACTGGCTAAACTAACAAAAACGAACATTTTTTTTAGAGGAAATTCCATAACTTGTAAGGGAAAAAATAGAAATACTGCTATATTTTGCGATGCAATTAAGTTTTTAGCAAATAAATTTTTTTTAACTAAAATAATTGAAAAAGAAGATATACTCCTATCTGTAAAAAAAAATATGGAACTAGAAGAGTCAAATGTCAAATCATTTAAACAACTGATTAAAACTCCAAGAAAGTCTGTTATTGCGCGTTCCGAAAAACAGTCAGACTATATCAAAGCATTAAAAGAAAATGATATAGTTTTGTCTTTAGGTCCTGCAGGGACAGGAAAAAGTTTTTTAGCAGTGTCTGTCGGCATTACAATGTTGATGGAGAAAAAAATTGATAGAGTAATATTATCCAGACCTGCAGTTGAAGCTGGAGAAAAGTTAGGATTTTTGCCTGGTGATATGAAAGAGAAAGTGGATCCATATTTAAGACCACTATACGACGCGCTTTATGAATTGTTTGGTTCTGATAAAATAGACAAAAAGATAGAAACTGGAGAAATTGAAATAGCTCCATTAGCTTTTATGCGAGGAAGGACTCTAAAAAATTGCTTTGCTATTTTAGATGAAGCACAAAATGCGACTGAAACACAAATCAAAATGTTTTTAACAAGAATAGGTGAAAATTCAAAGCTTGTTGTTAATGGAGATCCATCTCAAATTGACTTAATTAATAAATCCCAATCAGGTTTGATAAAATCAAAAAATATTTTGAAACATTTAAAAGAAATAAAAATCGTTGAGTTTGATCATAAAGATGTTGTTAGACATCCGTTAGTTTCAAAAATTATTAGGGCTTATCAAACAAAAAGCACTGATGATAAAAATTAATGTAATTCTGAATAACAAAGAATGGTATCGTTATATAAAAAATCCAACAAATTTTATCGATAAAAAAATTAAAAATTTAAATAAAAAATTTACAAAATACAAAAAGAAAGTAATTTTTTGCACTTTGCTTCTATCAGGAAATAATGAGATAAAAAAATTAAATAGGAAATTTAGAAAAAAAAATAAAACAACCGACGTCTTATCTTTTCCATTTTATAATTTAAGAGAGTTAAAAAGCAAACTTAAAAAAAATAAGGAAATATATCTAGGGGATATAATAATAAATTTAAATAAAATTAAAAATAAGAAGGATAAAAAAGATTTTGAGTTACAACTTAATAAACTCTGGGTTCATGGTATAGTTCATTTATTTGGATATGATCATAAAAAAGATAGGGACTTTTATTATATGTCCGAAATTGAAAAAAAATTTCTTTCTTATCTTAATTAATGATTCAAGAACTTCTCAATAAAAGAATTTTTACCCTTTATATTTTTCCATTCACTTTTGGGATACTCTCTGTTTTTTCTTTTCAACCGTTCAATTTTACACTTATAAATTTTTTAATTTTACCTATAATTTTCTATTTAATAATTTTTATTAAAAAAAAATCAAAAAGCAAGTTTAGAAAAAAACCTTATAAAAAAAATTTTTTTATATTTGGAACTGTTTTTGGTTTTGGATTTTATTTAGGAGGATTGCATTGGATTACAAATTCATTAACATTCGATGATAATTTTAAAATTTTAATCCCCTTTGGTTTATTTTTTATTCCATTATTTTTAAGTTTATTTTTTTCTATATTGATTGTTCTTATAGGGCCAATATTAAAAGCTAATTTCTCATCTATACTTCTTTTTTCAGCTTGTTTAGCTTTTTCCGATTATTTGAGAGCAAAAATATTTACGGGTTTTCCCTGGAATCTATGGGCTTACAGTTACTCCTGGAATTTAGAAATTCTTCAAATCTTAAACAAACTAGGCTTGTTTACATTTAATTTAATAATAATAACAATTTTTTTATTACCGTCAGTTTTATTTTTAAGCATAAAAACAAGTAAAAAACTTATTATTTTAAGTTTAATACCTTTATTTCTTTCTTCTCTATATATTTATGGAGATATTTCTTTAAATAAAAATCAAATTTTCTTGAATTCTTTCAAAAATAATAAACAATTAAAAATTAATAAGGCAAATATTAAAATAGTTTCTCCAAATTTTAAACTCGAGTACGGCCTTTCAAATGAAGAGATTAAAATAAGACTAAAAAAATTAATTAGGTATAGCGAACCTGAAGAAAATAAAAATACTATTTTTATTTGGCCAGAGGGTGTATTTAGCGGTTACAGTTATAAAGAAATAACTTTTTTAAAAAAAGATTTCTTTCAGAACTTTAGCGACAAACACTACATTGTATTTGGAATAAATAGATTTAATGATCAAAGTAAAGGATTAAATAATAGTCTTATAATTGTAAATAACAATTTAGAAATTATACAAGAATACAAAAAACAAAAACTCGTACCATTTGGTGAATTTTTACCTTTTGAAAGAGCGTTAAAAAAAATTGGTTTAAAAAAAATTACAGAGGGATATGGATCTTTTTTACAAGGCAATAAACAAGAAAATTTAGAAATTCAAAATTTAAATATTTTACCTTTAATTTGTTATGAAATTATATTCACAGAGTTTATACAACAGTCTAAAAAAGACACTAATTTAATTATTAATATTTCAGAAGATGGTTGGTTTGGAAATTCTATAGGTCCCCATCAACATTTTTCAAAAGCAGTTTTTAGAGCAATCGAACAAAATTCGTTTTTGATAAGATCTGCAAACAAAGGTGTTAGCGCTTTTTTAGATAATAAAGGAAAAATACTAAAAAAATTGAACGCTAACGAGACTGGAAGCATAGAATTACAAGTTCCATTAATTAAAGGTCAAAATAAAAATAAAAATGATTTGATATTTTTCATTCTTTTAATTACATATATCTCCATCTTTACATTTAACAATATAAAAAATGACAAATAAAAATTTTTTATTTACGAGTGAGTCAGTTTCGGAAGGACACCCTGATAAAGTTTGTGACAGAATATCCGATATGATTGTAGATTTATATTTAAGCAAAGACCCAGTTTCAAGAGTTGCTTGTGAAACTCTAACAACTACAAATAAAGTTGTTCTTGCTGGAGAAACACGTGGACCTAAAATCCACAAAGAAGAATTAATAAACAATATAAGAAATTGTATAAAAGATATCGGGTATGACCAAGAAGGTTTTAGTTGGAAAACAGCAAATATTGAAATTTTCTTACATGAACAATCTTCTGATATCGCTATGGGAGTAGACTCAAAAGATAACAAAGATGAGGGAGCAGGAGATCAAGGAATTATGTTTGGCTATGCTTGCAAAGAAACCGATGATTTGATGCCGGCACCTATTCATTTTTCTCACAAAATTTTAAGATTAATGGCAGAAGATAGAAAAAAAGGAATTTTAAAAGGCATCGAACCAGACTCAAAGAGTCAGGTTACTATGCAATATGAAAATAATAAACCTGTAAAAGTCACTTCTGTAGTAATTTCATCACAGCATTCAAAAGATTTAAATCAAGAGAAAGTAAGAGAATTAGTTATTCCTTATATAAGTAAATCTATACCTAACAATTATTTACAAGATTTAGATAAACAAGAAATTTATATAAATCCTACTGGTCAATTCATAATCGGAGGACCAGATGGTGACACTGGCTTAACAGGAAGAAAAATAATTGTTGATACATATGGAGGAGCTGCGCCGCACGGAGGAGGTGCTTTCTCCGGAAAAGACCCAACAAAAGTTGACAGATCAGCTGCATATGCATCAAGATATTTAGCTAAGAATATCGTTGCAGCAGGTGTGTCAGAAAAATGTCTTATTCAACTCGCTTATGCAATTGGAGTTTCTAAGCCACTATCTATATTTATTAAACTTGATGAAGGAGATGAGAGCAAAATTGAAAAAATTTTAAAAATTATTAATCAAAACTTTGATTTATCTCCTAGAGGAATTAGAGAGATGTTAAAATTAAATAATCCTATATATCAAGTAACTTCGTCTTATGGACATTTTGGAAGAAAACCGACAAATAATGGTCAATTTACCTGGGAAAAAACAGATAAAGTGGATTTATTTAGACAGTAATCTTGAAAAAACCATAAATTTCTTCTAGAACCTAATAAATATTGAAAAATTCAAAATGGGCTTAAGCCCATTTTTTTTTAGGAGCTATAAAATGCTGAATAGAGGGTTAGATAAACTTGAACTTTTACGGATAGTCGAAGCTGTTGCAAATGAGAAATCTATTGATAAAGAACTTGTAATTGGTTCAATGGAAAGTGCTATACAAAAAGCAGCACTCACAAAATTTGGAAACGACAATAATATTGAAGTTACGATAGATAGAGAAAGTGGAGAAATTAAAATTTTAAAAGTTCTTGAAATAGTAGAAAAAATAGAGGATCCAGCTAGAGAGATAACTCTTTCTGATGCAAAAAAGATTGAAAAAAATAACGCAGACTTGAAAGTAGGCGAAAAAGTATTTGAGGAGCTTCCACAAATAGATTTTGGAAGGATCGCAGCTCAAAGTGCAAAACAAGTTATTAGCAGTCGTGTCAGAGAGGCTGAAAAAAATAGACAGTATGAAGATTTTATTGATAAACAGGATCAGATTTTAAGTGGAATAATCAAAAGGCTAGAATACGGTAACGTAATTGTGGATTTGGGAAAGGCAGAAGGAGTTATAAAAAAGGATGAACTGATTCCCAGAGAGATTTTGAAAACTGGAGATAGAGTAAAAGCTTTTTGTTATGAGGTGAAAAAGGAGCTTAAAGGGCATCAAATATTTTTATCCAGAGCACATCCGCAATTTTTAGCTAAATTATTTTTTCAAGAAGTTCCTGAAATTTATGAAGGCACAATTGAAATTAAAGCAGTCGCTAGGGATCCCGGAAGTAGAGCAAAAATATGTGTTCACTCACAAGACTCCTCCATTGATCCAGTAGGAGCATGCGTTGGAATGAGAGGCAGTAGAGTCCAAACAATTGTAAATGAGCTTCATGGAGAAAAGATAGACATAATTAAATGGACTGAAGATTTACCAACATTAATATCTGAGTCTCTTTCTCCTGCAGAAATTCAAAAAGTTTTGATTGATCAAGATAACAAAAGAATTGATATTATTTTGACTGAAGAAAATTTAAGTAAAGCGATAGGAAGAAGAGGACAAAATGTAAGACTAGCTTCTAAATTAACAAATTATGAAATTGATATTTTAACTGACAAAGAAGACTCGGAAAGAAGACAAGCTGAATTTAAAGATAGAACAGAAACTTTAATTAAGAACCTTGAAGTTGATGAAACACTAGGGCAACTGCTTGTTTCAGAAGGATTTATCTCGATAGAGGAAATAGCCCAATCATCCCCAGAGAGTATTTCAAGGATAGATGCGATTGATGACGACACGGCTAAAGAATTAATAAAAAGATCTCAGGAAACTTTAGTTAAAGAGAAAGAAGCTGTTGCAACAAAACTAAAAGAACTCGGGGTAGATGATAAACTTATAAATTTAAAAGGAATGACCCAAGGAATGCTTGTAATCTTAGGTCAAAAAAATATAAAAAAACTAAGTGATTTTGCTGATTTATCCTCGGATGAACTTATCGGCGGATTTGATGAACTTAAAGGAAAAAAAATAAGAATAGAAGGCTACTTAGAAGAGTTTTCTTTGTCAAGAAAAGAGGCAGATGAACTAATTATGGCTGCAAGGGAAATAGCTTACAAGTAATGTTATGGAAAAAGATAAAAAAAAAACACTTACAATTTCATCCAATTTAAAAAAAAAAATTGATACGAGCAGCATTTCTCCATCTGGAAAAAAAACTTATTCTGTTGATAAAAAAAAATTATTTCGTCCAAACAAATCTTTTAATAAAATATCCTCACCAAATTTAAATTTACAACAAGATTCTAAGAAAAAAAATTTTACTAGAAAGTTCATCGAGCAACAAGCTACAAAAGATTTCATTAAAAAAGATAATAAACCATTAGGTAAAAGTAAATTAAAACTTAAAAGTCCCGTAGACAAAAGAGATTTTAAATTAACTGTTTCAAGAGCCCTAAATGTTGAAGAAATAGAGATCAAGCAACGAAGTTTAGCTTCAGTTAAAAGAGCTAGATTAAAAGAGAAAAAAAATAAACCAGAGGGGGATGATAAGAAGGAATTTAAAAAAGTAATTAAAGAAGTAAAAATACCAGAACAAATAACTATTCAAGAACTTTCTAATAGGATGGCTGAGAAATCTAGTGAAATTATTAAATTTTTATTTAATATGAAGGTAGTCGCTACGATTAATCATAATATCGATAAAGATACAGCGGAGTATATTGTTAAAGAATTTGGTCATAAACCAATATTGGAAGAAGCGCCTGCAGTTCATACAGGCAAAATAGAGAAAGAACTAAAGGGAGACATAAGACTTAGGCCACCTGTGGTTACTATTATGGGACACGTAGATCATGGAAAGACTTCCTTATTGGACGCATTAAGAGATACCAATGTAGTTTCAGGCGAGTATGGAGGAATTACACAGCACATTGGAGCATATCAAGTAAAAGCTGATAATAACAAACTAATTACATTCATAGACACTCCAGGTCATGCTGCATTTACCGAAATGAGAGCAAGGGGATCAAAGATAACAGACATCGTGGTTTTAGTGGTAGCCGCAGATGATGGTATTAAACCTCAAACTGTAGAGGCGATTAAACATGCGAAAGCCGCAAAGGTTCCTATAATTGTAGCTATAAACAAATGCGATTTACAAGAAAAAAATATTAATAAAATTAAAAATGAAATGATGCAATATGAACTAATTGCCGAGGATTTAAGCGGAGACACTCTTTTTGTTGAAGTTTCTGCATTAAAAAAAATGAATTTGAATAAACTTAAAGAAAGTATCCTCTTACAGTCTGAAATATTGGATTTAAAAGCCTCATTTTCAGATCTTGCAAAAGGTGTAGTTATAGAATCAAAAATTGATAAAGGAAAAGGACCTGTCTCAACAATTTTACTAAGCAATGGAAAATTAAATAAAGGAGACTTTTTTATTTGTGGCGATACATGGGGTAAAATTAGAGCAATGATTAATTTTGAAGGAAAAATGATAAATGAAGCTTTGCCATCAATGCCAGTTGAAATTTTAGGTATGAATAACTCAGCTTACGCTGGAGCAGAATTTTTAGTTACAAAAAGTGAGAACGAAGCAAAAGAATTAGTTGAATTTAAAAAAATGAATTCTGCAAATAATAAATTAGCAGCAAACGATAAAACAACTCTTTTTGACAACGTAAAAAGTAAAAGAGAACTCAATATTATAATTAAATCAGATGTACAAGGTTCAAGCGAAGCATTAAAGATGGCTATTGATAAAATCACTCATGATGAAGTTGAGTCCAAAATCATATTATCTGATATCGGTTTGATAAATGAAACTGACGTATCATTAGCAAAAGCTTCAAACGCTATCTTGATAGGTTTTAATGTGAAACCAAACAGGGAGGCAAAAAAATTAGCTGAGGAACAAAAAATTGATATAAAATTTTTTAATATCATATATGAGGCAATTGACTATGTAGAAAAATCTTTATCAGGAATGTTGGAACCTGATATAAAAGAAACTATTCTCGGAAGCGCCGAAATTAAAAAGATATTTAAAGTTTCAAATGCAGGAAAAATCGCTGGTTCCAAAGTAATTAGCGGCGAAATAAAAAGTAAAAGTAAAGCAAGAATTATAAGAGACGGTGTTGTAGTTTTTAACGGAGAAATTTCTTCAATTTTTCGTGAAAAAAATCAAGTTAAGGAAGTCGGAACTGGTGCAGAGTGCGGAATCAGTATAAAAGATTTTATCGATTTTAAAGAAAAAGATGTAATAGAGTCTTATTTGTCAGAGAAGATACAAAGGTCAATTTAATGCGTAAACACTCTTTTGATAAACAATTTAGCCAACGACAATTAAGAGTAGGAGAGTTAGTCAAACAGAACCTCGGTGAGCTATTAATTAGGAATGAAGCTAAAATACCTTTTATTAATTCAAAATTAATTACTGTAACTGAGGTTAGGATGACACCTGATCTTAAGACGGCTAGAGTATTCGTGATTCCACTAGGAGGGATTGATACAAAAGAAACAGTAAAAATCTTGACTGAATACTCACATCTTGTTAGAAAAGCGCTGTCTAAAAGGCTTGATATAAAGTTTCTTCCTAAACTAAAATTTGTCGAAGATAACTCATTTGAATATGCTGAAAAGATAGAAAGAATAATTAAAAAAATAAAAAGTAATGATAAAGAAAAAAAAAGATACAATTAAATCTCTAGCTATACATGCTAAAGACGTAGGTTCTACGGAAATTCAAATTGGATTACTTACTGATAAAATAACCAAACTATCAGAACACTTTAAAAAATTCAAAAAAGATAAACATTCAACTTTAGGTTTGACTAAGTCAGTTAATAAAAGAAAAAAACTTCTTATTTACCTCAAAAAGAAAAATTCTGAGTCCTACCTAAAAGTTATTAAACAACTTAACTTAAGGAAATAATGTTCAAATTACATAAGGAAGAATTAGAAGTTAATGGTAAAAAATTAACTTTAGAAACAGGCAAGATTGCCCGTCAAGCAGATGGAGCAATTATCGCTACGTTGGGCGAAACAGTTGTGATAGCTACAGCAGTTGGGGCAAAAAAAGTTGCTGAAGGTCAAGACTATTTTCCATTATCGGTAAACTATCAAGAGAAGTATTACGCAGCAGGGAAGATTCCTGGAGGATATTTCAAAAGAGAAGCCAGACCTACTGAGGCTGAAACATTAATCTCTCGATTAATAGATAGACCAATAAGACCTCTATTTCCCTCTGGTTTTATGAACGAAGTACAAGTTCTTCCAACAGTTTTATCTTACGACAGTGAAAATCAGCCTGATGTTCTCTCAATCATAGCTTCTTCAGCAGCGTTAGCTATATCAGGATTACCATTCATGGGACCTATAGCTGCGAGTAGAGTAGGATATAAAAATGGAAAATATTTATTAAATCCGTCGTTAGAACAACTTAAAGAATCAGATTTAGATCTAGTAGTAGCTGGTACAAAAGATGCAGTTTTGATGGTAGAGTCAGAAACATCTGGGTTATCTGAAAAAGTTATGCTAGATGCAGTTAAATTCGGACATGAAAAATTTGTACCAATTATTGAAGCGATTGAAAAATTAGCAAAGAAAGCTGGAAAGCCCAAGTGGGAAATCGAGGAAGTTGATCATTCTGAAATAAAAAAGAAAATTACGAAAAAATTTGAAAGTTCATTAAGGAGCGCATTCAAAGAAATAGACAAGAAAAAAAGATCAACAGCCATTTCTGAAATAGAAAGTCAATGTAAAGAAATGTTTGCAGAAGATGAAACTGTTTCTGAAAATCAAGTAATGAGTCAACTTAAATCTTTAGAAAAAGATATCGTAAGGACTGCAATTTTAAAAGAAAAGAAAAGAATTGATGGAAGAGGTTTAGCAGACGTAAGACAGATTAAATGTGAAGTTGGTGTATTACCTAGAACTCATGGATCTGCTCTTTTTACGAGAGGAGAAACCCAGGCTCTTGTTGTTACTACGCTTGGAATGACAGATGATGAACAAAGATTAGAAAGTTTAGAAGGAATGCAAAGATCAAACTTTATGCTGCATTATAATTTTCCTCCATTTTCAGTTGGAGAATGTGGTAGAATAGGTACTGGTAGAAGGGAAATTGGTCACGGTAAACTTGCGTGGAGGGCAATTAACTCATCTTTGCCATCAAAAGAAAATTTTCCATACACACTTAGAGTAGTTTCAGAAATAACAGAATCTAATGGATCTTCATCTATGGCAACGGTTTGTGGTACTTCATTATCTTTAATGGACGCTGGAGTTCCTATTAAAGAGCCCGTTGCTGGTATTGCCATGGGATTAATAAAAGAAGGTAAGGATTTTTCTGTACTATCTGATATTTTGGGTGATGAAGATCATCTAGGAGATATGGATTTTAAAGTTGCTGGAACAAAAGATGGTATTACCTCACTTCAGATGGATATAAAAATTACAGGTATAACTTTTGAGATCATGGAAAAAGCCTTAGAGCAAGCTAAAGGAGGAAGAAAGTTTATCTTAGAAGAAATGAATAAAGCTATTAAAACTTCAAGAAAAGAGTTTTCAAAACACACACCTAAAATGGAAACTATTAAAGTTGATAAAAAAGATATAGCAACAGTAATAGGAAAAGGTGGAGCAACCATAAGAGAAATCGTTGAGACCTCAGGAGCTAAAGTTGATGTGAAGGACACTGGGGAAGTAACTGTTGCAGCACCAGATGAAGCTTCAAGAAATAAAGCCATTGATTTTATCAAAAATTTAATTGCAAAACCTGAGATGGGTAAGATTTATAAAGGTAAAGTAGTTAAAATTATGGAATTTGGAGCTTTTGTAAATTTTTTAGGAAAGCAAGATGGTCTCGTGCATATTTCTGAACTTGCTGACAAACGTGTTACAAAAGTTGGTGATGTTGTTAAAGAGGGCGATGAAGTATCCGTTAAAGTAGTCGGATTTGATAGAGGAAAAGTAAAGCTTTCAATAAAACAAGCCTTTGCCTAAACCATATTCTTAGGGTCTGGCATTCCTACTTTATTATATCCTGCATCCACATAATGAATTTCGCCAGTCACACCAGCTGCTAAATTACTTAGTAGGTATAATGCGGAATTACCGACATCATGAATATCCACATTTCTTTTTAAAAAGGAATGGTCCTCATTCCATTTGTATAGAAATTTTGCATCTCCAATAGCAGATGCTGCCAAAGTTTTTATAGGTCCTGCGCTGATTGCGTTTACTCTAATTTTCTTTTTACCAAGATCTCTGGCTAGATATTTTACGCTTGCCTCTAAGGCAGATTTACATACTCCCATGACATTATAATTAGGTATTGCTTTAGTCGACTCGTACGTGAGAGTCAGCAAACTACCTTCTTCCTTTATTATCTTTGCCGCTTCCTTAGATACTTCAGTGAACGAAAAACATGAGATAAGCATACTTCTTAGAAAATTTTCCCTTGTGGTATTCAAGTATTCACCTGATAACTCTGATTTATCTGAAAAAGCAACTGCGTGGACTACAAAATCTATTTCGCCCCATTTTGACTTAATATCTTGGAAAAGTTTAACAACTTCTTCTTTTTTTTCTACATCACAACTGAAAGTAACATTAGAATTCAATTTTTCTGCCAAGGGCACGACTCTTTTTTTTAAGGCATCGCCTAAATAAGTAAACGCTAATTCTGCACCAGCTTCTGAAAGTTTTTGAGATATACCCCAAGCTATTGAGCGTTCGTTGGCAACACCCATTATTAGACCCTTTTTTCCTTTCATCAAACTCATTATTTTACCTTTTCAAAAACTAAAGTAGCATTAGTTCCACCAAAACCAAAACTATTTGACATTATTGAGTTTAGGCTTACATTTTTTTCAACTTTTGTGACAATAGGATATTTTTTTGCTTCATCATCCATATCATTAATATTAGCTGATGCAGCTATAAAATTATTTTTCATCATAATTAAACTATAAACAGCCTCGTGAACTGAAGTGGCCCCAAGAGAGTGACCCGCGAGAGATTTAGTTGAGCTTATTTTAGGCTTGTAGTCACTGAAAACCTCTCCTACTGCTTTTAACTCTGTTATATCTCCAACTGGTGTAGACGTACCATGAGTATTTATGTAATCAATTTTATTTTTTGCTGTATTTAGTGCCATTTTCATGCATCTTACCGCTCCTTCTCCAGAGGGGGCAACCATGTCATAACCATCTGATGTAGCACCATACCCTGTTAACTCAGCATATATTTTTGCACCTCTAGACTTTGCATGCTCATATTCCTCCAAAACCAATACTCCCCCACCACCAGAGATAACAAAACCATCTCGAGTTTTATCATATGGTCTTGATGCTTTTTCAGGAGTATTATTATACTTTGAAGATAGAGCAGTCATAGCATCAAACATTGCCGTCATAGCAAAATGAACTTCATCACTTCCACCAGCAAAAATAATTTTTTGTTTTCCTAATTGAATCAATTCCATTGCATTTCCAATACAATGACCACTAGTTGCGCATGCTGAACTAATTGTATAATTTACACCTTTTATTTTAAAAGGAACTGCAAGCGTTGCAGAGGCAGTACTCGACATAGTTCTTGGAACTACGAAAGGCCCCATTCTTTTTGGACTTTTTTCTCGAGTTTTATCTGCTGCTAATATTACATTTTCTATTGAAGGACCACCAGATCCCATTATCATACCAGTTGATATATTACTGACATCTTTTTCGTTCAGCCCAGAGTCTTTTACTGCTTCATTCATTGAAATATAATTATAAGCAGAACCAGGTCCCATAAATCTGATAAATTTCCTATCAACATGATCTTCTAATTTAATGTTTGGCTTTCCGTGCACATGACTTTTTAAATTATACTCCTTATATTCCTCAGAAAATGAAATTCCTGATTTTGCATTAAGTAATGACTTATAAACCTCATCTTGATTATTTCCTAAACAAGAAACTACTCCAATTCCAGTGACTACGACTCTCTTCATGATTTGAATAATCCTACTTTTAGATTTTCTGCACTGTAAATTATTTTACCATCTGCACTTAAAATACCATTTGCCAATCCAACAACAGTTCCTTCTTTTTTTAAAATTCTTTTCATATTTATTTCGTAGGTTGCCATTTTAATATTCTTTAATACTTCACCTGTAAATTTTACAGAATTTACTCCTAAAGCTCTACCTTTTCCTGGCTCACCTATCCAGCCTAAATAAAACCCAACTAACTGCCACATAGCATCTAAACCAAGACAACCTGGCATAACTGGGTCTTTTTTAAAATGACAATCAAAAAACCATAAGTTGTCCTTTATATCAAGCTCAGCTTTAATAAAACCTTTTTTGAATTCGCCTGTATCTTTTTTTATTTCTGTAATTCTATCAAACATCAACATTGGAGGTAGCGGTAGTTTAGCATTTCCTTCTCCAAATAGTTTCCCCTCTCCACACGAAATTAGCTCATCGTAATTGTAACTATTTTTTTGCATGATTTAGAATTGTTTTACTTGATTTAGCAAAAGTTTCATATATATTTTGTTTTTAGAATGATTATAAAGTAGATCAAAAAGCGAACTAAAACGTGAAAAAAATAGATATTTTAAAAAAATTAAGATCTTCTGGGTTAAGACCAACTAAACAAAGAGTTGAAATAGCTAAATTTTTATTTGAAAGAGAAAAAACTTTCCATTTTACGGTTGAAAGTCTAAACAAACTTTTGACCAAAAAATCAGCATCTAAAATTGCGCTAGCTACAATTTATAATACCGTCCACGCATTTAAAACAGCCGGACATTTAAGTGAAGTTGAAGTAAGAGGAAACAAGACTTATTTTGATACTAATGTTTCAAACCATCACCATTTTTATGATAGCGATACTTCAGAATTAATAGATATCGATTCGAATGATATAATCATTCAAAAAATTCCAAAAGCACCAAATGGTAAAAAAATTAAGAATGTTGAGGTATTTATAAATTTGATAAATTGACAGTTTGTCGCTTGTTTTTCACTTTAGAATAATTATAAACTATAAATATGAGTGTAGATTATAAAAAGAGTAATAATGGTAAATGTCCAGTCATGCACGGTGGCGTTACTAAAGCTGGAGAGTCAAATACTGCCAGACTTTGGCCTAATAGTATAAATTTGGATATTTTACATCAACACGATACAAAGACAAATCCTCTTCCGGGATATGATTATAAAAAGGAAGTTAAAAAATTAAATTTTAAAGCTTTAAAAAAAGATTTATTAAAGTTGATGACAGACAGCCAAGAGTGGTGGCCAGCAGATCTTGGAACTTACAGTGGATTAATGGTCAGACTAACTTGGCACCAGGTTGGTACTTATAGAGAATTCGACGGAAGACCTAATGTTGGATCACATAGATTCTCACCTCAAGATTCTTGGCCTGACAACACAAACTTGGATAAAGCTAGACGTCTTTTATGGCCGATTAAAAAAAAATACGGCAATAGATTAAGTTGGTCAGATTTAATGGTGCTAGCTGGTACCATGGCTTATGAGCATGCTGGATTTAAAACTTTCGGTTTTTCATTTGGTAGAGAGGATATTTGGGAGCCAGAAAAAGATGTTTACTGGGGAAAAGAAACAGTTCCATTAGCAGTTAACAGATACGGAGATCCACAAGATAGATCTTCATTAGAAGCACCTCTTGCAGCTTCTCATTTTCAATTAGTTTACGTAAACCCCCAAGGTGTGGAGGGCAAACCTGATCCGGTAAGAACCGCGATGGATGTCAGAGAAACTTTCGGAAGAATGGGAATGAATGATGTTGAGACTGCAGCACTTACAGTCGGAGGTCACTCTATTGGAAGAGCGCATGGTAATGGTAATCCTGACAATTTAGGGCCAGAACCTGCTGGAGCTGATATTCATGAACAAGGTTTTGGCTGGAACCAGGAAAATGGTACCGGAGCAAATCAAATTACATCAGGTCTCGAAGGAGCTTGGACAACAAATCCTGATAAGTGGGATCATCAATATTTAGATCTTTTACTTAATTATGAGTGGGAAAGTAAAAAAAGCCCTGCAGGCGCCTGGCAGTGGGAACCAATCAATCTTGAAGAGACAAAAAAACCAAGAGACTTGGGAGATCCAAATAAAAAAGCCAGATTAATGTTTACTGACGCCGACATGGCAATGGCAATGGATCCAGAGTATAGAAAAATTTCAGAAAGATTTTATAAAGATCCTAAATTCTTTGAGGATTCCTTCGCACGAGCATGGTTCAAGTTAACTCATAGAACAATGGGAAATAAAGAAAACTATATTGGACCTTGGGCTCCTAAAGAAGATTTATATTGGCAAGGCAATGTTCCAAAACCTAAAAAGAAATATAACGTAGAGAGTGTAAAGAAAATGATTTATTCGTCAAAATTAAGTTCTAGTGATTTAATTACCACTGCCTGGGATAGTGCAAGAACATACAGAAGAACTGATAAAAGAGGTGGAGCTAATGGAGCAAGAATTCGTTTAGAACCAATGAACCAATGGGAAGCAAACGAGCCAAAAAAACTCTCTAAAGTTTTAAAAGTGCTTGAAGGAATAGCTAAGAAAACTGGAGCAACAATTGCAGATACAATAGTATTAGCAGGAAATGTCGGTCTTGAAAAAGCCATTAAAAAAGCGGGTTCTAAAGCAAAAGTTCCATTTAACCCTGGAAGGGGTGATGCTTCACAAGATCAAACTGAAATTAAAAGTTTCAAATGGTTAGAACCTCATCATGATGGTTTTAGAAACTATTTTAAAGGTGATTTTTCAGTAATGCCTGAGGAACTACTTTTAGAGAGAGCGTCTCTTATGGGTTTAACTGCACAGGAAATGACTTGTTTAGTAGGAGGAATGAGAGTACTAGGAACAAATCATTCAACTGCCAAAGAAAAAGGTGTTATGACCGATAAAGTTGGAGCACTTACAAATGATTTTTTTGTAAATTTAGTTGACATGAAATATACTTGGAAACCAACTGGAAAAAACTCATACGATATAATTGACCGTAAAACTAACAAAGTTAAATTTACAGCCTCTAGAGCTGATTTAGTCCTAGGATCCAATTCTATTCTTAGATCCTATGCAGAAGTTTATGCACAAGACGACAATAAAGAAAAATTTATTAAAGATTTTATTAAAGTTTGGACAAAAATTATGAACGCAGATAGGGTTAACTTTAAAAAGTTAAATTAATATGGAAATTGTAAAAACACAAAATTTAGAAAAGTTGAATCAAAATATAAAAGATGATTTTTTTAAAGTTCCAAATTTGAAATTTGATATTAATAAATTAAAAGCTGATTTAAATATTGTTTTAAAAAAAAAGAAATTCAACACTCTTGGTATTAAAAATTTTGGGGCCATTTCTTTAAATCAAATTCCAGGTGATAAAAATTCTACAGAGGGTCACAATGTAAGAGGCACTTACTGGACTATACCTGATGAAAAAGGTAAAGAAGTAGAGAGAGACAAGGCTATTGATGAGTCAAAATATACAGAAATAGTTCCTGAGTTTAAAAATACATATTTTGAGGAAGTTTATAATACTTTAAGGAAACACTTTAAACTTGGAAGAGTAAGAATATTATTAAAAGAACCTAGATCTACTCTTAGTTGGCACAGAGATCCAGAGCCAAGACTTCATATTCCAATCATAACAAACAAAGGTTGTAGGATGGTGATCGAGGATGTTTGCAAGCATATGCCAGCTGATGGATCAGCAACCATTACAAACAACACTAAATATCATAACTTCTTTAATGGCGGTGAACAAGACAGGATACATCTTGTAGCGTGTGTTTTAGAAAATCCGTTTAAAAATGGCAGAGTTCAATAAAGGAATCTATCTTACTGTAAAAGATATATATCAAAGCAACAAAGGATCTCTTTTACGAACCTTAATCTATACAATTGGACATTTTTTAATTGCCATAACAGTTTTAATGCTAATATCCAATGTTTCATTCGTGATTGCTTTAACCGATGCAATAGTTGAACCGATTGCTAACGCGGTTTGGTACTTCGTGCTAGACAAAATCTGGACAGCTAAGTACAAGAAATAGTCTTAAAGTAGACCCCATAAAATATTTTTTTTAACCCAACCTTTATATTTTTCTACACTTACCTTACACCATTCATCTTTACACTTATGGATCTTACATAATCTTCCTTCTTTTAGAATCGCGAGAGGTTTAGAATAAATAGAAGGTTTTTTAAAAATTAATTGATCATCATCAATTGTGATAGCCGCTTTTTTTTTTGATAATTGTGAAATATGAATCCAACCAGTATTATTTTCATGATCTTTTATTTTCCTAAAATTCTCAGATTTATCTAGAATTAAAACTGGTAAATATTTCTTTTTGTAAAATAGCTTGATGGGATATTCGAAAGATGGTCCTTGTCTAAGATTTACTTTGTCGTTTCTCAAGGTTAAAAAATATTCATTTGCCAAAAGACTTTGAAAAGAAAAACAAACAATGAAAAAAATATAAAAAATTTTTAACATTTGTTTTTACATTGAGGATTGAAAGATAATTTTATTTTTCTTAAATTTATTTTAATTGAGTCAAAAATTATCATCTGATTATCTAAACCATTCTTTATTCCTATAATTGTTTTTAAAACTTCGTTTGCTTGTAGCGAACCCAAAATTCCAGCTACAGGAGAGAAAATACCTTCTGTTTCACAATTTTTTTCTAAAACAGGCTTATCCGGCATAAAGCACCTGTAACAGGATGCCTTTTTTTTAAAATTAAACTTGTATAAATGACCGTCAAATCTATTGATCGCTGCAGAGATGAGTATTTTTTTCATTTTTTTACACTCATCATTAATCAAGTATCTAGTTTCAAAGTTGTCAGTTCCGTCGCAAATTATCTCAAAATCTTTGATAATTGATTTTATATTCTTTGAAGTTATTTTTTTTTTAAATATTTTAATTCTAATTTTTTTATTTATTCTATTAATACCAAATTTAGCCTGATCGACTTTGTACTTACCTATATCATTAGTAGAAAATAACGTTTGTCTATTTAAATTACTTATTTCAACTTTATCTGGATCTGCAATTCCTATCGTTCCCACCCCAGATGCTGCTAAATACGTTAAAAGTGGGCAACCCAAACCTCCAATACCGATTATTAATACTTTAGCGTTAAGTATTTTTTTTTGCCCAGCTACTCCAACATTTTTAAGAATTATTTGTTTTTCAAACCTTTTAAAATCTTTCAATCCTAATTGCATAAATTATTTCAATCCAGTAGATCCAAAACCACCTTCACCTCTAATTGTATCCTCTAATTTATCTACTTCCTTAAACTTTGCTTTAACAATAGGGCATAATACCATTTGAGCGATGCGTGCACCTTTCTCAACAACAAAAGTTTTATTGCTCAAATTTATTAATATTACTTTTAATTCACCTCTATAATCAGCGTCTATCGTTCCAGGTGAATTAAGAACTGATACCTGACTTTTAGCAGCCAATCCTGATCTCGATCTAATTTGTATTTCAAAATTTTCTGGAATAGACACAGATATACCAGTTGGAATTATTGAAGTTTTCCCTGGCTCTATTTTAATCTGTTTTTCAATATTTGCTGAAAGATCCATCCCTGATGAACCATTTGTCTCGTATTTAGGTAGTTCGATATTTTTGGATAGTCTTTTAATTAAAACTTCTGTCATTCATTAAGAGTTTGTCTAAGACTATTTCAGCTATAACGTTAGCTATAAAACTTTTTTTATTTTTTTTTATTACTTTTATTTTTCCTGAATTATCAATTATCGAAACTCTATTATAATCTGAATTAAGTCCGCTATCTTTTTTGGAAACATCGTTAACAATAATAAGATCACAATTTTTTTGTTTTAATTTAGAAAAAGCGTTTTTATCTAAATTTTCAGTTTCAGCTGCAAAACCGATTACTAAGCTTGGCCTATGTTTATTGTTCTTGCCTAGAAATTCAACAATATCCCTATTCCTCTCCAATTCAATAGATTTTAATTTAATATTATCTTTTTTAATTTTAAACTTACTTTTTTTAATTGGCTTGAAGTCAGCTACAGCAGCAGCACATATTGCAATATCTACTGGTAAACATTTTTTTACCTCCTCAAACATCTCATTTGCTGTGACTATTTTTTTTGTTTTGATATCTTTTTTTGGATAAAGATGTGAGGGTCCCGTAATTAAAGTTGTCTTTATACCTAGCCTACTTAATGCTTCTGCTATTTCAAATCCTTGCTTACCACTTGACTCGTTTGAAATATACCTTACTGGATCTAAATATTCCCTTGTTGGTCCAGCTGTTACTAAAGCTTTAAGATTTTTACTTTTTATAATATTTTTTTTATTAAAATATTTTTCAATAGATGAGTAAATTTGTCTTGGACTCGACATTTTGCCCTCACCATACTCCCCACAGGCCATCTCACCTTTTTCAGGACCTATAAAAAGATAGCCATAATCCTTTAAAATTTTAACATTTTGTTGTGTCGCTTTGTGTACCCACATTCTCACATTCATGGCAGGAACTAATAAAATATCTTTATTAGATGCTAAAATTACTGTTGTCGCTAAATCTTCCGCTTTTCCAAGACTTAACTTTGTCATAAAGTTTGCAGTTGTAGGCAATACAATTATTAAGTCGGCCCATCTAGATAATGCAATATGATCTATTTCTACCTCAGAGTCCTTATCAAAAATATTCTCAAAAATCTTACTTTTTGTTAGAGTAGAAACTGATAGAGGAGTGACAAATTCTTTACCACTTTTAGTGAGTATAGTTTTAACTTCATTATCATTTTTTTTTAGCAATCTTATCAAATCTAAAGACTTATAAGCTGCAATACCTCCACCAATGATAATTAGAATTTTTTTATTTTTTACAGTCATAAGTAATTAAAATACTAATAGAAAGACAATTACAACACCAAAAAAACTAATAACTATATTATTTCTAAAGTTTTTAATCTTCATTTGTTCTAATTCTAAATTTTTATTTGTTCCAAGAGCTAAATTTAAATTTCCATCAGCCATTAACTTTAAAGCATAATCAGCTCTATCCATTAACTCTGGAAGATCTGGTATTCTTTTAAGAATTTCAGATGAAGTATTAATTGCTGTATCGAAAGTAGATTTTGGACTTTTAACATTTTTTAGCCAATCTTCTAGAACTGGTCTAGACACTTCCCAAATATTTGTTTCGGGATAAAGTCTTCTTGCAACCCCTTCAACCACTACCATTGTTTTTTGTAATAAAAGAAGCGGAGGCTGAGTAGGCATATTAAACTTCTCTGTGATCTCAAATAATTGAGCCAATAGATTTCCACCAGAAATATCTTTTATAGATTGTCCAAATATAGGTTCTCCCACTGATCTTAAGGCTTGAGCAAATTCCTCTTTCGAGGCAGCTTTAGGAACAAGACCAGCTTGAAAATGGACTTCAGCGACCTTAACATAATCTCTTTTAATAAAACCATATAAAATCTCAGCTAAAAATTTTCTATTATTTTTATCTAATCGTCCCATAATACCAAAATCTACTGGTATTATATTTCCTTTCGGATCTACAAATAAATTGCCTTGATGCATATCACCATGAAAAAAGCCATCTCTTACAGCCTGCGTTAAAAATAATTGTATTAAGTTTTCTGCTAGTTTCTTAAGGTCTACTCCTAAATCATTAATTTTTTGTATTTCACGGATAGAAACACCTTCGACTTTATCTAAGGTCAATATTTTTTTTGTTGTATAATTCCAATAAATTTTTGGTACGACAAATCCTTGATCATTTTTTGTATTTTCGTAAAGCTCATTAGCTGCAGCTGCCTCGAATCTTAAATCCATTTCGATATTAGTTATCTCTCTCAACAAATGGACAACTTCAACTAATTTTAATCTCTTTGCTTTTGTAAAAGTATTTTCAACTATATATGCAAACAACATTAAAGCATCTAATTCTTCATTAAATAATTTTTCTATATCAGGTCTTAATATTTTTATTGCAACTTGTTTTTCTTTTCCTTCATGATTTATTTTAGCTAAATGGACCTGAGCAATTGATGCGGCAGCGATTGGCTCACTTATTTCAGTAATATCTTTATAGTAGTTTTCACCAATTTCTTTTTTTATAATCTTTTTTGAGTCATGCAGGTCAAACGCAGGCACTTTATCTTGCAATTTTTCTAGACTTTTTGCTAACTCTTCTCCGATAATATCTGGTCTAGTAGCTAAAAATTGACCTAACTTTATAAAGGTCGTACCCATTCCTTGAAGAGCAGTACATAACTTTTCACCAGGTTTTTTTTGGTTATATTGTTGATTTGTATTTGCGCCTAGAGAAATAAAATTGAAAAATAAATTAATTATACTCGGCAATTGGTGAATTTCGTTTATGGTTCCAACTGCACCAGAGATAGAAAATTTTCTTGCAATTTGAAATAATTTAAAAACTCTTTTTAACATTTAAATTTTCCAACCTGAGTGAATAGCTGAGATCCCATTTGAAAGATTTCTGTATTCTATTTTTGAAAAACCATTTTTAACCATTAATTTTACTAATTGTTCTTGATCGTAGAATTTCTCTATACTATTGACTAAATATTTGTATGGTTTGTCTGATCCTACAATTAGCTTTCCAATATATGGGAGTGTTTTTGAATATTGTTTATATATAAAATCAAGTATTTCATTATTTATCTTAGAAAATTCTAAACACATAAAACGACCTCCAGGTTTTAATACTCTATAGGCTTCTTTTAAAGCATCATTTATATTAGAAACATTTCTAATTCCAAAACTAATTGAATAATAGTCAAAAGAGTTATCACTTAAGGGTAATTTTTCTGCTTTACTATTTATCCAATTAATATTGCTTATGTCTTTCAACTTAATTTTACCTTGTTTCAGCATTTTTATATTAGGCTCTACGCAAGTAATAAAGCTAGACTTATTAGATCTTTCGAAAAAACTTTTAGCAATATCCCCAGTGCCTGAAGCAACATCAATTAAATTGGTTCCAGGCTGGGGATTCATCCAATCTATAAATTTTTCTTTCCATATTCTGTGAACACCTAACGACATAATATCATTCATCAAATCATACTTTTGATGTACCTCGGAAAAAACAGAATTGACTAATTTAGTTTTATCTAGAATAGTGTTTTTCATTATATAATTATATGCCAGAATTACCAGAAGTTGAAGTTGTTAAAAGGTCCTTAAAGAGGAAAATCCAAAACTTAGTAATTAAAAAAGTAAAAATAATTGATAAAAATTTAAGATACAAGGTGGACAAAGATGAAATCATTAAATTGAATGGATCTAAAATTAAAAATATATTAAGACGGTCAAAATTTCTTATTTTTGAATTTAATAAAGGTTTTGTTATGCTTGTTCATCTTGGTATGACAGGAAAATTTTTTTTTATAGACAAAAAAAAACGCAAGTATAAGACTAGCTTCTATTACAAACTTGACCCTCATAAAGATAGCAAGCATGACAGAGTAATTTTTCATTTACAAAATCAGCAAAAATTAATTTATAATGATGTGCGCAAGTTTGGTTTTATTAAAATAATTAATAATAAACTATTAAAAAATAATGACCATTTAAAAAATTTGGGGCCAGAACCACTAGCAAAAAATTTTAATTACGATTACTTTAAAAAATATATTAATAAACGAAAGAGAAATATAAAAGATATTTTAATGGACCAAAAATTTGTATCTGGACTAGGAAATATTTATGTAAATGAAGTCCTTTTTGAAAGTAATATCAAGCCTCTAAGAATGACAATAACACTTAAAAATATTGAAATTAAAAAAATTATTAAAAACATAAAAAAAATACTCAAAAATTCAATAAAATTGGGCGGTTCATCTATTAAAAATTTTTCTAGTGATAATGGAAAAAAAGGAAACTACCAGCAACATTTTAGAGTTTATGGGCGTCAAGGTGAAAAGTGTTCTAATGTAGATTGTAGAAGCGTTATAATTAGGATTGTCGTATCGAATCGAGCCACTTTTTTTTGTAATGGATGTCAAAAATAATAAAGTTGACCGTAATTATACCTCAATATATACAATCTTAAAAATGCCAAATACAAAATCAGCAATTAGAAGAGTTCGAAGAGTGAAAAAACAAACTCAGATTAATAGAATTAGAAAAAGTAAATACAAAAATGCCATTAAACAAATGGAACAATTACTAAAATCCAAAGAAAAAGATAAAGCAAAAAAATATTTCTCAAAATTTCAATCAATTCTAATGCAGGTTGCTAAATCTGGCGTTATAAATAAAAAAACTGCCGCGCGAAAAATTTCTAAAATTTCAAAAAAAATATAAATTTTAATCATCAATCTTGAGTTGATAATTTTAAATTAAAAAAACCACATTTAGTTTTAAAATATTTTTTTTTCCAAATATAGTTTCTTTCTAAAGTTGTAGAATTTTCATTTCTATCTTTACGATAATGTTACAACCTGAATCAATTTTTTTTTAATTTTAGAAAAAAATTTCTTGCAAATATTTTTAAAAGAGAGTTTAAAGGATTCTCCGAATAATTTATCTACATGGAAAAAAATAAAACAAAAGCTCAGAGCGTTTATGTTTCCGAAGAAGAAAGAACGCTTAATTGGGAAGAAATACAATCATCATTTCAAAAAACCTTTGGTAGTGAAATCTACAATAGTTGGTTGCAAAAATTGACGCTTATTAAGGAGTTTAACGATTACTTAATCTTAGGTGTTCCTACAAGATTTTTCAGAGATTGGATAGTTTCAAGGTATCTAGATAAAATATTAGAACAAGTAAAATCTTTTAAACTCAGCTTGAACAGAATTGAGTTTAAAATAATTGAAGAAAATAAACAAAATCAAGAAATTATCAAATATAATGAACTCAATAAAGTAACTGAAATTCAAGATTCAATATTAAACTATAACAGACTAAATCCTAAACTAAATTTTGACAGTTTTATCCAGGGAAAAAGTAATGATATTGCATTGTCGTATTCTAAAAAAGTCTGCGAAGATATTTCTAGGTACAATCCACTATATTTATGTGGTGGTGTTGGTTTGGGGAAAACTCATTTACTTAATGCAATCGGTTTAGAACTTCAAGACAATAACAATGTCATGTTTATATCTGCAGAAAGATTCATGTACCATTTTATAAAATCAATCAAAAAAAATGATATGGTTAATTTTAAAGATTTCTTTAGAAAATCATCAGTCTTTATAATTGACGATATTCAATTTATAAGTGGTAAAGATAGCCTACAAGAGGAGTTTTTTCATACTTTTAATAGTTTAATGGATAAGGGCTCTCAGATAATTATTTCGTCAGACAGATCGCCAATGAAACTTGACAGAGTCCAAGATAGAATTAAATCAAGACTTGCTGGCGGATTAGTTGTTGATATTGAAACTCCAGATTTAGAGTTGAAGATTAAAATAATCAGAAAAAAACTTGAGGAAATCCAAAATCAATTTAAAGAAAATATTCAACTAAGTGATGAAGTTATCAACTACGTTGCAAATGAGAGCAAAACAAACATCAGAGAATTAATTGGGATATTAAATAGAGTTGTTGCATTCAGTAGGGTTAATAATAAAGAATTAAGTATAAATGATTGTAAGAACATCCTTAAAGATGTTTTCAGCCAGATAAGAGTAATCACAGTTGATAAAATACAAAATGTAGTTTCGAATTATTTTAATATAGGTTTATCAGAGATGCTATCTCAAAGAAGATCAAGACCACTAGCAAGACCACGCCAAGTTGCAATGTACTTAGCAAAAAAAATGACATCTAGGTCTCTTCCTGAAATTGGCAGAAGATTTGCTAATAGAGATCATACAACTGTCATACATGCAGTTAAAACAATTACAAGGTTATCAGAGCAAGATGATGAAATGAAAAAAAACTTAAACCAAATTAAAAGTATTTTGCTTGATCAGTAATAATGCAATTTGTTGTTAAAAGAGATAATTTATTAAGATCGTTAAATTTTGTTCAAGGTGTCGTAGAGAAAAAAAATACTTTACCTATATTGTCCAACGTTCTTTTACAATTAAAAGATAAAAAACTTTTAATTGTAGCTACAGATTTAGATATTATTTTCTATGACGAGATATTAGATGTCAAAATTATTAACGAGGGGAGCACTACAACTTCAGCAGCAATTCTTTATGATATTTTAAGAAAAATATCCTCTAATTCTGAACTAAACTTTGATTTAAAATCTGAAAATAAATTAAGCTTAAAAAGTGAGAATGCAGATTTTAATCTACTGTGTTTACCAACAGATAATTTTCCGTCATTTGCTGACAAATTTGATAGTGAAGAAATTAGTATTAATAATAGTAAATTCCTCAAATTACTTAACAAAACAAAAATATCCATTTCAAATGATGACACACGACATTACTTAAACGGAATATTTATTCATTTGACGGAGGGAAATGGCAGAAGTTTTCTGACTGGAGTTGCAACAGACAGTCACAGATTATCTTCAAGCAGCATTGAACTCAATAATCAAGAAAATTTTACTCCATTTATTTTGCCTAAAAAAACAGTTTTTCAGCTATGTTCTTTACTTGCAGAGAATTCAGATCAGTTAAAAATGCAAATAAGCGAAAACAAAATTAAATTTTCTATTGGCAAAACTCAACTTATTTCAAAAGTTATAGATGGGAAATTTCCAGATTATAAAAAAGTTGTACCAACAAATAACGAAAAAATATTAATGGTTCCCTCAAAAGAATTTGTTTCCTCAATCGAGCGAGTTGCAAGTGTTTCTTTAGATAGGAAAGAAGGTGTAAAACTGTTAATTAACAAAGATAATGTTCAATTATCAGTTAATAGTGCAAATTCAGGTGATGGGAATGAAAAAATTAATGCAAAATTCAATTCTGAAAATCTTAATATTAGTTTTAACTCCAAATATTTAATTGACATTGCATCTGAAGTTGAAAATGACAGTTTAAAAATAAACTTAAAAGACTCCGTTTCTCCAGTTTTAATAGAAGATGGATCAGATAAAAATAGTTATTATGTTATAATGCCTATGAAAATTTGATTTTGATCAGATTATTAATTTTTTTTCTTTTTTTAGCTATAATCGTTGGTAATAGATAGTTTTGGAGCCCATAGATGTCAGTGAGTTTTATATTACTAAAAAAAAATGGTATAATAATTTTTCTTAAAAATAACAATGTCTAAAAATTCTGAATTAAAAGATAAAAAAATGTACGGAGCTGACTCGATTAAGGTACTTAAAGGTCTAGATGCAGTTAGAAAAAGACCGGGTATGTATATCGGAGATACAGACGATGGCTCTGGTTTACATCATATGGTTTTTGAAGTCGTAGACAACTCAATAGATGAAGCTTTAGCAGGGTATTGTAAAAATATTAGCCTCTCTATAAATCCAGACAATACTGTGACAGTAGAAGATGATGGTAGAGGTATACCTGTAGATATTCACAAAGGAGAAAAAATGTCAGCTGCAGAGGTTATAATGACCCAATTGCATGCCGGAGGTAAATTTGACCATGATTCATATAAAGTTTCTGGAGGATTACATGGAGTTGGCGTTTCAGTAGTTAACGCCTTATCTGAAGATCTTTCTCTAAATATTTATAGAGATGGAAGCGAATACGAGATTAAATTTAAAGATGGCAATTCAATCAAACCATTGAAAAAATTAGGAAAAACAAAGAAAACAGGTACAAAAATTACCTTTTTACCTTCCAAAGAAATTTTTTCATCAATAAAATTTAGTGCATCTATTATAGAAAAAAGAATACGTGAACTTGCATTTTTAAATAAAGGGATCTCAATTTCATTAAAAGATAACACTAACAAAAAGCACAAAGAATATATCCATAAATATGACGGAGGAATTACAGAATTTGTTAAATATATAAATAATAAAAAACCCATTTTAATAAATAAAAATGAAAAAGAAGTATTTAAAAAACCTATATATGTAACAGCGACAAAAAATGATGTTATTTTAGAATGTTCAATGGAATGGAATGCAGGATATTCTGAGGAAGTTCTTCCATTTACAAATAATATTCCTCAAAAAGATGGTGGAACACACCTTTTAGGCTTCAGAAGCGCATTAACTCGAGTTATTAACAAATATTCTGCAGATCGCGGTAGTAAAAAAAATAAAATTGTACTATCTGGTGAGGACATCAAAGAAGGTTTGACGGCTGTAATTTCGATTAAGATGCCAGATCCAAAGTTTTCTTCTCAAACTAAAGATAAGTTAGTTTCTTCAGAAATAAGGAATATTGTAGAGCATATAATTAGTGAAAAGGTTTCTACCTGGTTTGATCAAAATCCGTCAATAGCGAGAGTAATATTAGAAAAAATTACTCAAGCGGCTATGGCTAGAGATGTTGCGAGAAAAGCTAGAGACAGTGTAAGAAGAAAAGGTGCTTTTGAACTTTCAGGTCTACCAGGAAAACTTGCAGATTGCCAAATTCAAAAAAGAGAGGGGACAGAATTATTTATTGTAGAGGGAGACTCCGCTGGTGGGTCTGCTAAACAAGGAAGAGTTAGAGAGTATCAAGCAGTTTTACCCTTGAGAGGTAAAATTTTGAATACTTTTGTTAATGGAAAAAAAAATGGTGAAGATCAAACTACGAAGGCTTTATCAAAGATGATGTCATCAAGTGAAATTGTAACATTAATAAATGCTTTAGGAACAGGTTCTAAAGATTTCAATATTGAAAATTTAAGATATGACAAAATTGTAATCATGACAGACGCCGACGTTGACGGCTCACATATAAGAACTTTGCTTTTGACGTTTTTTAATAATCATCCATTTAACCAGTTAATAGAAAATGGGCACATCTATCTTGCGCAACCTCCTTTATTTAAAGTAACAAAATCAAATAAAAGTGTTTATATAAAAGACGAAAAAGACTTAGAAAAATATATTTTACAAAGTGCTAAAACTGACAAAAAGATAAAAAAAGGAAGCATTGAATTTAATCGATTTATTCAGGAACAAAAAGAAAAATTATCAATACAAAGATTTAAAGGACTAGGTGAAATGAACCCGGAGGAGCTATGGGAAACAACTCTAAACCCTGATAATAGAACAATGTTAAGAGTTCAATATTCAAAAGGCACAAAAGACAAATCCAAAGACGATCAAAAAATGATAGAAGTACTAATGGGTGACGATGTGGCACCAAGAAAGGACTTTATAACAAATAATGCTTTGGATGTTACAAATTTAGATATTTAAAAAAATTATGAATTTTTCTACTCTTTTTCGCACAAAAGAGAACTTAAGCTTAGATAAAAATACATTAACAATTCTTAGGTACATCGCTATAATTGGCCAAATTTTGGCAATTAGTATAGTTTTTTATTACTTAAATTTACCGTTACCAATCATAGAATGTTACTTAATTATTTCATTTGGTTTAGCCACAAATTTATACCTTCAATTCGGAATTAAAATCAATCAACTAAAAGATTTTTATGCAGCTCCTTTTCTTTTGTATGATCTAATACAATTGAGTGCTCTTCTTTATTTGACAGGGGGGATATTTAATCCTTTTTCTTTCTTGTTGGTTATTCCAGCTATTGTTTCTTCAACATTTTTAAGTATGGGCACAACAATTATCTTAGGTTTAATAACATCAATACTTTTATTTACTATATCGTTTTTTCACCTACCGCTGCCAGGGGAAGATATGAATTTGTTACATTTTCCAAATTTTTATAAAATTGGAATTATTATTTCTGTATTGATCGGTTTAATCTTTTTAAGTTATTTCGGCATTCGTTTCTCTGGTGAAAAAAAGAAAACCGAGGAAGCTTTTAAAAAACTTCAAGAAGTCATTTATAAAGAGTATGAATTAGAGTCTTTAGGGGGGCAAGCAGCAGCTGCAGCTCATTCTCTAGGAACACCCCTAGCTACAATTAGTGTCGTAGCTAAAGAATTAAAAAAAGAAATTGGAGATAACAACGAGCTATCTAAAGATATTGACTTATTGATCAGTCAATCTAAAAGATGCAGTGAAATTCTTAAAAGAATCTCAAAAAAACAAATAGAAGAAGATAAATTTTTCAGCTCAACAAAATTAGAAAATTTACTTGAAGAAATCATAAATTCTTTCAAAGAAACTTCTTCTAAGGAAATTGTTCTAGTTTCTACTAATGACAAAAATAAAATTGACATTCAAAGATCCGCAGAAATGATCTATGGTTTGAGAAATTTCATTGGTAATGCGATAAAATTTTCAAAAAGTAAAGTTAATATTTTTTTAATGAGTGACGATAAAGAAATAAAAATTGTAGTAAATGATGATGGGCCAGGATTTCCTAAAGATATTATTACTAAATTGGGAGAACCATATATTAAATCAAGATCTTTAGAATTAAATTCAAATTCAGGCTTAGGTCTTGGAACTTTCTTAGGTAAAACTTTATTAGAGAGACAAAATGCTAAACTTTTGTTTAAAGATGACAAAAATTTGGGTGGTGCTTCAGTAGTTATTAGTTGGTCTCCTAAAAACATTTTACTATAGGGGCAAAATTATTTTGGTTCTTGTTGTGTTAAACAATGAATTGCTCCAAATCCCCAAATTAATTCGGAACAATCTATTGGAATAATTTTTCTATTTTTAAATTCTTTTTTAAAAATTTTAATTACTATTTTATCTTTAGGGTCGTTAAAAGTTGGTAATAAAACAAATTTATTAAAGATATAAAAGTTTAGATACGATGCCGGAACCCTTACTTTTTCTATATAAATTGGTCTAGGCATAGGAATTTTAGTAATTTTTATTTGGGAGGAGCCAATTTTAATTTTATTTAAAATTTTAAAGTTCTCGTCAAGATTTTTGAAATTTTTATCTTTTTCATTATTTTCGTAAGCGAGAAAAACTTTATTAGATTTTACAAATCTAGCAATATCATCAACATGACCATGAGTATCGTCTCCAGCAATTCCTTTATTAAGCCAAATAACCTTTTTTGCTCCAAAAAATTTTTTGAAGATGAGATTGTAATCTTTTCTTTTTAAGAAAGAATTTCTTTGTTGAATTTTGCTTAATAAACATTCTTTTGTTGTGAGTAGTAAACCTTTTCCATTAACATCGATCGCTCCACCCTCAAGAACTATTGATTTTTTATTAAACTCAGGACTGATGACATTTCCTTTGTAATGATCTTTTATTCTCAAATTGACTTTATTGTCTGCTTTATAATTTTTATATTTAGCCCAACCATTAAATTCCCAATTTAACAAAATATTTTGATTTTTTTTATCTTTAATAAATATTGGCCCTATATCTCGCATCCACACTCTATCAGTTTTACAAATTATAAATTTTACATTTCGCACTCTTGCATTGTTTTTCCTAAGCAATTTTTTAATTATATTCTTAGATTTGTGGTTATTAATAAGAAGGTTTACCTTTTGAGATTTGGTGATTTTTGAAATTATTTTAGCAAATATCTCAGGAATATTATTAAACTTGTTTGGCCAATCATTTTTATTATAAGGCCAACCCATCAATGTAGATTGTTGTCTTTCCCATTCAGCTGGCATCCTGAAAAGAGATTTTGTTATTCTAGGCATCTCTTGGATTTTTAAGTAGTCCTTTATAATAGTCTATTCTTCTATCTCTAAAAAAAGGCCAATGTTGTCTAGAGGTTTCTACTTTTTTGAAATCAATTTCGCAAATTAAAATATTTTCTTTTAAACCGGCCTTTTTAACAACGTTACCACTTGGATCAAATATTACACTATTCCCCCAGAATTCTATCTTTTTATGACCTTGTTTTTCAATTCCAACTCTATTTACCGCAGCAACATATATTCCATTAGCTATTGCATGAGACCTTTGAATTGAAAGCCAGGACTCGAGTTGCGACTTACCAAATTTCCTTTTTTCTTTTGGATGCCATCCAATAGCGGTTGGATAAAAAATAATTTCAGCTCCTTTAAGAGCTGTTAATCTTGCTGCTTCAGGAAACCACTGATCCCAACAAATTAAAGTTCCTAAATTGCCTTTTGAGGTTTTAAAAGATTTGAAACCTAAATCCCCAGGAGCAAAATAAAACTTCTCGTAAAACTGTGGATCATCAGGAATATGCATTTTTCTGTATTTTCCTAAAAGTTTACCTTTTTCATTAATTACAATACTACTATTGTGATAAAGCCCGGAGGTCTTCTTCTCAAATAATGAAATTATTAAAATAATTTTCAGTTCTTTAGCAAGTGCAGAAAATAAGTTACTACTAGGCCCTGGTATTTTCTCAGCGAAGTTAAAGTTTTTATGACTTTCAACCTGACAGAAATATTTTGTCATGAATAACTCTGGCAAGCAAATTACTTTTGCACCTTTTTTTGCTGCAGAATTAATTTTGTCGATAGCATTTTGAATATTTTTTTTTGGGTCAGATGACATTTTCATCTGCAATAATGCTATCTTCGTTTTACTCATTATTTTTCAATTGAATAAATTTTGAAAATTTCTTTTTTGTCTTGCTTGCCAATGTTTACGATGAAAAGCATCACTTGCTATTAGGGGTAATACACTTGTAGCTTCAGCAAACACCATTTGTTCCTTCGTCACATCCACCTTGCCCCATGAACTTGCTTCTTTTAAAGTAGAACTACTACAAGCACCATCTCTCGTATCTGCCACAGTTATTTGAATAGCGTATTTATGCATATCTACCTTTTTACCTAATAACTCTGCACAGACCACTGTATCCTGAATAAAATTTTTGGGTACCCCACCGCCAACCATTAATAATCCCGACTGTTTTGATTTGAGTTTAATTTCAGTTATTTCTCTGAACTCTCTTATTGAGTCTATAGTGATGTGATTTTCTGGATTTTGTTCCTGATGCATTACAAGCCCAAATCCTGCTGAACTATCTGTGAAAGCGGGACAAAATATAGGAACATTACTATCATATGCAGTTTCTATTAATGAGTTTTTTTTCTTAGAATTTGTTTTTAAATATTTTCCAAGTTCTTTAATAAATTCCCTTGAGGTATATGGTTTAGGTTTTAGAGAATTAGCGATATCACATATAGTTTTGTCACATGCTTGAAGCTCCTCTTCATCAATATAAGTGTCATATATCCTGTCAATATAATTGTTTCTTAGTTCAGTATCATCTTGAAACTGAGAACCCTGATAATGCTTGAAACCTAGAGCTTCAAAAAAATCCATATCTATAATCGAGGCCCCCGTAGCCACAATAGCATCAACCATGTTATGTTTTACTAAATCAGTGTATAAATCCATGCATCCACCTGCTGAAGTTGAGCCTGCTAAAGTTAAAAAAATTGAACAATCTTTATCTGCAAGCATTTCATTATAAATAGCCGCCGCTCTGGCTGTATCTCTAGAAGTGAAAGACATCTTACTCATACCATCAATTATCTTACGAGCATCAAAAGACTTGATATCGATGTGTTCAACCGGAGAGTTAAGTAAAGATTTTTTATTGTGTCCGATATTCGGACTGTTTTTTTTATTCATTAAGCTACTAAAGAACCAACTTTATCATTTGTATTATCGTACATAGATATAATTGGTTTGTCACTTAATTCGTGAATATCATTTGAATAAAAACCGTTGAAGTTTGTTCTGAATGTAAGACTGTAAGCCCCTAACTGACCTAACTCTATATAGTCACCCTCTTTAATATTATTAGGTAACAAAAAAGGTCCTTTCATGTAATCTAATCCATCACAAGTTGGTCCGAAAAAACTAAAAGCAGTTAGTTTTTTAGACTGAATTCTTCCGTTTGTAATCATCTTTGATGGTAAAACAAAGTTTGGTGCCCCAGCGTCAAATAAAGATCCATATGTTCCGTCATTAATGTACAAGCTATTTTTTTTTCTTAAAATAACTCTAACAATTGTAGAACCACTTTCTGCTACAAGAGCTCTTCCTGGCTCACATATGATTTCTGGTAATTTATTTAACTTCAAGTTATTTAGCTCTTTTTTAATTTCCTCCATATAATTAATTAATGGTTCAGGATTGAGATCTGGATATATAGACGGAAATCCTCCACCAACATTAATTGTATTTGGTACTATTTTTGTTTTTTTAATTATATTTCCGATTTCACGAATTCCTTTAGAGTAAGAAATTTTATGCATACATTGTGAACCAACATGAAAACTTATTCCAAGTTTTTTTGAATGCTCCTTACACAATCTTACCAACCCTAAAGCTTCTGAGGGAAGCGCACCAAATTTTCTTGAAAGATCTATTTCTGCGTGCTCATTCGAAATCGCAATTCTTACAAATAATTCTAAATCTTTTGCTTGATTAGTAGCCTCTAGAATTTTCCTCAACTCATCTTTACTATCAAGAGAGAAACTTTTTACCCCATAATTAAAGTAAGACAACGATATACTCTCTTTACTTTTGATAGTATGCATAAAATGTAACTTTGCATCTGACTTAATTTTTTTAAGAAGTTTGATCTCATTTAGAGAAGCAACATCAAATTCATTGATACCACTAGCAATTATCTGTTTAATAATTTTTTCGTTAGGATTTGTTTTAACAGCGTAGAGTATTTTTCCAGGAAAATTATCTTTAAAAAATTTTACGGATTTTTTAATCTCGTTAAGCCGTATACAATATACGGGGTAATCTGGTTGTAATGAGTTAACTAATTCGTTAACTGTTTTAAATTTTCCCATTTCATGTGTCCCTCACGTTAAATTACACAAAGATTTTTTAAAAAATTTAATAAAAAAAACCCTATTTATTTCGCGTTTAAGGTTTTTTTACCTCTATGTAAAGAAAAAAAGGACATTTTTGTCGTGTTGAAATTTAACTAACAGTACCCATATTTCTCATTATGAGAACACTAAAAAAGGTACCAGAGCAGCTAAAATTAGCAGACTTTGCTGATAAAACGCTATTAATCCTTGATGATGACGATCCGTTGAGGGGTAGGCTTGCTAGAGCAATGGAGAAGAAAGGATTTCAAGTAAAAGAGGCTAAATCAGTGGCCGAAGGTCTTAACATTGCCAAGACAGCTCCTACAGCCTTTGCTGTGATTGATCTCAGGCTTGAAGATGGCAATGGATTGGATGTTGTTAAAGAGCTTTCAAAAAACAAAAAAGATAGCAGAATAGTAATGTTAACGGGTTACGGGAATCTACCTACAGCTGTAGAAGCTGTTAAAGTAGGAGCAATCGATTACATTTCTAAACCAGTTGATGCGGACGATGTTGAGTCAGCTTTATTGGCTTCTCCAGAATCAAAAGCAAAACCTCCTGAAAATCCTATGTCTGCAGATAGAGTAAAGTGGGAACATATCCACCGAGTTTTTGAGTTATGTAATAGAAATGTTTCCGAAACAGCTCGTAGACTTAAAATGCATAGAAGAACATTACAAAGAATTCTTTCTAAAAGATCCCCAAGATAACTTAAATAAATTTTCTAAATTTTCTAATTTGATTTATTGCAAGTGTTGCAATTAGAATTTTAAATAACTCTGCTAACAAGAAGGGTTGCGCTCCTAATTTGAATATTGGTTTATCCCAACCTATTAAATTACCTAACCACAACATCCCTAATATATAAATAAAGCTAGTAGCAAAAACTAATTTAAAAA
>CACLXL010000004.1:2500-100910 GCA_902610975.1 uncultured Pelagibacteraceae bacterium
GAGTAAATTGATGTTTGGAGGTAGAGCACTAAAGGGGCTAGGGGAGAGAAATCTTTACCAACCCTCATAAAACTCCGAATGCCAAACATTTTACCTCAGCAGACAGACTGTGGGTGCTAAGGTCCATGGTCGAGAGGGAAAAAGCCCAGATCACCAGATAAGGTCCCTAAATCATGATTAAGTGTGAAAGGATGTGGAGATTCCTAAACAGCCGGGAGGTTGGCTTAGAAGCAGCCATCCTTTAAAGATAGCGTAACAGCTCACCGGTCTAATAGAGTTTCTGCGCCAAAGATGTAACGGGGCTCAAATCATGTACCGAATCTGTGGATATATAATTTCTTCGGAAATTATATCTGGTAGCGGAACGTTCTGTAAGCCTGCAAAGGGATACCCGTGAGGGATCCTGGAGGTATCAGAAGTGCGAATGCTGACATAAGTAACGATTAACAGAGTGAAAAACTCTGTCGCCGAAAATCCAAGGGTTCCTGCGCAAGGTTAATCCGCGCAGGGTTAGTCGGCCCCTAAGACGAGGGCGAGAGCCGTAGTCGATGGGAATAAGGTTAATATTCCTTGACCAGATGGAAGTGACGGATTTTGTAAATTGTTAACTCTTAATGGATTGAGTTAGCTGTGAAAAAGTCCCAGGAAATAGCTCCATCATAAGACCGTACCCTAAACCGACACAGGTGGATTATTAGAGTATAATTAGGCGCTTGAGAGAATGATGTTGAAGGAACTCGGCAAAATGCCTCCGTAACTTCGGAAGAAGGAGGACCCATTTAAAGGCAACTTCAAGTGGGTGGCACAAGCCAGGGAGATGCGACTGTTTATCAAAAACACAGGGCTCTGCTAACACGTAAGTGGATGTATAGGGTCTGACGCCTGCCCGGTGCTGGAAGGTTAATGCGATTAGTGCAAGCTAATTTCTGAAGCCCCAGTGAACGGCGGCCGTAACTATAACGGTCCTAAGGTAGCGAAATTCCTTGTCGGGTAAGTTCCGACCTGCATGAATGGCGTAACGATATCTCCGCTGTCTCCAACATCAACTCAGTGAAATTGAATTCTCCGTGAAGATGCGGAGTTCCCGTGGTTAGACGGAAAGACCCCGTGCACCTTTACTACAACTTTATATTGGTGTTAGGAATGATATGTTTAGCATAGGAGGGAGACTTTGATGTTTGGGCGTCAGCTTAAGCGGAGTCACCAGTGAAATACCTCTCTTATTATTCTTGACATCTAACTGCTTGCCGTAATCCGGCAGCAAGACATTGTATGGTGGGTAGTTTGACTGGGGCGGTCGCCTCCCAAATAGTAACGGAGGCGTGCGAAGGTAGGCTCAGAACGGTCAGAAATCGTTCGTAGAGTGCAATGGCATAAGCCTGCCTGACTGCGAGACTGACAAGTCGAGCAGAGTCGAAAGACGGTCATAGTGATCCGGTGGTTCTGAGTGGAAGGGCCATCGCTCAACGGATAAAAGGTACGCCGGGGATAACAGGCTGATACCCTCCAAGAGTCCATATCGACGAGGGTGTTTGGCACCTCGATGTCGGCTCATCACATCCTGGGGCTGGAGCAGGTCCCAAGGGTTTGGCTGTTCGCCAATTAAAGTGGTACGTGAGCTGGGTTCAGAACGTCGTGAGACAGTTCGGTCCCTATCTGCCATGGGTGTAGAAGAATTGAGAGGATTTGTCCCTAGTACGAGAGGACCGGGATGAACATACCACTGGTGGACCGGTTGTAGCGCCAGCTGCAGTGCCGGGTAGCTAAGTATGGACGGGATAACCGCTGAAAGCATCTAAGTGGGAAACCCACCTCAAAACTAGTTCTTCCTATAGAGCCGTAGTAGACCACTACGTTGATAGGCTGGATGTGGAAGCGCGGTAACGCGTGTAGCTGACCAGTACTAATAGCTCAATTGGCTTGATTTATGCACTGAAAAAAATTTTTATATAAGTTTATGAGATGTTTGTTCTTGGGATACAATAGAAAGAAAACAAAATTGATAAAAATGTTGGAAACAAAAGGTTATAAAGTTTCTAACATAACTCGAAAAATTTCATTTTCAGATATAGAAAATAATGATTTATACATTTCTTTTGGATACAGAAAAATAATACCAAAGAAAATCTTGCAGAGAGCAAAAAGACCGATCATCAACTTGCATCTATCTTTTCTCCCATTCAATAGAGGAGCACATCCAAATTTTTGGAGTTTTATTGAGGACACTCCCTCAGGAGTAAGTATTCATGAAATAGACAATGGCGTAGACACTGGTCCGATTATTTTTCAAAAAAAAATTAAATTTAATTACAAAAAAAATAAAAATATTACTTTTAAATCTACCTACAATATATTGTTTAAAGAAGTAGAGAGTTTATTTGAAAAAAATATAAATAAACTAATTTCTAAAAATTATAAAACTTATAAACAAAAAAATAAATTTTCAATTCATAAAAAAAAAGATTTACCTAAAAGTGTAAAAAGCTGGAGTCAAAAAATTTTTAGTTATAAAAAGAATTTTTATAAATCGGTGAAAATTTAAGAATATTTTTTTTTGAAATTTTTCCGATTAATTTTTTGTAATGTTCGGAGCCAATACCAACTTTTGGTCTAAAATTAGCAATATTTTTTTTACTGAACTTTTCTCCTTTTTTGATACTTTTTATAGCAAAAATAGATCTTCTTAATTTAATGGATGTTTTTTCAACTTTCTTTAATCCTATTTTTTCTTTTCCTAGAGATAAATAAACTTTATTTATACCTTTTTTTAATTCTTTTAACTGTTCAGGATTAATAGAAAATTTACTATCTGCTGACTTTATTTTTTTTGAGATAATAAAATGTTTTTCAATTACGCTAACACCTAAGGTCGTGGCTGCAAATGATGAGTATATATCATTAGTATGATCTGATAAGCCTATCTTGAAATTTCTAAATAATTTTTTGAATCTTTTGAGTGTATTTAAATTAATATCTTTTTCTTCCGACGGATAACCAGATACACAGTAAAGAATTGTAATTTTATTATTATATTTTTTTATACATTTAATTGCTTTTTTTATCTCAGTTAAATTAGCCATACCGGTAGAAATGATTATAGGCTTCTTTTTTTTTGCAATATATTCTATCAAGTCCAAATCTGTTATTTCAAAAGATGCAATTTTATATAATTTTACATTTAATTTTTCTAAAAAATCAACGGCTCTTTTACTAAATGGGCTACTAAAAATTGGTATCTTTAATCTATTAGCTAATTTAAAAGCATCCTTATGCCATTTATAAGGAGTGTGTGCCTTTGAGTATAAATTCCAAAGGTACTGACCTTTCCAGGTGCCATTTTTAATTTTAAAATTTTGATCAAACTTTTTTAATGTAATATCTTGAGGTTCGTAAGTTTGAATTTTAATCATATCTGCGCCATTTTTAGCTGCGCTTATAATATGATTTAAAAAAGATTTTTTACTTCCATTATGATTTCCTGAAATTTCAGTTATTATCAAAGGTCTTTTTATTTTTTTAAATTTTGCAATCACAATGAATTAAAAGTATATTAATGATATTAATGTCCAAATTAAAAAATTACAATTATTATCTAAAAATAATTAACCAAATTCAAAAAATTAGATCTAAAAATAATTTAAATTGGATGGGGCTTCTGAAGCTTTCATTTAAACATGCCCCAAAAGATGCAATTAAATTGGTTAAAAGAATTGACTCTGATGACAGAAGGATTTCAAATCTTTTAAAAAAACTTTCAAAATAAATGAAAAATATAATTCCCTATGGCAAGCAAAAAATTTTTATCTCAGATTTTTCAGAAGTAAATAAAGCATTAAAATCAAATTTCATAACAAATGGTGAATATGTAAAAAAATTTGAGAAATCATTTTCAAAGTATACTAAAGCAAAATATTCATTAACATGTTCGAGTGGAACTGCCGCCATTGATTTAGCTCTTAAAAGCATAGGACTAAAAAAAAACGATAATATAATTATTCCTTCTGTAAATTTTATTGCTGCAGCTAACATGGCAAAATTGTTAGGAGCTAATATTTTTCTTGCTGATGTGGATAGATTATCAGGGCAAATGCGCCCCTCGGATTTATTAAATTGTATAAAATTTAATAGGTTAAAAAAGATTAAAGCTTTTTTTGTTATGTACAATGGGGGGTGTCCTAATTTTGTAAAAGAATTTTATAATATAAAAAAAAAATTTAAAACAATTATTATAGAAGATGCCTGTCACGCCTTAGGTTCTAAATACTCTATAAAAAAAAATTTTAAAATTGGAAATTGTAAATTTTCTGATTTAGCTACTTTTTCCTTTCATCCTTTGAAAACAATCACCACTGGAGAAGGAGGAATGGTTACTACTAATAATAAGATCTTAAATGATAAATTAAAAATTTACAGAAACCACGGCATGATCAGGGGCAAAACTACAAAATATAATTACAACTGGGCATATAAAATTGTTGATGCAGGTCATAATTACAGATTAAGTGATTTAAACTGTGCATTAGGTTATTCTCAATTAAAAAAAATAAATCAAATTATTCAGAAAAGAAAATATATAGCAAATTTATATAATGAGGAGTTAAAAGAATTAAAACCTATTGTTGATTTTCCAAAAGTTTCAAAAGATTTAGAGTCGGCTTGGCATCTTTATGTAATTAATATTAATTTTAAAAAATTAAAAATTAATAAAAAAACTCTCATCCAAAAGCTTTTTAGAAATCGTATTACAACTCAAGTGCATTACATACCAACATTTAATCAACCTTTATACAAAAGTTTTTACCAGAAAAATAAATTTAAAAACGCTAAAGCATATTACGAAAACTGCCTAAGTTTACCAATTTACTATGATTTAAATTCCAAAACAGTGAAAAATATAGCAAAAAAACTTAAAAATATTATTCATCAATCAAAACATATTTGACTAATTAAATTGCAGATATATACTTGTTCAAATTTTGAACAATGATAAGTAAGCATAAAATTGGAATAATTGTAATTGCAAGAATGCAATCAACTCGATTACCTGGAAAGGCTTTAAGAAAGATTGGCAAATATTACTCTTTAGAGCTTTGCGTCCTAAATTGTAAAAAAGTAAAAAATGCGGATCAGGTCATTCTAGCTACTACAAAGTTAAAAAGTGATAAAATTCTAATTAAAAAATTCAAAAAAAAAATGAATATTTTTCCAGGTGAGTCAAAAGATGTGCTTAAAAGGATGCTTGATGCTTGTAAAAAATTTAAATTTACAGACGTGGTAAGAGTAACAGGCGATTGTCCATTTATATCTTCTAACATTATTGAAATTTTAATCAAAAATCATAAAAAAGAAAAAGCAGATATCACCATTGCAAAAAAAGCTGCTGCTGGAACTTATGGAGAGGTTTATAGAATTAAAGCTTTGAAAGAAATTTTCTTAAAATCAAAAAGCACCAAGTATTCAGAATATCTACCGTATTACTTTATACACAATAAAAAAAATTTTAGAATAAAAAAAGTTAATTTACCTTCAAAATTAAAAAGAAATTATAGAATTACTCTCGATTATAAAAAAGATCTTTTAATGTTCAATGAAATGATTAAAAAATCAGTAAAAAAAACAAAAGATCTAATGACTGTTGATATATTTAAGATTTTAGATCAAAATCCACAGATAGCAAATATAAATTCTAGCTTAAAACTAAAATATGTAAATAAAAATTTTCAAAAAAATTTAAAAAAAATTACGAAACTTTCAAAATGAAAAAAGAATTTACTAACTTTTTTTTAGAGGCGGGGATAAATCACTTTGGTCAATTAGATCATGCAGAGAAAGTTTTAAGATTTTTTTTAAAATCATCTTTTAAAAATATTACATTTATGATTCACAGTGAAAAATTTTACAAAAAATATAAAAAGAGAGGATTAGATTTTAAATTATCAAATAATTTTTATTTAAACGCAATCAAAAAATGTAATAAGAAAAAAAAAAAATTTGGCCTTGCAGTATGTGACAATGCATCTTTCAAAGATAAAAGAAATTTAAATGTAGATTTTTATAAACTTTTAAGTATTGGAATAGACGATTATAAGCTTATTAATATGCTAAAAATAAAAAAAAAACCTGTGTACATTTCAACAGGTTTTAATGTTTCAGAAATTAAAATTAAAAATTCTATTAGATTATTTGATAATTCGAACCATATTCAATTACTGCATACACCAATGAGTTATAGGTTAGATGAACTTAATTTAAAAAAAATCAGCATTTATAAAAAAAAATTTAAACTACCAACAGGCTATAGCAATCACTTTAATAACAAAAAAATTTTTTGTTTGCTTTCAAACTATAAACCAAGCTCAGTTTTTTTGTATTGTAAACCAATTAAGAAAAAAGGAAGAATTTACCCTGATGATCAACACGCTTTTTATTTGAATGAATTAGAAAATATTAAATCTAGCTATAATTATGCTTCGAAAGTAAAGCAATTTAGTGTTAAAAGATCATTTAGTAATAAAAAAGTATCAAAAGTAAAAATATTTAATGAAATCAAGTTTTAAAAAAAAAGCAATCATAATTGGCGGAAGTAAAGGGATTGGTAAAAGTATTTCAACAAATCTTAAAAAAGCTGGATTTGCAGTCACGTCCTGCTCAAGAAAAGAAGTGGACACTTCAAAACTTTATTCGGTTAATGAATTTATTAAAAAAAATAAATCAGCAGATTTAATTGTTTTAAATAGCGGGGGTCCTCCTCCTAAAAAGTTTAAGCAAATTACCATTGACGATTGGAAAAAATATTTTAATCAGCTCTTTCTTAGCTATTTTTTGATTTTAAAAAATATAGACATTAAAAGAGGTGGATATGTTTTTTATATTTCATCTTCAATAATAAAAGAGCCTGGAAATTCTATAATTATTTCATCATCACTCAGATCTGCTATGAGTAGCTTATTAAAATCTTACTCTTTAGAAAATTTAAAAAAAGATATAACTGTAATTAATATCGCACCTGGTCCGTTTAAAACTAAAAGAGTAAAAGAATTAGTTAAAGATATTGATAAATTTGAAAAATCTTTGCCATCTGGAAAAATAGGAAACCCTGATGAAATTGGAAAGTTTGTAAGATTTATAGCTCAAGAAAAAATAAAATATATCTCCGGCTCAACAGTTTATTTTGATGGCAATATCAATAAAAGTTATATTTAAAGTTTTGAGTTGTAAATTAAAAAATCAAATATGAAAATTACTAATGTAATAATTCTTTTTACAACTTTTTTTGCGTGCTTATATGTTTTAACTGGCACAGCAAGTACAAGATGCTCTAAAGTTGGCGTATATATATTAGATGATATATTTGGTTTGAATGGAGTAGAGAACTCCTGTAAATCTGAATATCCTAATAGAATATATGATGATGTTCCACCACAACCAAAATTAAAATTTACAAAATTTAATAAAAACTTATCTTATAAAGTTAAAAGAGAATGTCCAAAAAATAAAAGCGTAATTCTAATTATTGGGCAATCCAATGCGGCTAACTCAGGACTAGCTTTAATAAAAGAAGATAAAAAAAATTTAAATTTTAATCCAGCTGACAATTTCTGTTATCAATTGAGTGAACCAGTTTTAGGAGCAGACGGTACACATGGAGACTCAATTACATCATCAATTGGAAAAAAAATTAAAATAAAAGATGAAGTAATATTTCTAAATATATCTGTTGCAGGATCTTCGATTAGTGAATGGGTTAAGTGGTACGGTAGTGATGTTAATAAGTCACTAAAGTTTATTCTTAATGAAAATTATTTAAAAGCGAGTGTATGGATGCAAGGTGAAGCAGAAGATTTTAAGAGTAGTAAAAATTATTTTAAAAACTTTATGACTTTAAAAGATATAATATTTAAAGATTTACAAAATCAATTTAATAACTCATTGTTTATAATCACCAGAAGTACTATTTGCGCTAATAGAGAGAACCAGGAAATTATTAACTTAGAAATGGAAAAACAACGTCAAAAAATTAGGAAAAATTTTAAAAATATTGAACTATTAAAAATTACTGATACTTTGGACAAATCATATAGACATGATGGTTGTCACTTCAATAGAAAAGGTATTGATAAAATTTCATCAATTATTGCTAATAAAATTAATCATAACTAGATGACAATTGCAGATTTTGAAATAGAAAAAATAGAAAATTTATCTTTTCTTGATATCGAAAAGCGATTTAATGAAAATAAAAAACAACCTTACTATAAAAAGTTATTAGAATATTATTTTGATTATAATAAATTAAATGATCTTCAAAATTTTAGAACATTTCCTAACTATTTTAAAAAAATTAAACTTAATTGGATTTTAGCTTATGAAAAAAAACAAAATTCTAATGTATTAGCTGGTCATGCTATCATGTGTAAAATTAATTATCATAATCAAAATGATTTACCAGAAAATGGTTGGTCAGGCTCAACCGTAAAATCATTTAATGATGAAGGTCAAAAAAAAGATATGAACACTTACGTTGGCTTATTTGTACATATAGAGAAAAATTTTAGAGAAAAAAATATATCTAAACTCTTAATAGAAGAGATGAAAAATCAAGCAAAAAAAGAAAATAAAAAATTGATTATTCCTTTAAGGCCACCAACTAGATTTACCAGTGATTATTGTACTATGAAATTTTCAGATTATGCAAAATTAAAAGACAAAGATGGTTATCACATCGACTTTTGGGTTAGAATTCATATGAAATTTGGGGCAAAATACCTTGGTTTTTGTGATACGTCTCACCAGCACAAAATGGATGTAAAAAGTTTCAAGAAATTTTTTGGAAAATTTAGTTTTAGTGAGACTGGATATTACGTAGTAAAAATTCTTGGAGGTAGTCATAATGTTCATTATGATAAATTAGAAGAGCTGATAACAATTAATCAAGGGTGCATTTGGGTTGAGCATTATCCTCACTGAATTTTTTAAAGTTTCAGAAAAATTTAAATTAGTTTATAAGATAAATACAAAATTTTATGTCTTTAAAAAAAAATAATATAAAAGATGAGATCGTTAAAGATTTTCAAGGCAATATTATAAATCGAACTTACAAACTAAGTTTTTTAAAAAAATATACAATTACAGATTTGCACGTATCAAAAATAACTGGAACTCTTATCCCAAAAGAATATTTTTCTAATAAAAAAGTTTTGAACTTATGGAATAAAAAATTTAATAGTAATGTTTATTCATCTAACAGCCCACACTTTTTAAGTAGACATATTTATACACTTGAAACTTTTAACCGATATAAAGATTTAAAAAATTTGAAAGTTGCTGATCTAGGGTGTGGTAACGGAGGTTTAATAAAACTGCTGCAAAAAATGTATAGTCCTAAAAAAATAGTTGGATTTGATTATAATAAGAAAAATACAAGGAATAATAAAAAAAATTTACAAGACTTCAAAACAAAGTTCTTTCAAAATGAAATTCTTGAAATTGACGAAAAAAAATTTAACAAATACTTTGATGTTATATTTATGACCTGGACATTATCTGCCTGCGCGGAACCACTTAAAATTTTAGAAAAAATTAAGAAAATATTAAAAAAAAATGGTCATCTTGTAATTGCAGAAAGTTCTAGAATATTAGTACCACCAACATATAAAATTGAATATTATTTTAGGTATGGCGAAAAAACTAATACTTTTAATGATTATCCCTGGAGATTTTCTTTTAATTCGTTAAGAAATTTATTATTAACAAAAAACTTTGAAACCAAATCTTACAACAACTTTAATTCTAATGATAATTTAGTAATTGTAGCTCAAAGTAAAACTGAATCAAAACAAAAATTCATAACTGATAACCCAAAAATAATTAAAAATTTTTTTAAAAAATGGATTACTTTTTCTAAAAAGTTTAAGACCTTTTAAATTTTTAACAATTTTAAGAACCTGCTTCATTGAAATTAATTTAGATTTTATTGCAATATTAAGTTTATCTAGTTATTAGAAGATGAAGATAAATTCTCAATACCGTATTTTAAAACACCAATTTTTTTTTCATATTTGTAAACGATCAAATTTTAAGTTTATTTATTAGTTCAAATTTATTTCCTTTTTTTTTCCAAATTTCCTCATTTCTATGACTCTCTACTATTTCAAAAAACTCTATTCTAGAAATTCCTAAAAAATTTAAGACTTCTGTTAAGTCTTTTTCATTTAACTCGTTATCATAATTGTCGATTAACTTTACAGCATCTTTTTTTGCTAGTTTTTTGAGTTGTATATGTCTAGCTGCATCTCTCCAGCATCTACCAAATCCAAATTTTAAATATTGAAAATGATAATAAATAGAATCTATGTGGTCATCTAAACTATCATAGTTTGTAAAAGTTCCAGGCGAACGTCCGTTAATATGACCCTTAAAATCTATTTTGCTTTTTACAAACTCATAATTTCTTTTAACATCCCAATCATCAAAATATGCAAAATATAAAGGCATTATTTTGAATTTTTTTAATGTTTTTCTATTTGGAATTAAGTAAGGCATTAAATCTTTATTTGAAACATTGTCATCCATCCAATTAATCGGGTCATCACCAATTTGATGTTCGTATATTTCATCTATATTTCTTATCATTTCCGAATTTTTATCTAGCACCTTTCCGCCGTAATGACTTTCTCCATGTTCAGCGTAAAATATTAATTTAATATTCTTTTCTAATGCAACTTTAATTGGAAATGCATTTATTCCAGCATCCCACGCAACTTTCGGGTTTCCTCTTTCTATTAGAAAACGTTTGGATAAGTATGAAGAAACTTTTTTATTTGGATTTAGGATGATATGGTCAAAGCCTAATTTTACTAACTGATTTCTATTATGAATTCCAACTGTGCTTGGAATTAGTGGAGAAAATGTTACTAGTAAAGGATTCATTCCAAATTTATACTTCAGTTGATATGCGATATAACTACTATCTTTTCCACCAGACCATGGCACTATACAATCGTGGTTACCGCTTTTTGATCTATATTTTTTAAGTATTTTATTTAACTCTTCTTCTCTTTTTTTAAAATTAACCTTTTTTCTAGTGTCTTTATATTTACATGCATTACAAATATTATTTTTAAAAACTAATCTTGGTCTTGAAGATGGCATCAGACAATTATTACAGTAGTTAATTAAATTATCGTGAAATTTCATTATTCTAATCTGATTTCAATATTTCTTTTAATACAAAATAACTTTGAACTTAAAACACTTTTATAAGTTAAATGGTAAATATTGTTTGTACAAACAGCATCAACTTTCCCTTTTTTAAAAGCTTCAACAAAGTGTTCCCAATTTCCTCCACCTCCACAAACAAGAAGGGGACATTTAAATTGAGATCTAACTTTTTTTATAATCTTTAAATCGAAACCTTTTAATGACCCATCTTGATCTATTGATTGTAATAAAATTTCCCCAGGTTTAAATTTTTTAACTTTATTTATCCAATTTCTTACAGTTGTACTAATTTTTTTTTCTCCATTATTATAAAAAAAATTATAAGAATTTTTCTTTTTTTTTACGTCTAAACCAATAACAACAAATTGACTACCAAATATGCCGATTATTTTTTTTAACAATTTTTCATTTTTAACTGCAACTGAATTAATTAAGATTTTATCAACTCCTAAACTTTGAAAAACCTTGATTTCTTGGATATCCTCAATCATTCCTCCAACTGTTATAGGAACAAAACAATTTTTACTAAAATTTTTAACAACATCGTAAAATTTTGACCTTTGTTTTTTATTTCTACTTACATCAATTAATACAATACCGTCAAAAAGAGAATTATTAATAAACTTTTTTGTATAGTGATAATCTTGAATAAAATTTTTAGTTCTTGTTAAAATACCTTTATCAAAAGTTAAAACAGCTATAATTCTTTTAGCTAACATAATTCACAAAAGTTTTTTAAAAGTTGCAATCCAAATTTTTGACTTTTTTCTGGATGCGGTTGACACCCATAAATATTTTTACTGTTATAAACACTACTAAATTTTATACCATGATTTGTAGTGCCACATTTGAATTTTTTTTTACTAATTTCAGTATAATATGAATGATCAAAATAAAATCTTGAATTGTTAGGTATACCCGTCATAAGTTTCATTTTTTTAAAATTTATTTTGTTCCAACCAACATGTGGCACCAAAAATTTGTTCGTTTTTTTAAATTTTTTAACTTGTCCTTTTATCCAACCCAGCCCCTTATAATTTAGATCTTCCTCATTTTTTTCAAACATCATCTGGTACCCTAGGCAAATACCCAGAACTGGAATTTTTTTTTCAATAACCATTTTATCTAGTATTTCAATTAAATTATGTTTTTGTAATAACCTCATTCCTTCACCAAAATTTCCATTTCCTGGAATAATGATTTTTTTGGCGGTTTCTATCTCATTTTTTTTTGAGGATATAATGCTTTTAAAATTTAAAAAATTAAGTGCATTTTTAACTGCTCCAATATTACTTATTCCATAATCTAAAATTATAATCATTGAGATTTTATATTTTCTAAAAATACTTTGGTACTACAGAAATTAAACAATCTTTGCTGATCTAAGTCAGCAAAGTTATTCTTTTTAAATGTATCAATAAATTTTTGTCTTTTTACATAATTAAATATAGGGCTACCACTATCAAAAAACCAATCTTTTAAAGATTTATTTTTTAAAGAAAATAAGGAATAAAAAGATGCATTAAATCCTTTTTTTTCTCGATTTAACCTTACATTATCTCCAATATAATTTTTTGCACTCATTCTTAACAAATATTTGTTAAATGAGTTCTTCATCAGAAAATTAGTTGGTATTTTGAAAGCTAGACTTATTAATTTATTATTTAAAAAAGGCGATCTATTTTCTATTGAATAATACATTGAATTTAAATCATCTTCTAATAAAGCCAAGGGCATAGTTTGTATTAAAAGTTCATTTAGCATCTTATTTTTGAGCAAATTATTCGTAAAAAACTTTTCTTTGAATTTTTTAATATTTTTTTGATGGAGCCCATCATCATTGAAAAATTTAAAAAAACTTTCAATATTTTTTTTATTAAGATTTTTATATTCTTGTCTTCTTAAAATAGGAAATATATAAGAATTCCATTGATTTGAAAAATTTTTTTTCTCAACATTTTTCTTTAAACTATTGTAATACAAAATGTAATGATGATAATAACCCGCAAATAATTCATCTGCCCCATTGCCACTAATGCAAATTTTTATTTTATCTTTATTCATTCTTTCATAAATCAATGATTGAACAAAATAGCTTATAGTAGAAATAGGTTTATCATGGTACTTTGTTAAATTTTTGAGTCTTTCCAAATAATTTTTTTTTGGTGATAAATAGATCTTTTTATTTTTAACATTATGAAATTTAGATGCATAATCTATTAAATTTTCTTCGTTATATCTTTTGTCCTCATCAATTATAGAATAGGTATTAATATTGTTTCCTAAGTTTTTAGTAAAAAAACCCAACAAAAAATTCGAGTCTATTCCGCCGCTGAGAGATAAACCAATTTTTAACTTAGAACTACAAATCTCTTTTATTTTTTTATTAAAATTTTCTTTTATTAAAGAAATGCATTTGGTCTCGTTTAATTTATTATTTTCTTTAATGGATGGCTTCCAAAATTTTTCTGATTTTATATTACAATTTCTATCGATTAAAAGGTTAGTTCCGGAATCAATTTTAAATATTCCCTTAAAAAAACTCTGAGGCTCTTGCTCCATTGATTTAAAACCATATTTTAAATAACTAAATATTTTTTTCTCATTTAAAGAATTATAATTATCAGCCAAAGCTCTTAAATAAATAGTTTGAGATCCGAAATAAATATTATTGTTTTTTTTAAAAAAAAATAAAGGTTTTTCACCCATCCTATCTCTAGACAAAAATACTTCGTAAGTCTTACTGTTATAAATAGCAAATGACCACATACCCTCAAAGTAATTTACGCAATTAGATTTAAATAAAGCATACATTTTCAAGATTATTTCAGTATCTGAATTAGTTGATAATTTCATTCCTTTTGAAATAATAATTTTTTTTAAATCATTATGGTTATATATTTCACCATTAAAAATTATTGTATAATTTTCAAAGGACATTGGTTGATTTGATCTTTTCAATCTATCGACAATTTTTAACCTTGATGAAAAGAGATAAATATTCTTTTTATAAAATTTAAATTTTCTAATTGCTTGGTGGTCAGGACCACGGTTATACATTAAACTTAATATTTTTCTAATTTTGCCTGAGTCCAATTCTTTGTTACCTATATAGCCTAAAATTCCACACATAAATTAACCATGAATTAAAACTTTTAACTTAATTAAAAAACTTGACATTGTTCAATATTTGAACAATAGTACATATATTATAATTTTCAATGTTAAGAAACATAAATAAAACTTAAATTTTGTCTTAATTTCGGTATAATCTTCCTATGGAAACTTTAGAAAACTCAACACAAATTAAAGAGGATAAAATTAAGAAAAAACTATTATCCGTAAGTGTTGTCAAAAAAAATTACAGAGTAGACACAGAGAAAATTCTCCAAGATGCCCTTTATCCTAAATTTGGAGAAAGGTATTTAAATTATAGAAAAAAATATGAAAATTACTTAAAAGACAATAAACATGAGTACCTTCCTGATTTTCCTTTATCTGTAATATTAGAGCTGGTTAATCGATGTGATCTTGAATGCACAATGTGTTATCAAGGTTACAGAAACGATACTACAAAATTTACTTTACAACCTAAAGATTTAGAAAAACTTTTTGATGAATTTAAAGAGAACAAGTTAGACGCATTATTGCTAAGTACATCTGAGCCTTTACTTTATAAAAATTTTCCTGAAGTTTTAAAATTAGCCGAAAAAGCAAAAATCATGGATCAGTTTTTATTCACCAATGGCACTTTGCTAAATGAAAAGAATGCTTTAAAAATTTTAGAAAGTTCATTAACAAGACTGTTCATTTCTTTGGACTCAGCCACAGAAAAAACATATGACAAAGTGCGAATTCCTGTAAACAAAAAAAAATTAAATACCAATCGTCTTGAAAAAGTTGAGGAAAATGTAAAAAATTTTATCAAGATCAGAAATTCAATGGGAAAAAAATTACCACTAGTCAGAACATCATTTGTAGCATTAGAAACTAATGTACATGAAGTAGACATGTTTATAGAAAAATGGATTAATATTGTTGATACCGTAGAAATTCAAAGAGAAAACTCAATAGAACTGTACGATAAATTACTTAATGAAAAATATAAAAATAAAAATTTAATTCTAAGTAAATACAATTGTAATGAACCTTGGGGTCAAGTTGCAATACATGCAGATGGGGAAGTTGGACCTTGTTGTAATACAGTTGGAAGAAATATTCCCATAGGAAATGTTTTAAAAAAAAGTTTAAAAGAAATTTGGCATGGTGATAAAATGAAAAAAATCAGAGAAGGTTTTATAAATAATAAGCCTAACCCAGTATGCCAATTATGCTTAGAAAACGAAAAATTTCACATTTAATTTTTCTTCTTAAATAAATGTTAGCTATTATCCAAGCAAGAATGTTGTCAAAAAGATTACGTGGCAAAGTTTTAAAAAAAATTAATAACAAATCTATACTTGAAAGAGTTATATCAAATGCGGCAAGATCAAAATTAATAACAAAAATTATTGTTGCAACATCAAAAAAATCAGCTGACAAAAAGATTGTAAATTTATGTAAAAGAAAAAAAATAAAATTTTTTAAAGGTGAGCATGACAATGTTTATTTAAGATTTTTAAAAATTTTAAAAAAATCGAAACACAATTCTTTTTTAAGAATTTGTGCGGATAGTCCGTTCTTAGATCCTTATTTACTTGATAAATTTATTTATTTTTTTAATAATAATAACTATGATATTGTTACCAACGTATTAAATAGAAGTTTCCCTAAAGGACAATCAATAGAAATATTTAGAAAAAAAGTTTTCGTAGATAGCTATTCTAAATTGAAGAGGAAAAATGATAAGGAGCATATTTCAGAATTTTTTTACAAAAATTATAAAGATTTTAAGATTAAGAATATTAAAAATAGGAAAAACCAATCTAAAATTAATTTATGTGTAGATAGACAAAAAGATTTAATAATGGCAAATAAAATTGCTATTAAATTTGACAATTATAATAATAGAAAAAAAATACTTTCAAAGATAATTAACTTTGCTAAAAAATTTAAATAGTTCTCAAAACTTTTTCTAATTTTGCAAATGTATTTTCCTTACTAAATTTTACAAGATTTTTAGATGCCATATTAGCTTTTTTCTCAATTTTTTTTGGATTTTGCATCGCTTTTATCAAAACATTTTGAAAACTAAAATTATTTTGAGGTGTATAGATCGAACCAAACTTACCATTTCCCAAGAGTTCGTTGACATTTCCTACATTTTTTGGAGCCATACAAGGTATACTATAACTAATTGCCTCGCCCAGAACATTTGGAGTTCCATCAAACTTTGATGTTAAACATAATAAATCGATTTTTTTATAAAATTTTTCAAATGGCTTTTTGATATACCCATAAAATTTAATATTTTTATTCTTTCCAAATAACTTAAGAATTCTATTTTTTAATTCTCCATCTCCAATAACATGAATATTAACATTATATTTTTTTCTTACTTCCAATAAATTATTTATAAAAAAAAACGGGTCTTTGCTGTCGGAAAGTCTACCAATAAAGAAAATATTTTTAACTTTAGTTATCTTTTTTTTGGTAATTTTCTTTTCAAAAATATTTCTTATAAGAATTAAATTAGGAAATTTATATTTTTTTTTTAAATATAATATTTGTTCTCTTGATGAAATTATTAATTTTTCAGAAAATCTCATTAGTTGAGTCTCAAATCTTCCAAGGGGTAACCCTGGATTTTTTGAGAAAAATTGAGCCTGATATTTTCTTTTTAACGAATTGTTTGATGTTATTATTGGGTTTGGAATCCTTATAACTAATTTAAAATTTCTGATAAAAATTTTTAAAATTGTAAGAAAATAATGGTTATCTAGCGAAAATATTATTGATTTATTATTTAAATATCTAAAAATTTTGAATAAGCAACATATTCCATTCAAATGCTTGAACCTTCTCAAGATCAAGTTATTCAAATTATGAACTTTTACATGAGAATATTGTTTATTCGAAAAAAATTTTTTTGGAGAATTAGTAATTAAAATAATATTATACTTCTTTTTAAAAAATTTAATATATTTCTCGAAAGTAGTTTTTAATCCATCCTGATGAATAACTGGATAATAAAAAACTAAGTTTTTCATCAATAAATTTCTTATTTTTCTTTTGGAAAATTAGCAGCCCCTCGCAAATTAAAATTTTTAATTTTTTTAATAAATTTTATATACTCTGCTGTACCTCTTTCTAAATCATACTGTGGCTTGTAGTGAATTAATTTTTTAGCTTTTTTTATTGATAAAGTTCCTCTTTTAGGTCTCGTGCTATCTCTTTTCATTATTTTAAATTTAGTATCTTTAAAGTGTTTTTTTAAAATTTTTGCATAACTTAATATTGATCGTCCTTTTCCTGTTGTGATATTAAATGTTTGATTTAATCCTTTTTTATTAAGCGCGGCTTTTACGCAACCATCTGATAAATCATCTATAAAAGTAAAATCTAACTTTTCATCCCTTCCATGAATTTCTAGTACGTCTTTATTTACTGCTTTTATTAATAAAAACTGAGTCACTCTCTCGTTCATATCAGTTGGACCGTATGCTGCAGACGGTCTTATAATTGTATAAGGAATATTTGCAAATCTTGAAAAACCTTTAACAATGTTTTCTCCAGCTAGTTTCATTGTTCCGTATATTTCTTTTGGTTTAGGCTCGTTATGTTCGTCAACTACTTTATGTTTAAAATCTCCGTAAATCATACTTGAAGAAATATAAACAAATCTTTTAAAATTTATTTTTTTCTTTTTTTTAAACAAATCTATGCAGTCCAGTATATTAATTGTAGTGTCAATAGAACCTTTCCTAAATTCACTAACATTAGGGTTTTCAATCTTAGCTACTGGCACAGCTGCAGTATGAAAAATTATTGTGGGTTTATATTTTTCTAAAATATTAAACATTGTTTTAAAGTCTGAACAATCACCTCTCTCAAATACCACTTTCTGTTTTAATTTTTTTAAGATAGATTTATTTGTAATATCTGTAAATCTACTTTTTCTAAAATCAGTGTAAGTCCATCTTAAAGGATTAATGTAACTTGTATAATTGTCGACTATTACACATTTATTTACATTTTTTTTAGCTACTAATATCTTTACTATATTAGAACCAATAAATCCCAACCCCCCAGTTACAACGTAATTAATTTTTTTTGATTTTTTCATACCATTTAGTTATTAGCTTAAATATTCTATTAAGATCAACATTTTTAAGATTAGGATATATAGGAAGTGTTACAATACTTCTAGATAAATATTCTGTGTTTTTTAATTTTTTTTTACAAAATTTTTTTAGATAATTTTGTTTATGTAATGGAGGAACAAAATGTGCTGAAACCTCTATACCATTTTTTTTCATAAAAAATAAAAAATTATTTCTCAGTTTTGGTTTTAAAAGACAAGTGTACATTTGGTAAGAGTGAGTTAGATTCTTACTTACTTTTTGAATAGCAAAAACATCCTCGAATTTTTTTAAAAAATTATCATATCTTTTTGCAATTAATCTCCTTTTTGCATTAAATTTATTAAGCTTTTTAAGTTGAGATATACCTAACGCAGCTAGATGGTTGGGCAATCTAAAATTATGACCTGGTAAAACAGCTTCTCTGTGCCAAAAAACAGGTTTTTTATCATGATCTATGCCGTGTGCAATAATCTTTTTAACCTCTAGGTATTGTTTTCTATTATTTATTGTAAGCATACCGCCTTCAGTTGTAGTGATGTTTTTTGTCGGAAAGAAAGAAAAACAACCCATTCCAAAACTGCCAGTATAATTTTTTTTCCATTTTGCACCAAGTGTTTCAGCACTATCTTCAATTAATGAAATCTTACGTTTTTTTGTTAGTTTCATTATCTCATCCATTTCGCAAGGTAAGCCTGCATAATGTACAACTATTACTGCAATTGTTTTTTTATTAATTTTTTTTTCGATATTCTCGGCATTTAAATTTCTCGAGTTAATGTTTACATCAGCAAAAACAGGAATATTCCCTGTATTTAAAACTGCGTTTGCTGTGGATACCCAGGTCCAGCTTGGAATTATAACTTCTCCTTTTTTTTTTAAAATTTTTAATGAGCATTCTAAAGCACTTGTGCATGAATTCATCGATATTGAAAATTTACTTCCTATATATTTGGAGAATTTTTCCTCAAAAACTAAATTGCTACTCCCATGCGTCAGCCAACCAGTCTTCAGAGAGTTTAAAACTGATTTATAGTCGGATTTGTCAACATAAGATTTAAATAAAGGTATCTTTTTCATTTGTGCCATCTTCCTCTATAATTCTTATAAACATCTATTTCATCTTTTTGAATATTTAAGCCTCGATTAATTTTAAATTTTGAGAACAAGTTTCTAAAGTCAGATAATTTTTTTAAGTCTGATGGTTTTAAAGAAAATTTGTTATCTTTTCCCCTCAATTGTTTACTTGTGGTAAAGTGTTTTTCTATAAGTACAGCCTGATTAGCAATAGCATAAACAGAGTCTTCAATTCCATCTAAATGGCCTGAGTATCCTACTTTTTTAAAATTTTTTTTAAGATGATGAAACTTATTAAAATTACAATTTTCAGCTTTAAGAGGATAAGAACTCACGCAGTGTAAAATTATTAACTTATCATTATTCTTAAATTTATATAATCTTCTCAATTCAGAATTTTTTAAGCAACCCACAGAAACAATCACTTGTTTGAATAATCTAAGAGAACTCGTTATTAATTTAATATCATAAGCCTCAGGGGAGGGAATTTTAACAATATCTTTTGATATACTTGCTAAGGTTTTTAAATCATTCAAAGACCAAACTGATGCAAAACATTTAATTTTATTTTTTTTTGAAAAATTATAAAGTAATTTAAATCTTTTTTTATCCAAAAATGATTTTTGATATAATTCTTTTCTTCCATCATTATCCCAAGGTCCTCTTTTTAAATTTTTAGGATCCCAAATTTGAAACTTAACAGCGTCGGCTCCGTTTCTTTTAGCGGCCAAAATCATTTTTTTTGCCAAATTTATTTTACCTAAGAAATTCCATCCAATTTCAGCAACTATCAAAGATCTATTTTTAATCAATTTTAATGTCATAGATTTTCTTTTTTTATAACAAAATCGCCTATCACTAACACATCTATTCTTGTTTTTATAAAAGTTTTTATTGCCTCGTAAGGGTTGTTTATCATTGGCTGTCCCTTTATGTTAAATGATGTGTTTAATAACACAGGGATATTTGTCAATTTATAGAACTCTTCAATTAAGTCATAAAATTTTTTATTGATTTCTCTCTTAACTGTTTGAACCCTACAAGTATTATCTATATGAACTACAGCTGGTATTAAATTTTTTTTTTCTTTTTTAACAGTGGTTGCAATAAGCATATGATAACTGTCTTGACCAATATCAAAAAAATCATTTTGAAATTTATCTAATACAGCTGGGGCAAAAGGTCGAAATTCTTCTCGAAATTTCACATTATTATTTAAATGATCTTTCATAGAGGCGGGGGAGGGCTTGCATAAAATTGATCTATTACCAAGTGCTCTTGGACCGAATTCGGAAGCACCTTGAAACCAAGCTATTATTTTTCCATCATTGAGTAATTTAGATGTTTCTTTATAAATATCTCGAGATTTTTCAACTTTGATACCAAAATTTTTAATCTCTTTTTCTATTTCTTCTTTTGTAAATCTAGAACCTAAATATGAATTGTACATTTTATTTTCTTTGAATAATTTTTTTGATGAATTGAAATGAGCTAAGTAGCAAGCTCCTATAGAACATCCATCATCTGCACTAGCTGGTTGTATGTAAATTTTTTTGAAAATTTTAGATTTTTCTATTTTACCGTTCATTGAACAGTTTAAGGCTACACCTCCTGCTAAACATAGATTTTCATAACCAAATTTCTTTTTCGCATATTTTAATTGTCTTAACACAACTTCCTCTAATCGCAATTGAAGTGCTGCAGCAATATTTTTATGATTATCAGTTATTGTATCCCCATATTTTCTCTTCTGTCCAAATATATTTAAAAATTTTTTTGTTACCCATTTGTCTCTAGCGTTATAAAAATCAACTAAATCTAAGTTTATCTCAAACTCAAATTCATTTTTTTCTCTTAAAATTTCCCTAAATACTGAAATATAAGTTTTATTTGTATTTGGTATAATTGCGCTTGGATTTCCAAATGGAGCTAAGCCCATAATAATTCCCTCGTCACAATGATTTTTCCAACCTAAAAAATTTGTAATTCCAGAATACAACAAGCCTAAAGAATTAGGGTAAAAATTTGTTGCATTTAAAATATTTATATTACCAGAATTTGCTTCTGCTATCATACCGGTTTCGTGTTCTCCCATTCCATCTATACTTAAACATAATGCGTTTTTAAAACCACTTGGATAGTAAGAACTTGCAATGTGGCAGAGATGATGTCTGTAAAAGTTTATTTTACCAGAATAATTTAGTTTTTTTCTTACTATTTTTTCCGTGTTATAAAGTTTTTTAAATTTATCAAAATCATTTATAAGAAATTTCAATCTTTTAAAGCTTTTAAACGCTGGTTTGATGTAGATTTCCTTTAAAAAGGTTTTTACTTTATTTACATATGCTATTTCATCTATATCTTCTATCTTTAGACCGCCAATTTTTAGGCAATCATTTATTGCGTCAATTGGAAATTTTCTACTATGTTTGTCTAATGAATATCTCTCTTGAGCACATGCAGCAATTAAGTTTCCATCAACCATTAAGGCCGCCGAAGTATCATGACCGCCATATTTGATTCCCAAGATTTTCATTTTTTTATAACGCAATTTTCTATATACAGCTCGTCAACCCCAGAAAGATAAAAGTTTTTTATTGCATCCTCTATTGAACATACGACAGGTTCTCCCTGTATATTAAAACTTGTATTTAATAAAACAGGAACTCCAGTGTTTTTATAGAACTCTTTAATTAACTTATAAAATTTAGAATTATTTGACTTATTTACTGTTTGTAATCTTCCACTTCCATCTTGATGAGTTACAGCTGGAATTATTGATCTTTTATTTTTCTTTACCAACAAGGCTCTTTCCATGAAATAGCTACTTTGAGCTTTTTCAAAAAAGTCCCCTTTATTTTCTTCAAGAATAGCCGGCGCAAAAGGTCTAAAATCTTCTCTATATTTAATTTTTTTATTTATTTTATCTTTCATATTTTTATCTCTTGGGTCAGCTAAAATTGATCTATTTCCAAGAGCTCTATCACCAAATTCTAATGATCCTTGAAACCAAGCTATAATTTTTCCTTTAACAATAGATTTTACAGCTGAGCTAAAAATATTTTTATGAACTTCATATTTAATTCTATATTTTTTAAGTTTTTTAATTACTTCATCATTGTTGTAAGAGGGACCAAGGAAATTGTGGTTTAAATAATATTTTTTTTTACAGTTTAAGATCATATTGCTAACATAATATGCAGCCCCTAGACCTGCGCCACTATCATCTGGCACAGGCGGAACATAGAGGTTATTAAATCTAGTTTTTCCTAGAATTTTTCCATTAGCAACACAGTTAAGTGCACTTCCTCCTGAAATCACAAGATTACTTGTGCTATTTTTTTTTGCTAAACAATTTACTAAATATAAATAAATTTCCTCAAAAACTTTTTGAGACGCATAAGCAATATCAAAAAAATCTTTGCTTAATTTTGATGGATTTTTATTAGCTTCTAAACCCAGATAATCACACATCGCGCGGTTGTAATATTTTGGTCGATGGAATAAATAGTGATTAAAATATTTTAAATTTAAACTAAAACTATCTTTTTCAAGATTAACTAAGTTTCTTATTAATCTGTAATACTTCGATTTTTTTCCATATGCACTTGCTCCCATTAATTTCCATTCTTCATTTTGAGGTTTAAACCCGCAAAATTCTGTAAAAGTAGAAAAAAATGATCCCAAAGAATTAGGGAAATTTTGAGAAGAAATTTTTTCAATTTTGTTTTTTTTTGCATAAGAAAAAGACATGGCCTCCTTCTCTCCAAATCCATCTAATGTTAGTATGGACGCCTCAGAGAATGGGGACATATAATAATTAGAAGCATGAGACAAATGGTGGTTTACAAAAAAAATATCAATTTTTTTTTTATTTTCTAAAGTTAATTCCTGTTTTAGATAATTTTTATTAATTTTACTCTTTTTTAAATTTGTAATTATGTGATTAATTGTAGAATGTAGCATCGAAGGAAAATAACCAGTATGATGAGACATTCCAGAATTAAAATGCTCAAGATTTATTGATGGATTCCAAGACACGGCGATAGCCGATAAATCCTCCAAGCATAACTTATGTTTATTTAAACAATAGTTAATTGATTTGATTGGAAATTTCCTTGTTCTTTTTTCTCTTATTAATCTTTCTTCCTCTACGGCCGAAACTAATTTATTATCTATAATTAAAGAGGCAGAAGTGTTAAAACCAACTGAATTCAAACCTAAAATAATTTTTTTCATTTTTTATAAAAAATCAGTAGTATCGTATCTTGGCAACAAGTATTTATTTTTAAATCTGTTTTTGAATACACTGCCCACATCCCCGCATATTCCGAAGTCAAAATTATATTGTTTACTCAACTTAATGGTATCTTTATTGTATGAACCAAACGGATAACAAATTGACATACAATTTTTTATCAATTTTTTTCTTTTTAAAAAACTAATAGAATTAGAAATGTCATAGTCTTGGCGATTAAATGAAAGATGTTCAAGCCACTCATGGTCAAATCCATGAGATCCAAAAAACATGTTTTCCTTATGCATCTCTTTTAGATTTTCCACGCTCATATATAGGTCTTCTGAGAATTCTTTCTCGTCAAGATTCACAATGTCTTTAAAAATAGAATTAATTACTTTCTTTCTAATATTTTTGGAAAGATGATATTGCAACATATTTTTAATTAACATTGTATCTTGATTATTATACCTATCATAAAGATTGATACTCTTTAAATTTAATTGATCCGGCTTTAGATGGAAATATTTCCTTATATAATAAAAAATTTTTTCCAATAACTTTTTCTTATTATTTTCTTTTGCTAAAACAAATTGAATTTTATTTACATCTAAAACGGTTTTTTTTTCAATATTATTCACTGGTATATAAAAAGTGCCGCTAACTTTATTTTTTCTTAAAAACGGAAAAACAAATTTATAATGGTCTTTGTATCCATCATCAAAAGTAAGAATAATTGATGGTTTTTTTAAAAATTTTTTATTTTTGCAAATTTCTATAAATTCTTCACTTGAAATAATATTGCAGTTTTTTTTAAAAAATTTTATCTGCTCTTGAAACTTTTTATAGTCTAAAGCATTTAAATTAAGAGATTTGCCTTTTTTTAGCTCTCTTACATAGTGATACATAATAATATATGTATTATATTCTTTAAATTTTATCATGAGAGATAAAACTTGATATTAAATTTTCTTTGCAACTAAAAACAAAGTGTCAGCAGCCTTTTCCTGATCTATGATTGCCTGAAATTTTTCATAATTTTTGGTCATGATTTTCATTGCGTTAGATTTGTAAAATTCTTTATTTAAAAGATTTAAAACATTCATTATCATGTAAAAATCTATGCCATAAATCCACCTTTTAATTATTTTATATCCATTTTTTTTGAATAAATAGCTAAGACTTTTGTATGTATAAGAACTTCTTTGAGTACCATTTAAATGTCTACTTGATTGCTGAGGAAAATATCTTATCATATCATGACAAATAGAGTTAAAATCAGGTAAATCAATTATCAATAGTGAGCCTTTCTTCATAATCTTATTTAGTGTTCTTAACTCGTAATTCGGGTCATTTACCATATCCAGATACCCAGTTCCTGATGCAAAATCAAATTTAATATTTTTATCCAAAGCGTAATTTACAAATTGAGTCATATCTTTTCTAAATGCATTAATACCTTTTTTTTTTGCTCGTTTAATATCATCCTCGTTCAAATCAAATCCATATGGTTTTATACCACTCTTTTTAACTTGAGATAAAAATTCTCCGTTTCCACAGGCCATATCAACCCACTTAAGATTTTTTTTTCGTTTTATTCCATTTAAAACATAATCTACTTTTGGTTTGCTCAAGTGTTTTGGCCTATATTTTTGCTGATTTCCATGCGAATGAACATTTATTACATTTCCTTTTCTTTTCCAAAAACTTTCTAAGAAGTTATAATCATAATCATATTTATTAAAAACATGAGTACATTTAGTGCATTGCATGAAAGGCACCTTCATAACCACTGTTTTCAATTTAATTCTTGAGCTCCCACAAATTATACATTTTTTAATAATTCTTTTTTTTTTGGTTTTTAAGAATTCTTTTGCTACGATTTCATTTATTTTGTTGTGTCCTCTAAAATCTTCATAACGCACACCTTTTAACTGAGTTATATCTACTTTTTTCCCTATTAAAGTTTTAATTGTCATAATTTTTAATTTGTTTAAATTTAATTTTAACAATATCGTTCAATAATTGAACAATGTCAAGTTTTATTGACTTATTAAATTACCTCTTTTACCATCTTTTAATTTCATTTTTTAAAAACTGTAGAGCATCAAACTTACTATTATATATACTGTTTATATCCTCAATCTCATCAAGGTAACTCTCATAATTCATATTTAGAATTTTAGAAATTCTTTTTTCAAATGAATCATAGCTTTTATCTTCCAGCAAACAAATGCCATTAGAAGGAAAATCTATATTATCAACTTTTGCAAAGTCCAAACATAAAACTTTTTTTTTAAATTCGAAAGCCTCCCGTAACATAGTCGAGCTATATCCTACTATAATTTTACTTTCGTATAAATTAGCATAATTACCAAAATTTTTTCTATCTTTAAATGTAATTTGAAAATCTTTATCTTTCATGTAATTTTTATAAAAAAGTTCTTCGGCATTTTTTAATGGATTGGTAACTTCAGTTTTACCTGAGAATAAGATTTTTTTATTAAACTTTTTTGCGTACTTAAGAGCATACTCAGCTACTTTATAAATGTTTTCAATAATAAGATTTCGATCCATTTTGAGCAATTCTTTTTCATTGGTAAAATAATATGGGTCACAAATAACACACAAATCATAATAATCATTTCTTAAGTTAACATCATTTTTAGTAAGTAAATTTTTTGCTATTGATGCCTTAAGTGAGCCTATAGAGATTAAATTTAAAATTGTTTTTTCTTTATTTTTTAATATTTTTTTTTCATAATCACCGATTATATAATAATAATGTACAAACCTATTTTTATAAACCATTGGCATATCTACCATTCGATTAGCATTTTGAATTGCAATAAATTTAATTTCTTTATTTCTAAAATAATTTGAAATAATAAAAAAATCCGTTGAATTATCTATCATCGTCAAGATAATTTTTGGATTAACTAGTTTGGTAATAATGATAAGATAATTTAATCTTAAGGATCTTTTAAAAATATTTTTTAAACAAAATAGAATTATTTCAAAATTAAAATAAAATTCTTCAATATGTTCCAACCTACTTTTGATAATAAAGTAATTTTTTTTTGAAAATACATATTCTAAATATTCAGAGTTTTCCTTATCAAATATAAGGTATTCTTTTTTAACAGGGGCTTTGAAATTGATTTTTGATTTAAAAAGTAATTTAAAATAAAAAGATATTTTTCTTTTAATCTTTGTAAAATAAAAAATATATATCTTATCTAATAGCAAAATATTAGGTACGTATAGATATTTCATATTTATAAAGTATTTTTTTAAATAATCCGGCACAGTTACCAAAGAGTTTCGCTTGGGATCTATAAATCTTTCTTCCTTCATAAAAATTATATTGACATTGTTCAAAAAATGAACAATATATTAGTATGAACAAATTTAATCAACAAGAATTTAATTTATTAAGAAAGATCTCTAAAAAACCTAACGCAAATCAAAGAGAATTAGCTTTAGAAATGAATGTAAGTTTAGGAAAAGTAAACTATGTTTTAAAGGAATTAAAGAAAAAGGGCTTAATAAAGATAAACAACTTCAAAAATAACCCTGATAAATCTCGATACTTGTATCTTCTCACGCCTAAGGGTCTCGCAGAAAAAACGAAAATAACTATTAAATTCATGCAGAGAAAGATGGAAGAGTATGAGGAGTTAAAAAACGAACTTGAAAAAAAATAGTTTTATTCAAGTAATCCTTGGAAGGTTTAAAGGTAATTAAAGAAGATATTCTTATAAATGAATAATCTACAAAAACTATTATTTATATTAAGTAAAAATCAAAAAAAAAATTTATTTCTATTATCAATATTGCTTTTAATAGTATCTTTGTTTGAAGTTATTTTTTTACACTCAATTTTTTTACTAGTAAGTTCAATCACTAACGATGATTATAGTTCTCTTAAATTTGTTAATAATTTTTTAGTTTTTAAAAATTATTCTCTTGAAATAAATTTAATATTAATATTTGTGATGTTATTTTTATTTAAAACAATAGTAAGCATATTTGCTATTAAATACGAAGCTTCATTTATTTATAGGACAAGAGAAAATCTTACTGCAGATTTTTTTGAAAAATATGTCAGTTTACCAAAATTATTTCAAATTAGATTATCAGTAACCAATCTTGTAAAAAAAATTGTCATACAAGTAGAGAACCTAATATCAGCCATGAAGGCTATTTCCTCTTTATTTTTGGAAATTACGATTCTTTTATTAATCACTATCTATCTTTTGCATGTAAATTTCTTTGCAACGATTTATATCTTTTCAATTTTTTTAATCAGCTCGCTAATTTTATTTAAATTAAATAAAAAAAAAATTGTAAATGTAGGAAAAGATCAAATTATGCACTACGATAAAATAATTCAAACAGTAAGTGAAATCTTCTCAGGTTTAAAATTCTTCAAAAATAAAAAATTTAATGAAAGTTATAAAAAAAAATTTTTATTCCACAATAAAAGTTTAAGCGATATAGGTATTTTAGTCACTTTTAAAAATGGGTCTATTCGGCCTCTATTTGAATTAGTCATCTTACTCATTTTAATTTCAATATTAGTTTATATTTTAAAATCAAATTTTACGATAAACGATTTAATTCCACAATTAACAGTTTTTTTAGCTGCGAGCTATAGATTGATGCCATCTTATGTAAGAATAATTACGTCATTACAAATTTATAAATATAACATTCAGCCAGTTAATGAATATTACTCTGATATTAAAACAATATTCGAAAAAAATATTTTATCAGATAATCAGAAAAAAATTCAATTTAAAAGATCTATTGAATTAAAAAATTTATCTTTTACTTATGATCTTAAAAGAGGTAACCAATCTCATTTTGTACTCAATAAAATTAATCTTTCAATAAAAAAAAATTCTAAAAACTGTATTGTTGGTGAGAGCGGATCAGGGAAAAGTACGTTATTAGATATTTTAACAGGAATTTTAGAACCAAGCGAGGGCAAAATATCAGTTGATGATAAAGTTTTAAATTTTAATAATTCAAATTGGCAAAATAGAATTGGGTTTGTTTCTCAAAATATATATATTACGAATAGCACCTTAAGAGAGAATATTGCTTTTGGTTATGATGAAGATGAAATAGATGATGAGAAAATAATTAGTTGTCTTGAAGTGTGCAATCTAAAAGAATTTGCTAATAATTTAAAAAATGGCCTGCATACTAAATTAAGTGATCTAGGGACTAATATATCTGGGGGGCAAAAACAAAGGTTAGGTATTGCTAGAGCCTTATATGCCAATCCAGAGATTTTAATTTTAGATGAACCTACGAATAATTTAGATGAGCATAATGAGCAAATAATTATTGATAATCTTATTAACTTAGAAAAAATTACTTTAATAATTACTACTCATAAAAATGAATTGAAAAATAAATTTAACAATGTTTTTGAAGTGAAAAAAAACGCAGTTTTAGAATTAAAACAGGAAAATTAGTGTCAAAAAAAGAACTCTATAAATTAATCCCCCAAATGAAAGATTACGATCAACTAGGTATTAACTGGTTACCATACATTATGTTTACGCAATCAAATAATTTTCGCTCTGAAAGTGTTAATACAGATAACCATGGTTTTAGATTTAATGACAAATCATTAATGGATAAAAACGTTTTGAACGAAGATGTCAAAAATGTCACAAAAAATATCCTTTGCGGTGGATCTTTTGGTTTTGGAACCGGCGCAACAAGAGATGATAAAACAATCTCAGCTCAAATGTCAAAAAATGCTTCATTTACATTAAATTTAAGTGGTAGCGCATTTACTGGGTTTCAGGAAATAATTACAATAATTTCAAATCTCAATTCATTACAATCAGTTAAAAAAATAATTATTTTTACTGGTGTAAGCGATCTATATCTAAATAAAAATTTCGGTAATATTTATCCAGACTCAATGTTTTTTTCTTCTTTTTTTTCAGACGCGATGGATAAAAAAATCTTGTCAACTCAGAAAAAACTTTTTCAGTCTGTAATAAATTTTTTTAATCCTAATTCTATAAATTCTGAGATTATCAAAAAACTAAATAAGAAAAATATTTTCAAATTTATCTTTTCTAAAAAATTTAGAGGTGATTTTAAAAATAAAAACTCTTTTACCACTTCATTTTTTGAAAGTAAGATAAAAAGAAATTTTTCAATTTACAAAATGATCTCAAAATATTTAGGTGCAGAAATAGAAATTTATCTATCTCCTTACTTATTTTGGAGCAAAGATTTACATACTGAAGAAAAAAAATTAATTGAAATTACTAAAAAATATTACAGTAAAGAGATTAAAAAAATCTACTCTTTGCTAAATGAGGAGAGTTACAATTTTTTAAAGAAGATTCTGTCAAAATATTCAAAAATTAATGGATTTAATTTTGTAGATACCAATAAATTTTTTAAAGATAATTACTCATCAAAAAATTGGTTATTTGTTGACTCTGTACACTGTACTGATTTAGGTTATAAAGAAGTTTCTAATATGGTAATAAATAAATGAAAATGTTTTTAACAATTTTAGCAACTTTTTTAATTATTATTTTAATATTTCTATATGTTAGATACAAAAAGAAAAAAAAAGATAAAGAGGATATTTATCCATTATGGTAAAAATATTATTAAAATTGATAAACAAATTTAGAAATTTTATTAGTAAAGAAGCGGAAGTATGAATTTTTTAAGACAAAAAACAATATTAGTAACAGGCGGCACAGGTTCCTTTGGAAAAAGTTTTGTAAATTATGTTTTACATAAAACAAAAGCAAAAAAAATTATAATTTTTTCTAGGGATGAATTAAAACAATATGAAATGCAAAACACGCTTTTAGGTCAAGGTCATGATCAAGATAGGTTACGGTTTTGGATTGGAGATGTTAGAGATAAATCAAGGCTAAAACTAGCCTTTAATGAAGTGGACTTTGTTGTGCACGCAGCAGCATTAAAACAAATTCCAGCAGCAGAGTACAATCCTCAAGAATGCATAAATACAAATATAAATGGGGCTAATAATGTAATTTTTGCTGCTTTAGAGGAAGGTGTAAAAAAAGTCGTTGCTTTGTCTACGGATAAAGCATGCAACCCAATTAACCTTTATGGTGCCACTAAACTGGCCTCAGATAAATTATTTGTATCAGCAAATAACCTTGGTGGTAAAAGAAAAACAATTTTTTCTTTAGTTAGATACGGAAATGTACTTAATTCAAGAGGATCTGTAATACCTTTTTTTCAAAAATTAATTTCGGAAAATAAAAAACTACTTCCTTTAACAGATAAAAAAATGTCAAGATTTTTTATTAAAGTTGAAGATGGAGTAAAATTTGTCCTTAACTCCTTTCTAAGAATGAAGGGAGGTGAAATATTCGTCCCAAAACTACCTACAATTTATATTAAAGATATTATTAAGGCATTAAACAAAAATTACAAAATTGTAGGTATAAGACCTGGTGAAAAGTTACATGAGATTTTGTGTTCTAGGGAAGAGTCCCATCTAACTTTGGAATTCAAGGATCATTACATAATACGACCTTCAAATTGGGGAAAAAACATCAAAAACTATAAAACTAATAACATGGGAGAAAAAGGGAAGAGCGTACTACCCTCATTCGAGTATAGCTCCCTTTTAAATAAAAAAGTTTTGTCATTGACCCAAATTAAAGATTTATTAAAAAAAATTAAATAAAAAATGAGTTCCTCAAAAGTTTTATCACTAACAAATGACTTTAAGTATTACTCAAAGGTTAAAAATATAATTATTTTGAACGACAATTTCTTAGATGAAAAAAAAAATGCCAAAAGAAAAATTGAAATATTTAAAATTAAAGTAAAAAACAAAAAACAATTGAATAAAGTATATTCTTATTCTGAAAAAATTTATCATCAGTTATTATCTGATTTAACGAAGCAATTAAATATAATTCATAATTTAAAAAAAAAAGAAAGATATTGGGAGATTATAGTGGGATGCTGGTTGATAGATTTTATATTAATTTCTTTAAAAAATTTCTTGACAATAGAAAAAGTGTTAAAAAAAAGAAAGATTTCAAAATGTATTGTGATGAAAAATCATAATGAGAGTTTACATACATTAAACACAATAGAAGCTTCTAACGGACATAATGATAGTGATTGGAATTTTGCTTTAAATAGTAAGATTTTAAAGTTTTTAAATCCAAAAATAAAATTAATTCATAAAAATTCAAAATTTAAGTATTTTAAATTGAAATTCTTTAATTTTGAGAAAACTAAAACAGATATCTTCAAAAATCTAGGATTTATAAATAATGTATTTAAAGATAAGAAAATATTCATATATAAAAGTTCTTTACCATTTATATCAGAAAAACTACTTGAATTAAAATTGGGTCAATTACCTTCTTACTGGACTACCAAGGAACCTTTGTATAAAAAATTTTCAAAAGAGTTTCGTCAGAATTTCAATCTCAATAGTAGTATTAGAAAAAAAGATAAATTTGAAAGTTTTATCAGAAAAGAGATTCCTTATGCTTTACCAATCTTTATGATGGAAAGTTTTAAGGAAAATATGAAATTAGCAAATCAAATTTTTCCAAAGAACCCAAAAAAAATTTTTACATGTGTTTCATGGCAAGGCGACGAATTATTTAAGTTATATTTAGCTGACAGAATAGATAATGCTAAGTATTTTTGTGGTCAACACGGAAACAATGTTTTTACAGCTTATCAATCCAGAATATCTTTAGACATCAAGTGTCCTGATAAGTTTTTATCTTGGGGTTATAAAAATTTAAGAAAAAATATAATACCAGTATCAAATTTTAAGTGTATTGGAAAAATTTCAGAAAAAAGATATTTTGATCCTAAAGGAAAATTATTAATAATTTTTGATAAAGTAGGATTAAATAAATCCCCTTTTGAGAGAAATGATCTTTCACTTAAAAAAATTACCTCAACACTTTCAATCATAAAAGATTTAAAATTAGAACAAAAAAAAAATATAATACTAAGGTTATGTAAATCTCATAAAAATGAATTCGGAGGATATTATTATAATAAATATTTGAAGAAAAATTCATATAAGAAAGATATTCTAAATTCAAATATTCGATCACTTCAATTAAAATCAAGACTAAATTTCTTTAATTATTATTCTACAGGAATGCTAGAAAATTTTGTGCTTAATATTCCAACCGTCTGTTATTTGGTAAAAGATCTTGAGTATCACAATGATTTTCTTATGAGTAAGATGAAATATTTAGAAAAAGCAAATATAGTTTTTTACGAAAAAAGAAAACTTTTGAAGCACATCTATCATATATGGGACGATGTTGATTCATGGTGGAGTTCAAAAAAAACACAAAATTTAATAAAAAAATTTAACTTCAATTTTAATTTACCAGATAATAGTATAAATGATTTAGCGAGGATTTTAAAAAATTGAGAAAAACATCACAAGAAAATTTTTGGGAAAGAGAATTCGGTAACAATTATACTTTAAGAAATCTAAAAAGTATTAAAAGAATAAATGTCATTGGAAATGATTTAAGAAAAAACAATTTAAAAATAAACTCCGCATTTGAAATTGGATGTAATATAGGCCTTAATTTACAAGCAATAAGAAAGCTCTACCCTAAAGCTAACATTAGCGGTGTTGAAATAAACCATAAAGCTTACAAAATATGTAAAAAAAATTTTAATTGTTATAATAAATCTCTTTACGAATTTGAGACTAAACAGAAATTTGAAATTGTAATTTCATCAGGTGTTCTAATTCATCAAAATCCAAAAAAGTTAAAATTATTTTATAAAAAAATGTATAATCTTTCAAAAAAGTATATTTACTTAAGTGAATATTTCAATCCTACACCAATTGAATTAATTTATAGAGGTTTTAAAGGTAAATTATTTAAAAGAGACTTTGCAAAAGAGCTATGGAAATTATTTCCCAAAATGAAGTTGATCGATTATGGATTTCATTGGACTGAAGATCCAAAAAAGAAAGGTCATTGTGATAATTCAAACTGGTTTTTATTTAAAAAGTAAAATTAAATTAAATGAGCTATAAACTTAAATTTAAACCTTTAAGCAGCTTTAACTTAATACGTTGTGGTAGAAATTTTGATGGGGGTTATCTCCTAACAAAAAATTCAATTATAAACTCAAACGCCCTTGTATCTTTTGGCATATTAGATGATTGCTCTTTCGAGGAAGATTTTTTAAAAATAAAATCTGTCGAATGTTACTGTTATGATCATACTGTAAATTCCTCATACTGGAAAAAAAGAATATTTAATGATCTTGGCGCTTCAATTTTCAATTTAAATTATAAATTTTTCAAAAATACTTTAAGTAGATATTTTGAATTTAAAAGATTTTTTAAAAAAAAAACAAACTTACTAAAAATAGATACTATAAAAAAGGGCAGCTTGGATACAATAATATCAAAACATAATTTGGAAAATAATTTTTTTTTGAAAGTAGATATAGAAGGATCAGAGTATAGAATTTTAGATGACATTATTCATAATCAAGGCAAATTAAGCGGAATAATAATTGAATTTCATGATTTAGATTTACACAGAAATACAATTGAAAATTTTATAGACAAATTAGATCTCGTTTTAACCCATGTTCACCCCAACAACTTTGGAGGTATCGATGAGTCTGGAGATCCTTTAGTAATTGAAATGACATTTGAAAGAAATCCAGAAAAAAGCAAAACGACCTTTGTTTTACCTAATAAATTTGACCAACCAAACAATCCTGATGTGAAGGATATAACTATCAAATTTGAATAAAGTAATGGAAGATAACAAAATTATAACTGTTATGATGGAAAATCTTGAATATGGAGGTGCCACAACTCACTTAAAAACTTTAATAAAAAACAAAGCTTTTTCTAATGCAAAATTTATTCTTGTAACAAATAAGACCAATAAAGCTATTGATAAATCTTTTAAAATTAATAACAAAAAAATTGAAATATTTTTTTATAATTCATTAAATGTTTTAAGTCCAAACACAAAATTATCAAAATTAATAATTTTATTTTTAAAACCTTTTTTATTTTTAATATCAATTTTTCAAATGTATAATATTCTTAAAAAGTTAGAATTTAATATTTTGCTAGCGAACTGCGGCGGCTACGGCGATTTTAGATCAGAAATGGCATCTTTAATAGCCAATAAATTACTCAAAAAAAGAAAATCTTTTCTTTTGATTCACCATTGTTACAACAGACCATTATTTTGGAATTTTATGATTAGTAAAATTAATCACCTTATAGCAAATTGTGTGGATGGAATTATTTTTGTATCTAATGCAACAAAATTAACAATTAAGAAAAATACAACTTTACTTGATAATAATGTAAACAACATTGTAATACATAATGGTGTTGAAATTAAGAAATTTTCAAAAAAATTAATTCCAAAGCTCCTGACTCATCCAAAAAAAATTAAAATTGGAATGCTTTCAAGAATTGAAGAATATAAAGGTCAAATGGATTTAGTGGAGGGATTTAATAGACTCCCAAAAAAGTTGAAAGATAAATGTAAAGTTTTTCTTGTCGGAAACGGGAAAAAGAGAGATATAATAGTCTTAAAAAAAAAGATTCAAGAATATAAACTTCCAGGAAAAATCAAAATTGTAAATTATTTAAATGAAGATAGTTATAAAATTATAAATAATTTTGATTTGTTATTTTCACTGACTCGAGATTTTGAAGCATTTGGATACTCAATAGCTGAAGCACTGTTTGTGAAAACACCAGTAATTTGCACAAATGTAGGAGGCATAAAGGAATTTGTTAACAAAAAAAATGCAATTATTCTTCCTCCGAATAATATTTATTTAATTAAACGCTCTTTAATTGATTTCTTAACAAAGAAAAAACTATTCAATAACAAACAAAAAAATGGTTATAAATTAATAAAAGATAAATTCAATTCCGATATTATGAGTAAAAAATTTATCGAATATTTTTCTCATGCATAAAATCCAAAATAAAAGAAAAATGCTTATAGTTGGAGGATCTGGTTTTTTAGGTTATCACCTGGCAAAATCAGCTTTAAAAAATGGCTGGTACATTGATAGCATCTCTCGAAAACCTCCAAGGAAAAATAGAAAGTTAACAAGAGTTAACTATTTAGTTTGTGATATTTCTAAATATAAAAATATAAAAAAAACAATAAAGAAAAAATATAATTTTGTTATTAATTTAGGAGGAAATGTCGATCATAAAAATAAAATAAAGACATTCCAAAGCCATTATAACGGCTGTAAGAATATTTCAAATTTCTTTTTAAAAAAAAATATTACAACGTTTGTCCAAATCGGTTCAAGTAGCGAATATGCTAAACTGAAATCTCCACATAAAGAGAATTTTAAATGCAACCCTAAGTCTTACTATGGAAAGTCAAAAAATTTAGCTACAAATTTTTTGTTAAACCTAAAAAAAAATAATAATTTTCCTGTTGTTATCTTAAGATTGTATCAAACCTTTGGATCAAATCAGGACCCTAATAGACTTATACCATTTGTTATAAAATCTTGCCTTGAGGGAAAAAAATTTCCATGTTCTGATGGAAATCAATACAGAGATTTTATAGTAGTAGATCAGGTAGTTAAAGCTATTTTTAAATGTTATAAAAATAATAAAGCGTATGGGCAAATAATCAATATTGGATCTGGTAAAGCTCGTAAGGTGAAAGATGTAATTGAAGAGATTAAGAGAAAAATTAAAAAAGGAAAACCACAATATGGAATGATAAAGCTGAGATCTGAGGAAAGCTCAAAAGCATTTCCTAATTTGAAAAAAGCTAGAAAATTTCTTGATTGGATGCCAAAAGAAAATTTTAAAAAAAGTCTTTACAAAACAATTATATTTTATAAACAAAATGAAAACTAAAAAAAATATCTCAAAGGTAGTAATATTAGCAGGCGGAATGGGTACTAGAATTTCAGAGTACACCAAAACAATACCAAAACCTATGATTAAAATTGGTAAATTTCCAATTCTTGTTCATATTATAAAACATTTCAACAAATTTGGTTATAAAGATTTTTTAATAGCGACTGGCTATAAAGGAAAAGTAATTAAAGATTACTTTTTTAAGAAGAAAAATTTTTTTAAAAAACTTAAAATTAATGTAATTGATACTGGTCAAAAAACAATGACTGGAGGAAGAATTAAACGACTAAAAAAATATATAAAAGATGAGGATTTTTTCCTTACTTATGGAGACGGAATATCTAACGTAAATTTAGATAAACTTTATAATTTTTATATAAAAAGTAAAAAAAAAGTCGTATTAACCGCAGTAAGACCACCTGCAAGATTCGGTCATATAAAACTGAAAGACAATAAGGTTATTCAATTTAAAGAAAAGTCAAAACTTGATGAGGGTTGGATTAATGGAGGTTTTTTTATTATGAGTAAAATAATATTTAAATATTTAAAAAATGATAAGACTTATCTAGAGCGAGAACCTTTAGAAATTATTGCTAAGAAATCTTTTTTAGGCGCATATAAACATCACGACTTTTGGCAATGTGTTGATACGAAAAGAGATAAAGATAATTTAGAAAATCTATTGAAAAAGAAAAAAAATAAATTTTGAAATCTTATAATAAAGAAACCAAGAAAAAAGAATTTTTTTTAAAAAAAAATTTTCTTTTTATTGCTAAAAGTATACTTAAAATTTTATTTATAAAAAAAATTTTATTTTTATTAATATACAAATTTCAAAAATTCTTTTCTAAAATAAATTACAAACCTTTAAGAGGTTTAGTCTATGATGCAGTTTCAGAAAAGCAGAGATTAATAGAACTTCAAACTAAAAAAGAAAGATTATATATTTTTTCAAACGATAAAAATTTATCTAGAGACCTTTTTATTAATAATGAATTTGACCTATTCAAATTTAAAAAAGTAGTTGAAATTTTAAAAAATCAAAATCTAAAAACCCTATATGATATTGGTGCAAATATAGGAGTTACATGTATCCCAGCGGTTAAAAGGGGTTACTTCGAATATGCACATGCCGTAGAACCAGAATTAAAAAATTTTAATTTATTAAATAAAAATGTGAATTTAAACAATTTAGATGAAAGAATTTTAACTTATAATTTTGCGTTATCTAATAGCGATGATAGTCATCTGGAGATGGAACTATCTGAGGATAATTCAGGTGATCATAGAATTAGACCTTTTAATCCACAAATTACAATCCACGATGAAAATAAAAGAAATATAACTAAAGTTATATCTAAAAAATTTGATACATTGTTCAAAAACTTAAATCTAAAAAATGATTTAGTATGGATTGATGCTCAAGGATATGAACCAGTAATTTTAGATGGAGCCGAAAATTTAATTAAGAGCAAAATACCTCTAGTAATAGAATTTTGGCCTTATGGACTCAAAAGAAATAAACTTTGGGAAAAAGTTGATATTTTTCTGAAAAAATATGACTACTATATTGATTTAAGTGAAAGACAAATTAATAAAACACAAATTAATCAAAAGTCTTTAGAAGAGTTAAAAAATGGATGGGAGGAGGAAAAAAAAAATAATCATTCACTTTTTACTGATTTGCTATTAATTAAGAATTAAATGGAAAAACAATTTGAAGTTTTTAAAAATAAAAAAGTATTAATAACTGGACATACTGGATTCAAAGGTTCTTGGCTCACTCTATGGCTTAGCAAAATCGGAGCAAAAGTCTACGGAATTTCACTTAAAAGTAAGAGCCTCAATCACTTTAATTCATTAAAAATTAAAGGTGTTAAATCAAATTTTTTTGATATTAAAGATCAAAAAAAGTTAAAAAAAGTTTTTCAGAAAATTAAACCTGATTTTGTTTTTCATTTGGCAGCGCAAGCTCTAGTAAAACGATCATATGAAAATTCTACTGAAACCTTTCTTAGCAACTCGATTGGAACACTTAATGTACTAGAGGGTCTTAAATCTCTGAGAAATAATTGTACTGCGGTGATAATCACTAGCGATAAAGTTTATAAAAATTTTGAAGTAAAACGAGGATACAAAGAGAACGACATAATTGGTGGACAGGATCCTTACAGTGCATCAAAAGGATGCGCAGAGCTGATAATCGAGTCCTATTTTTCATCTTTTTTAAAAAGAAATAAAAATTTAAAAATTGCTATTGCAAGAGCTGGAAATGTTATTGGCGGAGGGGATTGGAGTAAGGACAGACTGATTCCTGATTGCGCTAAATCATGGAAAAGTAAAAAGCCTGTAATTTTAAGAAATCCAAATTCTACAAGACCTTGGCAGAATGTTTTGGATGTAATTAGAGGATACATGATATTAGCTAAAACTCTAAGAGAAAAAATTAATTTAAATGGAAAACCTTTTAATTTCGGACCACAAAGTAATGAAAATTACTCAGTAATAGATGTAATCAAATTACTAAAAAAGAATTGGAAAAACTTTAATTTCAAAATTCAAAATTCAAAAAAAAATTACAAAGAAGCTAATCTTTTAAAACTTAACAGCAATAAAGCAAATGTACTTCTAAAATGGAAGTGTGCCTTAAAATTTAAACAATCAGTAGAATTAACCGCAAATTGGTATAAAAATTATTTTAATACAAAAAATGTCAAAAAAACTTCACTTTTAACCTTAGAAAATTATTATCATCATTTAGACAAGCAATAAGATTAGTCTAGCTCTATATCTTTACTGTAATCATTTATAAGCTTTTTATCCTGTTCATCTTTAAAAAGAATAAAGTTTTCGCAAACTAAGATGTCTAAATTTGTTCCCATAAAACATTTGAAAGCGTCTTCAACATTACCTACTATTGGCTCACCTCTGATATTAAAAGATGTATTTACAAGAATTGGACAACCAGTTAAATTTTTAAAAGCATTGATTAATTTATAAAATCTTGGATTAGTTTCTTTGTGGACAGTTTGAATTCTTGATGAATAGTCCACATGTGTGATTGCAGGAACACTTGATCTTTTTATGTTAAGTTTGTCAATTCCAAACAAATTTTTTTCTTCGGAATTCATTTCAATTTGTTTATTTTTTTTTACATTAGCTACTAATAACATATAAGGACTTTTTTCTTTTGTTTCAAACCAATTTGAGACTTCCTCATTTATAATTGAAGGAGCAAATGGTCTAAAACTTTCTCTAAATTTGATTTTTAAATTAAGCTCCTTTTGCATTTTTTCAGATTGAGGATTACCTAAAATAGACCTGCCGCCTAATGCCCTTGGTCCAAATTCCATTCTGCCTTGAAACCAACCTACTGTTTTATTATTCTTAAGATTTATAGCTACTTCGTCAAAAAGCTCATTATCATTTTTTTTATGATAATTCGCATTCAAGGAATCCAAGACTTTTTGAACTTCTTTATTATCAAATTTGGGCCCAAGAAAAGACCCTTTCATTTCGTCGTCTTTATTAATTACTCTCTCCATATTTAAATCTTGATACCAATATCCCAATGCAGCACCTAAAGAACCACCTGCATCTCCTGCTGCGGGTTGTATCCATACATTTTCAAATATTCCTTTTTTTAAAATTTTTCCATTTACAACACAGTTAAGAGCTACCCCTCCCGCAAGACATAGATTTGTAATTCCATATTCCATTTTAACATTTTCACAAATTTTCAAAATTATTTCTTCCAAAACCACTTGTATAGAAGCTGCCAAATCCATATGAAATTGAGTGAGCATTTGATCTCTCTTTCTCACGGGTTTTTCGAAAAGTTTTGAAAAGTTTTCCGATATCATCGTAAATCCCGTTTGATAATTAAAATATTTCATATTTAAGAAAAATGAACCATCCTCACGAACTTCAACTAGATTTTTTAAAATTTTTTCTTTGAATTTCGGCACTCCATATGGTGCTAATCCCATTACCTTATATTCACCGCTGTTAACTTTAAAGCCAAGATAATAAGTAAACGCAGAATAAAGCAAACCTAATGAGTGTGGAAAATGAATTTCTTTTTTAATCTCTATTTTATTTTCTTTCCCTATAGCTATAGTTGTTGTTGCTTTCTCCCCAACACCATCCAAAGTAAGAATTATGGCTTCTTTAAAAGGTGAGGGATAAAATGCTGAAGCTGCATGACTAAAATGATGCTCTGAAAATTTAATTTTGTTATACCCATTAAAGTTTTTATCTATTTTCTTTAAGTCATGATAAATCATTTTTTTTTGAAATATCTTCTCGCCTAACCATAATGGAATTGATCTCATGTATGACTGAATCCCCTTGGGTGCAGAAAAAACATAAGTTTTTAATAATCTTTCAAATTTGAGTAATGGTTTTTCGTAAAATATTACATAATCCACATCATTAAGATTTAATTTTCTCTCTTTAAGTACATATTTAATAGAATTAAAGGGAAAGCTAGAATCATGTTTTTTTCTAGAAAACCGTTCCTCTTGCGCTGCTGCTATGATTTCACTATTTATTAATAGTGAAGCAGCACTGTCATGATAAAAAGCGGAAATTCCTAAAATTTTTGTCATTAAAACTGCTTATCCATACTACTCATTTTCCGAGATCTTCTTAACCAAAAACTTTTTTTATCCTTATAATTGCCTAACTTATTTAGGATAAAAGTTAAAAACCCTAATGGAGTTATAATTAAAATGAAAATTAATAAAGACAGAGGGATAAATATAATTTTTTTGAGAAGGCTTATTAATCTTGAAGACATGCTTATTAATATATAGAAATTCAAATGAATACAATATTTATCATTTCGTATGACTAAAAAATCACCATTAATAAGCGTTATAATGAATGCCCGTAATAGCGAAAAATACTTAGATGAATGTCTTAGAAGTTTAAAGACTCAATCTTATAAAAAATGGGAATTAGTTTTTTTTGATAATTGTTCTTCTGATAATACTCAAAAAATATTAAAAAAATCAAAAATTAAAAAATTAAAATATTATTTTTCTAAAAGTAGATTAAAACTTTATCGTGCAAGAAATTTAGCTATTAAAAAAGCCTCTGGAGATTACATAACTTTTTTAGATACTGACGATATATGGGCAAAAGATAAGTTACAAAAACAAATAAATTTTCTAAGAAAAAATACAGAATTTAAGATGATATACTCAAATTATTACATTATTGATAAGTACAAAAAAAATAAAAAATTAAAATTTAAAAGCCCTTTACCAAGCGGTAAAATTACAGATAATCTTTTAAAAGAATATGTTATCGCAATACTCACAGTCATGGTTGAAAAAAATATAATTTTAAAAAATAAATTTAATGAAAAATATGAAATTATAGGAGATTTTGATCTTTTCTTAAAATTAAGCAAAAATTATAAAATTGGAAAAATTCAAAAGCCATTAGCTTTTTATAGACAACATGAAACAAACTTCTCAAAAAAAACTAAGATTTATAAAGATGAATTAAATGAATGGATTGTAAATAATCGTGAAAAACTCGCAAAATCTGGTCATAATTTAACTTATTTAAAATTTTATTTATTTAAATTAAAATTGAAAAATTTAATTAAACTAATTTTTAATTTGGGTGTGTAGTTCAGTGGTAGAACGCTACGTTGACATCGTAGAGGTCATAAGTTCAATTCTTATCACACCCACCAAAAGCCTAATATAAGCCTATAATCAGCTATTTACTTATTAATATAAAAATATTATAAAGCCTTGCCTGGTGATTATTGCGAAGGGGCCACACCCGATTCCATTCCGAACTCGGAAGTTAAGTCCTTCAGCGCCGATGGTACTTTGTCTTAAGATACGGGAGAGTAGGACGTTGCCAGGCTTAAACAATTTACAAATTTATGAAAGTAGCTAGCTCATTAAAATCACTAAAAAAAAGAGATCTAAACTCCAAGCTAGTAAAGCGTAGAGGCAAACTTTACGTTATAAACAAGAAAAATCCAAGATTCAAAGCTCGTCAAGGTTAGTCACATTATGAGCGAAAACGATTTTAAAAAAACATACAGCGGTTTCACAAAATTTGTTTTGTGGAGCACTCTTGCAGTTGTAGCTTTATTAGTAATTTTAGCAGTTACGTTACTGTAGAATAAATTATTATGATAGTTGGATCAATTAAGGAAAATACAACACTAGAAAAAAGAGTTTCAATTACACCTGAGTCTGCAAAAAATATTATTTCACTAGGATTGAAAGTATGTATCGAAAAAAATTATGCATCTCATCTTGGAATTCAAGATGATGAATTTAAAAATATTGGAGTTGAAATAAAAAATTCATCAACTGAAGTTTTTACTTTAAGCAATCTGATTACAAAGGTTAATTGTCCATCTGAGGAAGAAATTACAATATTAAAAGAAAACACAATTTTAGTTGGTATGCTTAATCCTTCAAAAAATAAAAATCAAATCGAAAAAATTATTTATAAAAAAATAAAGCCTTTTTCTTTAGAACTACTACCAAGAATCACTAGGGCTCAATCAATGGACGTTTTATCTTCCCAATCAAATTTAGCAGGATACAGAGCAGTAGTTGATTGTGTTGCTGAGTTTGAAAAAGCTGTACCTATGATGATGACAGCTGCCGGTACTGTTCCTGCTGCAAAAGTTTTAGTTATTGGCGCAGGAGTTGCGGGTTTACAAGCCATCGCTACAGCAAAGAGATTGGGTGCAATTGTTTCAGCTACAGATGTTAGAGCAGCATCTAAGGAGCAAGTAGAAAGTTTGGGAGGAAAGTTTTTAACTGTAGAACAATCTGAAGATATGGAAACTGCAGGTGGATATGCAAAAGAGGCATCTGATGATTACAAAAAAAAACAAGCTGATATGATGAAAGAGGCATTGAGAAAAAATGATATTATTATTTGTACAGCATTAATTCCTGGAAAACCCGCTCCTAGAATTTTAACAGAAGATTTAGTAAAACTTTTAAAGCCTGGATCTGTAGTTTACGATTTGGCAGCAGAGCAGGGAGGAAATTCTGCTTTTTCGGAGCCAGGAAAAATTAATACAATAAATGGAATAAAGGTTATTGGAGTAAAAAGTTTAATGAATAGTTTGCCGCTTACAGCTTCAAGTTTGTACGCTAAAAACTTATTTAGTTTCATAAGAAACTTGTATAGTAAAGAAAGGAAAGATTTTAATATTAATTTAGAAGATGAGATAATTGAAAAATCTTTAATTAAAAAGGTTTAATTATGGAGATAGATCCGTTTATATTTAGATTAAGTATTTTTATTTTATCAATATTTATTGGGTACTACGTGGTATGGAGCGTGACCCCATCTCTTCATACACCTTTGATGTCTGTCACTAATGCTATCTCATCAGTGATTATAGTTGGAGCAATTATTGCAGCACTTGCTGGTGTTGCTGATAGTGTTTTTACGATTTCGAGTATATTTGGTTTTGTCGCAATCGTTTTAGCCGCGATAAACATTTTTGGTGGTTTTTTAGTTACTCAAAGAATGCTCCAAATGTATAAAAAAAAAAAAGATAAAAAGAAATGATATCTTCAAACCTATCAGCAATTTTTTATTTAGTTTCGGGAATACTATTCATTCTTGCGTTAAGGGGATTGTCATCTCCAGATACATCTAGACAAGGAAATTATTTTGGAATTGCGGGAATGATAATTGCTATCGTTGTAACATTTTTATCTATTGGTAATTTTTCAACATCATTAATTTATGTTATTATTTTTCTAGTAATTGGTGGAGCAATTGGTGCTTTTATTGCTTTTAGAATTCCAATGACCGCAATGCCAGAACTAGTAGCGGGTTTCCATAGTTTAGTTGGTTTAGCAGCTGTTTTTGTAGCTATAGCAGCTTTTTTAAATCCCGAGTCTTTTAACTTAGGAAAAATAGGTGATATTAAACTGGCTAGCTTAATAGAAATGTCAATCGGTGCTGCTGTAGGAGCAATAACTTTTTCAGGATCTATAATAGCCTTTTTGAAATTGAGAGGTATCATGTCTGGGGCACCAATTACATTTAGTGGTCAACACATTTTGAATTTATTTCTTGGAATAAGTATTTTTGTTTTAATTTTTTATTTGTGTAAGACCCAGTCATCAAATATTTTTTGGACAGTTATTTTAATTTCTTTTTTAGTAGGTGTTTTATTAATTATACCTATCGGTGGAGCAGATATGCCAGTAGTAATTTCAATGCTTAATTCTTACTCTGGCTGGGCAGCAGCTGGTATAGGTTTTACATTAGAAAATACAGCTTTAATTATTACCGGCGCCCTTGTTGGATCTTCGGGAGCAATACTTTCTTACATTATGTGTAAGGCGATGAATAGGTCATTCGCAAGTGTAATACTTGGAGGTTTTGGTGCAGAAAGTTCTGCTGATGAAATAAAACAAAAGAAAGATCAGAAACCAGTGAAAAGTGGTAACGCAGAGGACGCAGCTTTTTTAATGAAAAACGCTTCATCTGTAATAATTGTTCCAGGATATGGTATGGCTGTTGCTCAGGCTCAACATGCTCTTAGAGAGATGGTTGATAAATTAAAAAAGAATGATATCAAAGTTACCTATGCAATTCATCCAGTTGCCGGAAGAATGCCTGGTCACATGAATGTATTATTAGCAGAGGCGAATGTACCTTACGATGAAGTTTTTGAACTTGAAGATATAAATAATGATTTTGCTAATTCAGATGTTGCATTTGTAATTGGAGCTAACGATGTAACTAATCCTGTAGCAAAAACAGATCCTAAAAGCCCAATTTTTGGCATGCCAGTTCTTGATGTTGAAAAATGTAAATCTGTTTTGTTTGTCAAAAGAAGTTTATCACCCGGATATGCAGGGATAGATAATGAACTTTTTTATAAAGATAATACCTTAATGTTATTTGCTGATGCTAAAAAAATGACAGAAGATATTGTTAAAAATTTGGATTAATGAAAACAAAAATATTCTGCGATATAGCTGATTATAAAACAATTAAATTTTTCAATAGTAAATCTTTTGTAGATGGCTTTACTACAAATCCAAGCTTAATGAGATTAGCAGGAGCTAAGAATTACAAAGATTATTCGCTTAAAATATTAAAAATTTGTAAAAAAAAACCAATCTCCTTTGAAGTATTTGCTGACAATGCAAAAGACATGCTCAAGCAAGCCTACGAAATTAATTCTTGGGGAAAAAATGTCTATGTTAAAATTCCAGTTGTTAATTCTAAGGGGACATTCATGGGAGCAGTTATTAAAGAATTAAGTGACAAAGGTATCAAACTTAATATAACTGCGGTATATACGTTTGAGCAAACTCAAAAAATTTATAAAAAACTGAACAAAAAAACTAAATCTATAATCTCAATATTTGCAGGAAGAATGGCAGACAAAGGAAAAGATCCTCTTCCTATATTTAAAAAAAGTATTTCATTAACTAAAAATAGCAAAAATGTTGATATCCTTTGGGCCAGTACACGTGAAGCTTATAATTATTTACAAGCTAAACAATTAAAATGTAATATTATTACGATGCCACCAAAAATTATTAATCAAATTAATTCATTTGGTAAAAGTTTTAAAGATATGACTTTAAATACCGTAGCAGGGTTCTTGAAAGATAGTAAAAAGTCAAAGTTCCGTCTTTAATTTTCAAAAATTGAAATTTTGGTTGCGGGGGTAGGATTTGAACCTACGACCTTCAGGTTATGAGCCTGACGAGCTACCAGACTGCTCCACCCCGCGTTAAGTTATTTTTTTTTAATATTTATTGCTTGAAGCTTATCTTTTTCCTCTTTTATATCATATATAATTGTTTGCTCCTCTTTTAAAACTCTTAATTTTGAGCTTTCAAGTGCTGATACATGAAGAAAAATATCCTTTTTTGTCTTATCGTCTGTAATAAATCCATAACCTTTTTTAGCATTGAACCATTTTACTTTACCAGATGGCATTTTTAATCCTCTCATTTAATTATTAAATATTTGTTTTAGTATCTGTTTTTTAATTTTTGGAGTTTTTTTATTCTTTTAAGATTTTCAGTTTGAACTCTTTTTTTTTTTTCAGATGGTTTTTCATAAGTACTTTTCATTTTCATCACTTTGAAAAAACCCTCTTTTTGAAGCTTTCTTTTTAGAACTCTTATAGCTTGTTCTACATTATTATCTTTTACGTCTATTTTAATAAAAACCTCCAGTTAATTTTGTGGTTGGTATCATCTTCAACTTTATTTGTCTATAGAGAAGCAGCTTGTGCCTTTTTTTCAGCCCTAATTTTAGCTTTTTTCTCTCTTTCAACTCTTCTTTTAGCTTTATCCAAACTTTTTTGAAAAGCTTCTTGAGTGCACAAAGCTAAAATTACTGGGTCTCTTGGTTTAAGACTCGAAAAATTCCAATAACTTCTTTTTCTAATAAGTGAAACTGTGCCCTTGGTGCTTCCAACTAGCTTTGAAATTTGGCCATCAGTTAACTCAGAAGCATTTTTACATAACCATAAAATTGCATCAGGCCGATCTTGCCTTTTTGAGAGAGGCGTATATTTAGGTTTTTTTCTCTCTTTAACTTCAACTTTATCTATTTTTTTTAGCAGGCTGAGTTTTTTATCAGGATTTTTAGAACAATTTTCAATTTCTTCCCTAGAAAGCTGACCAGCTAAAATTGGATTATATGCTTTAATACCTTTTGCAACGTCACCGTCTGCTATACCTTTTACTTCTAATTCATGTAGATCACAAAACTCTGCAATTTGTTTAAATGTAAGCGTAGTATTTTCAACAAGCCAAACAGCTGTCGCTTTTGGCATAAATGGAGTTTCTGTCATATACTATTTTTTTGTTCTTAGATTACTAAATTTTTTATTATATTTACTTACTCGACCTTTATCTAAAACTTTTTGTGTACCACCTGTCCATGCGAAGTGAGATTTAGGATCTATATCAAGTTTTAAAATATCGTTTTCTTTACCCCAAGTGGATTTTGTTTCAAATTCAGAACCATCTGTCATTACGACTTTTATTTTATGATAATCGGGATGAATGTTTTTTTTCATGAACGGAGTCTTATAATATTAATTGTTTTTACTCAATATCTTTTTTAATTATTAAATCTTGCAAATCATCAAGTATATTTGAATTTGATGCGATAATATTCCTTTTAAGAGGTGATTTTACATCCTCTTCAAAGAAATTTACAAATCCACCAGCTTCTTTAATAATAACTATACCTGCAGCGATATCCCAGTAATTTAATTCTCTTTGCCAATATCCATCAAATCTACCGCAAGCAACAAAAGCCATATCTAAAGCGGCGCTACCAAATTTTCTTACATTAGAAACATTCGTTGAAACTTTTTCATACTCGGAAAAAATTTTGTTTTTTATTTTACTAGACTGTTTTGGGCCACCAGTGACTATTAGCGCATCAGAAATTTTATTTGTTCTCGAGACTCTTATTCTAGAATTATTTAAATATGCACCGTTACCCTTTTCTGCACAAAACATTTCATTTGTAACTGGATTGAAGATTACTCCACATCTAACTTCATTTTTTTCCTCATAAGCTACAGAAATAGCAAATTGTGGAATCCCATTTAGAAAGTTAATTGTTCCGTCGATAGGATCAATTATCCATCTATTAGTAGTATTGGATTTATTTATTATTCCTGATTCTTCAGTTATAATACCATATTCAGGATGGGCTTTTTGTAGTTCCTGAAGAAGTATTTTTTCTGTTCTTTTATCTGCCGAAGAAACAAAGTCCCCTGGAGCTTTAGCTGAGACTTGAAGGTTTTCAAGTTCTCCAAAATCTCTAATTAAAGATCTCGATGCTTTCATACATGCTCTTACAATTAAGTTAATTTGTGGTGAGTCGAGCCTCATTAATTTACTCTTTTAATATATTCAAGCGTTCTTGTGTCTAAAATAATCTTTTCACCACTTTCAATAAAAGGTGGGACATTTATTTTTATTCCACAATCTAAGATAGCAGGTTTATATGAAGAAGAGGCGGTTTGATTTTTAATAGCAACATCTGTAGACTTAATTGTGCATTCAATATTAATTGGCAACTCAATAGATATTGGTTTTCCCTCCATAAATGAAATAGAAACTGATAAATTTTCTTTTAAAAGCTTATAGTGTTCTCCAGTAATGCTTTTAGGAATTTCAACTTGCTCGAAATTTTTATTATCCATAAAGTGACAGTTTTCACCATCTATATATAAAAAATTATATTTTTTTTCCTCTATTTCTGGCTTTTCTAAATTTTCATTTGATCTAAATCTCTCATTTAATTTCGTACCTTTAGTTACGCTTTTTAATTCCACTTGGTTAAAAGCCCCACCTTTTCCAGGTTTTACATGTTGAGTTTTTAAAACTGTCCAATAATCGTTTTTATGTTCAATTATCATCCCAGGTTTTATTTCATTAGCAGTAATTTTCATTTAAACTTTCTTATAGCTATTTCAGGTTTTAATTTTGGGTTATCCCAAATAAAACTTGATATTGCAATATATTTGGCGCCGGCATTAATTAATTTTTTATAATTTAAATTATTTATTCCTCCAATAACAACAATTGGCTTATTTATCTCCTTTTTTGCCCATCTTAAAATACTTAGATTTGCTTTTTTAGCTTTTGGTTTTAGCCTAGATTTAAAAAAAGATCCAAAAGCAACATAATCAGCACTATCATTTAAAGCCTTCTTCGCAAGAATTTTAGAACTATGACATGTAACTCCTAAAATTTTTCTTTTAAGTTTTTTTCTAGCAAGTTTAAAAGATCCATCAAGCTGTCCCATGTGACACCCATCAGCTCCTATCTTAGAGGCTAGAATAAAATTATCATTTAAGACAAATTTTACTTTATGTTTAGATGTAATTTTTTTTATTTTTTTAGAGATATTTAGAATTCTGTCTTCACTTACATTTTTAATCTTAATTGAAAAAACCTTACGTTTTTAAATGATAGTACCTTATTTAAGTTTGTATAGAAACTTTGATTAACTTTATCGGGTGAAATTAAGTATACTAATCTCTTCAAAGGGGTTATGCTGCAGCTTCTTTCTCTAAATTTTCTGACCATTCTCCTTTAGAGGACAGACCATTCATTTTTGCCCTATGGTTAAAAGCTTTTTGTATATTTTCTACTTTCTCCTGATTTTTTCCAAATTCTTTTAGAGCTGAAGCCTGTAAGCCTCTTCCGTATGAGAAAGTTATTAAAAAATTACTATCATTTATTTTATTTATCTCGTTTAAATTTTTGCTAGACTCAATTTCAGACTGACCACCTGATAAGAAAGCTATTCCAGGTACATCCACTGGCACATTTTTTTTTAAACAGTTTAAAGTTTTTTTTGCTATTTCTTCTGTGCTAGATTTTTCTTTACAATCTGAACCAGGTATTATCATATTGGGTTTGAGCACTGTACCTTTTAAATCAATTTTGTGAATTTCAAGCTCATTATAACACTCATTTAGTACATCAGTTGTTACTTGATAACATTTATCTATATTGTGCGAACCATCCATTAAAACTTCTGGTTCAACTATTGGAACCATTTTAGCTTCTTGAACTAAAGCGGCATATCTTGCTAAGGCGTGGGCATTAGACTTAATAGATTGGGCAGATGGAAATTTATCTGAAATCTTATAAACAGCTCTCCATTTTGTAAATCTTGCACCTAAATCATAATATTCTTTTAATCTTTCTCTTAAGCCATCTAAACCCTCTGTTACAGTTTCATCATTAGATCCTGCTAGAGGTTTTGCGCCTTTATCAACTTTTATTCCAGGAACAGCCCCATGTTTAGAAATCAATTCTGGAATTGATGAACCTAAGGTAGTTTTTTGTCTTATAGTTTCATCGAATAAAATTACTCCCCCAATATAATCTTTCATTGCACTTGAACTAAAAAGAGTCTGTCTAAAAATCAACCTATTTTTTTCAATGTTCTCTACATTTATACTTTTAAATCTTTTAGCTATTGTCCCTGTACTTTCATCTGCTGCAAGAATACCTTTTCCTTTAGCACACATTTTTTTAGCAATTTCATTTAATGTCATAGCGATTATTTATTTTAAAACACTTATACCAGGCAAGTCTTTTCCTTCTAAGTACTCTAAAAACGCTCCTCCTGCTGTTGATAAGTGAGAGAAAGTAAGTTTGTCATTACTTTTATTTATTGCTGCGAGAGTATCTCCACCTCCAAGTACAGATATTAAAGATTTTTCTGAAGTATTTTTAGAAATATTTTCAGCAATCGACATAGTTCCTGCTGAAAAGTTGACATTTTCGAAATACCCTGCGGGTCCGTTCCACAGAACAGTATTAGAATCATTTATTTTTTTTTGAATATTTTTGATTGTATTAAAGCCAATATCTAAAATCATTTCATTTTCTTTTACTTCATCGAGATTTTTATTTTTACCAGCTCCTTCAAAGTCTGTTCCTACCATGCAGTCTTCAGGTATTAATATTTCACAATTATTTTCCTCTGCTTTTTTATAAATATTTTCTATAATCTTTTTTGTATTTTTTTCAATTAAAGATTTACCAACTTTTATATTTTTATAAACGAAGAAGTTATTAGCCATTGCCCCAACAATTACTAAATTATTTACTTTGTTTAAAAGATTAGTAATAACATTAATCTTTGTAGAAATTTTTGATCCGCCGATAATACAAGTAACTGGTTCCTTTTTATTTTTTATAACAAGATCTATTGCTGCTATTTCTTTTTTTAATAATGGTCCAGCATAACATTTTTTCACAAATCTAGTTATATTATGTACTGAGGCTTGTTTTCTATGAGAACAAGAAAATGCATCATTTATAAATATATCTCCAAGTTCACCTAACTTTTTAGAAAAATCTTGGTCATCTTCGGTTTCTTCTTTAAAAAATCTTATGTTCTCAATTAATATTACCTCACCCCCCTTTAGGTGAGAAAATTTTTCTTTAGTTTTACCATCAAAGGTTCCTCTAAAAAAATAGACGTTAGTTTTAAGCGCTTCCTTGAGATATTTATAGATTGGTATTAAAGAAAGTTCAGGAACATTAATTCCTTTTGGTCGACCTAAATGGCTAATAATTATAATTTTTGCTTTTTTTTCAATTAGTTTATTTATAAAAGGTAAGCATAAAGTTATTCTAGTATCATCTTTTATAACCTTATCTTTTATGGGAACATTTAAGTCTAATCTGAGAATAATCTTTTGATCTTTAATTTCTAAATCATCAGGAAAGTAATTTATTTTACCCATTAACTACTGTTAATCTCTCAATTTTTTTTGAATAAAGTTTGTTATATCTTCCTCTGATAATTTAAAATGTTTGTAAACTTCTTTATAAGGAGCACTTTCACCAAATTTATCTATGCCTAAATTAGCACCTTTATTTTTAATATATTTTTGCCAAGACATTATGCTTCCAGCTTCTAACGTAATAATCAAAGAATTTTCTTCTAAAATTTCTTTTTGGTAATCCTCAGGTTGTTTATCAAAAAGTTTCATACATGGCATAGAAACAACTTTAGAGTGGATATTATTTTCTTTAAGCTTCTCTTGGACTTTTAAAGCAAGTTCTACCTCTGTGCCAGATGCAACTAGTGTTACGTTGCTTTCATGAGAAGTTAAATTAACTGTGTAAGCTCCTTTTTCACATTTATTCTCTTTTGAATTTTTAGGATTTATGTATGGAACTTTCTGTCTAGATAACGCAATTGCACTTGGAGTGTTCTCACTTTTTAAAGCTAATTCCCAACATTCAAAAGTTTCATTTATATCCGCAGGTCTAAATACATTTAAATTTGGTATAGCTCTTAATCCAGCTAGTTGCTCAATTGGTTGGTGAGTGGGACCGTCTTCACCAAGACCAATCGAGTCATGAGAAAAGACATAAATAACTTTTAGACCCATCAAAGCAGAAAGTCTAATGGAAGGTTTACAATAATCAGAAAAAATTAAAAAAGTCCCTCCATAAGGAATTATTCCTCCATAAAGTGCTAAACCATTCATAACTGCAGCCATACCGTGTTCTCTAACTCCATAATGAATGTAATTTCCATTAAAATTTTTAGAGTTGATAATTTTAGAATTGTTAGTTTTTGTATTATTTGAACCACTTAAATCTGCTGACCCACCGATTAATTGTGGAAGAAAAGCAGAAATTTTTTCAATCGCTGCCATTGAGCACTGTCTTGTTGCTAAACTTGGTTTATCTTCAAAATATTTCTCTTTCTCTTTTTGGATTAAACTTTCTAAACCTGTGAGGTTTGATTTTTCTTTAAATCTATTAAGTTCATTTATAATTTTTGGATTTTTTTTATTAATTATTTGTAACCAGTTTTTCTCTAATTGCTCACCTTTATTTCCTATTTCTCTCCATTCATCTAATATTTCTTGAGGTATTTCAAATGGTAAGCTGTTCCATTTTAATTGTTTTCTTACTAGTGATATTTCATCACTTCCTAAAGGGGAACCATGAGATGAAGCCTTACCAGATTTATTAGGTGATCCAAATCCTATGATAGTCTTACAAGATATGATCGTTGGTTTTTTTGATTTTGATGCTTTGGTAATTGCTTTTGATATTTGTTTCTCATTATGACCATTAACCTCTATAAAGCTCCAACCATAGGCCTCAAATCTTTTTTTATAATTATCTGAAACACTAAGAGACGTTGATCCATCGATTGAAATTTTATTGTTATCAAAAAAAACTATTAAATTCTTTAATTTAAGATGACCCGCTAAACTCATTGCCTCATGACTAACACCTTCCATTAAATCTCCGTCACTAGCAATAACATAAGTTTTGTTATTAATAATATTTGATCCAAATTTCTTTCTAAATATCTCTTCGGCGATCGCCATACCGACTGCGTTTCCTAAACCTTGGCCCAAAGGCCCTGTTGTAGTTTCAATTCCAGTTCCACTTTTATATTCGGGATGACCAGCACAAATAGAATTCAGCTGTCTAAATTTTTTTATGTCTTCAATTGAAATACTTTCGTAACCAGTCAGGTATAACAATGAGTAAAGCAACATGGATCCATGTCCCGCTGATAAAATAAATCTGTCTCTATTGATCCAATTAGGATTTTTTGGATTAAACCTCAGGTGGTATTTAAAAAGAACCGTCGCAACATCTGCCATGCCCATGGGCATTCCTGGATGTCCAGAGTTAGCTTTTTGGACAGCATCAATCGATAAAAATCTTATTGCATTAGATAATTGGTTAAAATTTATACTCACTTTGAATAACCTATATAGACTTAAACTAAGTATATCAATATTATGATATAATATTTTATGAGCATAATTCAAAAAAAAGAAAAAAATTTAAATCAACTAATAAACAAACTTAACTCATTAGCTTTAACTTATTCACAACCAAATTACGAAATTGAAAAAATTAAATCAGAAAAAAATGAAATATTGAGACAAAAAGTTGAAATTGAAAAAAAAAACATTGATTTAATGAGAGAACACAAATATTTGAGAGAAAAAATTAAAAATCTTCAGATAGAAGTAAAAAAAAACTCTTCTTTAGAAGACAGTTTTAACCAAGAAATTGAGGAGTTGAGCAAAGAAACTGAAAATTTAGTACACGAAATAGAGAAATGGCAAACGTAAATATTAAATTCAATAATAAGGATTATTTACTTTCTTGTGATGACGGTCAAGAAGAGTCACTTAAAAAACTAACAAAATTTTTAGACAAAAAGTATTTAGAGTTAAAAGATAAACTCGGAAACATTGGGGAAAACAAGCTTTTATTGATAACTACAATCCAACTAATTGATGAATATTTTGATTTAAAGGAGAAAGTGACTAAACAAAAAATTAAAATAGATGAGATCTCTGATAAATTTAAAGAAATTAGATCTCTAGCAATTCACTATAAAAAAGACAAAGATGCCGAGATTAATGATCTCAATAAGGAATTAGAAAATTTTAAAAAGACTATTGAGGATAATAATAATCTTTATGAGTCAATGTTAGATAAAACCACCCAATCACTTGAAAAAATAATATCAAATACAGAATCTCTATCTAAGATACAGTAGATGGATAAAAAAAGCTCAATTAGAAAAAGATACATCTCAAAAAGAAAAAACAATTATTTTGAAATAAAAGAGAATTTTTTTTTTCCATTGATAAAACTCATCAAAAGCAAGTTCCAAAATAAAAAATTGTTAATTTCATTATATTATCCCAACTCACATGAATTGAATATTTTAAAAATATTTAATCAAGAAACGTTAAGAAAACACACCTTTTTGTTACCTGTGATAGAGAAAGATATTTTTATGAGTTTCCACGAATGGAAAAAACAAGATATTTTAAATTTAAATAAATATGGAATTCCAGAACCAATTAAATATAAAAAAAGGACTCCCCACGTTATTTTAGTACCATTGGTAGCCTATGATAAATTTAAAAATAGATTAGGTTATGGCAAAGGTTTTTATGATAAGTATCTTAAAAAATACCTCAATATGCCTAATAAAATTTTAAAAGTCGGTATTGCATTTTCTTTTCAAAAATATCATAACCTGCCCTCTACAAGAAATGATGTAAAACTTGATTACATAATTACAGAAAAGGGAATAATTTAATGAGAATTTTAGTTTTGGGCGATGTGATGGGTTTATCAGGAAGATCGGCGCTTAAAAAAAGACTACCAAAAATATTAAATGAGAATGAAATAAATTTTTCAATTATAAATGGTGAGAATGCTTCTGATGATGGAAAAGGTATAACAAAAGATATAGCAGAGGAAATTTTTTCTTTAGGTATTGATGTAATTACTTCTGGAAATCATATTTGGGACAAGGATGAAACCGCAAATTATATTGAAAAAGAAAAAAGGCTTCTTAGACCAGCAAATCTAGCACAAGGTTCTCCAGGACAAGGATTTGGAATTTATCTTACAAAAGATAAAAAATATAAAATTGGAGTAATTAATTTGATGGGCAATGTGTTTATGAAAAAAACAGAGGATGTTTTTAAAGTTGCAAAAGATATTTCACAGAAGATTAAATTAAAAAAAAACGTGGATTTTTCAATAGTAGATTTTCATGGAGAGATAACAAGTGAAAAAATGGCTATGGGATATTTTTTTGATGGCTCATCAACCTGTGTAGTTGGAACCCATACTCACATTCCTACAGCTGACACAAGAATACTAGAAAAAGGGACAGGATATCAAACTGACATAGGTATGTGTGGTGATTATAATTCAGTTATAGGAATGAACAAAGAAAATTCATTAAAAAGATTTTTCAAAGATAAAGATGCCATTAAACATTTTCCATCCGAAGGAGAAGGAACACTATCAGGTATAATTGTGGATGCAGATGAAAAAACAGGCTTAACAAAAAAAATCTCAAGAATAATCGTAGGTGGAACATTGGATAAATAAATATGGCAGGACACTCACATTGGGCTGGTATCAAACACAAGAAAGGAAGGGCGGACAAAGAAAGATCAAAAATATTTTCTAAACTTTCAAGAGAGATTACAGTTGCTGCTAAATTAGGAGATAAAGATCCTGATATTAACCCTAGATTAAGAACAGCTATCCAGGCAGCAAAGCAAGCTAACATGCCAAAAGAAAATATATTTAGAGCAATTAGTAAGTCGGAAACTAGTGATAACAAAAATTATGAAAATTTAAGGTACGAAGGATTTGGGCCTTTTAGTTCTGCATTAATAATTGAAACTTTAACTGATAATAAAAACAGATCAGCTTCGAGTATACGAACTGTATTACAGAAAAATGGAGGTCGGCTAGGGGAAACCGGTTCAACATCACACATGTTTAATAATTACGGAATAATTCACATTGAGCGATCCAAAATAAGTGAAGAAGAGGCTTTTTATGTAGCTATCAACTCTGGAGCAAAAGACTGCAGTTTAAATGACGATTTTTATGAAATAATTACTGAGAAAGAGGATTTCTATAAAGTAAAGACTGAACTAGAGAAAAAAATCGATAGTTTCTCTTACTCAGCTATAGAGTGGCGAGCTTCAAATAATTTAAGTCTAGATAAAGAAAAAACAAAAAAAATTCTTGAAATTGTTAATACTTTGGAGGATTTAGATGACGTACAAAAAATATTCACAAACGTTAATTTATAAAATTAAAATATGAAAATTATTGGTATAGATCCTGGTTTGAGTGGAGCCATAGCAATTTTAGAGGATAAAAAAGTATTCAGTGTTTCCGATATGCCTGTAATGGCTGAAGGAAAAAAAAATAAAAGACAATTAAATAGCGCTCAATTAGTTAATATAATTAGAGAAAATACTAATCCCAAAGAAGACATTGCAGTTGTTGTTGAACAAGTAAATGCGATGCCTGGTCAAGGAGTAACTAGCATGTTTAATTTTGGCCAAACATTTGGAGCAATAAAAGGTATCTGCGCAGCACTAGGTTTACCAATTTTTTTTGTTAGACCATCTAAATGGAAAAAACATTTTAATTTAATCAATTCTTCTAAAGATTCTAGTAGGACTAAAGTAATAGAAATGTATCCATCATTATCTAGTCAACTAGCAAAAAAAAAAGACGTGAATAAATCAGACGCCATTTTAATAGCTAGATATTATTGTGATACAAGATTTCAAGATCAATAAATTATATTTTGATAAAAATCGCCAAATTCATGACACATTCTAAAAGTAATCAATCTTAATGGAACAAGACATTGCTACTCAAATAGTTGGTTTAGGCGGCGCCTCTGATTTCTCATTATGGAGCCTTTTTATGAGAGCAGACTTTGTAGTAAAATTTGTAATCATACTTCTTATTGCAAGCTCAATTTTTTCATGGGCTTTAATCTTTGATAAATTAAAATTATTTAAATCAATAAATAAATCAACGGAGGATTTCGAAAAAAAATTCTGGAAAGCAAAATCAGCTGAAAATTTTAATAATAGTTTACCGGTAAATTCCAATGATCCAGCAACATTAATTTTTAAAGCAGCAATGGCAGAACTTATCAAAACAAAAAGACAATCCTCTGCAATCCAATCGGCAAGAGTTGAAAGAATTTTAGAAATCGCAACGGATAATGAAATGAAAAAAGTTGAAAAAAATTTCACTTATTTAGCTACAATAGGGTCTACTGCTCCTTTTATAGGATTATTTGGAACTGTTTGGGGTATCATGAATTCTTTTCAATCTATAGCTATTTCAAGAAATACAAGTTTAGCAATAGTAGCTCCAGGAATAGCCGAGGCTTTGTTTGCTACTGCTTTAGGCTTACTTGCAGCCATCCCAGCAGTTGTAGCTTACAATAAATTTAACAGTGACTCTAGACGCTACTTTTCAAAAATAGATAATTTTTCAAAAAGATTTTTATCAATAATTTAAAGATGGCTTTAAAAACAAATCACTCTAAAAATGAACCAATGAGTGAAATAAATGTTACTCCATTTGTAGATGTAATGCTTGTTCTTTTAATTATCTTTATGGTTACGGCTCCTTTGCTTACAGTTGGTGTTCAAGTAGATTTACCAGAATCAGCAGCTGACTCTTTACCTGATGATCAGGAGCCACTCACAATAAGTATTAATTCTAAAGGAGAAATTTATATACAGGAACACCAAGTAACTTATCAAAAAATGGTCCCTAAGTTATTAGCAATCGCAAAAAACAGAACTGATACCAGGATTTATGTAAGAGGAGATAAAAATATTAATTACGGAAGAGTTTTAGAAGTAATGGGAACACTTTCAGGCGCTGGTTTTTCAAAAGTTGCATTAATTTCTGAACCCTATAAAAATTAGGATGAAAGATGATAAAGAGTTTATTTTATTCCATAACCTTTCATTCAGTAATGATATTATTAACTGTTTTGAGTTTACCGTTTATGCTTAGAGAGCCAATTGAATTACCCCCTATAGTTTCTGTTGAGTTAATACAGATATCAGATAAAACTAATATTCCTTATGCACCTAAAGCTAGAAAAATTATAGAGGAGACAAAAAAAAAGGAGGAAAGAGTTGTTTCAGAACAAGCACCCCCAGCTGCAAAAGCTAAGGAAAAACCAGATAGAATACCTTTACCTAATGAGAAAAAAGAGGAAAAAAAAATAGAAAAAAAGAAACAGAATCCTGAAGAAGTTAAACCTGAAATTAGGCAATCCTCAGAATTTGAAAAAAAAGAAATAATTGATACTAACCAAATCGCAGCCCTGATAGATAAAGCTAAAGAAATTGAAGCAGTTGAGCAAAAAGAAAAAAATAAAATTACCCAAAGTAATAAAAAAAATTCTTTTGCTTCTGGACTTACATTATCAGAGGAAGATGCACTTAGAGCGCAAATTTTTGGATGTTGGAGTGTTCCTTTAGGCTTACCTTACGATGAGGATTTGCTTGTTAGAATTAAGTTACAACTTAAAAAAGATGGTACAATAATGAAATCTGAAATTTTAGATCATGAAAGAATGAATAGGCCTGGTCAAAAGTTTTACAAAGTTTTAGCTGAAAGTGCTTTAAGGGCTGTCAGACTATGTCAACCGCTCAAAGTTCCACCTACTGGATATGAAAAATGGAAAGATCTTCAATTAAATTTTAACCCTGTTGAAATGTTAAAAGGATGATAAAAAATTTATTTTATTTAATTATTTTAAACCTTTTCCTTAATAGCTTTTCCTACGCATTAATAGAGGTAGATATTACAAGAGGAAATTTAGACCCACTTCCAATCGCTGTCTCCCCTTTACATGTAGATATAAAATCGCAGGAGATTAAAGATATTAAAGTAAAACAATTAGGAGAAAATATTTCAAAAATAATAGAAAAAAATTTTAAAAGCACAGGATTATTTAATCCACTAAAAAAAGAGGCATTTGTTCAAAAACCTGATATAGCTCATCTAAAACCAAGGTTTGAAGATTGGCGACTGATAAAAGCTCAAGCTTTGGTAACCGGTAAATTATTAATTAAAGATGAAAAATTAAAAGTTGAATTTAGACTTTGGGATTTGACTGCAGCTAAAGAAATGACAGCTTTAGCGTTTACTACAACCCCATCAAATTGGCGAAGGGTCGCTCATATAATTTCTGACAAAATCTATGAAAGACTTACAGGGGAAGAAGGATACTTTGATACAAGAATAATTTATGTTGCTGAAAGCGGACCTAAAAATCAAAGAATTAAGAAATTAGCAATAATGGATCAAGATGGAGCTAATACAAAATATTTAACTTTAGGAAATGAATTGGTTTTGACACCAAGATTTAATCCTACAAACCAAATGGTTACCTACATGTCCTATTTTAGAAATATGCCAAGAGTGTATTTACTTGATATAGAGACAGGCACTCAAGAGGTAGTTGGAAATTTTCCTGGTATGACATTTGCTCCAAGGTTTTCTCCAGATGGGAAAAAAATAATTATGAGTTTTGCTAAAGATGGAAACTCAGATATTTACACTATGGATCTTGAATCAAGGTTAGTTGAGAGAATAACTGATCATTCTTCTATTGATACCTCTCCCTCATTTTCACCTGACGGGAAGTTTATTGCATTTAATTCTGATAGAAGTGGTCTACAACAACTTTACGTTATGAGAAGTGATGGGAGTAATGTTAAAAGGATTACTTTTGGAAAAGGTATATACGGTACACCTGTATGGTCTCCAAGAGGTGATCTGATAGCTTTCACTAAAATGCATAAAGGAAGATTTTTCATAGGAGTTATGAGAACCGATGGATCAGGAGAAAGACTGTTAACCGAAAACTACTACCAGGAAGCGCCTTCATGGTCACCTAATGGAAGGGTGTTAGTTTTTTATAGAGAAACTAAAGCGGGTGAAAAAGGAGAGGGTTTTAGTGCAAAATTATGGTCTATAGATATAACTGGTTATAATGAGAGAAAACTTACCACTAAAACTGATGCTTCAGACCCATCTTGGTCTTCATTATTATCTAAGTGAGGTTGAATCTTATGTAAAATATGCTTGAATAACTGTGAATAATTTGAAATAACCACATTAAACCTAGGGGAAAAAATGACACTAAAAACGAATTTAAAGAACATATTATTAGTAATCTTTGCAACTTTAATACTTAGCGCTTGTTCAACTGCTAAAAAATCCGGTGATATAGAAGGTGATGTTTACACAGGTAAAGAAACAGTTGAGTTTTTAGCTGCTGGTGTTCCAGACAGAGTATTTTTTGCAACAAATAAATCTTCTTTAACAACTGCTTCAAGAGCTACTTTAAGAAAACAAGCTACATATCTTAGAAAAAATAAAAATCTTACTGTAACTATTGAGGGACACGCTGATGAAAGAGGAACTCGTGAATATAACTTAGCTTTAGGAGAAAGAAGAGCTAATGCTGCCCGAGATTATTTAATGACTTATGGAATATCTGGTAAAAGAATTTCTGTGATAAGCTACGGAAAAGAAAAGCCAGTTAATCCAAAATCCTCACCTTTAGCTTGGTCTCAGAACAGAAGATCAGTTACAGTTAAAGTAAATTAATATTTTATTTATTAAAAGACCCTTTGATTTATTCCATCAAGGGGTCTTTTTTTTGCCATTTTATCAAATTAAAAATGAATCATGTTGATTGTTAGAAAGACTTTTTTAAGTTTAACGCTTTTGTTAACTCCATTTATTGTTTTTAGCTCTATAATTGCTGAGGAAGAGGAAATTTATTTAAAATCGATTTCTGATCAAATTCAAGTTATTACAAAGGATCTAAAAACTTTAGAAAAAGCTGTATATCAAAAATCAGATGTATCTTCACAAAACCTTATTTTGAAAAAAACTGATGGACTTAACGAAGATATTTTAACTAAACATCTTTTAAAGTTAAACGAAATTGAAGATCAATTCAGAGAATTAACTAATAAATTTGAAGAAGTAAATTTTAAATTAGACAAATTATCGACTAGAGTGACAAAAATTCAATCTGATACCCAACTTCGTTTTTCTGATCTTGAAAATAATGAGTCTGAGGTTATGCAAACCAAAAAAAGTTTACCTGGTACAAGTAAGCCACAAGATTTCGGAGCAAACCCAGGATATCAAACTACAAATCTTCCGTCTAAACAATCAATAAACTCAGTAGAAAGCGCTCAAACTGTAATAACGGAAGAACCTGAAAAGAAAGAGTCATTGCTACCAGATAAACCGCCAGCCGAACAATATGAATTTGCAGTAAGTTTCATGAAAATAGGAGATTATGAAACTGCTGAGTTTGCATTAAAAGAATTTATAGAAAAAAATAAAGATCATGATCTAGCAGGTAGCGCTCAATACTGGTACGGAGAAACATTCAGAATAAGACAATTATATTCAGACGCTGCTACAGCGTATTTAGACGGTTATCAAAATTATCCAAAAAGTAAAAAAGCCCCAGATAATCTTTTAAAACTTGGAATTACTATGGTTCAATTAGGTGAAAAAGACCAAGGTTGTAAAATGATTTCAGGATTAAAAAAAGAATATCCAAAAGCGAGTAAGTCTGTGTTACAAAAAGCGCAGTATGAGCAAAAAAAATTCAAATGTAAATCTTAAGATTTACTTAAGAAATTCAAAAGACTTTTCTAATATTTACTCAAATTTTAAAAATAAATTTAAAAGCTACAAAAAAAAATCTTTTGTAATCGCTGTTTCAGGTGGACCAGACAGTTTAGGATTAGTAGCTTTATCTAAAATGTATAATTTTGAAAATAAGATTAGTTTTAAATACGTTTTGGTAAATCATAATATTAGAAAAAATTCATCTAGCGAGGCAAAAAAAGTTGAAAATTTGCTTAGAAGACAAAATATTAAGTTAGATATTATTAATAATTACAAAACCATAAGTAAAAATATACAAGGCGAAGCGAGAAATGCAAGGTACAAGCTTCTTACAGAATATTGTAGAAAAAAAAATATTAAAAATTTAGTAACAGCACATAATCTTGAAGATCAAGTTGAAACTTTTTTCATAAGATTATCCAGAGGTAGCGGGTTAACCGGACTATCATCTATGAATGAGGTAACAAAAATTGAAAGTAGCATAAATCTTTATAGACCTTTGCTTGATGTAAAAAAAATTTCTCTTAAAAAAATCTCTGCAAACGTGTTTGGTAACTATATAAATGACCCTTCTAATAAAAATACAAAATATCTTAGAACAAGAGTAAGACATTTACAAAAATACCTTAATAAAAGTGGAATTAGTTATGATCAAATTATAAAATCAATTAATAATTTAGCCTCTAGTAAAAAGGTCCTAGATGAACATTTTAAAAAAATCTACTTAAATACAACTAAAAAATTTAAAAATGAGATTAAAATTGATTTAATTAGATTTAATGATTTAAACAATGAATTGAAAATAAGATTAATTAATAACTCTATAAAAGACTTAAAAAGAAATTATTACAACCCTAGGTCAAATAAAGTTTTAAATTTAATAAATAAAATCACTAAGAGGGATTTTAAAAGCTCTACTTTAGGCGGTTGTATTTTTTCAAAAAAAAATGATCATATTTCCTTGAAAAAAGAGAAAATATGATACTTATCGACAAAATAATGCAATATTTTGTCTTATTTACAACTAATTTAATTTTTAAGTATACTTGAGATTTAATAAATAATGATTATTTAAGAATTATGAATGTCAAAAATTTAATAATGTGGGTCATTATAGTCTTACTTTCAGTAGGGCTATTCAACATGTTTCAAGACCCAAATAAAATTAAATCAGGAAGCAACTCTTTACCTTTTTCAAACTTTTTAAATGAAGTTGATGCCGGTCGGGTTGTTGAAGTCAAAATTCAAGGAAATAATATCTCAGGAGTTTTAGCTGACGGAAGTACTTTTTCCACGTATTCTCCAAATTACCCAGAACTCGTAGAAAAGCTCTCATCTAATGGCGTAAGTATCAATGCATCACCGCAAGAGGATAAAATGCCATCTCTGTTAGGAATATTACTATCATGGTTCCCAATGTTATTACTTATTGGAGTATGGATATTTTTTATGCGTCAAATGCAAGGCGGTAAAGGTGGAGCAATGGGATTTGGAAGATCGAAAGCAAAATTATTAAATGAAGCTCAAGGGAAAGTTACATTTAACGATGTAGCTGGCGTAGAAGAAGCTAAAGAAGAAGTAGAGGAAATAGTTGAATTTTTAAAAGATCCTAAAAAATTTAGTAGACTAGGAGGAAAAATTCCTAAAGGCGCTTTGTTAATTGGACCGCCAGGTACAGGAAAAACTTTACTTGCAAAAGCAATAGCTGGTGAGGCTAACGTTCCATTTTTCTCAATATCAGGTTCTGATTTTGTTGAAATGTTTGTTGGAGTTGGTGCTTCAAGAGTTAGAGATATGTTTGAACAAGGCAAAAAACATTCTCCTTGCATTATATTTATAGATGAGATTGATGCTGTTGGAAGAAGTAGAGGAGCAGGTTTAGGAGGGGGTAATGATGAGCGTGAGCAAACATTAAACCAACTTCTAGTAGAAATGGATGGATTTGATACAAACGAAGGTATAATTCTTATAGCAGCAACTAACAGACCTGACGTATTGGATCCAGCACTTTTAAGACCAGGTAGATTTGATAGACAAGTAGTTGTAGGTAATCCGGATATAATTGGAAGAGAGCAAATTCTTAAAGTTCATGTAAAAAAAATAAATACAGGTCCAGATGTTAAATTAAGAACAATAGCTAGAGGAACACCAGGTTTTTCCGGCGCTGACCTTGCAAATTTAATTAATGAGTCAGCATTGCTTGCAGCTAGAAAAAATAAAAGAGTTGTTACAATGTCAGATATTGAAGAGGCTAAAGACAAGGTAATGATGGGAGCTGAAAGAAGATCGATGGTAATGTCAGAAGACGAGAAAAAGTTAACTGCTTACCATGAAGGAGGCCATGCAATTGTTGCGCTTAATGAAAAAGCATCAGACCCAATTCATAAAGCTACAATTATTCCAAGAGGTAGAGCATTAGGTATGGTAATGAGACTTCCTGAGAGAGATCAATTATCTGTTACAAGGGAAAAAATGCACGCAGATATATCTGTTGCTATGGGAGGAAGAATAGCTGAAGAAATAATTTTTGGTCATGATAAAGTTACATCAGGTGCATCATCAGATATTGAGATGGTCACTAAGATGGCAAAAAACATGGTGACAAAATATGGTATGACAACAGAGCTAGGTACTATAGCATACGGGGAAAACGAGGAAGAAGTATTTTTAGGTAGATCCGTTACAAAACAACAAAATATGTCGGAAGAGACTGCAAAAAAAATCGATGCAGAAGTAAAGAAAATTGTAGATAAAGGATATGAAAGAGCAAGAAAAGTACTTACGGAAAAAATTGATGATCTTCACAAAATAGCAAAAGCTTTATTAATTTACGAAACTTTATCAGGAGATGAAATCAGGGATTTAATTCTAAAAGATATTAAGCCAACTAGGTCATTTAGAGAAGAGGAAAGTGATGATGGAAAATCATCTTCTGCCCTAGGTTCAATAGGATTAAAACCAAAACCTGCTATCTAAAGACATGATTAAATATTACACAAGGGCGTGTAATTTTTATTATGGTTCACAAGCAAAATTTCTAATAAAAAAAAAGAGAGCTTTTCCTTTATGTGGAAAAAAAAATATAGCCTTTGACACACTTGAGATTTTTACTAAAAAACAAAAAAAAATAAAAAGTAAATTTGTAAATATAAAGGAAATTAAATATTTAAAAAAATTAGAATTAAGCAAAATACAAAAAGATCTGAAGAAAATCACTTCCAAAAGAAAAAATTTTTTGAAGAATATAAGTTTTGCCAATCCGATTATAATGGGAATTCTAAATTTGACCCCAGATAGTTTTTCAGATGGAGGTAAATTTAATAATAATAATAAATCTTTTAAGCATATCTCAAAAATGATTAAATCAGGCGCTGAGATAATTGATATTGGCGGTGAGTCCACGCGTCCAGGATCTAAAGATATAAATTCAAAAGTAGAGTTCAAAAGAATAAAAAACGTTTTAAAAAAATTTAAGAAAAAATATAAAAAAACATGTTTATCTTTAGACACAAGAAAACCTGAAATAATGGACCAAGGGTTGAAATATGGAGTTAACTTAATAAACGATGTTTCAGGTTTTAGTTATGGAAAAGTTTCTCCTTTAATACTTAAAAAAAATAAGATCTCTAAAGTTTTGCACCATATGAAAGGAACTCCTAATACTATGCAAATAAAACCGAGTTATAACAACGTCCTATTAGATATCTACGATTATTTTGAGAAAAATATTAACAATAAATTTTTAGATAAAAAGATTATTTTAGATCCAGGTATTGGATTTGGTAAAACTTTGAAACATAATTTGATTTTAATTTCTAAAATATCACTATTTCATAGCTTGGGATTGCCAATTTTAGTTGGTACTTCTAGAAAAAGATTTATAAATCAAATTAGTGGCGAGTTTGATAGTAAAGAGAGATTAGGAGGGACATTAGCATCTGTACTTTTTCTACTTTTACAAGGAGTGCAAATGTTTAGAGTTCACAATGTTAACGAAATAAAACAAGGAATTTTAATTTTTAACAAAATTATATCAAAATAATGAAAAATAAATATTTTGGAACTGATGGAATAAGAGGAAAAGTTAATCAAGGTAATATTACTGGAGAAAAATTTTTTAAATTTGGTCTTGCTTCTGGAACATATTTTAAAAATCAAAAAAAAACTAAACAAATTGCTGTAATAGCTAAGGACACAAGACTTTCAGGTTACACACTAGAGCCAGCATTAGTATCTGGATTAGTTTCTGGCGGAATGCATGTTTTTACTTTAGGGCCATTACCAACAAATGGATTAGCAATGCTTACAAAATATATGAGAGCTAATATGGGAATTATGATTACTGCATCGCATAACCCTTATTATGATAACGGTTTAAAATTATTTGGTCCTGATGGAATGAAATTATCAGATAAAATTGAAAAAAAAATTGAAAAACTTATAGACGCAAAAAACACAAATCAATTAACAGACCCAAAATTACTTGGAAGAGTGAAAAGGTTAGAAAATGGTAATGAAAAATATATAAAAATATTAAAGAGCAATTTCCCTAAAAATTTTCATCTTAAAGGTATGAAAATTGTTATAGATTGTGCAAATGGAGCCTCTTATAAAGCTGCACCAAAATTACTTAGAGATTTAGGAGCTAAAATAATATCAATGGGTATAAAACCCAATGGATTAAATATTAATAAAAAATGTGGATCGACTTACCCTTCAAAACTTAAATTTGCAGTAAAAAAATATAAAGCTAATGTGGGAATTTCATTTGATGGAGACGCAGACAGAATTATTATGTGTGATGAAAATGGTAAAATTATAGACGGCGATCAAATAATAGCGATGTTAGCTAGAAGATGGAAATCCAAAAAAATTTTAAAGGGCGGCGTAATTGGAACTTTAATGTCTAACTTTGGTTTGGAAAAATTTTTAAAAAATGAAAAAATTAGATTTTATAGATCAAAAGTTGGAGATAGATATGTAAAAGAGAAAATGAAAAAATATAATTTTAATTTAGGTGGGGAACAATCTGGTCACATTATTTTAGGTAAATTTGCTACAACAGGTGATGGGCTTTTAGTAGCTTTAGAGGTCCTTTTTTCTCTAAGAAAAGGGATAAAAGCTAGCAAATTGTTAAGTGTATTTACGCCTGTTCCGCAAGTTTTAGAAAATGTTACTGTTAAAGATAAGAATGTAATAAATCTTTCTAAAACTAAGAACTCAATAAAAGTTGCAACTAAACTATTAGGATCCAAAGGTAGAATATTGGTAAGAAAGTCAGGCACTGAGCCAAAAATTAGGATAATGGTAGAGTCATATGATAAACACTTGATTATAAAATGTATAAATATAATTAAAAGATCAATTAATTAATTTGAAACCTAGATCAAAAATTTTAATAATTGCCGGCTCAGACTCATCTGGGGGAGCCGGTGTGCAAGCCGATATAAAAACTGTTACTTCTTTAGGCGGATATGCAATGACCGCAATAACAGCCGTGACTGCTCAAAATACTAACGGTGTGCATTCTGTATTTCCAATAAAACCTAAGGAAATCGAAAAACAAATTTTATTTACTTGTTCGGATATTAAACCAGATGCCATCAAAATTGGAATGCTTCATTCTTCAAAAGTAATTACTGCAGTAATAAGATCATTAAAAAAAATTAGGATAAGACAAATCATTTTAGATCCAGTGATGGTTGCAAAAGGTGGAACAAAGCTGATAAATGACACTGCGATTAAAATACTTAAAGATAGTTTAATTAAAAAATCTCTTATAATAACACCCAATATTCCAGAAGCTGAAGTAATTACAAAAAGTAAAATTAGAAATTTAGACGATATGATAAAAGCTTCAAAAACTATTCTAAAACTTGGAGCTAAAAATGTTTTACTAAAAGGAGGACACAGAAAATCTAAAAAAGTAGAGGATGTTTATTTGGGAGAATATGGTTTCAAAGTATTTAAAAATAAAAAATTTAAAACAATAAATACCCATGGAACTGGCTGTAGTTTATCAAGTGCAATTGCATTGTTTTTATCATGTGGAAAACCTCTAAAGACATCTTGTGAGTTAGGAATTAAATATGTTAACCAATCAATTAAATCTAATCTAAACTATGGAAAAGGCAATGGTCCGATTAATCATTTAAATTCAATAAAGGTAAATAAAGATTTCTTATAATGAAAAATGTTGTTGTTGTAGGTTCACAATGGGGAGACGAAGGCAAAGGAAAGATAGTAGACTGGTTGTCAAGTGAGGCGGATGTAGTTGTACGTTTTCAAGGTGGACACAACGCTGGACATACTTTAGTTATCGATAAAAAAGTATTCAAATTAAGACTTCTCCCGTCTGGAATAGTTAGAAAAGGAAAAATTTCAATATTAGGGAATGGAGTAGTTATAGATCCTTGGGCTTTACTAGATGAAATAAAAGAAATAAAAAAACAAGGAGTCGATGTTACACCTGATAATTTTATGATTTCAGAAACAGCCTCTTTAATATTACCATTTCATCAAGAGATGGATGAAATAAGAGAAGATGCAGCGGGAAATGAAAAAATTGGAACGACCAGAAGAGGAATTGGGCCATGTTATGAGGATAAAGTAGGAAGAAGATCAATAAGGATTATGGACTTAAGATCAAAGAGTAATTTGGATAACAGATTAGAAAATGTTTTATTACATCATAACGCTATTAGAAAAGGATTAAAAAAGAAAATTTTTAAAAAAGAAGATCTTAAAAAAAAACTTTTAAAAATAGCTCCTGAAATTTTAAAATTTGCAAAACCAGTTTGGCTTAAACTGGATGAATTTAAAAACGAAAGAAAAAAAATATTATTCGAGGGCGCTCAAGGAATACTTTTAGATGTAGATCACGGGACCTATCCATATGTGACATCATCAAATACAGTACCAGCAACTGCAGCAACTGGATCCGGTTCAGGTCCAGATAAAATCGGTTATATTTTAGGTATAACAAAAGCTTACACAACAAGAGTTGGGAGCGGACCTTTTCCTACAGAATTAAAGGATAAAATTGGTGAAAGTTTAGGTAAAAGAGGAAATGAATTTGGAACTGTTACCGCTAGAAAAAGAAGATGTGGATGGTTCGACGGAGTATTAGTTCGCCAAACAATTAAAATTTCAGGAATAAATGGAATTGCTCTTACAAAACTTGATGTGCTAGATGATCTTAATGAAATTAAAATTTGTATTGGATATGAATTAAATGGAAAAAAAATAGATTATTTGCCCGCAGCTACTGAAGATCAATTCAATATTAAACCTATTTACCGAGTTTACAAAGGTTGGAAGACTAATACCCAAGGAATTAGGAATATGAGGGACTTGCCTGAAAATGCAAAAAAATATATTTATGGATTAGAAGATTTTATTGGAGCTAAAATATCTAGCATTTCTACAAGTCCAGAAAGAGACGACACTATTTTAATAGAGGATCCTTTTAAAACCTAATTTAAAGGCAGCAAGTTTTTTGATTTGCTAGAATTAATCATTGATTTTTGCAGTTTTTCAAAAGCTTTAGTTTCAATTTGTCTAATTCTTTCTCTACTTATTTTATATTTTTTACTAAGTTCCTCCAATGTGTCCGGCTCATCTTTTAATCTTCTTGATATTATAATTTCTTTCTCTCTCTCATTCAGAATGTTCATCGCTTCTTTTAATAATTTTTTTTTATCTTCATACTCCTGTTTTTGTGAAATCAAAAGCTCTTGATCAAGACTATCATCAGGTAACCAATCTTGCCATTCTTCAGCTTCTCCAGACTTAATAGGATCATTTAACGATTTTTCTTGGCCCATCATCCTTCTATTCATATTCACAACTTCATTTGAGTCTACGTCTAATCTTTTTGAGATCTCCTTTACATGTTCATCTCTTAAATCTCCATCTTGACCTGGAGCAATTTGATTTTTAATTTTTTTAAGATTAAAAAAAAGTTTTTTTTGAGCTGTAGTTGTTCCCATTTTAACTAAACTCCATGATCTTAATACATATTCTTGAATTGCAGCCTTAATCCACCACATTGCGTATGTGGCTAATCTAAATCCTTTATCAGGATCAAATTTTTTGACAGCTTGCATAAGACCAATGTTTCCTTCTGAAATTAGTTCATTTACTGGTAAACCGTAACCTCTATACCCCATTGCAATCTTTGCAACTAACCTCAAATGGCTTGTTACTAATTTATGAGCAGATTGTAAATTTCCATTTTCTCTCCAATTTTTTGCTAACATGTACTCTTCTTCTGCATCTAACATTGGAAATTTTTTTATTTGAGAAAGATATATTGAAAGGCTTCCAGCTGATGGAGTTGGTAAATTACTTATCTTATTATTTTCACTCATAACTTAAGATTTATATAATAAAAAAATTTTTTCAACCACTTAGATTTGTTAGCAAATTTAACATTTTTTTGAAATCTTGAGGAGGAGATGTCTTAAAATCTATCCATTTATTTTTTGTCGGGTGAATAAACTCTAACGTTTGTGCGTGCAATGCTTGACCTGTGATATCATTTAAACTTTCTAAAAAATTTTGATTTATTTTTTTAAAATTGGGATTTTTTTTACCGTACTGTTTATCACCAATTATTGATGTACCCTTATACCTCATGTGAACTCTAATTTGGTGTGTTCTACCTGTTTTCAATTCACACTCTATCAAACTAATTTTAGGTATTTCATTAATATCAAATATTTTAATTGTTTTGTAATTTGTTATAGCTTTTTTTCCTTTAAAATCGCTTACTGTCATTAGTTGCCTATTTTTTTTATTTCTAGAAATTAAAGTTTCAATTTTACCTTTTAATGGTCTTACAACTCCCCATATTAAACAAATATATTTTCTTTTAATTGTATGCTCACTAAATTGTTTACCAAGCTTTGAGTGAGCTAAATTGTTTTTCGCCACTACTAATAAACCGCTAGTTTCTTTATCAATTCTATGAACTATTCCGGGGCGCATATCACCATTAATATTAGATAAGTTATTCTTATATTTATACGCTAAAGCATTAGCTAGCGTATTTTCAGGATTGCCAGCACCCGGATGAACTACCATTCCTTTAGGTTTATTTATTACAAGTATATCTTTATCTTCATAGACAATTTCAAATTTAATTTTTTTTGGCTTTAATTTATTTTTTTCATTCAAAAAAATTCTTATAGTTATTTTATCTTTAAATTTTACTTTAGTGGAGGGAGAAAAATTAATAATACCATTAATCTTAACTCCCTTTGTTTCAATAATTTTTTTTAAAAGAGAGCGAGAATATTTTTTCAATTTATTTTGCAAGTATAAATCTAGTCTTTTGTTGTCTTCTGCTTTGATTACTAATAATTTTATTGTTTTATCCATAAATTAATTTAAAGTACAAATATGCGCCGGTAGCTTCAACTGGATAGAGCGCCGGATTTCGGCTCCGGAGGTTATGGGTTCGACTCCTATCCGGCGCACCAAGAATTATATAATCCATTTTGAATATTTTGATTTATTTTGAATAATATAATTTGGATAACTCTCATCTATTTCAGTTTTTTTTAATGTAAAACCTCTATTAAAAATATCCTCATTTTTTAATATCTTTTCCTCGATTTCTTTTTCACTGATTGAGCCATCATTAAATTCACCATGAGAAAATGATTTTATCTTGTTTAAAATCTCCTCTGGAGATTGTAGATAGGAGAAATGCCATCCGCCTTCAATTATTTGTAAATCCCTTTTATCTAATCGCCAAAAAGGATAATTCTTAAATTTTAAATTTCTTAATAGTTGCATAGACTTAATATATTTTTTTTTTGTAATTTTAGATCCGATCCAGTTGCTTTCTTCAATGTTTTGAATATTGATTTTATACATATACATTTTTTGTGAAAACGCGATATATTTTTTATCTTTATTGATTTTGTGTAATTTTCTTAGATCAGGTATTTCATCAGAGTCCGACAGAATAATTAAGTCTTCGGGTGATGCATTTTTTATTCCATTAATTAAAAAATTTCTTTGATGTTGTTCTATAGGAGATTCTCCTCCAGTATGGTGATCGAAAAGAATTTCTTTATCGTATTCAGCAACAACAAATTTTATTTTGTCTTTAAACTTTCTAAATTTGTTGATATCGAAATTAATCTTTTTACTTTTACCTTGATGTGTTTTAGTTGACTCTGAAATTACAAAATAATCAACATACTCATTTAATATATTAAATCTTAAATCAAGAATATGATCCTCATTAAAATATTGAAAACAATCGTAAATAGCCATCAGTTAAAATATTTGTCCTCAAAAGGTTTAAACTTTTCATAATCAAGACCCAATCTTTGCATTATAACTTTTAATAAACTTAATTGGCCAAATATTAACATTAAACTAATAAATTTTTCCTTCGAGTTTAAAATTATTTTTTTCCCCTCATCATTATTAAAATTTTGAATGAAAATCATATCCATCTCTGCTGGGACTCTAGTTGAATGGCTTCCAATTTCCTTCCAATCTACAGTTACATAATTTAACTTGTACAAATTATTAATCAGATTGTTCCAGCTTGGAACATCTCTATACATAGAAAAAATGTGAGCTTCTACTTTAATTAGTAATGGCCTATATTTTCCAAGTCCTTGAAGTATTTCAAACTCTGCTCCTTGAGTATCGATTTTAAGATAATCAAGACTTTCAATATTAAGCTCTGTAAGTACATTTTCTAAAGTATCACATTCTACTTGAATCGTTCGAGTTATCTTAAAGTCATCGTAATTTTTTTTTTTAATATTATGCAAATCAAAGTTTTTATTTTCTATTTTATACATGGAAGAACTACCCAATCTATTGTCTAAAATATAAAGATCTTTTACCTTTTTAGAGCTCCACAAGCCTTTACAAATTGAATATTTTTTTTTTGGCATCTTTTCAAATTCTGACTTTATAGGTTCCAACAAAATATCTTCAAAAAATGGCTCATATCTTTTATGAAAGAAATTATCAGAATTAAAACCTCCTTGCGCTCCTACATCGAGAGAGATAATTTTTTTATCTTTAAGAAGATCTTTTATTATCATATTAAAATTGTGAATATTATTACTGAAATAGCTTTTCTCATTTAAATAATTTATTACTCTTCGATTTATCTTAAGTTTGATTAATATTTTGAAAAGTAAAGGTAAAATTATTTTCGCTAAGCTTCTAGTAAATTTTGAAAACAGTTTTTTAGACATATTATAGTCAAACTACTTTTTTGTAAAAGTTGTAAGACCTATTTTTTTTCCTTCAATAACTGAAGAGGAACAATGAAGGTTTGTCCTATCGAAAATTAACATTGATCCAACTTCCCACTCATAAATAAGTTCTACTTCTAAACCTACAAGATTCTCAATTTTTTCATGATTAACATATTTTTTATGAATTTTCTCATCAAATGGCTTGTTACCATATTTTCCAATATGATCAGATGATCTTATATTTTGGCCGTATTTTAAGTCTTTTTTTTCCAATTCGTTTTTATCTGTAGTAAAATTAGTAGACTGGCCATAATACCTATTTTTAAAAATTACAGTGCTTCCAACCGGCGTTAATGGAATTAAACTTTGTTTATAAATTAAATCGTTAAGATTAAAACCACCATCAATATGTAAACCAATTGGATTATAACTTTCTTGAAACAGTCCAAGTATATCTTTTCCATCTTCATCTTTTAAATTGTCGTATTTAAAATCTCCAATTTCATTTTTAAGTTTTGTATAGAATAATTCCTCTAATTCTTCACCATATTTTGCAAGCCATCTTTTTTTTATTACATTCTGTTTTTTGTTATGTACTGTGATTGGTAACTCATTATAAAGTTTCATAAATTTTTCGATTTCATGACTATTTAGTACATTTTTTAATACAATTGGTTTACTTTCATTATTTTTAATCTTATCTATTTGTTTGTGCATATATTTATTCACCCATATTTATTAAAGTTCCTCTTTTTCTAGCACCAAAATATGAAATATAAAAAATTATAATACCAAAAATAAAATAAATTACTGATATAGATATTGATTTTAAAATATTAAAGTAATTAACGGAATTATTCATTAAAATACCCCTCATTTCTTCAAAAACATGAACCAAAGGAAGGCCTTTTGCAATAATTTGTAATATATTTGGCAATATATCTATAGGGTAATATATACAACCTAACGGAGCTAGAAAAAATAGACTTGCCCAAGCAATATTTTCAAATGATGGTCCAAATCTTAAAAGTCCAGAAGTTACAAGGAGACCTAAAGTTATACCAAATAAGTAGAGAGATATTAATAAGAAAATTAATGGTATTCCAAGTTTAAGAATAGACACTCCAAACAAAGGAACGGCAATCAATACAGCTGGAACTAAACCAATTAAAGTTCTTAATATTGCTGTAAAAGTTAAAGCTGCGATTATTTCACTAATTTTGATTGGGGCAATAAATAAATTTGTAAAATTTCTACTCCAGATCTCCTCTAAAAACATCATATTAAAACTTATACTAGCTCTAAATAAAAAATCATACAAAACAGCGGCTGTTAAAATAACTCCTACTGTATTACTGTAATAATCTGAGTTTAAAGTAAAAAATTTTGATATAAATCCCCATAAAAAGATTTGGACAGTTGGCCAATAAATCAAGTCTAAAACTCTTGGAAATGAATTCATAATTAAATAAATATGTCTTAAACCTAGTGCATATATTTTATTAAAATTCATCTTTACTCCTTGCTAATTTTAAAAAAGTTTCTTCAAGGTTATTTCTACCATGTTTTTTTATAAGGTCATTACAAGTTCCGGTATCAATAATCTTCCCCTTTTTCATCATTATTACACTATCGCATAGTTTTTCTACTTCATTCATATTGTGGGAGGCTAACAATAATGTTACTTTATTTTTAGATTTATATTCCTGAATATAACTTCTTATAAAATCACCAACATCTGGATCTAAACTAGCTGTAGGTTCATCTAAAAGTAGAATTTCTGGTTTATTAATTAGAGATTTAGCTAGAGAGACTCTATTTTTTTGTCCAGAAGATAATTCGCCAGTTTTTCTATTAAAAAAATTTTTAATATCTAAGTCTTTTGAAATTTCGTTTATTCTTGTGCTTAAATCTTCTATCCCATACAATCTACCATAAATTTCAAGGTTTTGTTTTACAGTAAGTTTTTTTGGCAACTCAACGTAAGGGGATGCAAAATTAAATCTAGCTAAAACTTCATCCCTATTTAACGTATTCATATTCCTATTTTCTATTAAAATTTCTCCATTAGTGGGCGCAATAAGACCAAGTATCATTCCAATAGTAGTAGTTTTTCCACATCCATTCGGTCCAAGTAAACCTAATGTTCTATTTTTATTTAATTGGAAATTAATTTTATCTACAGCTAAGTAATTATCATAAACTTTGGTAAGATTTTTAATTTCTATAAACATTATCTTGATGCTCTTGTTAATCGATCATTAATAGCTATTCCAGCACCAATATTGGGTATTTTTGTCACAAAAATTTTTTTGAAACCCATTTTCTTTATTTTTCTCATTGTTTTATATAAATTTGCAGCTGCTTCTTTTAGATCAGCTTTTTTGCTTAAATTAAAATAATTTTTTTTATTTTTAAATTTTTTTCCGTAAACTATAAAAGCATAATTATCACTTGAAGGTTTTTTTCCTAAAATAATAGGGATACCCGGAGAGTAATGTTTTTTGAGCATACCTGGTGATTTTATTTTTGATTTTCTTTTCGAAAAATTAATTTTTAAACAATTTTTAATTTGTTGTGGACTTATAATACCTGGTCTTAATATTTTTGGTTTTTCAGTAAGATCAATCACTGTTGACTCAATACCAACTTTTGACTTGCCACCATTGATAATAATTTTTACCTTATTTTTAAATTCTTCATATACATCATAAGCTGTAACAGGACTCAAACTAGAAGAGATATTAGCACTAGGCATAGCAAGTGGAAAATTTAATATTTTAAGTATAGCTCTTATTTTTCTATTATTGGGAAATCTGATTGCTATAGTACTTAAATTAGCTGTAGCTGATGAAACTACTCTGGAATTTTTATTTTTCTTCAAAATAAATGTCAAAGGACCTGGACAAAATTTTTTATATAGCTTTAGAAAATGTTCATTTAATACTATGTCATTATATGTTTTTTTTAAATCGTGATAATGAATAATGAGAGGGTTATAAGAAGGTCTTTTTTTTAAATTAAAAATTTTTTTAATTGATTTTTGTGAATAAGCGTTTCCAGCAAGACCATACACAGTTTCTGTTGGCAAACTTACGATATTGCCTTTTTTCAAGGCTTTAATAGTTTTTTTATATGATTTCTTGTTAAAAGAATAAATATTTGAATAGATGTTTTTCATAATGTTATTATTATTTAGTTTATGAAAATCGAAAATATTCCAGCTGACATTAAAAGTAAATCATTAAAAGAGGCAAGGGATGAAATTAATGAGATACTTGCTAATTTAGAGACTAAGAATTTAGATTTAAGCAATGCAGAAAACGCTTATAAAAGATTAATAAACTTAAATAAACATGTGGAAAATCTTTTTAAGATGAAATCAAAACAGATATCTAAATCTTAGGATAAAAAAAGTATGATAAATAAAAGATTAAATAAAAACGCGAGAAAAGTAGATAAATTTCTATTATACTTTTTGAAAAATCAAAAAAAATCAACATTAGTTGCCCCTATGAAATACGGAGTTATATCAGGGGGAAAAAAAATTAGGACAACAATAATTTTTGACTCTGGAAAGTTACTTAATATTAAAGAAAAAAAATTAATTGATATTTGTGCGGCAGTAGAGTGTATTCATTCTTACTCTCTCATTCATGATGATTTACCGTGTATGGACAATGATGCAATGAGAAGGGGGAAACCATCAACACATAAAAAATTTGGAGAGGCTACAGCTGTATTAGCTGGAAATTCTCTATTAACATTAGCATTTGAAATTATCTCAAATAAAAAAAATTTATTATCTCTCAAACAAAAAAATGAAATTATTAAATTACTTTGTAATTGTGCTGGACACACAGGGATAGCAGGAGGTCAAGATCTTGATTTAAAATATGAGAAAAAAAATAAATCTTTAAATCAAATAATTAATATGCAAAGAAAAAAAACGGGTAAACTTTTTAAGTTTTGTGTTCAGTCTGCATCAATTATTGGGAATAAAAGTAAATCAGAAAATATAAGATTTGGAAAATTAGGCGAGGAGATAGGTTTATTATTTCAGTTGTCCGATGATTTTTTAGACCTAAAAGGTTCACAAAAATTAGTTGGTAAACCTATAAAAAAAGACAAAAAAAAAGGCAAATCAACTTTAATTAAATTAATGGGTTACGAAAATGCATTAAGGTATGCAGACAATTTAATGAAAAAAATATTGATAAAATTAAAAAAACATGGAAAAAATGCCAAAAACCTGATTGAAACTATAAAGTTTATAAGAGGTAGAAGCTTTTAATGACAAGAATTATTAAAGAAATAAATTTTCCATCAGATTTAAGAAAATTTAAAAAGGAAAATTTAAAACAGATTTCAGAGGAGTTAAGAGACGAATTAATTGATGTAGTCTCTGAAACAGGTGGGCATCTAGGAGCAGGATTAGGTGTGGTTGAGTTAACTGTAGCTTTACATTATGTATTTGATACTCCAAAGGATAAATTAGTTTGGGATGTAAGCCACCAATGCTACCCACATAAAATTATAACAGGAAGAAGAGATCGAATAAAAACTTTAAGAAAGGGTGGTGGATTATCAGGTTTTACTAAAAGAGCGGAAAGTGAGTATGATCCATTTGGAGCAGCTCATAGCTCAACTTCAATTTCCTCAACACTAGGTATGTCGGTAGCAAAAAAATTATCGAATAATAAAAATAATGTAATAGCAGTTATAGGAGATGGAGCGATGAGTGCCGGAATGGCTTATGAAGCAATGAATAACGCTGGTGCTCTAAAATCAAATTTAATAGTAGTCCTAAATGATAATGACATGTCAATTGCAAGACCTGTTGGCGCTATGAGCAAGTATTTAGCAAATCTTTTATCCGGCAAGCTTTACTTCAGTTTTAGAGAGACAATTAAAATGATTATTTCTGCTTTTTCAAAAAGATTTAGTCAAAAAGCAGGTAAAGCTGAGGACATGTTAAGAAATATGGTTACTGGAGGTACATTATTCAGTGAGTTAGGATTTTATTATATTGGGCCAATTGACGGACACGACGTAGAGAATTTAGTACAAATATTTGAAAATGTTAAAAAATCTAATCATCAAGGACCAGTACTAATACATGTTAGAACTCAAAAAGGAAAAGGATACAAACCAGCAGAGGACTCAGGTGATAAGTATCATGGTGTATCAAAATTCAATATTTCGACAGGAGAACAGTCGAAATCAAAATCAAATACTCCGTCTTATACAAAAGTTTTTGCAGAAACTTTGATTAAACATGCCGAACAGGACACTAAGATAGTAGGAATAACAGGTGCAATGCCATCAGGCACTGGACTTAACTTATTTGAAAAAAAGTTTCCAGACAGAACATTTGACGTGGGAATAGCAGAGCAACATGCAGTAACTTTTGCAGCAGGATTAGCTACTGAGGGATATAAACCTTATGCAGCGATTTATTCTACATTTTTACAAAGAGCTTATGATCAAGTAGTTCATGATGTTGCTTTACAATCTTTACCTGTAAGATTTGCTATAGATAGAGCAGGACTTGTTGGCGCAGACGGACCAACACACGCAGGTTCTTTTGACATCACTTATTTATCTACTTTACCTAATTTTGTAGTAATGGCCGCAAGTGATGAGGCAGAACTTGTAAAAATGATTAATACCTCAGTTGAAATAAATGATAGACCTTCAGCTTTTAGGTATCCAAGAGGAAATGGTATAGGAGTGGAACTACCCTCTATAAAAGAAAAACTATTAATCGGAAAAGCAAGAATTATTAAAGAGGGTAAAAAAGTGGCTTTACTAAATTTTGGCACGAGACTTGAAGAATGTAAAAAGGCATCAAAACAACTTTCTGTTAAAGGTATTGATTGCACAATAATAGATGCAAGATTTGCTAAACCTTTAGATGAAAAATTAATTATGGAAGTTGCGACCAACCATGAGGTTTTAATAACATTAGAAGAAGGCTCAGTAGGTGGCTTCGGATCACATGTAATGCAACTTTTATCTGAACGAGGCGTTTTTGATACTGGATTAAAATTTAGGTCTATGATTTTACCAGATATCTTCATTGATCAAGATACCCCTAGTAAAATGTATGAGGTAGCTGGTTTAGACAATCTTTCAATTATAAAAAAAGTGGAAGAGACTTTAAACTCTAATATAATTTTAGCTAAAAATAAAAATAAGATACCAAATTAACCGCATTGAGCTCGGTTCATTAAAAAATGATCTAATAAAACACAATTAATCATTGCTTCACCTATTGGCACAGCTCTTATACCTACACAAGGATCGTGTCTTCCTTTAACAGAAATTTTTGTGTTTTTACCTTTTTTATCTATTGTGTTTCTACTTGTTAAAATTGATGATGTGGGTTTTACAGCAAAAGACGCAACGATACTCTGCCCTGAGGAAATTCCACCCAAAATTCCCCCAGCTTGATTAGATTTAAATTTTACTTTACCTGAGCTTTTATTCATTTCATCCGAGTTTTCCTCTCCACTTAAAAAAGCCGCGTTCATACCTGCTCCAATATTGACCCCCTTAACTGCATTGATACTCATTAAAGCTGCAGCTATATCTGTATCTAATTTTGAATAAATTGGAGCGCCCAAGCCAATTGGAACACCTGTCGCTCTTAATTCAATAATCGCTCCACAAGAAGAACCAGCTTTTCTTACAGCTAAAAGATATTTTTCCCACAGTTTAACAGAATTTTTATCAGGACAGAAAAAAGGATTTTTTCTTATCTCGCTATCTTTCCACTTTGTTTTATCGCATGACATTAACCCTAGTTGAGTAACAGCGCCAATCACATTAAATTTTTGTCCTATTATTTTTTTTAATACAACTTTTGCTACAGCACCTGCTGCAACTCTACAAGCTGTTTCTCTTGCAGACTGTCTTCCACCTCCTCTAAAATCTCTTATTCCATATTTTTTAAAATACGTATAATCAGCATGGCCAGGTCTGAATTTATTTTTTATTGTTTCATAGTCCCTAGATCTTTTATCTTCATTATGTATGATAATAGATATTGGTGTACCAGTTGTTTTTCCTTCAAAAACTCCAGATAAAATTATAGCTTTATCCGACTCTTTTCTTTGTGTTGTAAATTTTGACTGCCCGGGCCTCCTTCTATCCATATCTTTTTGAATATCTTTCTCAGATATAGGTATATTTGGAGGACAGCCATCGATAACACAGCCAATAGCTGGCCCGTGAGACTCTCCCCATGTGGTAAACCTAAAAATTTTTCCAAAAGTATTAAAAGACATAGATAATTAATGTATAAATTATTTTAAAGAAATTATGAATCAAAAAAATGGCAAAAATTCACTAGGTTTAGATATTATCTTTGAAGATGTAGATAATCCTATAGAATTGTTCAAAAAATGGTTTTCAAAGGCAGAGGAGAGCGAAATTAATGACCCGAACGCTGTTGCTATTGCAACCTCAAATAAAAATAATCAGCCAAATGTAAGGATGGTTCTTCTTAAAGGTTTGAGCGATAAAGGATTTGTTTTTTATACGAATTTTAACAGTAAAAAAGGAAATGAACTAAAAGAAAATCAAAAAGCCTCAATGTGCTTTCATTGGAAAAGTTTAAGACGCCAAGTAAGAGCTATAGGAAAAGTAGAGGAAGTTTCAACTAAAGAGGCAGACGATTATTTTAACTCGCGACCTTATAAAAATAGAATTGGCGCATGGGCTTCTTCACAATCAGCAATTCTAGACCAAAGAGAAACATTTACTAAAAAAATAAAAGAATTTGAAAGAAAATTCCCTGATCAAAACAATGTGCCAAGACCTCATCATTGGTCTGGCTGGAGATTGCTACCCGAAGAAATAGAATTTTGGCTAGATGGCGAAGGTAGAATTCATGAAAGATTAAACTATAGAAAAAAAAATGGAAATTGGGAGAAAGAGCTTCTCTATCCTTAAAAAGATCTATTGAGACTAAAGCTAGTTAAATTTTGTAAGATTTTTTTATCTTCGTTATCAGGAAAAATTGCTAATGCATCATAAGAAACGTTTACAAAGTATTCTGCTTTTTTAAATGTAGCTTCTACTGCTTTATATTTGTTTATAAGAGCCAATGTATTACTAAAATCTTTTTCAGTTCTTTTTTCTTTTCTCATAATTTCATTAAGAAAGTTTTTTTCTTCTTTATTTCCTTTTTGAAAAATAATAATCATAGGAAGAGTTACTTTTCCTTCAAAAAAATCCTTACCAATTTCTTTACCAAACAACTTTTCTTTTGCATAAAAGTCAAGGGCATCGTCTGCAATTTGAAAAGCTAACCCTAAGTTTCTTCCGTATGATTCTAAAGCTTTTTTTTCTTTTTCGTTAGCCCCTGATAAACAAGCTCCTGTTTTAGTTGCAGCAGAAAAAAGTGAAGCTGTTTTTAAATTTATTATATCTATGTATGTTTCCTCGAGTAGGTCAGCTTCTCCTTTATGTTGAAGTTGCAGTACCTCGCCTTGAGCAATTTTTGAGGATGTAGAGGACAACAATTTTAAAACTTCTAAATCACCGTCTTCAACCATCATCTCAAAACATCTACTAAGCAAATAATCACCTACCAGAATAGATGATTGATTGCCCCAAACAGAATTTGTAGTTTTTACACCTCTTCTTAATTCACTTTCATCAATTACGTCATCATGTAAAAGAGTTGCAGAATGTATTAATTCAACACAAGCAGCTAAATTTATATCTCTTTTATCTTCTTTATATCCAGTTAATTTTGCAGACTCTAAAGTAAGGAGGGCTCTTAATCTTTTGCCGCCTGACCTTAAATGATGATTGCTCATCTTCTGAATTAGATTTACTTCACTTCTTAATTTTTCTTGGATAAGATTCTCAACTTTTTGTAGTTTATCACCAAGAAGGTTTTTAAGCACAAGGTAAGCAGAATTTGCTGATTTTTTAAGAGGTACAACTGATCCCATAAGCGATATTTATATTTGTTTTTATGCAATAATAAATTTTTAAATGATCCCGTGGTGACGCACCCACAATTCAACTATAAGTAGCGTAATTATTAATTAAAATTTAATTTTTTACTGTTATAAGAATATAATTAATCATCAAAAATATGTTTTCAATTTTTAAGAAAAAAAAAATAGTTCCACATGTCAGACTTACAGGCATCATAGGTTCAGCCGGTAAATTTAAACAAGGCATGGAATTAGCTAATCAAAGAGATATTTTGAAAAAAGCTTTCTCAGTAAAAAAAATTTCTCACGTTGCAATATCAATCAATTCCCCTGGTGGATCGCCAGTTCAGTCACATTTAATATACAGTTATATAAGGCAGCTGGCTGAAAAGCATAAAGTAAAAGTTATTATATTTGCCGAAGACGTTGCAGCATCTGGTGGATATTTTATTGCATGCGCGGGAGATGAAATTTACGCAAACTCAAGTTCAATAATTGGTTCAATAGGAGTAATTTCTGCATCGTTTGGTTTTAAAGACCTAATTCAAAAGATTGGAGTTGAAAGAAGAGTTTATACAGCTGGAAAAAATAAAAGTACTTTAGATCCATTTAAAGAGGAAAAAGAGGAAGACATTAAAAGATTAAAAACTATACAACTTGAATTACATGAAGACTTTATAAAAGTTGTACAAAAAAGTAGAGGGTCAAAACTAAAGGATCCCGAAAAAAATAATATTTTTACTGGAGAATTTTGGACTGGCAAAACATCATTAAATCTTGGATTAATTGACGGTATTGGAAATGCCGACCAAATTTTAAAAGAAAAATTTGGAGAAAAAGTAATTATTAAAACATTTGAAAAACCTAAAGGTTTTATTGCAAGAAAACTTTCTTCATCTATTCACGACCCAGTTGAAAAACTTGTTAATTTAATTGAAGAAAAATCGATGTGGCAAAAATTTGGTTTATAAATGCCAGCTAAAAAAAAAGTTAAAAAAAAAGATAACTCTCTTTCTTTTCAAGATATAATAATGAATCTTCAAAAATTTTGGGGAAGAAATGGCTGTGTAATTTTACAACCATATGATTTAGAGGTAGGGGCCGGGACTTTTCATCCTGCTACCACGTTAAGATCTCTAGGCCCTAAACCATGGAAAGCGGCTTATGTTCAGCCTTCAAGGCGACCAACGGATGGTAGATATGGAGAAAACCCAAATCGTTTACAACACTATTATCAATATCAAGTAATTATTAAACCATCCCCGAGTAATATTAAACAAACATATCTAAAAAGTTTAGCAGCTATCGGTATTGATGTAAAAAATCATGACATCCGTTTTGTTGAAGATGATTGGGAAAGCCCAACGTTAGGGGCAGCAGGATTAGGATGGGAAGTTTGGTGTGATGGAATGGAGATTACTCAGTTTACTTATTTTCAACAAATGACCGGTATAGAATGTAAACCTGTTCCAGTTGAAATTACTTATGGTCTTGAGAGACTATGTATGTTTGTTCAAGAAAAAAATAATGTTTTTGATCTGAATTGGAATAATAATGGTGTGAAATATAAAGAAGTTTTCTATCAAGCTGAAAAAGAATTTTCTGCTTATAACTTTGAGTTTGCAAATACTGATACTTTACTTAAAAGTTTTGAGAATACTGAAAATGAATGTAAATCTTTACTTGAAAAAAAACTTTCATTACCAGCTTACGATCAATGTCTAAAAGCTAGTCATATCTTTAATTTATTAGATGCTCGCGGTGTAATTGGTGTTGCAGAAAGAACTGGTTATATTACTAGGATTAGGGAGCTCGCAAAAGGTTGCGGGGCCCTATGGCTAAGCTCACAAAGTTAGATTATGGCAGAACTTTTATTGGAATTATATAGTGAAGAAATTCCACCACAATTACAAATAGCAGCAAGGTCTCAAATAAAACAATTTATTGAAAACTCTTTCGAAGAAGACAGCATTAATTATAAAGAATTATTAGTTTACTCTTCACCTACAAGATTAATGGTATTCATAAAAAGCCTTCCCGAAAAAATCAAAATAGAGGCAAAAGAAATTAAAGGACCTAAGGTAGACTCACCTGATCAAGTACTTCGAGGTTTCATAAAAGCCAAAAATGTCAATGAAAAAGACTTAGTTGAAAAAGATACTGATAAAGGTAAATTTTATTTTATAAAAACAAAATCTCAATCAATTTTAGTCGAAGATTTATTAATTAAAATTATTCCAAAGGCAATAGGATCAATTAATTGGAAAAAATCAATGAAATGGTCAGACCATAATTTGATGTGGGGTAGGCCACTAAGGTCGATTTTTGCAAAATTTAACAATAAAAAATTATCGTTTAAATTTGAACATCTTGATAGTACTGATAATGTAATTATCGAACAAGATTTAATTAAAAAAACTAAAAAAATAAAAGATTTCGAAGATTACCGCAATTTTTTAAAAAGCAGCAAAATAATCGTAGATCATCAGGAAAGAGAAGAGATTATTTTGAAAAAAATCAGTTCACTTTCTCAATCCAAACAATACAAAGAGACACTAAACCCAAAGCTTTTAGAAGAAGTCGTTAATATTGTAGAGGATCCAAATTTACTTCATGTTAGTTTCAGTAAAGCTTATTTAGAAATACCCAAAGAAATTGTAATCTCTACTTTGGAAAAACATCAGAGATATTTCCCGATTTTTGATAATAGAGATCGATTAACAAATTATTTTTTTGTTGTAGCTAATAAAAAAGACGAAAAAAAATTGATCACCCAAGGAAACAAAAGAGTTGTCGAAGCTAGACTAGCAGATGCCAAATTTTTCTGGGATAAAGATCGATCTAAAAATTTGATTAAACAAATAGCCAATCTTAAATCAGTAACTTTCTACGAAAAACTAGGAACTATTTATGATAAAACACAAAGATTAAGACAGTTGGCTGGCTTATTATCTGATGATTTAAATATCAATAAAGAAAAAGTTCAAGTTGCAGCCTCTATTTCTAAATCCGACTTATGTTCAGACTTAGTTGGAGAATATCCAGAACTTCAAGGCGTAATGGGAAAATATTTTGCATTAGCACAAGGATTCGATGAGGATGTGGCAAACTCGGTAAGCGATCATTACTTACCAACTGGTCTTACATCCGTCTTACCTAAAAAGCCTTTCAGTTATTCTATTTCAATAGTAGATAAAATAGATACGTTAGTTGGTTTTTTTGTAATTAATGAAAAACCAACAAGTTCAAAAGATCCTTTTGCTTTAAGACGAGCCGCTATTGGATTACTTAGAATAATTATTGAAAATAAATTATCATTTAAACTACGGGATTTAATTAGCTACGCTTTAAGACTATATCAAGATCAAGGTGTTGAAATTAAAAATGAGAATACAGTGCAAGAAGTTCTAGAATTTATAAAAGAAAGAATGCGGAACGTTTTAAAGTTAAAAAATATTAAAACTGATATCATCGAAGCATCAATTAGTTCACATGCTGGAGATAATTTTTTAGCTCTTTATGCAAAAACAATTTTAATGAGTAAATACAAAAATAAAGGAATTGGTCTTAATGCAATCAGTTCTTATAAAAGAGCCTCAAACATTTTAGATAAAGCTGGAAAGGAAATTACTGGTAGACCCGATGCTGTATTATTTAGAAAAGATGAAGAAAAAATACTTCACGAAAAAATAAACGAGATACGGAAAGCTTTCACAGTTAAAGATGACAATAAAGATTATGAGGGCTTGTTGATAAAGCTTTCTGATACTAAAGAGTCTACAGATAATTTTTTTGACAATGTTGTTGTAAATGACGAAAATCAAGATATTAAAAATAATCGACTAGAGTTGTTAAAAATGTTCTGTAATACTTTTGACAACTTTATTGATTTTTCAAAATTAGAGGGTCAATAATGGTGAAAATTATATTTAGTTTTGATGATAAATCCGCCAGAAAATTAAAAAATAAAAGAAATGTTTTAGGTGGAAAAGGAGCAAACCTAGGAGAGATGGGCAGATTGGGCCTACCTGTTCCTCCCGGATTTACTATTACAACAAATGTTTGTGATCTTTTTTACAAAAATAAAAAAAAGTTACCCAAAAAAGTAATTAAAAATATTGAGTTAGAGCTTAAAAATATTGAAAAGAAAACTAAAAAGAAATTCGGTGATCTTAAAAATCCATTATTAGTATCAGTCAGATCTGGGGCCAGAATTTCAATGCCCGGTATGATGGATACAATTTTAAATCTTGGTCTTAACGACAAAACTGTTGAGTCATTAAAAAAGAAAACATCTAACGGAAGATTCGCTAAAGATAGCTATAGAAGATTTATACAAATGTATAGCAATGTAGTTTTGGGGGTAGAAGGACATTTGTTTGAAGAATTAATTGATAATTACAAGTTAACTAAAGGAGTTTTATTAGACACAGATTTAGATGAGAACGATTGGGATGGTTTAATTATAAATTTTAAAGAATTAGTAAAAAAAGAAAAAAAAATTAATTTTCCTCAAGATGTCAAAGAACAATTATTAGGAGCAATTAATGCTGTATTTTTATCTTGGGATAGTCAAAGAGCAAAAACTTATAGAAAATTAAATCAAATTCCAGACCATTGGGGAACAGCTGTAAACGTTCAAGCTATGGTTTTTGGAAATATGGGTGATGAATGTTCAACAGGTGTTGCCTTTACTAGAAATCCTTCAACAGGAGAAAATTCTTTTTTTGGAGAATTTTTAATTAATGCACAAGGTGAGGATGTAGTAGCAGGTACTAGAACTCCTCAATATATTACTAAAAAAGCAAAAAAAGACTCAGGATCTAAACATCCATCAATGGAAGAGGCTATGCCTAAAGTCTATAAAGAACTTGCAAAAGTATTTCTAAAGTTAGAAAGGCATTATAAAGATATGCAGGACATCGAGTTCACAGTTGAAAATAATAAACTTTGGATGTTACAAACAAGATCTGGAAAAAGAACAGCTAAAGCTGCAATTAAAATTGCAGTTGATATGGTTAAAGAGAAATTAATTTCAAAAAAAGAAGCAATCAAAAGAATTGATCCAAATACATTAGATACTTTACTACATCCCACTTTAGACGAAAAAGTTGAGAAAGAGGTAATTGCCTCGGGATTACCAGCATCACCAGGAGCTGCAAGTGGTAAAGTTGTTTTCACTGCTGATGAAGCAGAAAAATTAAACGGGATGATGCAAGATACAATATTAGTGAGATTAGAAACTTCACCAGAAGATATACACGGAATGCATGCAGCTAAAGGAATTCTAACAGCAAGAGGAGGAATGACAAGCCATGCTGCTGTAGTAGCAAGAGGAATGGGAAGACCATGTGTTTCTGGATCAAGTGAAATAACAATCGATTATGAGTTAAAACAATTCAAAGCTGGTGACATAATTATTAAAGAGGGAGATATTATTACTATAGATGGTGGAAGTGGAAAAGTAATGAAAGGACTAGTTCCTACTGTTCAACCTGAAATTTCTGGATACTTCTCTACAATAATGAAATGGGCTGATGAATTTAGAAAATTAAAAGTAAGAACAAACGCAGAAACAGAAGCGGATAGCAAAACAGCAAGAGAATTTGGCGCTGAAGGAATAGGCTTATGCAGAACTGAGCACATGTTTTTTGATGAAGAGAGAATTCTTTCTGTCAGACAAATGATTTTGTCTAAATCAAAAGAGGATAGAAATAGCGCGTTAGATAAGCTTCTACCTTATCAAAAAGAAGACTTTAAAAAAATATTTAAAATTATGTCAGGATTACCAGTTACAGTAAGGTTATTAGATCCACCACTTCATGAGTTTTTACCAAAAGCTGACAAAGACATACAAGAGGTAGCAAGATCTTTAAATTTACCAGCGAAAGAGGTTAAAGATAGAATATCAGAACTGCATGAGGAAAATCCTATGCTTGGGCATAGAGGATGTAGGCTTGGTATTTCTTTCCCAGAGATTTATGAGATGCAATGTAGAGCAATATTTGAAGCTATAGTCGAGTTAAAAAAACAAAAAGTAAAAGCTGCTTTTGTAGAAATAATGATACCGTTGGTTTCAACTGAGTCCGAATTAAAAATTTTAAGAGCTTTAGTAAATAAAATAGCTAGCGAAATAGAAAAAGAAAAAAAATTAAAACTTGAGTATATGGTTGGCACCATGATTGAATTGCCGCGTGCCGCTTTACAAGCTAAATCTATCTCAAAACATGCTGATTTTTTCAGCTTTGGAACGAATGATTTAACTCAAACAACATTTGGAATAAGCAGAGATGACTCAGGTAAATTCTTAAACGATTATATTGATAATAAAATTTTTGATGTAGATCCATTTGTAAGTATTGATCAAAATGGAGTAGGTGAGCTAGTGGAAATAGCTTCTTCAAGAGGAAGAAAGATAAATAAGAATATTAAGTTAGGTATTTGCGGTGAACACGGTGGCGATCCAAAGAGTATTGAGTTTTGTTCTAGAACAGGATTAAACTATGTTTCCTGCTCTCCATTCAGAGTTCCAGTGGCTAGATTAGCTGCTGCTCAAGCAGAATTATCTAAATAATAAAGTCGTATCAAATGATTTGGCGCTATGAGTAATCGCACCAACCGAAATTCGATTTACACCTGTTTTTGATATTTGTTTAATATTTTTTAAAGTAGCATTTCCGGAGTACTCTGTTTCATATTTATTTTTGCATAGTTTTAAGCAATTTTTTAATTGTGAAGAGTTCATATTATCAAAAAGGATTCTTTTAAATTTTAAGCCCAAAATTTGTTTAAGCTGATTTATATTTTCAACTTCAACTGTAACAATTTTTTTTGTTTTTATGGCTTTCTTAACTAATTCTCTAAGATTATTAGATGCACTAATATGATTATCTTTAATAAGAATTTCATCGCTTAAATTATATCTATGATTATGACCGCCACCTTTTTTGACAGCATATTTCTCAAGTGTTCTTAAATTAGGCGCAGTTTTTCTTGTACAACAGATCTTAGTTTTTTTACTAATTTTTTTTACGAATTGATTAGTAATAGTTGCGATACCTGAGGCATGATTTAGAAAATTTAAAGCGGTTCTCTCAGCAGTTAGGATTGTTTTTGTTTTAGCCTTTATATTAGCAACTACTTTATTTTTTTTTATTTTTTTCCCATCAGAAACTTTCTTTGTAAAAATGGTCTCTCTTCCAATTAATTTAAAAGCTGTTTTACAAAACTCTAAACCAGCTATTACACCATCTTGTTTAGCTATTATCCTAGCTTGAATTATTTTATTTTTTTTACTTAAGATATTTGTAGTGATATCACCTCTAGGCTTCAGATCTTCCTCTAGAGCCTTTCTTACAACTGATTTAATATAAAATTGATTTAATACTTGCACTGATCTAACGACCGATCTCGGTCATTCTGATTACAGATTTTCTTGCAGCCTCTATAGTTTTACTATCCAAAATAATCTCATTAGTTTCATTTTCTAAACAATCTAATATTTTTTTTAAATTAATTTTTTTCATATAAGGACATAAATTACATGGTTTGATAAAAGATACTTTTGGATTATCAGCTTCTACGTTATCACTCATTGAACATTCTGTAACTAACATAACTTTTTTAGGTTGCTTATTTTTTACATAATCAATCATTCCAGACGTTGATCCTGCAAAATCAGAAGCTTCAATTACATCTGGCGGACATTCAGGATGAGCTATTATTTTAATTCCAGGATTTTGGGATTTGATTTCTTCAATTTCTTTTCCTGTAAACTGTTCATGCACTATACAAGTTCCTTTCCAAGAAATTATTTTGACCTTAGTATTTTTAGCTACATAGTCTGCTAAATATTGGTCTGGAAGAAAAATTACTTTATCTACATTTAAAGATTCAACTACTTTTACTGCGTTAGCTGAAGTACAACAAACATCAGTTTCTGCTTTAACGTCAGCAGAAGTGTTTACGTAAGATACTACAGGAACGCCTGGAAATTTTTGTTTTAGCAATTTTACATCTTCACCTGTAATAGAATTAGATAAAGAGCAACCTGCCTGCATGTCAGGAAGAAATACTTTTTTCTCTGGACACATTAATTTTGCTGTTTCTGCCATAAAGTGTACCCCACACATTATAATTTTATCAGCTTTTGTTTTAGACGCCTCTACTGCTAACGCTAATGAGTCGGCAGATATATCGGCTACACCATGGTAAATTTCTGGAGTTTGGTAGTTATGAGCAAGTATAATTGCATTTTTCTCTTTTTTAATTTTATTAATTTTCTCTATCAATGGAGCATGAATTTTCCATTCAGCTTCAGGAACGAATTTTGAGATTTTCTTATAAATCTCTTGAGTAGAGCTCAAATTTTGTTGTTGTACAGACATACTAATTCCAATTTACCAACTTGAGATTAAATTGTCATTCATTTATTGTCGCATTATTATTGCGGTCGTGCTGAAATTGGTAGACAGGCACGCTTGAGGGGCGTGTGGGTTTCCCGTGAGAGTTCGAGTCTCTCCGACCGCACCAAAACGTAGAGAAAACCTAAATAAATTTTTAAAAAAACACGTCTTTTTTAGATTCACTGTGCTGGAATTGTGCTCGCCACTGTGTTCAGATGTGCAATGAAATTAAAAGTCTCATCTCAAACTAATTTAATAAAAGAAATCTGCAGCTACTATATGGATTTCTTAAAAAGTGGATTTAAATCAACAAGATACCCTAAAAGATATTTAAGACTTACAGATGAAAAAGGTTACAAAATAGGAGTAGACCTTTCTAAATATGAAAAATTTAATTCTTTTATAAAAAAAACAATAAACAAAGAAAAAAATTTTCAAGACTCTATTACTGTTAATAAAGGAGATTATGGAGTAAAACTTAACAATACATCTCAAGATTTAGTAAAGAAACTTGTAAAACAAATTTCTGATAAAAATATTGAGAGGATCGTCAATCTAACCAATAAAACTATTAAAGAGTATTCTGTTTCTCATAGAACAAAACCTGATGAAGCGTACGATAAAATTAATCAAATCATAAAGTATGACCTGGATAAAATTATTGTAGAGCCAATATGTGAAAAAATGGACCCTCTAATTGGAAGTCAAAGCAATTATGAGATTGAGTCACAAAATACTTTAAGATTAAGATTATCTGAGAGTATTTTAAATCCTTTAACAGAAAGCATTCCTTATATATTTAACGATATATTAGCTAATAAAAAAGTAAAACCTAAAGACCAAATTTCTAATTTATTTAATAAAAAAGATATATCTGAAAACCTGCTTAACAGTTTTCAAAATTTAGATGTTAAAGATTTATATTTTGATTTAAGAGAAATCGTAAATTCAAAAAAGAATTTAGACAAGAAAGAAATTTATTTAAATTTAATACACATTAAGATTGAAGGGAAAGTATTTCCTCTTTTTTATACTCAATGTGATATAAAAGAAGAGTCAAGTTCTAGCAAGTTTAAGATAACACCCTCTAACGAATTATTCATCAATAAAGCTGCAGTAAAATATGCATTTGATGTTTTAAAGAAAGATAAAAATATTATTGAGAGATTTGAAGGAGATAGAAAATTTTATATATCTGAAGTTGATAATCTTACGATCATGATAGATGAAGTAATTGTTTCGTTAATAGCTAAGTTAAGATTAGATGGAAAAATAGATTTAAAAAATCATATACCACAAATTGCAACTAGCACCGATAGAAATTCAACTTTTGAAATTTCTAATCATTGCTCAATAACAGTCTCTGACAAATCAGACGAGGCTTTAATAAATGATTTTGAAGAGATTTTAGAATCTCTAGAAGACTCGAATAGTGAAGTGGTTGAAATGTTTAAGAAAATAATTTCAGATTTTTTACTTAATGAGCCAGAGGTAATAACTGAAGAGTTAGAGGATGAATGGGATGGTATGAGTGTAAACGAAAGACTAAATTATACGAGTCCTATTCCTTTAAATTCTGAACAATTAAAAATTATCCGAGCTTTAAAAAAAGAAAAGTGTAAATATATAGTGGTTGAAGGACCACCTGGAACGGGAAAATCACACACAATATCCTCAATAGCATTTAATTATATTCTTACAGGCAAATCCATACTGATATTGTCTGATACTAAAGAAGCTCTGGACGTTGTGGAGAATAAGATAAATCAATCTTTAGATAAAGTTAGAGGAGAAATTAATATTCAAAATCCTATTTTACGTTTAGGAAAAATGGGAAATACCTATAATAAAATTCTATCAAGAAATTCTATTGAAAATATTAGAACTTTCAACAGATCTCAAAGAAATGACGTAGAGAAAATTACAAAAGAAATAGAAGAACTAAAAAATTTTATAAGCGATAGAATTAAAATTGAAACAGAGCATTATAAATATATAGATAAAGACAAACTTGATGAATTTTCAGAAGTTCAAAAATTGGTAAAGACTTCAGATTTAATTATAAATAAAGAAAAACTTAATGAGGTTGCAAAAAATCTAAATATTAATATTGAGGATGAAAATAAATATATAGATAATTTTATAGATAACTTATTTAATATTGAAGAGGCTGAGGAGCTAGTTGATTTTTTTAAGGATAATTGGACTAAAGAGTTAGGAAAAAAAAACCTCTCAAATTTAATTGAATTTATAGATCATTTATCCATAGTTAAGAAATATTTTGAAAATAATAAGCCTAATTTTAAACAATTAAAATTTTTCACAAAAGTATCCAAACAAAGATTAGTGAATTTAAAAACTCATTTAGACGAATTTAAAGGCATGAAGAAAGGATTTTTAGGAACCCTTTTTAAAAGCGATAGAGTAAAACATTTGTCAGAGACAATTGGAAAAGTAGTAGGAATTAAAAAAAATATTAACCTTAAATTAGACGATGATAAAATAATTAGCGTTTTCAAAGAATATTCAATTTTAAAAGATTTAAGTAAAAAACATAATTTTGATATTATCTGTAAAATCATTCAATCTATGGAAAATCAAGATAAACTTGACTCAATATTTAAAGCGATAAATGATTTTTCTGATCTTTTCAAAATTTTAGAAAATGACAAAAATATTCGAGAAAGCTTATTAATTGAAGCTGGCAAAATTGATACAATTTATAATAATTTTTTTACAAAAATTGAAGAAGATAAAAAAGAAGCTATTAAAAAATTTTATGACATGGAAGACTTCTTTTCAAAAAGCTTCAATATAAAAGATAGATTTGATTACACAAAATCAATGAATAAGTTACAATCTTTATATACCAGTAAAATGGCTTTTGAACTTGATGGAAAACTTATTAATTTTTATGACTCTCACAGAAATAACGCTAAAACCATTAGACAAATTATCAGAGCTAAACAAAAATTTCCTAGAACTCAGTTTGATAAATTAAAAACAGCTTTTCCCTGTATAATTTCGAGTGTTAGAGATTTTGCAGAGTATATTAATCTTCAAAAGGATCTATTCGATTTAATTATAATTGATGAAGCCTCGCAAGTAAGTATAGCCCAAGCATTTCCAGCATTAATAAGGGCTAAGAAGGTTTTGGTTTTAGGAGATACAAAACAATATAGCAACTTACAGTCATCTCAAGCCACAACACTTGTAAATAATTCTTATATGAACAACGTAATAAAAGTATTTAAAAAAAACATCTCTTCAGAACCAGATAAAATTGTTAGGCTCAAAAACTTTAATGTTCGAACATCTGTTTTGGATTTTTTTGAAAATATAAGCAATTTAGACGTAAGATTAAGAAAACATTTTAGAGGATACCCAGAGCACATAGAATATTGCAGTAAAACCTTTTATAATTCTGATTTACAAGCTATTAGACTTAGAACAAAGCCAATAAATGAAATAATCAAATTTGATATTTTAGACTATTCTGCGAAAGAAGAAGTTGGGAATAAAAATTTTGCAGAAGCAGATAGAATTATAAAATATCTTGAAAATTTGAAAAAAAATAATTCTAAATCGACAGTAGGCATTATCACACCGTTTACTGATCAACAAAGACATATAACTACAGTCGTAACAAAGCATCCTGATAAAGATTATTTTTTTGAAAAACTTAAGTTAATTATTAAAACATTCGATACTATACAGGGAGAAGAGAGACAAATAATGTTTTATTCAATGGTTGATAGCAAGAACAAACAACCAAAACTTAATACAATTTTCCCAATGGATCTAACAAATAAAGATTTAGAGGAAGGATCAGACAAAAGAGCTCAAAGATTAAATGTTGGTTTTAGTCGAGTACAAGAAGTCATGCATATTATTGTATCAAAACCATTAGATAAAATAGATGGAGAGATTGGAAATGCTTTAAGGTTTATTAAAAATCTGTCAACAAAAGACAAACTTCCAAAAACTAAACAACTTGATCCTAATTCACCAATGGAAAAAAAAGTTGTTAAGTGGTTTTCTCAGACAAATTTCTACATGACAAATAAGAAAAACTTAGAAATGAAAGCTCAATTTCCAATAGGAGAAACACTAAAACAACTTGATCCAGATTATGGACACCCAAAATTTGTTGTAGACTTTTTAGTTATATTTTCCAATGAAAATGATGTTAAGAACGTCATCATTGAATACGATGGTTTAAAAGATCATTTTGATAATCAAGAATTAATTACTGATGGAAATTTTGACGATTTCTATACGACTCAACACTATGAAAGAGAAAAAGCTTTAGAAACATATGGTTATAATTTTATAAGATTAAATAAATTTAATACTGCAGACGACCCGGTAAAATATCTTGATCAAAAATTAAAAGAAGTTTTTTCAAAATCGTCAAAATTAAATGTTTCTCAATATAGCACCATTGAAAGGTTTAAGAAGACGAAACAAGGAGAGATGAAACATTGTGAAAGATGTAATAAATCCAAACCCAGAGAAGAGTTCTATGATAAAAGTTTATCTTCTGGAATCGGAGTACACTGCAGATCATGTAAAGGGCTGAGAGGAAAAGTAAGCAATGTAAAAAAGGTTTCTGCGAAAGAAAAAAATAAGGTTAAGTTAAAATATAAAGAGGGAGAAAAATATCAAGTCGAATATCAAAATTTGAAGGGTGAGGTTAGAGAGAGAACTTTAACAGTTAAAAGCATTGATAATAAATATTTAAGAGCCTACGATTCATTGACTGGAGAAGTAAGAACTTTTAACCTTCAAAGAATTCTAAAGTCAAAAAAAGTCTAAATCTTACCTTATTTTTTTTATAAAACTTATTAATGGTAATTATCAAAAATTTATCATTTATAGTTTTTATATTTATATTTTCAATTATAATTTTTATTCCTGAAGATAAAGCTTGGGTAGATTGTTCAGACGAAAAAGATTTATATAGGTACGTATATGACGGTTGGAAAGTTGATAAGATACTTAAGTATGGGGATATAAGTGATACAGATGTTGGTCAAATAAGTTATTATAAAGGTGAAGAGCCTCAAATTTATTTATCAAAACAAGATACAATTAAAGTACTCAATTTTGGGTGGAGATGTTGGTTTGAAATGGGACCAGAGTTAAATTATAAAAAATAATTCTGACTGTGTTGATATTGTGCTCATTACAGTCTACTCTTGGAAAAAGTGTTGTGGTTAGTGGGGAACAGGTAATGCCCCAAGGAGTTCGAGTCTCTCCGACCGCACCAAAATATCAAAAAAGATATATTTACTCATGAAAATATCTGTTTTTGGCTAAATCATTCTCAAATTAAACTCGTTTATTTCCTTAAAATACTTTAGTTATTTAATATTAATAATAAACTATCTTTAATGAAAAAATTAAAAATTACTTTATTCATTCTTAATTTATTTTTTATAAATTTAAATAATTTATCAGCTGATGATTTTAGCAGTAAATATTTCGGAATAGGTCTTGGAAAAAGTGCAATGTCTTCGAATGCTGAGGCTGATACAGTCGCAAATGTAAACTCGCGAAGAGAAACAATTCTAACAGATAGCTATAACGGCGGAAATGAATTAAAGTTTTTTTATGGTGAATTATTTCCATTATCAAATAATTTTGTACACGGATATGAATTTGTTTTTTCAGATGTAGATAATTCCAATGATGCAGATTATTACAGTACCAACAGTGTATCTAACACAGATTTTACAGAGGCTAGATTAGATAAAGTGTTTGATATAAATTATCGTTTAGGAAAAATAAATGAAAATCAATTAGATTATTTTCTATTAGGATTATCTTATGCGAATGTAAATTATAGATTATCCCATCAAAATGGTAATGTAGTTAGTGATGATGAGCTTCATTTTCCTGGAATAAATTTAGGTTTAGGTAGAGAGCATAAACTTAAAAAACTTATTATTGATTATAGGATTAATTATGCTGGTTATTTTTTAACACAAAGTTTTGGCTTGGATGAATTACATTCAGATACTGGTTATGGAGATTATTATAAACTTGATGATAATATTTCAGCTTCAATTAATTTAAAGCGCTCATTTGGAGAAACAAATTCTCGTTCTGCTAAAAACTATAAAGTAAATGCGAATAAAGAAAATAATTTAAATAACTTTATAGGCTGGTTTGTTGGTTTAAATTATATTGCATCATCTAACGCTTACACAGGTCATTTAGACTCGGCAACGGGAAATTCCTCAGGTGCATTTGGACATCTTTATGACAGTAGGGATACATCATTTGATCCTCAATTATCATTTGGAAAAGTTTTATCTACGAATGGATTTTTTGATTATAATGGTTTCGAAATAAATTATTCTAAAGGTTATCAAGGTGAGCCTAAAATTAGCTCTAGTTCCACTGGGACTTCGGAAACATCTTTGGATAATTCTTTTAATTTAAATTACATATTTGGTCACAATCTAAATTCTAATGCAATATTTTATAAACTTGGAGTAAATGCAAGTGATGTAGTAGTAAATTATAATAATGGCACAAGCTCTGAAACTCAAAGGTTTGATGCTTTTGGAATTAATTTAGGAATGGATTATGAAATTCCATTTGAAAATTTCACTTTTACATCAGGCGCAGGTCTTACAAAATATATTATTGATAATAGCCAGGAGTTAGATGGTTCAGGGATTTATGACGTTACAGATACAATGGGTGTTGATGATCTCTTATATTTGAAAATTGGTATTAAGAAGTATTTTTAAAATAAAAATAGATAATGCGAGTAGTAATATAATGATTGAATACTTAAAAAAAAATAAAAGAATTTTACTTATAATTTTAGTAATTGCTTTTATTGAGTTAAGTGGCTATGGAATATTAGCTTCTCTTTCAAGATTATTAAACGCTCTTTAAAATTCTACACTTTTTGTTATTTGCTGAAAGTTCTTTATTTTCAAATTCTTCAACATTTGGGTCTACTACTTTTAATAAACCAAACGGATAAGGTTGATCAATAAGTATTTTTCCTATTTTAATATCATTAAAAGTAATTTCATCTCCGATATTTAATTTTTTAGATGATGATATGGGCAACAATCTTCTTCTAAGTTTGTTTTTTAATTTCATCCTTGCAGTATTTTCTTGCCCTACAAAACATCCTTTTTTAAAATCTATTGCTCGAAGCGTTTCAAAATTTGCTTCTAAACCAAACAATTGATCTTTTAAATTTATTAATCCTATTTCAGGCACTCCTAATTTGTGAGCAAGAGAATAATATTCTTTATTATCGATAATTTTGAGGCTCAATTTTTTAATTGTTAAGTAAAGTTTTTCAAGATTTGAAATTATCCTTGCTCCTAATTTTTCGTTTCTTGGATCTAAAAAAATAGGAGTATCTCTGTAAGTAATAGTATTCTCATTTGATTTTAATTCTTCTTGTAATTCTTTAAATTTTGAATTGTTAATTACCCCAATAACGAATTCAGAAGAAAAGTCCTCAATTTCAACTTTTGATCTTAATTTATATTTTGATAAATCT
>CACLXL010000005.1 GCA_902610975.1 uncultured Pelagibacteraceae bacterium
ACCAGGCATAAGTCTTCGTTTAACAGCCACAAAAACTTTTACAACTTTCATCACCGTAGGCAAAAGATCATCTCCTTGTTGAATTTTTTTTACTTTATCTTCAAATCTGAGACGAATGTCTTCTGAAGCATTTTCAAATTGATTTTTAAGTTTTTCTAAATCGCTGTTAATTTCAGATTTTTGAAATGAAATTTTCCATAAATCTTTTAAACTAAAATTTTCAAAATCGTTTTTATTTAATGTAGTGCCTGGTTTAAGTTCTTTGAATTGTTTATTGATACTTTGACCATTTAATAAATCAATCGCTCTTAGTTTAATATTTCTATTTAATATTTCTTCTTCAACCTTTTTATCCTCTTGAACTGACTCTATTTCAGCTCTCTCTATAGCTATAGATCTTTCATCTTTATCTATACCATGACGATTAAAAACTCTAACATCTATCACAACTCCCGTACTACCCGAAGGTAATTTAAGTGATGAGTCTCTTACATCTGTTGCTTTTTCACCAAATATAGATCTCAGCAGTTTTTCTTCTGGACTTGAAGAAGTTTCACTTTTAGGAGTAACTTTTCCTACCAAAATATCCCCTGGTTTTACTTCTGCTCCAACGTAAACAATTCCTGACTCGTCTAAATTTCTTAAACTTTCCTCACTTACATTTGGTATATCTCTAGTAATTTCCTCAGCACCAAGTTTTGTGTCTCTGGCCATAGACTCGTACTCTTCAATATGAACAGATGTAAAAACATCGTCAGTAACGCATCTTTCTGATATTAAAATTGAGTCTTCAAAATTATAGCCTTGCCAAGGCATAAATGCTACTGTTACATTTTTTCCTAATGCAAGCTCTCCAAGTTTTGTTGCAGGTCCATCAGCAATGATATCACCTTTTTTGATTTTATCACCCACCTTAACCAATGGTTTTTGATTTATACATGTATTTTGGTTTGATCTTTGAAACTTTGATAAGTTATATATATCAACAGCTGATTGTGAAAGATCTGTGACATCTGTCACTTTTACAACTATTCTTTTACCATCAATTTTATCTACGACACCGCTTCTCTTTGCAACTATAGTTACTCCTGAGTCCAATGCAACATCGGACTCTATGCCAGTTCCAACTAGCGGAGACTCAGGTTTAAGTAGAGGAACAGCTTGCCTCATCATATTAGAGCCCATCAATGCTCTATTAGCGTCGTCGTTTTCTAAAAAAGGTATCAGTGCAGCTGCAACTGAAACTAATTGTTTTGGAGATACGTCTATATAATCAATATTATCCCTGTTAGATAACTCGAAATTTAAATTTTTTCTACATGCTACTAACTCATCTATAAACGAACCATCTTTATTTAAAGCAGAATTAGCCTGGGCTATAGTAAATTTTTCCTCCTCAATCGCTGATAAATATTTTATCTCTGCGGTTACCTTTCCGTTTAAGACTTTTTTATATGGGCTTTCTATATAACCAAATTTATTTACTCTGCAGTAAGTTGCTAAGCTATTTATTAAACCAATATTCGGTCCTTCAGGAGTCTCAATTGGGCAAATTCTTCCGTAATGCGTTGGGTGAACATCTCTTACTTCAAAGCCTGCTCTTTCTCTTGTTAATCCGCCAGGTCCCAAAGCTGACACTCTTCTTTTATGAGTAATTTCTGATAATGGATTTGTTTGATCCATAAATTGGGATAGTTGAGAAGTAGCAAAAAAATCTTTAAGCGATGTTGTAATTGGTTTTGCATTTATCAAATCCTGAGGCATTGCAGACTCTATTTCTAAAAATGTGGACATTTTTTCTTTCACTGTCCTTTCCATTCTTAATAATCCAATTCTAAATTGATTTTCAACTAATTCCCCTACTGATCTAACTCTTCTGTTACCTAAATGGTCAATATCATCAACATCTCCCTTGCCGTCTCTCAAATCAAGCATAAACTTAATTATTGCTACTATATCTGAAGATTCTAATGTAGTTTTTTTTAAACTTGTATTTAAATTAAGTTTTGAATTTAGTTTAACCCTACCAACTTCTGAAAGATCATATCTTTCTTTTTTAAAATATAAGTTGTTAAATATTTCCTCAGCTATTTCAATGGAGGGTGCTTCGCCAGGCCTCAGGACTTTATAAATGTCGTTTAGTGCATCTGTCTTACTTAAATTTTTATCTATTTTTAGTGTTTCCAATATGTAAGGACCTTTATTAATTGGATCAATATTTACTATCTGTAAAACTTTTTCTTCCTGGGATATAATTTTATTTAATTGTTCCTCGGTCAAATCAAATCCGGAACTGATAATTATATTCCCATTTTTATCTTTTATATCTTTAGCAATATACTTTCCAATTAATTGCTCATTTGGAATCAATAATTTTTCTAAACCTTTTTCAGATAATTTTTTTGCGATTACAATATTAAGTTTTTCACCTTTCGATAAAACTTTCTTGCTTGTTTTTCCATCAATAAGATCATAAGAAAGTTTTATAGGTCTTTTGTAGTTTTCTGGATTAAAATCTGCTATCCAGCTTTTTTTTTCCAAATTGTAGGTATACTCCTCTGTAGTATAAAAATTCTCGATTATTTTTTCTTTTGTGAAACCTAAGGCAAATAAAATAGTCGTGATTGGAAGCTTCTTTTTTCTATCAATCCTAAAATATAGAATATCTTTTGGATCAAATTCAAAATCAAGCCAAGAACCTCTTCCTGGTATAATTCTACAATTGAAAAGTAATTTGCCACTTGCGTGTGTTTTGCCTTTATCATGATCAAAGAATACTCCTGGGCTTCTATGCATTTGATTTACAACAACCCTTTCAACACCATTTGTAATAAAAGTTGCACTAGGTGTCATTAACGGTAAATCACCAATGAAAACTTCTTGCTCTTTTGCTGAGAGAATTTGTTTTGTATTATTTTCAGCATCAATATCGTAAACTACCAGTCTTAAGTTTGCTTTTAATGCAGCAGAATACGATAAGCTTCTTTGTTTACACTCTATTACATCAAATTTAGGTTTTTCAAGTTTGTATGAAATATACTCTAAAGTAGATTTATCATTTCCATCCTCGATTGGAAAAATACTTTTGAATACCTTATCAATACCTTTTGATAATTCGCTTAATTGTTCATTTAAAGATTTAGACTTAAGAAATTCATTATATGAGTTTTTTTGAACCTCGATTAGGTTTGGAATAGACAAACCTTCAACAAGTTTACCAAAATTTTTTCTAATATGTTTTTTTTGAGTAAAAGATAATTGCATCAAATAAAAAAACTTTATTGCAAGTATTATCTTACAATAAAATTTTATACTAAATTTTGTTTACTTTAATTCTACTTTTGCCCCAGCTGCTTCAAGTTTTTTCTTAAATTCCTCAGCTTCTTTTTTAGCTACTCCACCCTTTATTTCTTTAGGTGCTCCTTCAACTAAATCTTTAGCTTCTTTTAAACCTAAACCAGTTATTGCCCTTACTTCTTTAATAACATTAATTTTTTTGTCTCCAGCTGCTGCTAAGAAAAGTGAAAACTCAGATTTTTCCTCTCCTGCCGGAGCTGCTGCTCCGCCTGCTGGTGCAGCTGCTACTGGTGCTGCTGCTGTAACACCCCATTTTTCCTCTAATTGTTTAGATAGTTCAGCTGCTTCTACAACTGTTAGAGTTGAAAGTTCATCTATAATTTTATTTAAATCTGCCATTGTTGATTCCTTGAATTATTTTTTTAAACCCTTTGCGCGCGCTAAATTAGCAATTTTTGAGCCTGGTGCAAGTAAAATACTTACTAATTTTTGTGCCGGAGTGGCCAAAATACCTACAATTTTAGCCCTTGCTTCCTCTAATGATGGAAGTGTGGCTATAATAGACACCTCTTTTTCATCCAAAACTTTGCCGTCCATATACCCAGCGATGATTTTAAGTTTATTATTAGACTTAGAAAATTTTGTAAGTATTTTTGCTGTAGAAATAGGGTCAGATGATAGAGCTGCTGCAGTCGGACCGGTGAAAAACTTTTCTAGATCTTTTTTTGAAGTATCTTTAATTGCGATTTTAGTAATTCTATTTTTTGTAATTTTAAAAAGTATGCCTTTATCTCTTAATTCTTTTCTTAAGCTGTCTAACTCATTAACATTCAAACCTTGATATTGAGCTATCATCACTGATTCATTAGCATTAAAATTTTTTTTCATTTCTTCAACGTAAATTTTCTTAGCTTCTTTATTCATCATAAAATTATTTAGCTCCAACTTTGTAAGAAATGCCCATAGTAGATGTTAATATAACATTTTTTATAAATTCACCTTTAATTGTATCTGGTTTTTCTTTTTTAACGCTATCAATAAAAAAATTAAAATTTTCTAACAATTTTTCATTCGTAAAACTTTTTCTTCCAATTGTAGATGCAAGATTTCCATCTTTATCATTTCTTATTTCAACTAAACCAGTTTTAATTTCTTTCACTGCTTTTGTAATATCGCTGGAAACTGTCCCGAGTTTTGGATTTGGCATCAAACCTTTTGGACCTAAAACTTTACCATGTTTTCCAATTTTCCCCATCATTTGTGGTGTGCAAATTAACTTTGAAAAATTAAATTTTCCTGATGCAATTTTTTCTATTAAATCATCAGAACCCACGATGTCAGCTCCGCTATTTTTAGCCTCTGAAATTTTATCTGGTTCACACAAGACTGCAATTTTTTCTTTTTTTCCAGATCCGTTTGGAAGTTTAACGACTGTTCTCAAACTAAAATCTCCACCTTTTGATTGTTTGAGATTAATTCTTAATGATATATCAATAGACTCATCAAATTTAGCATTAGCATTTTTTTTAATTAAATCTAAAGCCTCTTTTGCTTGAAGTTTTTTATCTTTAAGCGCTTGTTTAGATAATTCCTTATATCTTTTAGATATTTTTTTCATTTTAATCTTTAACCTCTATTCCCATTGACCTCGCAGATCCACAAATAATTTTAGTAGCTTCTTTTAAATCAAATGCATTAAGATCTTGCATTTTTTCTTTAGCTATTGCTTCGGCTTGCTTCATGGTAATTGAACCGGCTACAACTCTGCCTGGCTCGCTAGATCCACTTTTTAACTTAGCCGCCTCTCTGATAAAATGTGATGCTGGAGGAGACTTTATAATAAAATCAAATTTCTTATCTTTATAAACTGTTATAACTACAGGTACAGGCTTGCCCATAAAAGCTTTTGTTCTTTCATTAAACGCTTTACAAAATTCCATTATATTGATCCCTCTTTGTCCTAATGCAGGACCAACTGGTGGAGCAGGATTAGCTTGGCCACCTTTAATCTGTAATTTTACGTAACCTGTAATTTCTTTAGCCATTTAATTTTTCTCCACTTGGTTAAATTCTAAGTCAACCGGAGTTGCCCTACCAAATATAGAAACAGAAACCTTAAGTCTAGATTTTTCTTCATCAATTTCCTCAATTAATCCATTAAATGAGGCAAAAGGGCCGTCGCACACTTTCACTTTCTCACCGATTTCAAAATTAATACCTGCTTTTTGAGTTACAGCATTTTCAGAGACTTGGCCAAGTATTCGTTTTATTTCCTCGTCAGAAATAGGAGTTGGTTTATCCGCTGATCCTAAAAAACCACTCACTTTTTGAAGGTTCTTTATTAAATGATATATTTGTTTCGTTAGTTCTATTTTAACCAAAACATAACCTGGAAAAAATTTTTTTTCTTTTTTTGTTCTTTTTCCTTTTTTAACTTCGGTAACATTGTGCGTCGGAACTAATATTTCTTCAAGATTTTCTGAGAGTTTGTGTTTTTTAAGCTCATCTTTAATTGAGTCCACAACTTTTTTTTCAAATCCAGAATAAGCTTGTACAATATACCAGTTCATATTCTTATAAAGATATAGTTAAAATTAAATTTAATAAAAATTTTAAAATTTGGTCTAAAATTAAGAAGAATATTGCCGCAATAGAAGCTAGAGCAAATACCATTATCGCTCCCATCATGGTTTCTTTTTTTGTAGGCCATGTAATTCTGAATGCTTCTTGTTTAACTTCTTGTATAAATTTCAAAGGATTTTTCATAACCGATATCAAGTTTGGCAGGAGCGGAGGGACTCGAACCCACAACCTCCGGTTTTGGAGACCGGCGCTCTACCAATTGAACTACGCTCCTAAGCGTTTATTTAACTATTTTAGTTACTACACCAGCTCCTACTGTTTTTCCACCTTCTCTAATCGCAAAATTTAAATTTTCAGCCATAGCAATCGGAGTGATAAGTTTAACTGAAAATTTACCATCATCTCCTGGCATAACCATTTCAGTTCCTGAAGGTAGTGTTACTTCACCTGTTACATCTGTAGTTCTAAAATAAAACTGAGGTCTGTATTTGGTGAAAAAAGGTGTATGTCTTCCTCCCTCTTCTTTTTTCAAGATATAAGCTTGGCATTCAAACTCTGTATGAGGAGTTATTGAACCTGGTTTACATAAAACTTGACCTCGCTCTACGTCATCTCTTTCAACACCTCTTAAAAGAGCTCCAATATTATCTCCTGCTTCACCACTGTCTAAAAGTTTTCTAAACATTTCGACACCAGTACAGACAGATTTTTTTGTATCTCTTATTCCTACTATTTCAATTTCTTCACCAACTTTAATAACACCTGACTCGACTCTTCCGGTTACTACTGTACCTCTTCCCGATATTGAGAAGACATCTTCAACTGGCATTAAGAAAGGTTTATCTTTTGGTCTATCTGGTTGTGGAATAGTTTCGTCAACAGCTTTCATTAATTCCATAATTGCATTTTTACCAGTCGTTTCATCTTTGCCTTCTACCGCATTTAATGCTGAACCTTTAACTATAGGAATTTTATCTCCTGGAAATTTGTAAGAAGTGAGTAACTCTCTTATTTCTTCTTCAACGAGGTCAACCAACTCTTTATCTTTTACTGTATCAATCTTATTCAAAAATACTACAATTGCTGGTACACCAACTTGACGAGCTAAAAGAATATGTTCTCTTGTTTGTGGCATTGGACCGTCAGCAGCATTTACAACTAATATTGCCCCGTCCATTTGAGCTGCGCCTGTGATCATATTTTTTACATAGTCTGCGTGTCCTGGACAATCTACGTGAGCATAGTGTCTTTTTTCTGTTTCATATTCAACGTGTGCAGTTGAGATTGTTATACCTCTCTCTTTTTCCTCTGGAGCCTTATCGATCTGATCATAAGCTACAAAATTTGCAGAACTTGATCCTCCAGCTTCTGACAACACTTTCGTGATAGCAGCTGTTAATGTTGTTTTACCATGATCTACGTGCCCAATTGTACCAATATTACAATGTGGTTTATTTCGGTTAAACTTTTCTTTTGACATCTATTTTTTCCTCACATTATGTTTCAATTTTATTTTGGAGCGGGTAAAGGGAATCGAACCCTTACATCCAGCTTGGAAGGCTAGCGTTCTACCATTGAACTACACCCGCAAAATCCAAACTTATTACGCTCATTGTTATCAAAGTTTTTAAGCTTGGTGGAGGGGGAAAGATTCGAACTTTCGAAGACCGAAGTCAACGGGTTTACAGCCCGCCCCATTTGACCGCTTTGGTACCCCTCCTTACTACTCATTGTGGGGATACCCACTAACTTAAAAAGCATTTAACAACAAGCGTTTTATAAGCATTTATGGAATAATTGCAATAAATCATTTTGCCTTAAAATATGCTATTAAATTGGCTAGATAGCCTTGTAAATCATGAAAAAAACAACCTTTTTAATTGTAGGAAAACATGCTGTTTTAGAGGCATTAAAGAACCCCTCAAGAAAAATTGAGAGGGTATTTGTCACCGAAGATGCACAAAAGAAAATTAATAGAGAAAATCAAAATTTAAACTTATTTAAAAAAATTAATATTTTCTATAAATCCAGAAAAGAACTAGATAACTTATGTGGAAGAGATGAAACTTCACATCAAGGTTTGATAGCTGAGGTTGAACAATTAGAAGAAATTTCTCTTAAAGAGTTTGTAATAAATAATAAGAAAAAAAATTTAAACTTAATCGCTCTTGAAGAAGTTACTGATCCAAGAAATGTTGGGTCTATAATTAGAAGCGCAGTTGCATTTAAAATGGATGGAATTATTGTTAAAGAAAGATCTTTTCCCTCTAAAAGTAAACTACTTTACAAAAGTGCAAGTGGAGGAACAGAGCATATTAAAATATTTAAAGTCTCAAATCTTAATACATCTTTAAAATATCTAAAATCTAAAGAATTTTGGGTAAGTGCATTTGATATCTCAGGAACAAAGGATTTTACAAAAAATAATTGGAAAGGAAAAAATGTGTTAGTCTTTGGATCGGAAGGATACGGTATAAAAGCTAAAACACTTGAAAATTCCGATTTTAAATTCAAGGTCGATATGAGTGATAATATTGACAGTCTTAATATCTCAAACACTGTATCAATAGTATGTCACCATATTTCTCAATCAATAAAATAAGACTTAATTTTTATTGTTTTTTTGGTTAATATATTCTAAAGAAACTTCAAGCCCTCATAGCTCAATTGGTAGAGCAATTGATTTGTAATCAATAGGTTCGCGGTTCGAGTCCGTGTGAGGGCACCATTTTAGTAAATTTCTTTTCTTAATTGTTCCAACTTAATTTTTTTTTGCAAACTCTTATTTTTATCATAAAGAAGATTAAATTTAATTTTCTTCTGGACTGTAATAGCAATTTTTTTTGCGTTTCTTATTTCTATATTATCAGCTACAGCACTAACTGGTCTTTTAAATGGACTTAAGTTTGTAATTGTAATTAATGATTTATCACTGACTATTTTTCCCGACCATCTTCTTGGTCTAAAGGCGCTAATAGGTGCAATAGAAATTTTTTTTGAATTCAAATCTAAAATTGGCCCATGAACAGACAGATTATAAGCAGTGCTGCCTGCCGGAGTCGAAATTAGTACACCATCTGAAACTAATTTTTTCATAATAAATTTTGAGTTATGTTTGATAGACAAATTTGCTGCCTGTCTACTTTGTCTTAAAATTGAAACTTCATTTATTGCTAAGAATTTTCTAGAATTAGTTTTATTTTTTACAATCATTTGAAGAGGAGAAATACTTATCATTTTAGATTCTTTTATATTGTTGAATAAGTTTTTCTTTGAGAATTTGTTCATAAGGAATCCATAATTTCCTGAATTTATTCCATAAAATTTTTTATCTTTATTTTTGTTTTTTTTGAGTGTCTTTAACATAAACCCATCACCTCCAATTACAATTACAGTGTTAATTTTTTTAAGAGGTTTTTTTTTAAAAATTTTGATAATAGAATTTTTTATCTTTAATGATTTTAAATTTTTATCTGAAATAATTAACATTTTATTTAATATTTAAGTGGTGCCCTCGGCCAGACTCGAACTGGCACTCCCAAAAGGGCAAGGATTTTAAGTCCTTTGTGTCTACCAATTTCACCACGAGGGCACGTCGTTGTTTTTGTTGTTATTGTTAATATATTAATACACAAGTGTTTTAAATAAGTAAAAATAATTTATTTTACGTCTCTATCTTCTAGTTGTCTTCTAGTCTTCCCATATTTTATATGACAATAAATGAGTTTTTTTCTGTCCGCGGCAACTGGCAACAGAACGCACCTTGCACTACAATTAAGAATGATAAATAATCAAGCATGATTGATTTTAAAAAAAATCCTAAATTAGCATTATTCACTTATGGAATATTATTATGTTCTGCTCTGATAGAAATAGGTGCAGAACTTGGACTCCATGAATTTGATGATTTTGCTTCACATCACGGCTTAGCAATTTTTTCTATCGGAAGTTTAATTGCTAATTGGGAAAAAATTTCTCAAATATTAACTAAAGGTAAAAAAAAGAAATATTAAGCACCTGGCAACAGAACGCTCCTACTTAATTTAATATTTAAAAATATAATCCTCTTTAATAAAAGATTAAATATTTTGTAATATAGGCTTAATAATTAGATGTTCTGATTACTTATGTTTAAACTAAAAAAAATATTAAAAAAGATTTATTATTTTATCTTCCCTAAGGAGCTTAAATAATGTGGGCATACAACGATAAAGAAAATGAGTTTATCTCATTGAATTGAACTGTTTTAGAGAATATTATTTTCATTATTTTATGATATTTTCAATAATATAATTTGATTTAGCATCATTCATTCTTATATTTTTAAATGTGTAAAAATATTTTTTTTTTTTTATTTTTTTTATTTTGGAAATAAATAAAAATTGAGTATGAAAAACAAGGAAATTAATATGATTTTTATTTAGTTTTTGGTTAATTTTACCATTTTTTCGATGACTATGTAATATTAAACCAAGTTTAAAATCTTTTGTGATGCCTCTAATCTTGACTAGATTGCTTTCTTTAAAAGAAATAAAATAAACATTCTTCTTAAAACCATTACATGTTTCAAGCAATCGATTTAAAGTATTTTTCCTAAGCAGAGGCTTAATCTCAACTAACACTTTTGTATTTACAGTTAAAATTTTTAAAAGATCACATAGTTTTGTTATCTTGTATTTTTTTAAATTCTTATCAAGAATTGTTCTAGTTTTTTTTCTGATATTGAATAACCTTCTTAAGCTATAATCATGAAAGCAAATGGGTGTATTGTTTTGGGTAAAGTGAATATCAGTCTCAATATTAAACTTTTTTTTTATACACTCTTTAAATGAAGTAATATGATTTTCTCTAAAGTTTTTTTCAATTAATCCTCTGTGTATAAACATTATTTTAATCCCTTGGTTCTATGCAATATGATCCATCCAAAAAAGAGCAGTAAAAGAACTGAGGCAAAACCTATCCTTTGATTTTCAGTTATGAAAGTAATGGTTCCTACTAAAAATGGGCCAAAAAAAGACGTTAGCTTTCCAGAAGTAGCAAATAAACCAAAGGCTTTATTCTGATCCTCAATTTTTGTTAATTTAGTTATCATGACCCTACTAGCTGATTGTATTGGTCCTATAAATAATCCCAAGAAAAATGAAAAAATAAAAAAACTAATTTTTGACTGTGTAAAAATGATTAAAATGGAGAGGAAAATAAGACATATCAAGGAAAAGGAAATTGTTTTTTTTGAATTATATTTATCATTGAAATATCCACCAAAACTAGCACCTATTAAAGCAGCAACATTCATTAAAACAGACATCATTAAAAGTTCATTTATTGATAGTTTAAATACCCCAACAGCAAAAATACCTCCCATGACAAAAATGGTATTTAAACCATCAGCATAAAGTAGCCGTGCAAACAAAAAACGAGTTGTGTTAGTTAGACCATTATTCCAAAGAATCTTTTTTAAACTATTTGATTTTTTTTTGTTTGGTTCAACTTTTTTATATTTTGTTTGACTTAATAGTGGATAGGAAAAAATGAGAAACCAAAGGGCTACAAAAATGGCAGTGGATCTAAAATTAATTTTTTGATCTAAATCGATTAAATAATTTGATTGAATTAATAAAATAATGGTCAAAATAAGTGTGATAATGCCACCTAAATACCCCAGCGCAAAAGCAAAACCAGACACCTTTCCCACATGTTGTTTATCCGCTGAATGAATTAATAATGAATTATAGAAAATAGAACTTAGTTCATAAAAATAGTTTGCCAAACAAACTATGATTAAGGTAAATAAAATATATTCAGTAGATGGTTTTGCAAACCATAATGCTGCTGTAAAAAATATACATAAATAGGTGCTTGATTTTAAGATAATTGAGTTTAAATTCTTCTTATCAGCTAAATTTCCTAAAAAGGGTCCGCTTAATGCAATGCATAGTCCTGATACTGAAATGGCCCAACCCCAATATGCCTGGCCATTAACCATATCTTGAACAATTGACTCCGCAAAATAATTTGAGAAAACAAAAGTTATAATAACTGTTGTAAAGGCAGAATTAGCAAAATCATAAAGAGAATATTTATAAGATTTTAAATTCATGCTAATTTAATATCTTATAAATCCAGAACTACGATCGCTAAAAGTTTTTTCATTTTAAAGTTTATTACAATTGTACCCTAAATTTATTAGGTTTAATTTATTACATTGATCTGCAAATCTTATTTCATCTATGTACAAAATTTGAACTGTTGACGCTTCCTCATACTTCCATTTAGTTTTCACTTTTTTTCCTTTAGCCTTTATTTGATTTGCTCTTGGTTGATAAATACCAAAATTTGTTGACGAGAGTGATGAGTTTCCTGGCATTTTATTTTGCATATCTACAATTTTTTTGCCGTTAACCCATATGAATAAACTTTTCTTATTTGGTGTATGTACTATTACATCTATCCACTTTCCTAAGTGATTAGAAAAATGTTTTAAATCAAAAAAAGGTGGATCGTGATATTTTTCGCTTATTTTTCTACAAATATTTTTTCCCAGAAGTTTTTTGCTAATTTTCACGCACTCATTGTCGTGAAGAAAACTTCTTAACTGCACATTTACAATTCCTTCAGGTGAAATACCCATTCTATAATGTGCACCTTTGCCTTTTCTATGTATTTGATTGAATATAAGTCGCGTATTTGAATGAATATAATTTTTAGGGATTAATACGGAAAATGAAAGCCATTTACTTCCCCAATCCCGATACTTTGTTCCTATAAAAACTCGTCGTGCTCCCTCATAGCAATTGTTCCAGTTATTTATGCTATCATTTGATTTCTTGTATATCCCACAATCACCTGGATGACTTTCAAATTTAATAGAGATATTATCATCTCTTGAAATTTCATCTGTGATTATCAAACAGTGATCAGGTCCTTTACCATTTTGCCAGCATGAATCCCAATGGTTCATTCTTAATTTTTTACCTTCAAGAACATTATCAGGTAAATTAATTAAACGACTATTACCACTACTTTTGCTTCCAGCTAATTCTTTCCACACTATTGGATCAGCATATGAATTATTTAAAAAGAGAAAAAATAATAAAAATATAGACAAACTTTTCATAGTTAAAATTTAAATTATCAGTATTAAATATTTATGAAAAGTAAAAATTATCTTCTAGTTTGCACCTAGTCTTCACATATTTTATAGGACAATAAGTTAGTTTTGTTTCCAAACAAGATTTACTAATTCTTGAGGTTTCCAACTAATAGCAAAACCATTCGTCTGAATTATTTTGTCATTTTTCCAATCAATTAAAGATAGTCTTAAACCGTGTCCTCTCATTTGAACTAAATTTTCTACATTATACCCATTTAACCAAAAGAACATTGCATATTTAGGAGCAAATTTTTTCTTAGTGGGAACGGCATTCTTAAAAGCCTCTTGTAACTTTTTTGCCTCACAAGAGTTTTTATCCTTCATTAATTCAATAACGTATATTCCAAACCTTAGCCAATCTTCTCTAGTAAGCATGATAGATGACGATGATATTGGAACTCCCTTTTTGTCTAATAATATTTTACCCTTTGACTCAAAACCTGCAGTTTCTGAAATATTTTTTTGAAACCATTTAGCAAACTTCTTTTTTCCTCCTAATACATTGATCATATCTAATGTTATTAAATCAGTATTAGGATTTGAGTATTTAAATTCTTTTGGTCCTTCTGTTTCTAATTTTTTAGGGTGCTTATTAAGAATAGTTGTTAAGTCAGATTTCTTTCTGTGCGTTTCCTTTAAAATATTATAATTTATTACAAATTGATCTCTAGCCAACATATTTAAGGAGTCTTTTAATTTTACATGGCCATAAAATGAGTCTTTAATTTCTGGAGAGTAATCACCATGAGTTTTATCTAAATCTAAAATATTTTGACAAGCCATTTTTAAAGCAGCAACACCAACTATTGATTTGCTCCTAGACTCACCATTTATAGGTTTGTTATTAAAAATATAATCTCTTTTCCAATCGTGAATTAATTCTCCTTTATCAAATACCATCAAACTAGAGATATCTCTGTAATATACATAATCATAAATTTCTTTTGGAAGAGGTTTTATATTTTTTTTAATTGGTCTGATTGTTTTTTTTGCTGGTTGTATTATAATTCTTTTTAACCCTCCATTATTTTTGTGATCTCTATTTTTCAAACTTGCTTTTCGATAATAGCCATGAGCCCAATAATCGTGTCTTTCTGTGCAAAACTTGCAATCATTAGGAGGGTATTCTGCTTTTGGAAAATCCTTCTTCCATCTTTCTAACGAAGGAGACCATTTATTTTTTGGTGGTGTTGCAATTAAGGTGGTGCTCCACAACAAACCCAGAACCATGATCGCTAAAAGTTTTTTCATTAGTTTATATATTCTTTAATGATAGATCCAATTGTTGCCATAGACCTTAATCCGTGACCTCCATCAATAATATGTAACTTAACTTGTAGTTTTTTCTTTTTAAGTAAATCATAATAATATTTTGAAACTCCTGGAGCTGTATTTTTATCATCTTTTCCAACAATTAATATGTTGAGAGATTTTAAATCTATATCTTTATAATTGAAACTTGGTGAGTTTTTTTTTAATTCTTTCAATTGAGATTTGGTTTCCCATTTTTTACCGTTGCTTAGTTTTTTTCTAGTTTCCCAGTCACACGGGCAAGAGATCAAAATATTTATATCAACTAATCCTGGTACTTTTCCATGAATAGTACCTCCCTGATAAGCTCCTCCAGAATGACCAATTAAAATTAGTTTTTTTGGTTTATAATATTTTTTAAGATTTTGTAATGCAGGTGCTAGTATTTGAAAATTTTTCCAATCATAATTTACCACTGTACTCTTTATAGCGTTACGAGGTCCTGATGAATATCTATCCTCTTCACTACTGCCTCTTTCTCTAATAAAGTAACCAGGTCTTGCAAAAAGAAAAATATTGTTATTATCGTTTATTAATTCTTTTGCAAATCTAATTTGACTTTTTTTGGGTATTCCTGGTCTTGGAGAATTAGGACTACCATCACCATGAAGAAATACTATTAAGTTTTTTTTACCCTTTTCAATCTTTCCTAAATTTAAAATTGCTATACATTTGTTTTTACCTGCTGATATATATTTTATGAAATCCTCTTTTTCACAAGCATTAGAGTTTCCACTCAACAGCAAACCTAGAACCACGATCGCTAAAAGTTTTTTCATTAATTCATACACTTTGGTTCAAATCCAAAGTTTCTATCTACAAAATAAACTGATTTTTTTGATTTCCACATTCTATCATTTGCAACTATAGTATGATCTCTGTCTGTGTACTTTTTAATTAGCCAGTCTAGAGATATAGCCATCTGGTGTGTGTGATAATTTGCGTGCGCTTGATCTTTTGTAAAGTTCTGTAACCCCGATGGATCTTTACGTTCTCTGTATTTTTTAACATCAGTAAGTCCCAAGTTCAGTATATCGACAGTTCTATCTATTCTTTGCTTTAATTCTTTTGGAAACTCCTTATAGCCCCATAGTTCAGCTATTGCATAAAGTCCTAATAAATTATTTACACCCTGAGAATGATACCAGACATCTCTAACACCTCTGAAACTGTTATTATGAATATATCCATCTTGATATACAACTTTACCGGCTTTACTAATTCCTTTTTTAATCCATTCTGCTACGGAACCTGGTTCATCTTTCCAAGCCAAATATGATAGGACAGAGATAGTTCCATCAGCCATTTGTATAAAACCTCTTGCATGTTTCTTTGATGTAAGTTCTTTTTCAGCCCACGGCTTGATATATTTTTTGTACAAAGTATCAATATACTCATCAATAATTTTATATTGTTCTTTAGTAAAATGATTTTTCATTAAATATGCTTGTTGGATATAGGTAGCTCCATATATTTGAGCTTCATGCGGTCTGTGAGAAATACAAGGTTTGTTACCTTTGGCTTTGGCTCCTCCATAACATAGTCTATCAACTTTACCTTCATCTTTTAGTTTACTAATTTCTTTAGAAGTTAAAGTATTTAACATCACACCTGCTTCTGCCCAGGCTAGCATAACTTCAGCAATAATCGGACCATGTTCCTTCATTTTGTTATCTACGATTGCTGTTACAATAGCTCCGTGCAGTAATGCTAACCTATTAGAATGTTTTTCGTGATTAACATATATGCTGTTTGATCTTTGTTCGTGATCTTTGTTCCAATCATACTTAGTAAGTTTCATTAAATGATCATAGTTGTTTCCTTGTAATTCAGGATTTTTTGACTTACTTACATGTGTTATTGAAAGATCTAAGTCCCAGCCTGCTTTACCCCAACTGCCATAACCATGTACACCTTTTAGCGAACAATTTTTTTTTGTGAGTTCATTTGCAAAGAAGTATTTCGGAATAACAATATCATTTTTCTTTGCGTAAGTATTCCCACTGCACAACAAACCAAGAACTATGATCATTAGAAGTTTTTTCATTTAATTTTTAATATATGCATCTGGATAGTTAGCAAGATGCTCATCTGAAATTGGAGTCATTACAGCAGTTTCTAAAACAGCTCCAGCTTCCTTTCTTTTCTCAGCAAGTTCCTTATCATCCTTAAAAGCTTGGAGTGCTTCCATGTTTGGAAATTGCATTACTGTATGAAGTTTTGTCGGGTCATCTTTTTGTGTGCCTGCAAAAACAAATTTTATTCCATGTTCTTTTAATTTTCCATCCTGCGCATAGACCATCTCTTTCCATGTTTTAAATCCTTTAGTAATTGTAATTTCACCTTTGACTAGTATTCCCATATCAAACTCCTTATTTATATTTTAAAAGTTTTTTCAATAAATAATCTTACCAAATTTTCCCTTTCTGTCTTCTAGTTATCTTCTAGACTGCACAAATAAATTTGCCTTGATTTCTAATATTAATTGAAGGGCTAAATAATTAAATGAGGATTGATAATGTTTTGAGACTATCTGAGACTGTCTGAGACTCTAATCTTGCTCTATCCCTAGGGTTTTAAGTCCTTTGTGTCTACCAATTTCACCACGAGGGCACATTAATTTAAATTTACTATGTATATGATATTTATATTATTATTTAAATCTTATAAATTATATTTTTAAATGGAAAGAATCTTAATATACAACTCTGGAGGCGGACTTGGTGACTCAATTCAGCTATTTCCTTTAATAATTAGTCTAAAAAGCCATTTTAAAAAATCTAAGTTTTATTATTTAGGCGCTCATGCAAATCATTTTAACGGACGATTGAAAGAATATAACATTAAATTAGAAACTTTAGACTTAGGGTTAAAATATTTTGGCTTTAGATGGTGGCATGCACTTTTTGTAAAAAAACGTTTTACAAAAGTAACTTTAGGTAAATTTAATTTGATAATTGATTTACAAACCAAACTAAGGAATACGATGATATTAAAACAAATACCTCATGATTTTTTTTATTCAAGAACCCTTAATGGACGTTTGTCTTCAAAAAAAATCAAGTCAATCTCATCAGACCATTTCGAAAATTTAAGTTTATTTTTTGAAGAAGATATTCTGAAGCTTGACTTTAAAGTAAAAAAATTACCCAAAGAGATTCTATCAGAGGCCAAAAGACTTTTGCCAAATTCAAATTACGTAGGGTTTTCAGTTACACAAGGTAATGAGTATAGGAAAAAAAGTTGGTCAATTTTTAAATTTACAGCTTTAGCAAATAAAATATTATCAAAAAATAAAATACCTGTTTTTTTCGTTGAAAAGAATAGAGTTGATCTTATTGAGAAAATTAAAAGTCAAGTTCCAGCAGCAATTTTTCCTGAAATTAATTCCAAATTAGCTTGCCCTGCCCTAGTAACTGCACTAGCTTCTAGATTAGAAACTGCGGTATCTATAGATAATGGTGTTATGCATATGATGGCTTTAGCTAACATTCCTATGATAGTTTTATTTGGGCCAACTAATGCTGAGAAATTTGCGCCGAAAAATAAATTTACTAAAATTTTAGATAGTAAAAAAATCCATAAAAATAAAGATATAAACTCAATTGAAGTTAACGAAGTTCTTACTCTGATTTAAATTTTTAAAATTTTTATCTTTTTTAAATTTACAGCTTTAATAAGTTCTTTGTGAACATTTTTAAGTTTTGTTTTTGAAGTTGATCTTGAAACGACAGAAACTCCAATTTTACCCAATCTAAAAAAAGGATAACTTCCAATATCAACAAATTTATTATATTTTTTTTGAATTAACCCCAATTGTTTTGAAATATTGCTTTCAACTGTAAAGAGATTAATTGTTTTACTATGAACCTTTGAACCTCTAATTAAATATTTTTTGCAATTTTCTATCATTGAATTTAATATAGAAGGTACACCTGGAAGGGACAAAACATTTTTAGTTATAAATCCTGGTGCAGCACTTGATGGATTATAAATTAATTTTGATACTAAAGGCATTTTAGCCATTTTTTTTCTACCATCATTAAATTTATTCTTGCCGTAATAATTTTCTAAAATTTTATAAGCTTCTTTGTGAAATCCGTATTTTACCTTAAAAGCTTTTGCTATCGATTTTGCAGTTATATCATCATGCGTTGGTCCTATACCGCCTGTAGAGAAAACATAATCAAATTTCTTTGAAAGATCTTTGATATTTTTGATTATGATTTTTTCAACGTCAGGTATTATTCTTACCTCTGAAACTGTAATTCCACAATTTAGATTGAGCCAATTACTAATAAATGCAACATTTTTATCTTGTGTTCTGCCAGATAAAATTTCATTTCCAATTATTAAAATTGCAGCATTTACTTTTTTTTTTTTCTTCATAGATTAATATTTATACATGAACTTTAATAAAAGATTAATATCAGGTGAATTTATTAAAAGATATAAACGTTTTTTTGTTGATGTTAGAATTGGTGATTTAACTGTTACTGCACATTGTCCTAACACAGGCTCAATGATGGGTTTGTTGAAAAGAGGTAATAAAGTATGGTTAAGCAAGGCTGATAATCCAAAAAGAAAGTTAAAGTATACATTACAGGTCATTGAAGACCATAATTCTAAGGTAGGGATTAATACTCATTTAACAAATAAAATTGTTTTGGACGCCTTAAAGAAAAAAAATATCAAAATTTTTAAAGATTTAATTGAAATACAACAAGAAGTTAAATTTAATGATAATACAAGGTTTGACTTTCTTTTAATTGAGAAAACAAAAAAAACGTTTATTGAAGTAAAAAATGTGACTTTATCGAGGAAAAAAGGTTTGGCTGAATTTCCTGATGCAATCACTTCAAGGGGGCTTAAACACATTAAAGAGTTATTGAACGCAAGGAGAAAAGGATATGAAACATATCTCCTTTATTTAATCCAAAGAGATGATTGCAATAAATTTAAATTGGCTAGAGATATTGATCCCGAATACAGTAAATTATTAAAAAAAGCTGTTAAAAAAAAATTAAAAATACTCTGCTATGATTGTAAATTTTCATCAAAAGGAATAAAACTAAATCGTATGATACAAGTCTTAATTTAATGAGCGAAAACTATAAAGAAGCATTTTCTAAAACAAGATTAGCAGGGTCTATCGCTGCAGGCGCCTTAGATGAAGTTGCAAAAATTATAAAACCAGGAATTCGAACAGAAGAAATTGATAAGCTTTGCTATGAATTTATTAATGATCATAAAGCTTTCTCTGCTCCATTATTTTATAGAGGATTTCCTAAATCTTGTTGTACATCTACCAACCATGTGGTTTGTCATGGAATACCTTCAGAAAAAGAGCTTAAAGAGGGAGACATTGTTAACGTTGATGTTACCGCGGTCAAAGATGGTTGGCATGGAGATACGAGTAGAACATTTGAAATTGGAGAAGTTTCGATTAAAGCAAAAAAATTAGTAAAAGTTACATATGAAGCAATGATGAAAGCGATAAAGATTGTAAAAGAGGATATTCATTTGGGTGATATTGGTGCAACAATTCAAAAACACGTAGAGGCAGAAGGATTCTCTGTTGTTCAAGACTTTTGTGGACATGGTATTGGAGAAGTTTTTCATAAGGAACCAAATGTTCTTCACTATGGCGAATCAGGATCAGGTGAAAAAGTAAAGGCAGGTATGATTTTTACTATTGAACCAATGATTAATTTAGGTAAGTATGAAACAAAAACACTTAACGACGGTTGGACTGCTGTTACAAAAGATAAATCTTTATCTGCACAATTTGAACATACAATTGGTGTAACAAATAATGGCTGTGAAATATTCACTCTACCAAAAAAAAATTAATGATTGAAAGATACTCAAGAAAAGAAATTAAAAATATTTGGGATGATTATAATAAATATACAATCTGGCTAGAAATAGAATTAGCTGCAGCTGAGGCAATGGAAAAATTTAAGTTTATTCCCAAAGGAGTTGTAAAAAAAGTAAAATCTAGAGCCAGAATTAATGTTAATAGAATTTTAAAAATAGAGGAAAAAGTAAAACATGATGTTATCGCTTTTTTAACTTCTATAACTGAAAAAGCGGGTAAAGAAGCTAGATATCTTCATAAGGGGATGACCTCTTCCGATGTTTTAGATACTTGTTTTAATCTTCAACTCAAACAGTCTGGTAAGATTTTGTTAGAAGACATTAATCAATTATTATCTTCTATTAAACGTCAGGCTAATAAATATAAGTACACTCTATGTATTGGCAGAAGTCATGGTATTCATGCTGAACCTATAACTTTTGGTTTGAAGATGCTAACTTTTTACCAGGAATTTTTAAGAAATAAAAAAAGATTAGAAAGTTCTATAAATGAAATTTCAACTTGCGCAATTTCTGGAGCTGTAGGAACGTTTGCTAATATAGATCCAAGAGTTGAGAGTTATGTTGCAAAAAAACTTAAACTTAATGTGGAACCGATCTCTACACAAATAGTGCCTAGGGACAGACATGCGCAATTTTTTTCAACTCTTGCAATTATTGCTAGTTCAATAGAAAGATTTGCAGTGGAGATCAGACATTTGCAAAGAACCGAAGTTCTAGAAGTTGAAGAATTTTTTGGAAAAAAACAAAAAGGTTCTTCAGCAATGCCACATAAAAAAAATCCTATACTTAGTGAAAATTTAACTGGCCTTGCTAGATTAGTAAGATCAAGCGTCATCCCTGCTCTTGAAAATGTTGCATTGTGGCACGAAAGAGATATTTCACATTCTGCAGTCGAAAGAAATATTGGTCCTGATACCACAATTGCATTAGACTTTGCTTTAGTAAGATTAAATAATGTTGTGAAAAATTTAAATGTTTACCCAAAAAAAATGCTTAAAAATTTAAATTTAACTAATGGAATTTTTTTTTCCCAAAGAGTTATGCTTGAGCTTACAACAGCTGGCTTTTCAAGAGAGGAGGCTTATAAATTAGTACAAAATAACGCTTTAAAAGCATGGAAAGAAAATTCGTCTTTTTTAGGCAAAATTCTTTCAGACAAAAAAATAACTGCAAAAATACCTGTTAATAAACTTAAAAAATTATTTAATTTTAGTTATCATACTAAAAAAATTAATATAATTTTCAAACGTAGTCTTAAAAGAAAGTAATCACATGAATAAAGGCAATAAACTGTACGAAGGCAAAGCTAAAATAATATACGAAACTAAAGATAAAAATTTGGTAATTCAACATTTTAAAGATGATGCAACCGCATTCAATAATTTAAAAAAGGCTAAAGTTGAGGGTAAAGGGGTCCTCAATAATAGAATTTCTGAATATATACTTCATAATTTATCTCAATGTGGGATTAAAACTCATTTAGTCAAGAGACTTAACATGAGAGAACAATTAATTAAAAAGGCTGAAATATTTCCTATTGAATTTATTGTAAGAAATATAGCTACCGGCTCATTAACTAAAAGACTTGGTATACCCGAAGGCACAGTATTGGACAAACCTCTCTTAGAGTATTGTTACAAAAAAGATGAACTAAATGACCCTTTGATTTCTAAAGAGCATATTTTTTCTTTTGGATGGGCATCAGAAAAAGAAATAGAAGAAATAGATAAAACAACGCTAAGAATTAATGATATTCTCTCAGGCATTTTTAGAGCTATAGGTATAAAATTGGTAGATTTTAAAATTGAATACGGAAAAGCATGGAATAAAGATAATGAAACTAGTGAAATTGTTTTAGCAGATGAGATAAGTCCCGATACTTGTAGATTGTGGGACGCAAAAACTGAAAAAAAACTAGATAAAGATAGATTTAGAAGAGATTTAGGAAATATTATTCAAGCTTATCAAGAAGTAGCTCGTAGATTAGGGATAATGCCAGAAGAAACTAATATAAGTGAAGTAAATTTTGGAAAGACAATTCCTATAAAATTCAAAAAAAAATAAATTGAAATTTTCAGTAACAGTTACACTTAAAAAAGATGTTTTAGATCCTCAAGGTAAAGTTGTTCATAATACATTAACAAACTTAGGGATAGATAATCTTAAAAGTATTAGACAAGGAAAATTTTTTGAAATTGAAGTTAACGAAACAGATCAAAATAAGGCTGAAGACAAAGTAAAAGAAATGTGTGAAAAGCTTTTAGTTAACCTAATAATTGAGGATTTTCAAATCAACAAATTACAATGAGATCATCTGTAATTGTTTTTCCGGGTTCAAATTGCGATCGAGATATTGCAGTAGCTTTGGAAAAAATGCAATTTAAAAATCAAATGGTTTGGCACAAAGAAACTAAATTACCTAAAACAGACTTAATTGTAATCCCTGGTGGATTTTCTTATGGCGATTACTTGCGATCAGGTGCAATAGCAGGAAAATCTTTAATTATTGATGAAGTGATTAAAGCAGCAGCTGCAGGATGTTTAGTATTAGGTATTTGTAACGGTTTTCAAATTTTAACAGAAACGGGTTTGCTAAAAGGAACGCTGTTAAGAAATAAAAATCTTAAGTTTATAAATAAAGATGTAAATTTGATAGTTAGAAATAATAAAACTAAATTCACTTCTAAATATAAGTTAAATCAAATTTTAAGAATTAACATTGCACACAATGAAGGAAATTATTTTACAAATCCTCAACATCTTGAGAAATTGAAAAAAGAAAATTTAATTGCTTTTAAATATTGTGATGAAAAAGGAGACATAAATAAAGACTCTAACCCAAATGGAGCTATGGAGAATATAGCAGGAATATTTAACGATAAAAAAAATATATTAGGAATGATGCCTCATCCTGAGAGAATGATTGACAACACTATCTCAAATTCTGACGGAGTTAATCTTTTTTCAAGTCTAATCAGCTAAATGAAAATTACCGATAAAATTATAAAAAATCATGGTCTCAATCTTGAAGAATATAAAAGAATACAAAAATTACTCAAAAGAAACCCAAATTTACTTGAACTTGGTATTTTTTCAGCAATGTGGAATGAGCACTGTTCTTACAAATCATCTCGAATTCACTTAAAAAAACTTCCAACAAAAAACAAGCATGTTATCCAAGGACCAGGTGAAAATGCTGGGGTTATAGATATAGGTGATAATGATGCGATAGTTTTTAAAATTGAGAGTCATAATCATCCATCTTACATCGAGCCATATCAAGGTGCTGCAACAGGAGTTGGTGGAATACTAAGAGATGTTTTTACAATGGGCGCAAGACCAATTGCACTTTTAAACTCTATACATTTTGGTTCTCCTGAACATCCAAAAACTAAAAGTTTACTTAATGGTGTAGTAGCAGGGATTGGTGGATATGGAAATTGTATAGGGATACCAACAGTTGCAGGAGAAACTAAATTCAATGAAACTTACAATGAAAATATATTAGTTAACGCGATGGCCGTTGGTCATGTAAAAAAAAATAAAATATTCTATTCACAAGCTAAAGGTTTAAATAAATCTGTTGTATATGTAGGCTCAAAAACTGGTCGAGATGGTATTCACGGGGCGTCGATGGCCTCCGCAGAATTTGATGAAAATTCTGAAGAAAAAAAACCTACGGTTCAAGTAGGTGATCCATTTACTGAAAAATTACTTTTAGAGGCTTGTTTAGAATTGATGAAAGATGACTCTATAATATCAATTCAAGATATGGGCGCTGCAGGACTAACTTCCTCGAGTGTAGAAATGGCCTCGAAAGGATCTTTAGGAATAGAATTAGAATTAGATAAAGTCCCTTGTAGAGAAGAAAATATGACGCCTTATGAAATGATGTTATCTGAGAGCCAAGAAAGAATGCTAATTATTTTAGAGGATAACAAAGAGAAAGAAGCAAGAAAAATTTTTGAAAAATGGGATTTAGATTTCGTAATCATAGGAAAAACAAATAATTCAAAAAATCTTACTCTAAAGTTTAATGGCGAAATCAAGGGTGAAATTCCTATTGACGCATTGGCCTCAGAAGCTCCAGTGTATGATAGAAAATGGATAAAGAAAAAGTTACCAAAAAATAAATTTGATTTAAAAAAACTTAAAAAAATAAAATTAGAAGATGCTCTAATTAAGATTTTATCTTCACCAAACCATTCAAATAAAAGTTGGATTACTGATCAATACGACCAGATGGTTATGTGTGATACTGCAAAACGGTCTGGGGCAGATGCTGCTATAATTCGAATTCATAATAAAGATAAAGCAATAGCGGTTTCAGTAGACTCTTCAGCCAACTACTGTAAATCACATCCTATTACTGGCGGGAAACAAATTGTGTGTGAAAATTGGAGAAATATTATTTCAGTTGGTGCTAAACCTATTGCGATAACAAACTGTTTGAATTTTGGTAATCCAGAAAATAAAGAAGTTATGGGAGAGTTTGCGGAATGTATTGATGGCATTAAAGAGGCATGCGAATTTTTGAACTATCCTATTGTTTCAGGAAATGTATCTTTTTATAATGGGACCAACAAAAAGAATATTTTTCCAACGCCTGTTATAGGGGGAGTTGGACTAATAAAAAAATTAACTAAGCCCTTAGACCACAGTTTTAAACAAGAAAAGAGTGAAATTATTTTAATAGGTAAAACATTCGGACATCTTGGTCAAAGTTGTTTTTTAAAAGAAAATTATTCTTTAGTTGAGGGAACTCCACCAGAAATTAATCTTACAAATGAAAAAAATAATGGAGAAATGGTGCTCAAATTAATTAATGAAAATTTAGTTAATTCTGTTCATGACGTATCAAATGGAGGTTTAATTATTTCTTTATGTGAAATGTCAATGGTAAATAGAATAGGAGTAAAAGTTGAAAAACCAAAGAACTTAAGAAATTTGTTTGAATATTTTTTTGGTGAAGATCAAGGTAGGTATGTATTAGAGATAGATAACCAACAAATTAGTAAAGTAGAAAAAATACTTAAGCTTAATAATATTTATTATGAAAAAATTGGACATACACAAAAAAAATATTTTGAAATTGATGGTGAATTGAAGGTAGACATAAATGACCTATTTAAAATCAATAACAATTGGTATAATAGTTATTAATGCCTTTATCTGCACAAGAAATAATTAAACTGATAAAAGAATCGATTCCCGATGCAACTGTTGAAATAAAAGATTTAGCAGGTGATAACAATCACTATTCAGCAACTATCAAATCAAAAATTTTTGAAAATTTAAACAAAATACAACAACATAAACTTGTATATAAATCCTTAAAAGGTAAAATGGGAGACGAATTGCATGCTTTTTCAATTAAAACTGAGAGTAAATAAATGGAAGTAAAAGAAAAAATTCAAAAATTAATTAAAGAAAATTCAATTTGTCTATTTATGAAAGGTACACCTAGTCAACCTCAATGTGGATTTTCAATGACTGTTTCAAATATTCTTAAACATTTAAATGTAAATTTTAAAGGCATAAATGTTTTGGAAGATGAAAGATTAAGGCAAGGAATAAAAGATTATAGTGACTGGCCAACTATACCTCAGTTGTATATAAATGAAGATTTTATAGGCGGTTGCGATATTATTAAGGAAATGTTTGAAAAAGGCGAATTGAAAAAATTATTAGAGCAAAAAAAATTAATTTAAAATTTTTTTATGAAAGCTATATCAGAGTCTTTCAGATTTCCTTTATAACAATAAATACTTTGTATATATTTCATTAGGTACATTTGATCTTTTTCAGTAATTATTTTTGATTGAAATAATTTTTTATTTTTTAAGTTTTGTATAAATTTGTCCATCAATATTTCATTTATATCTCTATTTCTTTGGTAGTAATTTGGATGCAAGTAATCTTCTATAATATAAGTTCCTTTCTTTTTTAAATACTGAAAAAAAAATTTTAAACTATGTAACATGTCACTTAAATTATGTGATCCATCGTCTATAATAATATCAAAAGAATTTATATTGTATTTTGAAAAAATATTGCTTAAAACTTTCAGATTTTCTTTCTTATTTCTAATATCAATTCCAAAAACTTTAATTTTTTTTGAAAAATATTTAAAATTAGAAATATTAATATCTAGGCAAAAAATTTTCGATTTTGGAAAATATTTTGAAAATGCTGCAGCTGATGCGCCTGCATAGGAGCCAATTTCCAAAACATATATCTCTTTATTTTTAAGGTATTCTAAATGTTGAGAGTAAAATTTAGAAAAGCCATGACCTTTTGTGTTATTAACTTTAAAAAAATCTGCTTTATCACTTCCATAGAAGTTTAATAATTCATCTAAGGAAGTAATATTAATTTTATCGTTATCAATTGAGATTTTTTGTTTAAATCTATAAATAAGTTTTCTTTTAAATAAACTAAAGAAATTCAATTATCTCGAGTAATATTCAATTACTAGATTAGGTTCCATTATCACTGGATATGGAACTTCTGCAAACTTTGGAACTCTAACTAACTTTGCTGTTTTATTTTTATCGTCTAATTGGATATATTCTGGAACATCTCTTTCTTTATTTTGCAAAGACCCATCGATAACAGTCAACTTTTTTGATTTCTCTCTTATTTCAATTGTATCTGTAGCCTTTACAACATAGCTTGAAATGTTAACTCTTTTTTTGTTTACCTTGATGTGTCCATGATTTATCATTTGTCTAGCAGCAAAGACTGTTGGAGCAAATTTAGCTCTATAAATTATTGTATCTAGTCTGCTCTCTAATAAAGCTATAAGGTTTTCTGTAGTATCACCTTTTTTGGACAATGCTTTTCTGTAGATGTTTCTAAATTGTCTCTCATTTATATTTCCATAATAAGCTTTTAGTTTTTGCTTTGCTTGAAGTTGAACGCCATAATCTGTTGGTTTTCCCTTTTTATTTTGCCCATGTTGTCCAGGAGGGTATGCCCTTGAATTGAAAGGACTTTTAGGTCTTCCCCAAATATTAGCTTTAAGTCTTCTATCGACTTTATGTTTTGATTTCAGTCTTTTAGTCATATTTCAACGATGAGCTTTTATAAGGTTTTAAAGAAATTTGTCAATTATCGTTTATCTTTTTTTTATTCAGTGAGCTTATAATACTGGCTAAAATCCTCAGTTCTTTATCGTTTGGTTCCAACCTATAAATAAGATTATTGATATTAAGTAACATTGCATGTTTTTTTTCTTTTGGAAGAAAAAAATGATTTTTATCAAGTAGCTTTATCAAATGATCTGTTAATTCAGAAATTTTAAATTTAGGAGAAATTGATAATTTTTTTCCTTGTTTTTTAAATTTTTTTATACTCAGAAATTTAAAAATTTCATAACAAATTACTGTGACCGAATGAGATAAATTTAATGATTTAAAATTTTTTGATGTCGGAATTTGAAGTATATAATTTGAATAAGATAAATCTTTATTTGAAAGCCCAGATGACTCTGGACCAAACATTAACCCTATATTTTTGTATGTATTATTTTTTAATAATTTTGAAAAATCTGACATTGTTATATGTTTTTTATTGATGTCTCTTCTTCGGGCACTTAGAGAGACAACTGTATCAAAAGTTTTTAACGAGTCTACAACTTTATTATAAACTTTTGTTTTTCTAATAATATCAAAAGCACCAACTGATGTGACTTTAGTTTTATGGTTTGGGAAAGAAAATTTTGGTGAGACTATTCTAAGATTTTTAATACCAAAATTTTTCATTGCACGAGCACAAGCACCAATATTCTCACCAAGCTGAGGTTTTATTAGAACAATCCCAAATTTAGTTTTCATTAGAGTTACCAGGAGCTTTTTCTTTAAAAAGCTTATAATCGAGACTATCTATTAAAGCTTTAAAAGAAGCCTCTATAATATTAGGTGAAACACCCACAGTAAACCAACTTACTCCTGTCTTGTCTGAGCTCTCAATTAAAACTCTTGTAGTTGCCTCTGTCCCTGTATTTAAAATTCTAACTTTATAATCAAGTAATTTTAAATCAGCAAAAAAATTATAATATTTTGTAACTTTTTTGAAATTTGATCTTATCGCATTATCTAAGGCATTTACAGGACCGTTTCCTTCTCCATGACATTCAATTTCCTTGCCATCAATTAAAAAGACTACTTTTGCTTTAGTTATTATTTCTTTCTCTTTAGAAACATTTACATCGTAACTTTTTACTTTTAAATATTCAGGAACTTTTCCTAATAGTCTATTAGCTAATAATTCAAATGATGCGTCAGCTCCATCATAGGAATAACCGCTAAACTCTCTGTCTTTTACTTCATCTAATATTTTTTGAACTTTCTCATCTTTAGAGTCGATTTGTACTCCGTATTTCTCAAGCCTAGATAAAATATTTGATCTACCTGATTGGTTAGAAACTATAATATTTCTATGATTACCAATTATTTTAGGATCTATATGTTCGTAAGTTTTTGGATCTTTTTTAACAGCCGAAACATGAAGGCCGCCCTTATGTGAGAATGCTGAAGCTCCGACATAAGCCATATTTTTGTTTGGTTTTCTATTCAATATTTCATCCAATAATCTTGAGCAGTCTGTTAAAGAAGATAATTTATCTTTCTTAATATTTATATCAAACTTATCGCTAAAAGATTTTTTTAAACATAAATTGGGTATTATCGACATTAAATTTGCATTTCCACATCTTTCACCTAGTCCATTTATTGTCCCTTGAATTTGTCTAACTCCACATTCTACTGCAGCCAAAGAATTAGCTACAGCATTTTCAGTATCATTGTGAGCATGAATACCTAAATTTTTCCCAGGAATTACTTTTGAAACTTTTGATACGATTTCTCTTATTTCATTTGGTAATGTTCCTCCATTCGTATCACATAGAACTACCCATCTTGCTCCATTATCATAGGCTTGACGTAAACAATTAAGTGCATATTCAGAATTAGCTTTGAATCCATCAAAAAAGTGTTCTGCATCAAATAAAAACTCTTTTCTATTTTTCACAAAATGTTTTGTAGTTTCTTTAATATTTTCTAAATTTTCTTGTTCTTTAATGCCTAAAGCAACTTTGACATGGAAATCCCATGATTTTCCAACAACGCATACTGCAGGTGTGTTAGCATTGGTTAATGATGCTAATCCAGGATCGTTGTCAGCGCTCCTACCAGTTTTTTTTGTCATGCCAAATGCAGTAAATAATGTATCTTTCATTTTAGGAGGTTGTGAAAAAAATTTAGTATCTACTGGATTAGCTCCTGGCCAGCCTCCTTCTATATAATCTACGCCAATTTCAGATAAAACTTTTGCAATTTTATTTTTATCTTCAATTGTAAAGTCTACCCCCTCGGTCTGTGCACCATCTCGTAATGTTGTATCAAAGATATAAATTTTTTCCTTATTCATTTTACTTTCCAAATTGTTTTACCTTTTTGATCCTCAATAATTATACCCTTTGATAATAGTTCCTCTCTTATTTTATCAGCTAAAGCAAAATTTTTATTATTTTTAGCTTTTGCTCTCTCTTTTATTTTATTTATTATATAACTCTCGGGTATGCTAATTTTGCTCTTTTTTACATTCTCCCATTCGCTTTTATTTAAATCAAAAAGTCCTATTAATTTGCAAGCTTTATTAAATTTTGATTTTTTTTCTTCATCACCTTTACTTGCTGCATTATACAAATCATGTAATTTTGCTATGTAACCAGGTGTGTTTATATCATCCAATAATACCTCATCAACCTCTGAAGTATTTTCCTCTTTTTCAGAATAAATATTGTACCATTTATCAAGAGTGGTTTCCTGACTATTTAAAAGTTTGTCATTCCAATCAAGTGGTTGACTATAATGCGCGCTTAAGAGAGCTAGCCTCACTACTTGGCCAGAATATTTATCTACTGCATCTGATATTGTTATTACATTTCCTAAAGATTTTGACATTTTTTCATTGTTGATTGTAACAAATCCATTATGAACCCAATAATTTGCAAAGCTTTTAGTATTATTATTACTACATGATTGGGCTATTTCATTTTCATGATGAGGAAAAATTAAATCGAGACCGCCACCATGTATATCAAAATTTTTACCTAAGTATTTTTCACTCATTACTGAACACTCTAAATGCCAACCAGGTCTTCCTCTACCCCACGGTGAGTCCCAACCAGGATCCTCATTTTTCGATGGTTTCCATAAAACAAAATCAAAAGGATTTTTTTTTAAATCAGAAATTTCTATTCTGACCCCTGCCTTTAGTTCATCTAAATTTTTGTTAGATAATTTTCCATAATCTTTAAATGAATTCACTGAGAAATAAACATGTCCTTGATTTTCATAAGCAAATCCTTTTGAGATTAATGAAGTAGTCATCTCAATCATTCCTTTTATGTGTTCGGTAGCCTTTGGTTCTATTGATGGTTCCAAACAATTTAGACTTTTACAATTTTCATGAAAAACGTTTGTTACTTTATTAGTAATCTCTTCAATACTCATTTTATTCTTATGAGATGCCTCAATTATTTTGTCGTCCACATCTGTAATGTTTCTTACATAAGTTACCTTGGATCCGTATAATATTTTCAAAATTCGGTATAATACATCAAATACAACTAGACTGCGGGCATTACCAACGTGAGGGCTTTCATAAACTGTAGGACCACAAGCATATAAAGAAATTTTTTTTGGGTTTATTGGTTTAAAAATTTCTTTCTTTCTTGTTAATGAATTAGTTAATAGAAGATTATTCATTGAATTTGCAAACTGGTATAGGATTCATTTTGTGTAAATTTTTTTCTCTTATCTCTAAATATTTTTGGTAGTTAGGATCATTCTTGTTTACCATTGCTTTTTCAAGATCCTCATAGCTCATGCCAAGTTGTTGAACATCGTTTCTTCCATCGTCCCATAAACCGTCTGTTGGAGGGGTATTTATAATTTCCTCTGATACTCCAAGATGTTTTCCGAGTTCCCAAACTTGTGTTTTAGTGCAGTCAGCTATTGGTGAAATATCAACTCCACCATCTCCATATTTAGTATAAAAACCAACGCCAAAGTCCTCAACCTTATTACCTGTACCAACAACTATTCCACTATTAGCTGCAGCTACTTGGTATAATGATGCCATTCTCAATCTTGCTCTAGAATTTGCATATCCATGCTCATTATCAAATTTATTTAAAACTTGAGAAAAAGAGGTAAAGATTTTGTCCATTTCTAATAAATGATGCTCGACATTATTATACTTTTGTTTTAACCACTTTGCATGTGAAAGACTTAAGTCGTGTTGTGACTTAATTTGTTTGATTGGCATTGTTAACACAATAGTTTTTTTACCGGTATTTGCACACAAAGTACTAACTACTGAAGAGTCAATTCCTCCTGAAATCCCAACAACTAATGCTTTGGGTTTATACGACGACGAATCGCAATAGTTATTAATCCATTCAGTTATGATTTTAGCTCTTTTTTTTACATCCATAATTAGTACCTTACCTCTCTTTTAAGGTCTGGTCTTAATAATTACAATAATTATTAAGACGCGGCTTGAATAATTTTGTTTGATATTTTTGAATTTTTCTTGATTTCTTCAGAAATTAGGAAAGCTAATTCTAAAGCTTGGTCTGCGTTTAGTCTAGGGTCACAATGAGTCCTATATCTATTTGATAAATCGTTTTCAGATATTTTTTGAGCCCCACCAGTACACTCTGTCACATCTTGACCAGTCATTTCAATATGCAAACCCCCTGCGTAACTTCCTTCTGCTTGACTAACTGCAAAGAAATTTTTAACTTCTTTTAGTACACTTTCAAACGTTCTTGTTTTAAACCCTGTAGCTGCTTTAATTGTATTTCCGTGCATTGGATCACATGACCAAACTACTTTTAATCCTTCTTTTTTAATGGCTTTAATTAATTTAGGTAAATATTTTTCTACATTGTCTGCTCCAAATCTTGATATCAATGTAAGTCTACCTGGTTCGTTATCTGGATTTAATATATTACAAAGATTTACAAGTTCCTCTGGTTTTAGAGTAGGTCCACATTTAAGACCAATAGGGTTTTTAATTCCTCTACAAAACTCTACATGCGCTCCATCAGGTTGTCTTGTTCTATCTCCTATCCAAACAAAATGTGCTGAGGTGTCGTGATATTCACCTGTAGTTGAGTCCACTCTTGTCATAGATTCTTCGAAAGGTAATAGTAAAGCTTCATGAGAAGTATAAAAATTTACAGATCTAAGCCTTCGATTATTATCTGAATTAATCCCGCATGCTTCCATAAAAGCAAGAGCATCACTAATCTTGTCTTCAATTTCTTTATACTTACCTTTAGTTTTATCTTTAATAAATCCTAAATTCCACAAATGAACTTGTCTTAAATCAGCAAAACCTCCTTGTGAAAAAGCTCTTAATAAATTTAAAGTTGATGCTGACTGAGAGTACGCCCTAAATAATCTTTTAGCATCAGGTATTCTTGCTTTTTCTGTAAATTCCATTCCGTTAATGTTATCACCTAAATAACTTGGTAATTCTTTACCGTCTTTTTTTTCAGTAGGTGCACTTCTTGGTTTTGAAAATTGACCAGCAATTCTTCCAACTTTCACAACTGGCATCGAAGCGGATGCCGTAAGGACTAATGACATTTGTAAAAGAACTTTAAATGTATCTCTTATGTTGTCAGGGTGAAATTCGGCAAAACTTTCAGCACAATCTCCACCTTGTAATAAAAATGCTTTTCCTTCAACCACATCAGCAAGGGCCTTTTTTAGAGACCTAGACTCTCCCGCAAAAACAAGAGGCGGGTACTTTTTGATTTTACTTAAAACCAAATCAAGTTCACCTTTATCTTGATAAACAGGTAAATGTTTAGCAGGGAATTTGGTCCAACTATTTAAGTTCCATTTTTTCATATACAACTGATGGTATATATATATTAAAATGAAAATTTTCCAAGTAAGAATTTAAAAATTAGTCTAAAAACAGCAATATATCAAAATTTTTCAACTCTTTTATTTAAGGAGGCGAGAATAGTTTCGATCTTTAAATTAGGATATTTGTTTTTGAATTTATTTTTTATTTTAGTGAAAGAATTTTTATGAATTTTAGTCTCATTAAAACTATCAAATTTTTTTTTTCCATTAACAATTTTGGCGGCACCACAATCACGATGATTGATAACTATTAATTTCTTAATTTTGTGTAACTTTATTGAAGTTTCAAGATTGTCCCAAAATGTTTTATGCCATTTTTTAAACTTGAAAGCGGTGACACCAATTGATGAACCTGCAATTGTAAAAGAACTGTACCTTCCTGTTAATTTTCTTTTTTTTAAATAATTAAAAACTATTGGTTGAAACCTAGGATCTATACACGATAGAACCAAAGCTTGATATTTTTTTTTCATTTTACTCTACAGTGACTGACTTTGCTAAATTTCTTGGTTTGTCTATATCACAATCTTTTAATAATGCTACGTGGTAAGCCAACAGTTGAAGAGGAATTGTTAGTAATAAAGGTGATAGCAGATTGTCTACGCGAGGGACTCTCAATCTAAATCTAATATTTGTACTAAACAATCTTTTTTCGTTGTCGGTAATAAAAAAGATTTTGCCCCCTCTTGCTATGACTTCTTGAGTGTTTGATAAAGTTTTTTCATAGTATCTATCATTTGGTGCGATTACTATTACAGGTAAGCCCTCTTCGATTAAAGCTAACGGGCCATGTTTCATCTCGCCAGCTGGGTATCCCTCAGCATGTAAATAAGAAAGCTCTTTTAATTTTAAAGCACCTTCAAGAGCAACAGGAAAGGAATTTCCTCTTCCTAAGAACATTGATCCTTTAGCGTCTAAAAATTCTTTAGCCATTAATTGGATTTCGCTTTCCAGTTTTAACGTATTATTAATTGCTTCTGGAAGTTTTTCTAAATTTTTTAGATTATTTTCGAAAATTTTTTTATCAATATCTTCTCTGTTAAATGCAAGTTTTAAAGTGAGTATATATAAGACTATTAATTGCCCTAAAAAAGCTTTTGTAGAAGCCACTCCAATTTCTGGGCCAGCATGAATAGGTAAAACCCAATCTGAGTTTCTAGCAATTGTGCTCTCTACAACATTAATAATAGAACATGTTTTTACTTTATTTTTTTTACATATATCTAATGCAGCTGCTGTATCTGCTGTCTCACCAGATTGTGAGACAAAAATATAAAGGTTATTAGAATTAAATTTTAAATTTCTGTATCTAAATTCTGAAGCTATATCGATTTCAACATCTATGGAGGTTAATTCTTCAAACCAATATTTTGCAACTAGGCATGAATGATATGCTGTTCCACAACCAATTAAAACTATTTTATTAATTTTTTTAGGATCAATTGGAAAGTTATAAATATTTATATCTTTTTTTAACCTATCGGTATATTCGCTTATACATTTTTTTATTGTAATAGATTGTTCAAAAATTTCTTTGGACATAAAGTTTTTATAATCTCCTTTATCAGAGATATTTTCATCATCTGATAATGTGTGAATTTTTTTGTTAATCTTATTTTGATTAACGTCATAAAATTCAATATTATCTTTGTTCAACATACATAATTCACCATCATCCAGATAAGAAATTTTATTCGTCATAGATTTCAGGGCGTAGGAGTCTGAGCCTAGATAGTTTTCATCTTTTGAATAACCAACAGCTAAAGGGCTCCCTCTTCTAGCACCAATTATGATGTCTGGAAAATTTTTAAATATAATACCTAATGCAAAACTCCCCTTTAATTTTTTTAATGTTTTAAATACTGAGTCTAGAGGTTTTGAGTTTTGTAAATACTGAGTCACTAATATAGTAATAACTTCGGTATCAGTTTGTGATTTAAACTTAAAACCGCAAGCTTCTAAATCTTTTTTTAATTCATCTGAATTTTCAATTATTCCATTATGAACAACTGAAACTTCTTCTGAGGAGTGAGGATGAGCATTTATAATATTTGGTACTCCATGAGTTGCCCATCTTACATGGCCTATTCCAATATTTCCGTTTGAAGGATTTTTGAATAAAATTTTCTCTAGCTCATTAACTCTTCCTGAACATTTTTTTTCATCAATTAAGTTATTGCTTAAAGTCGCCAAGCCTGCAGAGTCATATCCTCTGTACTCTAATTTTTTTAAAGAGTTAATTATGTTAATTGAAACTGGTTTATTACTAGCAATACCAATAATTCCACACATTATTTTTTTTTCCTTTTGTAATTTTTAATTTCTACTTGCGAAGCTCTTGTAAGTGCTAATGACTTTTTTTTAACATTTTTTGTAATTACCGAGCCAGCTCCAACCACACTATTTTCGTTAATTCTAACTGGAGCAACTAATGAAGAGTTGGAACCTATAAAAACATTATTTGCTATTTTTGTTTTAGATTTTTTAACACCATCATAATTACAAGTAATTGTACCTGCACCGATGTTTGAATTCTTTCCAATTGTAGTATCGCCAATATAAGAGAGATGATTCACTTTTGAATTTTGATTTATTGAGGTTTTTTTTGTTTCTACAAAATTTCCAATCTTACTATTTTTTTTTAATATTGTCCCCTCTCTTAATCTTGCGTAAGGACCTACAATCACATTTTTTTCAATAATGGTTCTTTCAAGATGGCTGAAAGATTTAATATGAGAGTTATCTCCAATTTTTACACTTGGACCGATTACAACATATGGATCAATAGTTACATTTTTTCCAAATAAAGTATCTTTTGATAAAAATATTGTTTCCGGTGAAATTAAATTTACACCTTTCTTCAATGCTTTGTTTCTTAATAACTCTTGTGAAAGCCTATATGAATTAGCTTTATTTAATTTATTATTTGTATTCATTAAAAATTTCTTTACATTATTAATGTAACTGAAATAAGTCACAAAATATTTCTTTTTAATACTTTAAAAAATGAATCAAATTTACACAATTCTTTTTGATCTAGACGGAACTATAGTGAACACCGCGCCAGATTTAATGGCTGCTCATAATCATGTAATGAGAAAGTTTGGTCAATCTGAAAAGAAGCTTGAAGATATTAAATCGCTTGCAGGAAAAGGTGCATGGGTAATGATGCAAAGATCTTTTAAAGAGGAAATAAAAGATGAAAAAACAAAAAAAAAAATGACTAAAGAATTTATAGATTTTTATTCAAGAAATATTGATAAAAATAGTTTTCCAATAAAAGGTACAATTGATTTTTTTAAATGGGCAAAAAGTAAAAATATTTCAATGGCTGTTTGTACCAATAAACAAGAAAGACTTGCGATAGACTTGTTAAAAAAATTAGATCTTTTTAAATTTTTTGAATATGTAGCTGGCTCTGATACTTTTGCATTTAACAAACCTGACCCTAGACACCTTACAGATGTTGTCGAAATAATCGGAGGTGATTTAAAAAAAACTATTATGATTGGAGACAGCGAGGTTGATGCTATGTCTGCACATAATGCTAAATTACCATTTGTTTTAGTTAAAGATGGATATACAGAAAAAACTGAAAAAGAAATAAAACACGATGAACTAATTTCTGATTTTATCAATTTTGAAAAAATTATTGAAAAGTATTTATGATTAGTTTTGCTCTATTTTCAGCTTTAGCAACTTTTTATTTTACGATGTTTTTTACGCCAGGTCCAAATAATGCAATGCTTACAGCATCAGGTATGAAATTTGGATTTGTGAGAACCTTGCCACATTTGATTGGTATTCCTTTAGGACACATTTTCCAAATTGGGCTTACTTGTTTTGGTTTAGCAAATTTGTTTTTAATCTATCCTCAAATCCAATTTTACATGAAAATCTTATGTTTTATATATTTGATGTATCTAGGGTGGAAAATGATTGGCTCATTTTCTATGGTTCAAAAAGAAACTGGAAGACCATTAAGATTTTACGAGGCATCATTGTTTCAGTTCATAAATCCAAAAGCTTGGTCAATTGCAGTCACTGTTGCTTCAGGTTTTTTTCCAACTGAAGAAAACATTTTTATAGGGGTTGCATTTGTAACTATTACTGCAGCAGTAATCTGTTTTCCTACAATCAGTCTTTGGGCCCTTTTTGGAAGTGGATTAAGAAAGTTCGTAGGAGATATTAAAACAAAAAAAATTATAGAATATGTTTTGGCGCTTTTGTTAGTATTAACCGGTATCTTTATTCTTATTAAATAATAGCCTTTGATTTTTATTTCTCTCTTTAATATAAACTTTGCAGATGCATTTTACAAAAAAGAACAGTTCTGAAAAAAGATTAGAATTTATAAAAAAATTACAATCAAAAAAACTTCTAAGATTCCCTGGCGCTTATAACCCTTTGTGCGCAAAACTTATAGCTGAAATCGGATTTGATGGAGTTTACATCTCAGGTGGTGTTATGTCTAATGATCTGGGATTACCAGACATAGGGTTAACAACTTTAGATCAAGTGAGTTATAGAGCCAACCAAATATCTAGAGTGACTGACCTTCCTACCATAGTGGACGCAGATACAGGGTTTAAAGATTGTGAAAAAACAATCATGACCTTTGAGGAAAAAGGTTTAGCTGGTTGTCATATAGAAGATCAAATAGCTGAAAAAAGATGTGGTCATTTAGATAACAAAGAACTTATTTCAAAAGATGAAATGGTTAAAAAAATTAAAGATTCGGTAAATGCTAGAAAAGATAAAAATTTTTTAATTATAGTAAGGACTGATGCAAATACTGTTGAAGGTATAGATAAAACATTAGAAAGAATTAAATCTTATGAAGATGCTGGTGCTGACATGATTTTTCCAGAAGCAATGAAAGATGAAAAAGAGTTCGAAAAAGTCAGGAAAATATCAAAAGGCTATTTACTAGCCAACATGACAGAGTTTGGAAAATCTAAACTATTAAATAAGTCTCAATTAGAAAATTTAGGCTATAATTTAGTTATTTATCCTGTGACAACACAGAGACTCGCCATGCAAAATGTTGAATTAGGTCTTAAATCAATATTTAAAGATGGCCATCAAAATAATATTATTGACAAAATGCAGACTAGAAAAAGGTTGTACGAGTTAGTAGAATATGAGAAATACAATACGCCTGATAAGAAAATCACAGATTTTTCTACAGAAGGACATGAATAATGAGTGAAGAAATTAAAAAAGGTTTGTTAGGTATAGTAGTTGATGAAACTACAATTTCACATGTAGTTCCAGAACTCAGTGCCTTAACTTATAGAGGATACACAGTACAAGAGCTTTGCGATAAATGTGATTTCGAAGAAGTTGCCTATTTGGTACTGAACGGAGAGCTCCCGAACAAAAGTCAGCTGAAAAAATTTATCAAACAAGAAAGATCAGAAAGAAAACTTTCTAAACAAATATTAAACGATATTAAAAAAATGCCTCGAAACGCTCATCCTATGGACGTAATTAGAACTTGTGTAAGTTTAATGGCATTAGAAGATAAGGACACAAAAGACAATTCTCCAAAAGCAAATATGAGAAAAGCAATGAGAATATTTGCTAAAACACCGACAGCTGTTGCTGCTTATTTCAGAACACGAAAAGGTAAATCAATTATTGCTCCAAGTAAGAAGTTATCTTTTTCAGAAAATTTTTTCAAAATGATGTTTAATAAAGTTCCGGATAAAGAGATAGTAAGAGCGTTTGATATTTCATTAATTTTATACGCGGAGCATAGTTTCAACGTTTCAACATTCACAGCAAGAACGATTACGTCAAGTTTATCAGATTTACATGGTGCAATAACTGGGGCTATAGCCTCTTTAAAAGGTCCATTACATGGTGGAGCTAATGAAGCAGTAATGCATATGATGAAAGAGATTGGAAAACCTGAAAAAGCAAAAGCTTGGATTGAAAATGCATTAAATAAAAAAAAGGTAGTAATGGGATTTGGGCATAGAGTTTACCGTACGGGAGACTCGAGAGTTCCAACAATGAAACATTATATGTTTAAAGTAGCTAAGCTTTTGAAAAAAGAAAAATATACGAGAATGTATGAAATTTTAGAAAAGGTAATGATAGATCGAAAAAATATTCACCCCAATGTAGATTTTCCATGCGGTCCAACTTATTACATGATGGGTATTGATATAGATTTTTATACACCAATATTTGTTATGTCACGTATCACGGGTTGGTCTGCGCATATAATGGAACAGCATGCTTCCAATAAATTAATTAGGCCTTTATCTAAATATAGAGGAGCAGAAGTAAGAGAAGTTATGCTTTTGAATCAAAGATAAATGACTTTAACTAATTTATTATTATTTTTAATCTTAGTTACACTGGCTACATATACTTTTATGCCCTGGAAAGGTATTGATAAAGGTTCATTAGTAAAAGTAGCATCTCAGTGGTTTATGTGGTTTGCTATTTTTGCACTCATTGTTTTAATATCTACTTTTTTTGGAATTGAAGTTTCTGGATAATAATTTTTTTCAACGAACAAGAATTTTAGACGGGGGTATGGGCCAGGAACTCCTTAACCGGGGAGTTAAACCTCACGGAACTCTATGGGGAGCCTCAGCATTATATAATCGAAAATATCACAAAACAGTTGTCAAAACGCATTTAGATTTTATAAAAGCTGGAGCAGAAATTATAGTGACTAATAGCTTTGGTAGTAGAAAAAGAAGGCTCATCGAAAATGCTTTGGTAAAAGAATATAAAAATCTTAACGTTCTAGCTGGAAAATTAGCTAAAAGAGCTGTTACGATGTCCAAGAAAAAAGTTTTAATTGCTGGAAGTTTGCCTCCTCAAAACTTTACTTATTTTGCTGATCTTGGAAAAGATTTAAAATTTATAAAAGAAAGTTTTAAATCTCAGGCAAAATATCTCAATCCATATGTGGATTTCTTTTATCTAGATGTAATGAGTAGTTGGAAAGAATGTTCATTAGGTTTAAATGCAATTAAAAAATACAAGAAAAAAATTTTAGTCGGTATCCACATTAGGAGTAAAGGATTGTTACCCTCAGGTGAAAAATTTATAACTGTTGCAAAAAAAGTTCAAAAACATAAACCCATTGGAATTATGGCTTCTTGTGTTTCTTTTGAGGATTTAAACGAAGTTATACAAGACGCAAAAAAACTTAAAGTCCCATTTGGATTTAAAATCAATGCTTTTGAGCATATTCCGCCAGGTTGGAAACCCGACTCAAATAATCCTAAAGTTCAGCTTGGAAAAAGAAAAGATCTTACTCCCAAAAAGTTCCTTGAAATTTGTAAAAAATTAAAGAGCAATGGAGCAAAAATCATTGGAGGATGTTGCGAAATTACTCCAAAACATATCGAAAAATTAAAGTCTTTAGTGTGATTTAATTATTTTTTGTGTAATTCTATCTAATATAATTGCTAGAATTACAATTCCTGTTCCGCCAATAACTGCAGAACCAACATCGAGCCTTCCCAGAGCAATATATACTGTTAAGCCTAGTCCTCCTGCACCTATTAAAGCAGCAATAACTACCATAGATAAAGCAAGCATTAGAGTTTGATTAACTCCTGCCATTATAGTTTTTAAAGACAAAGGAATTTCAATTTTAATTAATATTAAGAATCTTGTAAGTCCTAAACTTGATCCTGCCTCTTTAAATCCTTTACCAACTTGCCTAATACCTAAATTTGTTAATCGAATAATTGGTGGTAAAGCAAATATAATTGTAGCAACTACTCCAGGAGTTAAGCCAACTCCAAAAAGCATAACTACAGGTATTAAATATACGAAACTTGGTATTGTTTGCATTATATCAAGTATAGGACGTAAAATAATTTCAAAAGTGTTACTTCTCGAGGCAATAATGCCAAGAGGAATTCCAATTAACATACAAAATAAAACAGCAGTAAAAATCATTGCAAGCGTGGTCATACTTTCTGACCAAAGGTCAACAAGATCAATAAAAACTAAACTTACAAAAGAAAATATTGCAAATTTAATTCCATTTGTTCTGTAAGCGAAAATTATAAATATTAAAAGTATGATCGGAAAAGGAATAAAATTAAAAAGAGAGTCTAAACTATTTAATACAGTGTCTATAGGTGCTGAAATTTTTTTAAAGAGTGGCCTTTGTTCAAACAGCCACTCTTTAATATTTCCTTCTATCCATTCACCTATTGGAATGTATATTTCGTAATCTGATGGGGCTAATTTTAAACTCATTAAAATTAACCTGAACCTTTACTTGATCCAACTATCAAACGTACTTTGATTAGCTTTTATCCATTCAGCTGCGTGTTTCTTAATAGCTTTTTCGCTTTTCTCACCCTTGTTCATCTTCAAGTTCTGAGCAGCAATATCTCCAAGAGGTATTGAGGCTTTTTTAAGCATTTTTTCTACCTTTGGATTTGCTTTAAGAAAATCTACGTTAGCTGCTGGTCTAATGTCATCAGCACCAAAACCTAAATTTACTTTAGATTTTGTAGCATTAGCGATCTTAGTAGGTTTTGTTTTACTGTATGGAACTTCAATCCAAACTACATCTTTACCAAGTTTTAAAGCACCAACAGTCCAATTAGGCGTCCATGTGTAAAACAGAATTGATTTTCCATTTTTATACTTAGACACTGCATCTGCCATTGAAGCCGAGTAGTCTGCTTTTACTGGATTGATAAATTCACCTAATCCAAGTTCATCAAAGTGTTTTGTGATTTGTTTTTCACAACCCCAACCCGGAGGGCAAGCAACCATGTCTGCTTTTCCATCTCCATTTGAGTCAAACTCTTTTGCATGTTTTTTGATATCCATTACGCTTTTGATACCAAATTTATCTGCTGATTTTTTATCGATTAAGTAACCTTGGGCTCCTCCACCTTTCATTACATAACCAACTGGTTTAACTTTTCCTTTAGATTCTGAAATGTAACCATCATGAGTTCCGAACCAGCCGTTCACCCATAAGTCAACATCACCTGATGTTGCCGCTACATAAAACACTTGAGGTTTCATTACAGTTGGGCCTGAAACTTTGTAACCCATTTTCTCAAGAGCTGCCTTATAGATCTCAGCCTGAAAATAACCTGTATCCCAGTCTGCCTTACCCATTTTGATCTCATTGGCAAATACAGCACTACTAATAGTAAGAGCTGCAATTATTGATACTAAATGTTTAAAATATCTCATCTTCCCTCCTAAATTTATAAAATTTTAACATGTATAAATTTTGAATGTAACCGTAATACAACTAAAAAGTGAGATATGTCTTATATGCGCACTATCGTGCGCATATATTCTTATTTGCTAATTTATTTTTAGTTTATCCAACTATTAAAAGTTTTTTGATTTGATTTAATCCACTCTTCAGCATGTTTCTTTATTGCTTTTTCACTTTTCTCACCCTTATTCATTTTTAAGTTCTGAGCAGCAATATCAGCTAAAGGAATAGATGCTTTTTTTAAAAACTTTTCTACTTTTGGATTAGCTTTTAAAAAATCAACATTTGCAGCCGGTCTAATGTCGTTCACACCAAATCCCATATTAAGTTTTGACTTTGTTGCATTTGGTACGCTAACAACTTTTGTTTCACTAAAAGGAGCTTCGATCCAAACTACATCTTCACCTAATTTTAAAGTGCCGACTGTCCAATTCGGAGTCCAAGTATAAAATAAAACAGATTTACCATTTTTATATCTTGAAATTATATCTGCCATAGCAGCTGAGTAATCTGCTTTTATTGGATTAATAAATTCACCCAGACCAAGTTCCTCAAAATGTCTTGATATAATTTTTTCGCAACCCCATCCTGGATGGCAAGCAACCATATCTGCCTTACCATCGCCATTTGAGTCAAACTCTTTAGCATGATTTTTTATATCCATTACAGATTTAATATTAAATTTATCTGCAGTTTTTTTGTCAATTAAGTAACCTTGCAAGCCACCACTTTTTGCAACGAAACCAACAGGTTTAACCTTACCCATTGCCTCTTTGACATAAGAATCATGATTTCCAAACCATCCGTTAACCCAAAGATCCATATCTCCTGCAGCTGCCGCAACATAAAATACCTGTGGTTTCATAACAGTCGGGCCTGTAACTTTATAACCCATTTTTTCTAGTGCTTTTTTATAAACTTCTGCTTGAAAATAACCTGTGTCCCAATCAGCTTTACCCATTTTTATTTCTTTTGCATTTATTGATAAACTTAATGTTGAAACAAAAACTATTGTTATTAATATTTTTAATAATTTCATAATTATCCTTCTGTTGATATTATATTAATTTATAAAGAATTTTAATGAAAAGAGAGTATTGTCGCAGAAATATTTAAAGTTGATTTAATCTTTTTTACACTTTTTACAGATACCAAAAAATTCTAAGTTAAATCTTTTAAATTTCATTCCTTTTTTATGATTAAAACCTGATAAATATTTTGAAAGTTTGGTATCGCTGATCTCATCAACCATTTCGCAACTTTCACAAATTGAAAATGCTGTTGCTTTTGAAATTTCACAATCTGAGCTTCTGCATGCAACAAAAGCATTTTTACTTTCTATTTTATGAATTTTTCCCATTCCAATCAACTTATCCAATGCTCGATAAATTTGTTGAGGGGCTTTAATTCCTTTTTTTTGTACATTAAATAATATGGAATAAGCTTTTAAAGGACCTTTTGCCTTCTCAATAATATCTAAAACTATTTGTTGGTTTCTAGAAAGTGTTTGTGCTCTTGCCATAAATATAATTTACTAATTAATTATCATTTTTTCAATTCGGAATATTTTTTAAACTTTAAAAGTGAAAAACAAAAAAGTATTAAAGCTGCGGTTATTATTGATGGACCTGATGCGGTATTAAATTCTAAAGAAGAAAATAATCCTATTAAAATAGATAATAGTCCTCCAATTGTCGATAAAATAACCATCTGTAATGGATTGTTAGATATATTTCTTGCAAGAGCTGCGGGAATTATTAGCATTCCAGTTATTAAAAGAAGTCCGACTATTTTAATTGAAATAGCAATTATTGCTGCCATCAAAATTGTGAATATTGCATTATACCTATCAGGGTTCATCCCTTCTGCTTTAGCTAAATCATAATTTATTGTGGAAGCAAACAAAGGTTTCCAAATAATCTTTAAAATTATTAAAATAAATACGCCACCACCCCAAATTAATAACAAATCACTTTGACTTACAGCTAATATATCGCCAAATAACAAACCCATAACATCAAATCTAATAGTTGTTAAAAATCCAATAATTACAAGTCCTATTGCTAGCGATGAGTGGGCTAATAAACCTAACAAAGCATCGTTAGGAAGATTTGTTTTAGTTTGTAATTGAAGGAGAAAAATTGCTAAAACTGCTGATATTAAAAAAACTGAAAAAGCAATATTAAGTTCAAATACCAAAGCCATAGTTACACCTAATAAAGCTGAATGCGCAAGTGTACCTGCAAAAAAAGACAATCTTCTCCAAATTACAAAGCATCCTATTGGACCTGTTATTAAAGCTATTCCAATTCCTGCAAGTAAAGCTCTTATAAAAAAATCATTAAGCATATTATTTTTGATCTATTGTTCCATCTTGAGAGTGAGTATGATCATGTTTATGCTCATATAAAGATAAGATATTGGAAGCTCTATCTCCGAACAATTCCTTATATTTACTGTCTTTAACGACTTTATGAGGTGCTCCAGAACAACATACATGTCCATTTAAACATAATACAAAATCAGTTGCAGACATTACTACATGTAGATCATGTGAAATTAAAAGAATTCCACATTTCATTTTTTCTGAAATTTGTTTGATTAATTCATATAGAGCAATTTCACCTTTAAAATCAACACCTTGTACTGGCTCATCAAGAACTAATAATTCTGGTTTTTTAGAAATAGCTCTTGCTATCAAAACTCTTTGGAACTCTCCTCCAGATAAATTACTTAAACTTTTATTTTTTAGGTGTTCAACACCAGTTAAATTTAAAGCAATATTAATTTGATCTTGAGTTAATTCTTCTGTCAAAGTCATAAAATCCAATACTCTTATTGGCAAGGTCCAATCTATTGAAATTTTTTGAGGCACGTATCCAATTTTGTCAGTATATTTTTTAACTTTGCCATCTATCTTTTTATAAATTCCTAAAGCAATTTTTGCTGTTGTTGATTTCCCAGAGCCATTTGGACCTATCAAAGTGACTATCTCACCTTGTTTAATCTCAAATGAAACTCCTTTAACTAAAGATTTGTCGTTTATAGAAACGCCAGCATTTTCAACCTTTAGTAGAACTTTATTTTTATTTTCCATATTAAAAACCTTGACCTCAAATATGTTATATTATAACAAACGTTATATTATAACACTATGATAAACAAATTTATTAAGCTTACAATTACTTTATTTTTTACATTAACTCTAAGTTTTTCTGCCAATGCAGAGATTAAAGTTGTGGCTTCTATTAAACCAATACATTCACTAGCTAGTTATTTGATGGATGGAGTGGGTAAACCAGATTTAATTGTTGATGGATATAATTCTCCACATGGATTTGCATTAAAACCATCACACGCTAAAATGTTGCAAAATGCTGACTTAATATTTTGGGTTGGCGAAGACTTAGAAACTTTTTTAGAAAAACCATTAAAATCAATAGCAAAAAAAGCTGAAAAAATAGAATTAATGGAAATCAAGGGTGTAAAAAAATTAGAATTCAGAGAAAGAAACATATTCGAAGGGCATGATGATCACGGACACGATGATCATAAAGAACATGGTCATAAAGAGGATAAACATGATGATCATAAAGAACATGGTCATAAAGAGGATAAACATGATGATCATAAAGAACATGGTCATAAAGAGGATAAACATGATGATCATCACGAGCATGCTCACGGCGAACACGATCCGCATATTTGGCTTGATCCAATAAACGCAAAAGCAATCTTAAGTGAGATGGCAGAGCATTTAATTGAAAAAGATCCAAACAATGCATCTGCTTATAAAGCTAATTTAAAGAAGGCTCATAAAGCTTTAGACAATCTTACAAAAAAAGTTAAATCTGAGCTAAAAGGAGATTTTAAATCTATTGTATTCCATGATGCCTACCAGTATTTTGAAAAAAGATTTAATGTAAATGTTTTGGGAGCTTTTACAGTTAATACAGATGTATTACCAGGAGCTGAGCAATTGGCTGAAATCAGAGAAATAATTGAACATGAAAAAGTAACTTGTGTATTTTCAGAACCTCAATTTAATCCAGATATTATAAAAGCAGTTGCAAAAGATACCAATATTAAGACTGGAGTTATAGATCCATTAGGAGCAACTCTTGATCCAGGAAAAGATTTATACTTTGATTTAATAAGAAATATGTATGCTTCTTTTAAGAGTTGTTAAATAATTTATCTTTCAATAACCATAGTATCTTTAGAGCCACCACCTTGAGAACTGTTTACAATAGTGCTTCCTTTTTTAAGAGCTACTCTAGTTAATCCACCTGTTGTAACCCAGGTTTTTTTACCGGTTAATACAAATGGTCTAAGGTCTAAATGTCTTGGCTCAATTCCCTCTTCAGCAATTGTAGGGTTAGTGGATAAAATTTCTAATGGTTGAGCAATATAATCACAAGGATTAGCTTTTATCTTGTTAATCATATTTTCTCTCTCATCCTTTGAGGCCATCGGACCAATTAATATTCCATTACCACCTGATCCATTGGTAGGTTTTACAACTAATTTAGAGATATTTTCGATAACATGATCTTTATGGATTTTTTTTCTACATAAAAATGTTTTTACTTGTTTTAGTTTTGGTTCTTCGTTTAAATAAAACTTAATCATCTTATCAACGTAAGAATAGATAGCTTTATCATCTGCTATTCCTGTCCCAGGTGCATTTACAATACCAACATTACCTTTACGCCAACATTTAAATAAACCGGGTACTCCAAGCAAAGAATGTTTATAAAAAACTTTTGGATCTAAGAAGTTGTCGTCTATTCTTCTATAAATACAATCAACTTTCATAGGGCCTGTTACAGTTTTCATATAAACAAAATCTTTTTCAACGAATAAATCTTTCCCTTCTACAAGCGCGATACCCATTTGTTCAGCTAAAAATCTATGTTCGAAATAAGCTGAGTTATATCTTCCTGGAGTTAACACACACATGTGTGGGTTTCTTGTTTTTCTAGGGACACATTCAAGCATGCAGTGATATAATTTATTTGGATATTGATGAACTGAAGAAACTTTGTATTTTGTAAATAATTCAGGAAAGACATCTCTCATCACCATTCGATTTTCAAGCATGTAAGAAACTCCTGATGGAACACGCAAGTTATCTTCTAGAACCATGAACTCACCATTGATATTTCTTATTAAATCAATTCCTGAAATGTTAGACCAAGCTTTATATTTTGGTGAAAAACCATAGCACTCTCTTAAATAAAATGGAGAATTAAAAACTAAATCTTCAGGAATAATATTGTCTTTAAAAATTTTTCTGTCGTTGTAAACATCGTCTATAAAAAGATTAAGGGCCTTTACTCTTTGAAGTAGTCCTTTTGAAACCTTAGCCCAATCTTTTTTTAGAATAATTCTAGGAATAATATCTAAAGGCCACTTTTTTTCTTGGAGTTTTTTTCCTGATGAATAAACTCGAAAATTAATTCCCCTAGCATTTATTGTACTTGCGCAGTTCTTTTCAATTTCATTTAACTTCTTGATACCATGTCTCTCTAAAATGTGAGAGATAATAACAGCTTGCCTACGCAACTTATGGTCAGAGTTTAAGTACTCGTCATAAGTTTTTTTAGAATCGTATTTTTTCCACAAATTAACCATCTTATAATTCTTAATAGTTTGATGCCTTTATCAAATGCACAAATTCGATAATAGCTATGATAATTAAGAATTGAATATTTACTGTTTTTTAAATAAGAATTCACCATGACATATTGTATAGGTATTAAGACTAATGAAGGCGTTGTGTTAGCTTCTGACTCTAGAACAAACGCTGGTTTAGATAATGTAAACATTTATTCTAAAATGCTTACTTACGACGTAGGTGACAGAACAGTTGTTATAGTAACTTCAGGAAACTTGGCAACATCGCAAGCAGTTTTTAAGTCTATTGAGAAAGACATAAAAGAAAATTCATCGAACAATCTCAATAAATGTAAAGATTTTGAGCAAATAGCTTCATATGTTGGCAAACTTACGATTAAACATTCATCTCCGGACGGGGTGAACACAGACAGCCTTGTCTTAGGAGCTACATTTATTATTGGAGGGCAAATAAGAGGTCAAGATTTAGAATTATACCTCGTTTATCCTCAGGGAAATTATATTAGACCAGCTGATAGTAAACCTTACTTGGTAATTGGTGAAGTAAAGTATGGTAAGCCCATACTCGATAGAGTTATAACTCCTAATGTTTCAATAGGAGATGCATCTAGATGTGCTTTAATATCTATGGACTCCACACTCAAAAGTGATTTAACAGTGGGCCCGCCAATTGATATTGCTGTCTATAAAAAAGATCAAAAAAAATTATCTTACCTTAAATGTTTAAATACATCTGATGAAGATTACAAAAAAATTTGCAACCAATGGTCTGATAAAGTTCTTCAGGTATTTGATACTTTCCCAAAATTTGATTGGGAAAAATAATCTTTAAGCAAAAACCTCGCCCCATGTACCTTTAGTAGAAGCTTTAGAATATTCTGTAGCTCTACCTTCAAAAAAGTTCATGTGCTCTACTCCATTAAGCATTGTATCCAACCATGTTAATGGATTTTTCTTAACATCGTAAATAGGATTTAAACCTAATTGCTCTAATCTTCTATTGCCAATAAATCTAATGTACTGTTTAACTTCATCAGCCGTTAAACCTTGCATTGGACCCATTTGAAAAGCAAGATCAATAAATGCATCTTCATGATGAACTATTGTTTTGCATGCCTCGTAAATTTCATTTTTTAATTTATCATTCCAAATTTGTGGTTCTTCTTTAATGAAATCTCTAAAGAGTCTAATCATAGAATTACAGTGCAAAGTTTCATCTCTAACTGACCACGTTACTATTTGGCCCATCCCTTTCATTTTATTAAATCTTGGGAAATTTAATAAAATTGCGAAACTTGCAAATAATTGTAAACCTTCTGTGAAAGCTGAAAATACAGCCATCGTCATTGCTATATTGTGTTTTGATTTAACATCAAAGCCTTGCATGTAGTCATATTTATCTTTCATTTCTTTATATTGTAAAAATGCTGAATATTCTGTCTCTGGCATACCAATAGTATCTAACAGATGAGAGTAAGCAGCAATGTGAACGGTTTCCATCGCAGCAAACGCCGTCATCATCATTAAAACCTCTGTTGGTTTAAATACAGTTGTGTAGTGTCTCAAGTAACAGTTATTTACTTCAACATCTGCTTGAGTAAAAAATCTAAAGATGTGAGTTAAAAGATTTTTTTCTTCAACTGATAAATTTTTTTGCCAATCTCTTACATCATCTCCTAGTGGCACTTCTTCCGGTAGCCAATGAATTCTCTGTTGAGTTAACCAGGCATCGTAACACCATGGATATCTAAAGGGTTTGTAAACTGGGTTTTCTACTAATAAGCCCATTTTATTAGGCTGGATTATTGTTGGTTTAGTTTTTTCTGCTACTGACATGATAAACACTCCTCATAGTTATTGCTTTCATTATTTGATTCTTGTTTTCCAGAGTAAACATTTTTTGTCACATCTGTTGAAGATCCATTGTTTACATTTTCAGCTCTCTGGATTGATTTGGATCTACAGTAATAAAGGCTTTTCAGACCTTTTTTCCATGCTTGAAAATGAATATCGTGAAGTTCTTTTTTATGAATATCTGCTGGAACAAAGATATTTACTGACTGTGCTTGTGAGATATGCGGAGTTCTATCAGCACCAAGTTCAACAATCCATCTTTGATCTATTTCAAAAGCAGTTTTGAATGTATCTTTTTCATTTGCAGTTAAAAAATTTAGATGTGATACAGACCCTTGATTAGTTGTTATTGTTGACCAAACTTCATCTGTATCTTTATTATATTTTTGAAGTATCTTCTTTAAGTATTTATTTCTAACATTAAATGAACCTGAAAGTGTTTTATGAGTGTAGCTGTTAGCAGCAATAGGTTCTATTCCTGGAGAAGATCCTCCACAAATGATTGATATAGAAGCTGTTGGAGCTATTGCAGTCTTGTTTGAAAATCTCTCCTTCATTCCGTATTCAGCTGCGTCAGGGCATGATCCTCTTTCGTCAGCTAACGTCTTTGATGCTTCATCAACTTTTTCTTGAATGTTTTGGAATATTTTTTTGTTCCACACTTTGCTCATTACTGATCCAAAAGGAATATTTTTTTGCTGGAAGTATGAATGTAATCCCATAACTCCAAGACCTACACTTCTTTCTCTCATTGCTGAGTATTTCGCATGAGCAAATTCATCTGGAGCTCTATTGATAAAATCAGTCATCACATTATCTAAAAATCTCATTACATCCTCAACAAACTGCGGATCATCTTTCCACTGATCGTAAGTGTCTAAGTTTAATGATGATAAACAACAAACAGCTGTTCTTTGGTTTCCTTCGTTGTCTATGCCAGTTGGTAAGGTAATTTCACTACAAAGGTTAGAAGTTTTAACCTTTAAGCCTGCAAGCTTATGGTGCTGTGGGATCTGTCTATTAACAGTATCTATGTAAACGATGTAAGGCTCACCTGTTTCAATTCTTGCTGTCAATAATCTTATCCATAAATTTCTTGCTGGAATAGTTTGTTGAACAGATCCATCATAAGGACTTCTTAGTGCCCATTGACCATCTGTTTCTACTGCTCTCATAAATTCATCAGTTACTAAAACTCCATGATGTAAGTTTAATGATCTTCTATTAACATCTCCACCAGTTGGTCTTCGCATCTCGATAAACTCTTCAATTTCAGGATGATCAATTTGTAAATAACAAGCAGCCGAACCTCTTCTTAAAGAACCTTGGCTTATTGCTAAAGTTAAAGAATCCATTACTTTGATGAATGGAATTATTCCAGAAGTTTTTCCAACTTTACCTATCTTTTCTCCAATAGATCTTAAGTTCCCCCAATAACTTCCAATACCGCCGCCTCTGGCTGCAAGCCAAACATTTTCTTCCCAAAGATTTGTAATACCTTCCAAGCTATCGCTAGCTTCGTTTAAGAAACATGAAATTGGCAGTCCTCTTTCTGTACCGCCATTAGATAAAACGGGTGTAGCAGGCATAAACCATAAATTGCTTATGTAATTGTAAATTCTTTGTGCATGTAAATTATCATCAGCGTAAACACTTGCAACTCTAGCAAATAAATCTTGAAAACTTTCACTCTGACCCAAATACCTATCTGTTAGTGTAGCTTTTCCAAAATCAGTTAAATTTTCATCTCTAGATCTATCAATCTTGATAGTGATGCCCTTCTCGTTTTGAAATAATTCAGTCTCTCCAGATAAAGAAAACAAATCAGGCTTTTTAGGTCCGTTGTTCTTTGGTTCGTTTTGGTTTTTTTGGCTTATTGAGCCGACAGCTTTCTCTATTGCCAATGATACGTTTTTATTCATATTTTCCTTGTTTTTAGTCGATTTGATAACAAAACAACTACATGTTGTGTTACAGATATGTTAATATACTATATAACACTGAAATCAATAGAACATTATAAGAACATTTAATTAATTTTGCAAGTGGAAAGTTTTGTTAATAAACATTTAATAACAAATGCCTATATTCTCTAGTATCTATAACAAATGAAAATCAATCCAAATGGTTTTAGAGAGTATGACGCTAGATGGGTCTTTGAAAAAGATATCGATATTGAAGGAATCACAAATTTAGGTAAAGGCTTTGGAACTCAAATCATTCAAAGTACTAAAATAAGCAATCCAAGAGTTATTGTTGGCCATGATTATAGATCTTATAGTGAAAAAATTAAAAAAGCTTTAACTAAAGGTTTGGTTTCAACAGGATGTAATGTTGAGGATGTAGGGTTATCTCTTTCCCCAATGGTTTATTTTGCACAATTTAATTTAAACTCAGATGCCATTGCTATGGTAACTGCTAGTCATAATGAAAATGGTTGGACAGGAGTAAAAATGGGTATTCAAAAAGGTTTAACACATGCGCCAGAGGAGATGGCAAACTTAAAAGATATAACTTTAAATAATAAATTTTCAAATGGAGAAGGATCATTAAAAAAAATTGATGATTTTAAAAAAGTTTATATTCAAGATTTAATTAAAAATAAGTTAAATAAAAAGATAAAAGTTGTAGTTGCATGCGGGAATGGGACAGCAGGAATATTTGCTCCAGAAATTTTAAAAGGCATTGGATGCGAAATCATAGAACTTGATTGTAATTTAGATTGGTCCTTTCCTAAATATAACCCAAATCCTGAAGATCTTGAAATGCTCCATGCTATAGCTAAAGCTGTAAAAAATAATAAAGCCGATGTTGGATTTGGTTTTGATGGAGATGGCGATAGATGTGGAGTAATAGATGAACAAGGAAATGAAATATTCTCAGATAAAATCGGGTTACTAATTGCAAGAAATCTTTCAAGTAAACATAAAGAATCGAAATTTATTGTCGACGTAAAATCAACTGGACTATTTAAAAATGACAAAATCTTGAAAGAGAACGGTTGTGAAACTATATATTGGAAAACCGGACATTCTCACATCAAAAGAAAAGTTAATCAGGAAAAAGCATTAGCAGGTTTTGAAAAGAGTGGGCATTTTTTCTTTAATCAACCTTTGGGCTATGGTTACGATGATGGGATTAACTCAGCAATACAAGTTTGTCATCTTATTGTAAATCAAAACAAAAAAATGAGTGAAATTTTTAAATCATTACCCGTAACTTATCAAACCCCAACGATGGCTCCTTATTGTAAAGATGAAGAGAAATATAAAGTAGTTGATGAAATGACAAAAGAGGTAAAAAAATTAAAAGATGAAGGTATTAAGATTGATAATCAAAATATTACTGAAGTGCTAACTGTTAATGGTGTGAGATTTTCTCTTGAGGATGGATCATGGGGCTTAATAAGAGCGTCTTCTAACAAACCCTCTTTAGTAATTGTGACTGAAAGCACCAAATCAGATGAAAGTAAGAAAAAAATTTTTGAATTTATAGATAATCTTTTACAAAAAACTGGAAAGATTGGGGATTATGATCAAAAAATTTAAACTTTAAAATATTCATATAAAAATCTAGTTCCAATAATTATTAGAAATAATCCAAAATATTTAGTCATTCTCATTTTATCAATTCTATGGCTAGCTTTAGCTCCAAGTCTTGCCATGAATGCAGTAATAGGAAAGAAAACTAAAAAGGCTGGAATATTTAAAAACCCAATGCTCAAAGGTAGATTAGTTCCCAAGTATGAGCCCGAAATTAAAAAACCCAATGCACCAAATAAAGCGATAATAAACCCAATCGCAGCCGCGCTACCAATAGCCTTATTTATTGGATAACCAAAAAATTTTAAAATTGGAACATTCATCACGGCTCCACCAATGCCCATCGGTGCAGAAATAAAGCCGCTTACAATTCCTGAAATTGCTTTCGAAAATAATCCTATTTTGATTTCTATATTTGTTTCTTTTTCTTTTAAGAACAATAGGTAAAACGCAAGAATATAAACAACAATTGTAAAAAATAATATCAAAGGTTTTGTTTCTAGACTCGCAGCAAAAATTGTTCCTAGAATTACTCCAGTAGCAACAAAAAAACCAAAACCTTTAACAATGCTAAAATCTACAGCTTTATGTTGATGATGAGTAAGTACAGAAACTGTAGACGTCGGTATGATAATTCCAAATGAAGTTCCTACTGCTAAGTGCATAACATAAGCTGTTTCTATCCCTGCAAAGCTAAATATGTAAAATAAAATAGGAACTGTTACTAACCCTCCTCCAATACCAAATAATCCAGCAGCAAATCCTGCTGGTATTGCTGTAGCAATCATAATTAAAACTAAATAAATTATTTCTGATTGAGAAAGAATATCCAAAACTATCTCTCTAAAGAAACAGGACTAGTTTTTCTTACTTGATCCATTATATGATTTACTTTTTGTAAGTCCGCATCTCTTATACACATATTTTTAGATAGATATTGTTTCCAGGTTTTTGAACCATTTTGTCCATGGAACAACCCTATTGTATGTCTCATTATATGATTTAACTGTACGCCTTTTGATGTTTGCTCTTGAATATAAGGAATTAGATTTTCCATAACTTCTGTTCTTGTTGGTACATTATCATTATTAAAAATTTCTCTTTCAATATCTGCCAAAAAATAAGGTGATTGATAAATAGCCCTGCCAATCATCACACCATCTACTTTTGTTAAATGATTTTGTATTTCCTCTGTTGTTTTTACTCCCCCATTAATTATTATTTCATCGTTTTTAAAATACTCTTTCAATTTATAAACAAAATCGTACTTTAGTGGTGGAATATTTAAATTTTCTTTTGGAGTTAATTTTTTAAGTAAAGCTTTTCTTGCGTGAATTATAAATTTTTTTGAACCTGCATCTTTAGTGGTTTGAATAAAAGATTTTAAAAATTCAAAATTTTCAACATCGTTGTAACCAATTCTTGTTTTGATTGTTACAGGTAATTTAGTTGCTTTAGTCATTGCTTCAATACATTTAGCTACAAGGTCTGGTTCTTGCATGAGACATGCGCCAAATTTATTTTTTTGAACTTTTTTACTTGGGCAGCCTAAATTTAAATTTATTTCCTTATATCCGTAGTCTTCAGAAATCTTACATGCTTCAGCAAGCTCGTTTGGACTCGACCCACCAACTTGAAGTGTAACTGGATTATTTATTTTTTTAAAGGAAAGTAGTTTAGATCTGTCACCTCTTACAATTGCATTAGCAACAATCATCTCAGTGTATAAATGTGTGTTTTTGCTTATCAGACTTAAAAAATATATTTCGTGCTTATCAGTGCAATCCATCATAGGTGCGACTGAAACAGTTTTCTTCATAATCTACTCTGATTTGTTTTCTTCTTCTAATGGAACTTCTTCACTTAGTTCAAGAGGAGCTTCCTCTGTGTCTAGGTTTTCCTCTTTAATCTCTGGTTGTTCTGCTTTGAGTTCTGAAAGTGCTTCGTCAGCTAAGCTAGGTTTTTTAACTTCTGGAACTCTTCGTGTTCTTTTTGAAGGCAATATAGCTACACCACTTTTGGAAACTTGACCTTTATACAAATTTTCAAATTCATCATTAGTTTCCTCTTCGATCTCTTCTTGCTCTTCAGCCTCATCAGGCTCTTTTCTTAATCTTTTAATCGCGCTAGCTTCAACTTCCTTAACATCTATTTTTCCATCTCCAATTTCTCTTAATGATATAATTGTTCTTTTGTCATTATCTTCTTCAACTAACATTGGAGCCCCGGCATTTAATTGAACTGTTCTTTCTTTGGCTAACAAAACTAGATCATATTGATTATCAACTTTTTCTAAACAGTCTTCTACGGTAATTCTTGCCATGATGCAGAGTATATATTCAAATAATCTTAAGAAATCAATTATTTTCTAAGCTTAATAGGTTCAAGCTTATTTCTTATTAATATTAAAAGAAATAACGAAATAACTATGTATATGCCTGATACAAAAGCGATATTTTCAATTGAAAAACCATTGTCTATCATCAAACCAAATACTGCTGTTCCAAAAGCAGTTGAAAACACCATAAAAGCTGTGGTCAAAGCTTTGATAGATCCAATAAATTTTACCCCGTATATTTCAGCCCAAGTAGATGACCCAAGCACGTTGGCTAATCCATTTGAAATACCTACTAAACCTAAAAAAACAAATGCTGATATTTCATGTTTGTAATAAAATAGTACAAACATTGATATTAATAGAGGTATATTCATAATTGGAATTAATTTTCTACTAGTAAATTTATCGACTAAAAAACCTGAGAAAAATAAAGTTATAATTGAAGCTAACGAATAAACCATAAATGCTTTTGGTATTGTGTAAATGTTCCACATTTTTGAGTCTGAAATAAATGACTGATATACAAATACTCCAGTGGCTATCCAAGGCATCGCAAGCATATTAAGCGAGACAATATAAAACCTATAATCTTTAATTACTTCTCTCCTTTTCCAGCTTTTAATTTTAAAATTTTTTTTAGGATCTAAATCTTTTTCTCTAGAATCTAATTTAATTTTTTTAATTGTATTTAAAACTACAAAAGGCAAAAATATGATGATGATAATTGCTATTCCTTGCCAAACTGATCTCCAAGAATAAATTACAAACAGATAAGTTATTAATACAGGTAAAATAAATTCTGCAGACGATAATCCAAACCAAATTGTGCTTAGAGCTTTACCTCTAGACTTTTCAAAAAACCTTGAGATTGTAGTCGTAGAAGTATGGCTCATCAACCCTTGGCCAGAAAATCTCATTAAAAATATACCGATTGATAAAAAAATAATGCTATTGACGAAAGAGAAAAATAAAGAAGAAAAAAACAATAATAGAATTACAAAAAATGAGTAATAGATTATTTGATATTCATCGATTTTCTTTCCTACCCATATAAGTAAAAGGCTAGAAAAAATTGTTGCTGTTGCATAAATATTTCCAAATTGTCCGTGCGAAATACCTAGTTCATTTCTTATTGGTGCGTTAAACAATCCCAAAAAAAAGCTCTGTCCAAAGCTTGAAAAAAATGTAAATATAAACCCAAATATTATTACTTTTTTATTTATTGATAGGTTAATCATTTATGAGTTGTAAAGTTGCTTTCATAGGTTTGGGTGTTATGGGTTACCCTATGGCAGGTTATATATCAAAAGCTGGTCACGATGTAACTGTTTATAATCGAACTAAAGCTAAAGCAGAAAAATGGATCAAGGAATACAAAGGCAAAACAGCAGATACTCCAATGGATGCTGCAAAAGACTGCGATTTTATTTTTACATGTGTTGGAAACGATAATGATTTAAGAGAGGTGACTTTAGGTGACAAAGGTTTATTTAAAACTGCAAAAAAAGGTGCGATCTACGTAGATAATACTACTGCATCTGCAAATATTGCTAGAGAACTTTACAAAGAAGCAAAATCAAAAGGTTTTGATTTCTTGGATGCACCTATTTCAGGCGGACAAGCTGGAGCTGAAGGTGGAATTTTAACTGTCATGGTTGGAGGAGATGAAGGTCCGTATAAAAAGGCTGAACCAGTTATTGATTGCTATAGTAAAAAGATAAAACTTCTTGGTCCATCGGGCAGCGGTCAGTTAACGAAGATGGTAAATCAAATTTGTATTGCAGGCTTAGTACAAGGTTTATCTGAAGCAATAAATTTTGGGATGAATGCAGGATTAAATATGCATGATGTAATTGAAGTAATTTCAAAAGGTGCGGCACAATCTTGGCAAATGGAAAATAGACATAAAACAATGATTGAAGATAAATTTGACTATGGTTTCGCAGTTGATTGGATGAGAAAAGATTTAAAAATAGCGATGGATGAAGCTAAGAAAAATAACTCACCTTTACCTATCACAAAAATAATTGATGAATATTATGCAGAAGTCCAAAAAATGGGTGGTCAAAGATGGGATACTTCTAGTTTAATTAAAAGATTTAGAAAATAAATCGTGTCAGAAACAGTCAGTTACTACGAAGATTCAAAAGAGATTGAAAAAAAAATCTGGGATTTATTATCAAAAGCTGTCAAAGATAGATCTTCTGAATTCAGAACTCCAGTTTTTATTTGTGGAAATGATAATGATCTTGATGGAAGAGTCGTTGTTCTCAGGAAGGCAGATCAACAAAATAATTTTATTCAGTACCATAGCGATATTAGATCTTCAAAAATTGAGAAAATAAAAAAAAATCCTAAGTGCTCAATTCTATTTTATGGTAAAGAGGAAAAAATACAGCTTAGAGTAAAGGCTGAGTGCGAAGTAAATTACAATAATGATGTTACAAAAGAGTCTTGGGAAAAAACTGGCCATATTAGTAGGAAATGTTACTTAGTTACTAATGGACCTGGAACAGAATCTGTAAAACCGACCTCAGGGTTAGATAATAAGTTTGATAATTTTGATTTTACTAAAGAGGAAAGCGAAGCCGGTTATAAAAACTTTTGCGTCATTAGATGTAAAATTCAAAGTATTGAGTGGCTTTATTTAGCAGCTAAAGGTCACCGAAGAGCTTTAATTGATTTGAATGGTTTGAAAAAATTTACTTGGTTAGTTCCCTAAATTTTTTGTAACTTTATCTTTGGAAGTTCCTAAATTTACTTCATCAAAGTAAACAGTCATATTTGGATAAGGTTTATCACCATGCTCTCTTTTCCAACCACTGACAAAAGTTTGGTATATTCCGAAGTCTAATCCTACTCCTCTTTTAGTATATGGAGTTAAGTTCTTGATATTCTCAGCATTTAAAATTAATTTATTATTTACCCAAACTTTCATAAAACCATCATCTTCCCTTGAGAATCGACCGCTAATTAATATGTCTGTCCATTTACCTTTCATATCATTTATCTTTAATGCTTTTTTCATCTCAACATACTCACCGCTCCACATTCTTCCAATTTCTAACCATTCTCCAGTTCTATCCGTTACCATGAAAATAGGTTTCCAACCTCTCTCATAAAGTTGAACAAAAGTTGTTCTTACTGGTGCAACTGATTGATAATCATTAGGTAAATAGATTGACGCTGAATACCAATAATCTTTTTTATCCTTTTGATGTTTTTTGAATTGCAACTCAGTTCTTTGTCTATCTTTTTTGCAATCATCATGTCCGCTATCTTTACCGCAATCACCTAATCTTACTTCAAATCTGTAAGATTTTTTTCCAGATCTTACAGGATGACCGTCTTTACTACTTACTAATTTTAAAGAATATTTTTTCTTGTGTGAGATAGTTTTCTTTTTCACCTCAGTATTAGAAACATCTTTACTGTTTTTGGCCTCCAGATTTGAAAAACCTGATAATAAAATGGCAAATAAGAAAAAACTATCTCTTATATTTTTTAATATTCTCAACATAATCTCTGGCATTTTCTTTAATGTGCTCTATTTCTTCATCAGTAACTTGCCTTACTACTTTACCGGGGCTTCCTAGAACAAGTGATCTATCTGGAATAACTTTATTTTCTGTTACTAGTGAATTAGCTCCGATGATACAATTTTTTCCAATCTTAGCTTTGTTTAAAATAGTTGAACCTATTCCTATGATACAATCATCTGAAATTTCACATCCATGAAGCATTACCATATGGCCAACTGTAACTCCTTTACCTACAATAGTTGGGCACCCTGGATCTGTGTGTATTACGCTACCATCTTGAATATTCGAACCTTCGCCAATAATAATTGGTTCTAAATCACCTCTTAAAGTTGCATTGAACCAAATATTTGAATTCTTTTTTAATTCAACTCTTCCAATGATAACTGCATTAGAAGCTACCCAACTATTTGGATCGATTTTAGGAGTGTGACCGTTAACATCGTAAATCATAAATTTGCTGTAATGTATTATTAAATATCTTATAATATATTATGGCTTTAACAAAGACACCAGTTTGCGATTTTGGAAAAAAAGCTGAGGATTTCAAACTAAAATCGATAGAAAATAAACTTATTTCTTTAAATGATGTAAAAGGTGAAAAGGCAACATTGATAATGTTCATTTGTAATCATTGTCCTTATGTGAAAGCAATTATTCGTGATTTAACAAAAGATTGTAATGAATTGAAAAAAGATGGAGTCAACTCTGTTGCAATCATGTCTAATGATACTAAAAATTATCCTGAAGACTCGTTCGATAACATGATTAAATTTGCAAAAACAAATAATTTTGGTGAGATAAATTATTTAATAGATGAAACACAAGAGATTGCAAAAAAGTATGGTGCAGTTTGTACCCCTGATTTCTTTGGATATAATAAGGAATTAAAGCTTGAGTATCGAGGAAGGTTTAGGGAGCTTAAAGATTTGAAACCTGTTTTAGGTGGAGATAGTGATTTAAAAGTAGCGATGAAAATGATTTCTGAAACGCAAGCCGGTCCAAAGAATCAAACTCCTAGTATGGGATGTAATATAAAATGGTTTAGTTGATGTTTTTAGTTTCTACAAGAAATTTTCCTCCTGAGCTTGGTGGTATGCAAAACCTTATGGAAGGTTTGTCTAATGCTCTGACAATTCATGGTCCAGTAAAAGTTTTTGCAGATAATCATCAAGACGCAAGTAATTATGATCAAAATTCTAAATTAAATATAGAGAGAATTTCAGGTTTTAAAATATTTAGAAAGTATAGAAAAGCTAATTTAGTTAAAGATTTTATTAAACAAAATCAAATAAGAGCATGTTTCTTTGATCATTGGAAAAGTATTGAAAATATTGAATTAGAGACCCTTAAGAAAACAAGATCTTTCTGCTTAATTCACTCAAAGGAAATAAATCATCCTGTTGGTTCTTCATTGAATAAAAGAGTTTTAAAATCATTAGGAAAAGCAGATTTTATAATTGCGAATTCTAAATTTACAAAGGAATTAGGTTTAAAACTTGGATTAAAAGATATTCATGTCATTAATCCTGGTTGTAACTATCCTATAACTGTTAGTGAATCAGCTAGAGAGTTTTCCAAAAATATTTTTGGCAACGGGTCGCCTAAATTAATTACTGTTTCGAGGTTAGATGGTCGTAAAAGCCATCAAAATATTTTAATGTCAATTAAAAATCTTTTACCAAAATTTCCGAATTTAAAATATGTATCAATTGGTGATGGGGATGAAAGAAAAAATCTAGAGAAATTAAGAAAAGAGTTAGGTTTAGAAAAAAATGTCGAATTAATTTTTAGCTCTACAGAACAAGAAAAAGTTGGTTTACTTGAACAATCAGATGTTTTCGTAATGCCTTCGGTTGTTTACAAAAAATCGGTTGAGGGATTTGGTATTACTTATATTGAAGCTGCATCCTACGGGAAGCCGTCAATTGGAGGAATATATGGTGGTGAAGGAGATGCAATAAAATCTGGTGTAACAGGATATCTTTGTAATGGTAACGACTTAAATGCTATTTACGATACACTTTTAAAAGTCTTATCAAACGAAAAATATAAAGAACTAGGTGCTAATGCTTTTGAATTTTCCAAAGGCTTTGCTTGGGATAAAATTATTAAGAATTATATTAATTTAATTTAGATTTTACTTTTTCTATGACGGTTTCGACCGTTAAATCATTTAGATTTTCAACACTGATTGCTTTAAAATTATAATTTTCCATACTTACTTTCTTAGCAGTTGTGTGACTTCCAAAAAGTACGACGCCATTTTTGTCTAGATGTGAAGCTATATGTGCGGGTCCAGTATCATTGGCAATAATAAATTTAGCATTACTTACTAAAGATATTAATGTTTTAATATTAATTGGCTTACTATTGTCTAAGACTACTTTAGCATTCAGCTCATTAGCTTCATCTATTTCATCCGGCCCTGGCGCAAGCAAAATTGGATATTTATTTTTATAATCTTGTTTTAATCTTGAAATTAAATTTTTAAAGAAAGGCCATTTTTTTTGAGGAAGTTTTTTTGAACAAAAGGGAAATAACAAAATATAATCATTATTGGCATATTGTTTTTTTAACCTGGAGATATCTGATACAGCCCAATCTAAATCAATATTTTTTACAAATTCAGTTTGTATACCGCTTTTTTTTAATTGAATTTCCATTCTATCAAGTACAGGGTCTTTATCGAAATCACTCTTTTTTTGCCCCGGCTCTAATGAAGTTTCCGAAGAAGACCATTCTACATTTTTTAAAATAAATCTTCTATAAAACTTTGTTCGACTTGAATTTTGCAAATCATAAACTTTCGTAAAATTATATTTGGCTAGATTGTTTTTTAGATTTTTTAAATAAAATAAATTCCATCTAGGTAATCTCTTATCAATTATGACACCATCTAAATAAGGGCACTCTGACATAAAAATTGCATATGGCTGAGCTGTAAGTAAAAATACTTTTCTATTTCTATAAAATTTTTTTATATCTTTTATGGCTCCATTTGCCTGAATTAAATCACCTAAAGAACCATGTTTTATTATTAATATATTTGACATTATTATTTCGAAGTATATTTAATGATTAATATAGTCAAATATTAATATGAACAAGAAAATGGACAAAATATTGGCAGAAATATCAGCTGGTGAATTAATAGATAAAATTACCATTTTAGAAATCAAAAAAGAAAAAATAAGTAATAAAGAAAAATTGAAAGAGGTGAATAAAGAATTAATTTCATTAAATGAAACTTTAAAAAAATCGATTGATAACGAAAGTAAAATTTCGAGTTTTAAGAATGATTTAAAAAATATAAATTTAAAACTTTGGGATATTGAAGATGGAAAAAGATCTGCTGAAAAAAATAATAAATTTGATGAAAAATTTATCGAACTTGCCAGAAGCGTTTACAAATTTAATGATGAGAGAGCAAAAATCAAATTAGCAATTAACAATGCTCTTGGATCAAATATAAAAGAAGTAAAATCCTACGAATAGTTAGTCGCCCGTTAAACTAGGTATTCTTAACCTAAGATTTTTTGATAGTTTGGGATTTACGGAAGCTGTGATCACGCCTTCTGACTTTTTTAATTCTTTCAATATTTGTCCATCCGGAGAAATTATTAATGTATGTCCAAAAGTTTTTCTTCCGTTATAATGTGTCCCACCCTGCGCAGGGGCGAAAACATAACAAAAATTTTCTATAGCTCTAGCTTTTAATAAAGAATGCCAATGTTTCTTGCCTGTAGTCTCAGTGAAGGCAGATGGAACAGTTAAAAATAATGATCCCGCCTTAGACAGTTTTCTATATAAAATTGGAAATCTTAGGTCATAGCAAATGGTTAAGCCGATCTTTCCCCAGGGTAAGTTAAAAGTCTTTACTTTGTTTCCTGGATAAAAACTCTTTGACTCAAAATATTTCTCTTTTTTACTTAAAACAACATCGTACATATGAATTTTATCATAGAAGGTTCTTATTCTTCCCTTCTTATCAATTAAGACAGATCTATTAACTAATTTGTTTTTTGAAATCTTAATTATTAAAGATCCTATCAAAATCCATTTCTTATATTTTTTTGCAAGTTTTTTTATTCCATTAAGATAAATATCATTTTTCATTGACGTACAAACTTTTAGCAATTCTTTTTTATTTAAAGAGAAATGCGACGAAACTTCTGGAGTAATGATGAAATCAGTTTTTTGCTTTACTGCTTTAATTATAAGTTTCGATGTTTTATCTAAATTACTATGAATATTGTTATTTGATCTTAATTGAATACAAGAAACACGAAACATTACTTCATTATAGATGAAGCAAAATTCCATTTACAGTCAAAACTAGGAATATAAGCCCCGGATAATTTAACGTTTCCAAAGCTTTTTCCTAAAACCTTACACCAATTATCAACTTGTTTAGGTTTTTTATCCTGGCTTCCGACTTGAGCAGTAATAACACCACCTTTTTTTAGAATTCTTTTTAAACCTTTCATATTTTTTTTTGCTAAATCAATGCAATATTGATCATCATTTAAATCTACAAAAATTTTATCATATTTTGAGTCTTCTATTTCTTTTATACTTTTAAATGCATCTCCCCAAAACGTTTTAATTTTATTGCTTTTTTTTACTTTTGAGCAAACTTTTGGTAAGTGACGATAACAAACATCTACAATTTCAGGATCTAATTCAAACCAATCGATGTAGTTGGAATTATTCTCTAAACATGCCCTAGCTACTCCTCCGTCTCCCCCGCCAATAATTGCAACGTTATTATTTTTTTTACTTAAATCATAACTAGATTTGAAAAAATTTGAGCTATAAATTTTTTCATCTTTTTCAGCTACTTGAATTTCATGATCAATAAACAAAGCGTGTCCGAATTCTTCTAAATCCATTATTTCAACAAATTGGCCAACTTTAGAAGTAAATTTTTCTAAAACATCTTTGACTACATAAAATTTCTTTTGTCCTGGAGTACTGTAAATATCATCATAAAGACCTATGCTACTTCTATCAAAAGCATTAGTTACTACCCTTTTATGGTCTATCTCTTTTCTCAAAATTTTAAGAGCTACTTTAGGGTTTACCTTTCCACAAGTAAAAAAATCAAAGCTTATTACGCCCCTTTCAGGGAAAGTATGAAAACTGAAATGACTTTCTGACAATAAAGCAACTAAGGTAAAGCCTTGCGGCTCAAATTTGTGAGAAGCAACATTTAATATTTCAACCTTTGCAGCTTTTGCTATTTTGTAGATAACCTTTTCGTAAAATTCAGGTGAATAATCTTTCTTAACACCAAGAAAATCAATGGTAATGTGCTCGCCAACTTTAATCATAAAAATTACCCTTTTTTATAATTTTTAAATTTTTCTAAGACAATTTTCATTTCTTTTTTTGAAAGAATCTTAGGTATTCCAATTCTTATGGCATTTATATATTGATGGCAAATATTTTCGATCTCCTGAGCAAGCTCAAAAGTTTTTTCTAAATTTTCTCCAAAAGCAACCTGACCGTGATTAGCAATCAAACATGCTGTTCTATTTTTTAAAGCTTTAATAATATTTCTTGAAAGATTTTTTGTTCCAAAAGTTGCATATTTAGTGCATTTAATGTCTTCCCCGCCTGCTACTGCAACCATGTAGTGAAAAGCTGGAATGCTTTTTTGATGAGTAGAGACAGCTGTAGCACAAGTTGAGTGGGCATGAACTATAGCTTTAGCCTCTTTTTTATTCACATAAATATCTTGATGAAATCTCCACTCTGATGATGGTTTACCCTTTTTTTTATCATATATCCCTTTAAGAGAAACAAAGACAATATCTTTGGGTTTTAAAGATGAATACTTTCTTCCCGATGGAGTAATATAAAAACCAGCCGCCCCTTTTTCTTTTGCTCTTACAGAAATGTTTCCGGATCTTAAAGCAGATAGATTTGTTATATTTAGTTTTTTTGAATATCTTATAACTTCAGCTTTAAGTTTACTCACTATAACAAATTATCTTTAAAGAAATTAATAAATTGAGGCATGTAAGCATCTGCATTATCTCCGCCTATAGTTACTCCTTTAGAAATACATTTTTCTTTTTTCATAACTTTAAAACCAGTTTTCCAAGCTTTTCTTGGATCTTTTTGTGCGGCTTCATAAAATGCTTCTACTGAAGGATATTTTTTGTGCTTATTTACCATCCACTCTACCCATGTTGGATTAGTAAACTTACCTTCGTTATCAACATAAAAATCAGGACAATCGTGGAGAGTCATTGCCATTTTTTCTCTCCAAGGTTTTTTACCAGCATGCCATACATGATACCAGCCTTCTTTAATATCAACTTTTACTTTTCCTGGAGGAGCTTTAATTCTCTCGGCATGTTCTTTGCAAAACTTAGCTAAAGTGTAATCATCTGCACCTCCATGTACTACAAGCATTGTTGTGTTAGAAGTCATTTCTGGTTCTGCAAAAAAACCAGCCATCCTACATTCTGCTGCTTCAGGTAAAATTGCATCAAAACCTTTTTTGCCACCAAGGAACTTCGATGTAAGTTTAACATCAGATACAAAAAATGAATTAGTTCCGCCTCTTGAGTGGCCAGTTGTGCCAAATTTACCGTTAGATCTGGAATGAGATTGTAAAACTTTTAAAGCTAAAAGTGCGTCGATTGCCCCATTTATTAAAGGAACTTTAGATTGATCTCTCCAAGTAGATCTGGCGCCCCTGGGACAAAAATTATCTATATACATTACACCTATACCTTCTTTTAAAAGATTGTGAGCTGCATGATATACAAAGTCATCCCAAACATAATCTCCAGGCCCTCCACTACTGTGGGTATAAATAACTATTGGAACTTTATCTGTTCCCTCTGGCAATCGAAGATAACCTGTTATTTCAACAGGATTGTTTAAATGACCATCTATTAAAACTGTTCTTTGATCAAATCCAGTATAAGAATTAAATTTAATTATTTCACCTCCATCATAACCTTTTAATTTGGAAATACCTTGAAGCATTGATAGTTTTTTTCTGCAGTTGTCTTTAGAATTAAAATTTGGTGGTTCATGAGCCAGTAAGCTGTTTGAAAATAATACTGCAAATAAAATTAATATAATTTTTCTCATTTAAATAATCCTTTCAATCCTTTTTTTGAAGCTTCACAAATCCCTTTTTCTGTAATTAAACCAGTAACTAGTTTAGCAGGTGTTATATCAAAGGCTAGGTTTAAAGACTTACTTTTTTGTGGGTAAATTCTTACTTTTTTAATTTCATTATTTTCGTCAATTCCTTCAACATGTGATAGCTCCTCCGAATTTCTCTCCTCGATAGGAATTTGTTTATGATCTTTAGTGCTCCAGTCTATAGTCGAACTTGGTAAGGCTACATAAAAAGGAACATTATTATCTTTTGCAGATAAAGCCTTTAGATAAGTTCCAATTTTATTACAAACGTCACCGTTTGATAAAGTTCTATCAGTTCCAACGATACACATATCTACTTCTCCTCTTTGCATTAATATACCGCCAGCATTATCTGTAATTACGGTGTTTGATATTCCTTCTTCGTTTAATTCATAAGAGGTTAAGTTAGCTCCTTGGTTTCGTGGTCTTGTCTCATCAACCCAAACATGTACTTTAATTCCTTTTTGATGTGCGTGATAAATTGGTGAAGTAGCTGTTCCCCAGTCAATAGTTGCTAACCATCCTGCGTTACAATGGGTTAAAATATTTACTGTATCTTTTTTTTTATTAGAAATGTCCTCGATAATTTTAAGACCATTCAAGCCGATATTTTTACAAAATTTTTCATCCTCTTCTGTAATCGCTTTTGCCTCATCTAAAGCTATTTTCAAAATATCTTTATCGTTTACTCCAGAGAGCTTTTTCATCATTCTGTCTACTGCCCACTTAAGATTAATCGCAGTGGGTCGTGATGCAATTAACTCTTCACTAGACTTCTTTAGAAAAGATAAATCATTTTTTTCGATTATTGATAAAGCTAAACCATAGGCAGCTGTTGCGCCAATTAATGGAGCGCCTCTCACCTCCATTGTTTTAATAGCATTTATCGCATCTTTTACGGTCTTTAAATCTTTAATGATAAACTGATGAGGAAGTTTTGTTTGATCAATGATTTTTACTAAATTGTTCTTAAACCAAATTGTTTTGTATGATTTTCCCTTTATTTTCATTTATTTTTCTATTTTTTTTAATCTTTTTCTTAAACTTGGTGATAACGAATTAAACCATTTTTTTTCCTGTCCTGATTTAGGTAAAACTTCACCATATTCAATCATTTGATCTGGTAATAGATCTTCTAAATAAACCCAAATAAAATCACTCTGTAACTTTGTGTTCTTAATCAAAATTTTTCTTAAACCTAAAATTAGTTGCTTTTTGACTTTTGATGTTCGTCCAGCTCTTATCTGTCCATTTAAGAAAATTTCCTTGGTTTTTACTAATTTTCCGCCCATGAAATGAGCATTTTTTTGATTTTTTTGAAAAATTACTTGAGCAAAAAATGTATTTGCTCCTGTATATTTACTATGAGTATTCGTTATATCACTTGCAATAGATTTTTTTTGTTTTTGTGAAAGATATATATTTGAATATTTTACCGTATAAGTTGGCATTTAAATTATTTTTTATTTAAAACTCTTCCAGCAATATTTTTTAATTTTTTTATTGTTTTTTTTGTTCTTAACTTTGGGTCAGTAATTATGGCAACATTTAAACAATCGTTAGCAGGATCTTTTTCTACTGAATAGTCTTTAAATGTTTTTATTATTTCTTTGATCATATTTTGGGCATTTGCTGCATTTTTTATTAAAGTTTGAACTACCATGCTAACATCAACTTCATCATGATCAGGATGCCAGCAATCGTAGTCTGTCACCATTGCAACAGTGCTATATCTAATTTCTGCTTCTCTGGCCAATTTAGCTTCAGGCATATTAGTCATACCAATTACGTCAGCTCCCCAAGATCTATATAAATTTGACTCTGCAAGTGTAGAGAATTGGGGACCCTCCATTACTATATATGTTCCTCCAACTTGGTGACTGATATTCAACTTCTTTAATGCAGCTTCACAACAGTTTGAAAGTCCTGAACTTGTAGGTTTGGCCATTGAAACATGAGCAACTATTTCTTCGTTAAAAAATGTTTTTACTCTTGAAAATGTTCTATCAATAAATTGATCTACTATTACAAATTTTCCTGGTTCTAGATTTTCTTTAAGAGATCCAACTGCTGATACCGAGATGATATCTGTTACTCCAAGTTGTTTCATGGCATCTATATTTGCCCTAAAATTGATATTTGAAGGATTAATTTTGTGACCTCTTGAGTGTCTAGGAATAAAACAAATTTCCTCTTTTCCGATAGTAGCAAGTAAAATTTCATCAGATGGTTTTCCCCATGGTGTATTAATTTTTTTCCATTTTGATTTTTCGAAACCTTCCATTTTATAAAGGCCACTGCCTCCAATTATCCCTAGCTTTCTTTTTTTCATTATTTAATTATTAAAGCTTTTTTGTTAGAACTTGAAGCATAATTATGGATTTAAAAAAATATATTAGATCAATTAAAGACTATCCTAAAAAGGGAATATTATTTAGAGATATAACAACACTTATTAAAGATCCAAAGGCATTTAAATTTGCTAACGATAAAATAATTGAAATAGCAAAAAAAGTAAATTTTGATAAAATTGCTGCAATTGAGTCTCGAGGTTTTGTTTTTGCTTCAACTGTCGCATATACTCTTAATAAACCTTTCATTTTACTTAGAAAAAAAAATAAATTACCTGCAGAGACACACTCAGTGGACTTTAAATTGGAGTACGGTGAAGCAACTATCGAAGTTCACAAAGACTCTATAAATAAAGGAGAAAAAATAATTGTTATAGATGATCTTATAGCTACTGGCGGTACAGCCGAGGGGGCCGCTAAGCTGATTGAAGTTTCAGGTGGGGAAGTAGCGGCTTTTATTTTTGTAATAAATTTATTTGATTTACCTGGTGAAAAACTTCTGAGTTCAAAAGGCTACTATACTAAAAGCTTAATAGAATTTCCTGGACATTAATGTTTTTTGATAAAATCTGAAACATAATCTTTAAGATTTATTTTACCAAAATATCTGTAGATTTTATTAGATAGATTTTGATTTGTTAAAGCTGAAGCATATCTTTCTCCAGCTCTTTTTGGAAGGTATTTAATTTTTGAATTAAACATTTTAGCTACGTCAGTAATAGAGTGAGAATTTTTATTAGTTATACTATAATGTCTACACAAATTTTTTTTCCAAGATAAATAACAAATTTCAACTGTATCATCTATGTGAGTAAATCTTCTTGATTGAGTTCCAGGTTTTACTACTGGCAAAGGTTTCTCTGATTTATAATGATCTTCAAAAATTCCAATGACAGTTGACATGCTACCTTTACATATTTGATGTGGGCCATATACATTGTAAAAATAAATCACCTCATATTTAAAATTAAACCATTTTTTTAAGTTCTCTAACAATTCTAAATTTTTTGCTTTACTAAATGCATAAGGTGACAGATTTTTATCATTTCCTTTATTACCCAATGAGGCAGAAGTTGCTGAATATATTAATTTTATTTTGTTCTTTAAACAAAAATTAAAAACTGAATTAGAACCAACTGTGTTGGCGTCGATACACTCATTCATCTTTAAGAAACTTTGATAAATTCTAGAAAATTCTCCAAAATGAAAAATTGAATTAATATTTTTAGGTTTTGAAATTATTTTAGAAATATTTTTTGTATCTCCTTTTAGGTAGCTAATTCTTTTATCTTTAATATGATTTCTTTTAGAACCAGATGAATAGTTGTCAATACTTATTATTTTATAATTAGTTTTTTTTAATAAAAGTTTAATTAAATTAGTTCCTACAAAGCCTGCTCCACCTGTTATTAAAATTTTTTTATTTCTTTTCATAAAATAATTAATATCTTTTAGATCTTAAGAAATCAATTGATTGGCGGTCGATACCAAGAATTTTTTCCCAAAATTGAATTGATAATTCCACTAGTTCTACAAAAATAAATATCTCTTTTTTTTTTATTAAATATAACTTGATATAAAATTGTCTTAAAAATAGATGAAAATAAATTAGGCATAATCAGTAACAAAGCTATAAGAAAACCTTTATATTTTTTATGAAAATAAAATGTTGACCACATCCAATGCCAATTTCTATTTTTTTCTAATTCATCCTTATTTAGATCATCCGCTGAACTTGCTCCATCATGATTTATTTTAATACTGCTATCTAAAAAAATTTTACCACCATTTTTTATTACTCTTTTGCACAAATCGATTTCCTCGAAATATAAAAAAAAATTTTCATCAAAGAAATTATTGTTAAACTTACTCAAATTGAAAAAAATTGCAAAACCTTTAAGATTTTTTACTTCTAAAATTTTATTTTGATTAATTTTTTTAATTGACTGGTCATTACCAGGGCCCATTAACCAAAAATTTTTAATTTCTTTTGCTCTTATAAAAAAATTTGCTATTGAATTTTTTTCAAGCCTTGTATCAGGATTGAGCACAAGTGCAAATTTTGTTTGGACCTCCTTAAGACCTACATTGTTTCCTTTTGAGTACCCTTCGTTCTTTCCTAAAAGAATACATTTTACATTAGGGTATTTGATCTCAATTTCCTTTTTGAATAATTTGTTATTAGAATTTTCCACCACAATTGTACCAATATTACTAGGAATTGAGTCCAAACAAGAAAAGATTTTTTTCTCACTCTTAAAAGTAACTATTACAATAGTGAGTTCGTTAGATTCCATTTAATAATAATATTTGATTTTAAAAGATAATTCTTTTACTAATTTAACACATAAATAGCGTATATCTTTAAAAAATATGAAAAAAATAATTGTTACAGGTGGCTCAGGTTTTATTGGTAGCAACTTAGTCAATTTTTTAATTAAAAAAAAATATTTTGTTATAAATATTGATAAATTAACCTATTCATCTAATAAGTTTGACGATCCAATAAGAAATAAAGGGAACTACAGACTTTTTAAATTTGATATAAATAATAAAAATAAACTTATTAACGTTATTAAAAAATCAAAGCCACTTGCAATATTTAATTTAGCTGCTGAAACACACGTTGATAGATCCATAGATGGGCCAAGTGCATTCATTCAAACGAATATACTGGGGACTTTTAACCTGCTTGAAAGTTTAAGGTTTCTTCAGAAAAGAAATCTTAAAATTAGATTAATTCATATTTCTACAGACGAAGTCTACGGAGATATTAAAAATAGCCTTAGATCTAATGAAAATTTTAAATATGATCCTAGCTCACCATACTCTGCATCTAAAGCAAGTGCTGACCATCTAATAAAATCATATATAAGAACTTATAAAATTAATGCTGTTATATCTAATTGCTGTAATAATTATGGACCGTATCAGTTTCCTGAAAAATTAATCCCAAAAATGATAATTAATATTTTTAATAATAAAGAACTTCCTATTTACGCAAAAGGTAAAAATTCTAGAGAGTGGATACACGTAAATGATCATTGCGAGGCCTTATTCACGCTATATTTAAAAGGTAAATCTGGAGAGAGTTACAACGTTGGTACTAGTATGAATTTAAGAAATGTTGATTTAGTAAAAAAAATTATCAAAATTTGTAAAGAATTAGATATTAAAATTGGTTCGAAATCAAAAATAAAATTTGTAAAAGATAGGCCGGGTCATGATTTTAGATACGCTTTAGATAATAAAAAAATATTTAATAAATTAAAATGGAAGTCAAAGACAAATTTTGAAGAAGGATTGAAAAATACTGTAAAATGGTATTTAAAAAATAAATCTTTTTTAAGTAAAATTTCAAAAAAAAATTATCAAAATAGATTGGGTCTTAAATTATGATAAGAAAAGGAATAATTTTAGCTGGAGGGATTGGTTCTAGAATGAGTCCTTTAACAAAAGCTGTAAATAAACAATTATTACCTCTATATGATAAGCCATTAATATTTTATCCTTTATCAATTTTAATGTTAGCAGGTATAAAAAATATTTTAATTATTGTTAATAAAGGACAGTTAAATCAATTTAGAAAAATTCTTCCAGAAAAAAATAATCTTGGAATTTCAATTGAATATAAAGAACAACTTAAGCCAGAAGGATTGCCTCAAGCTTTTACTATTGGTGAAAAATTTATTGGAAAAGATAACGTTTCTTTAATATTGGGCGATAATTTTTTTTATGGCCAGAGTCTCACGAAAACATTAAAAAAAAATACAAGTTTTAAAAAAGGAGCAAAAGTATTTATCCACCCCGTAAAAAATCCAAGTCAATATGGGGTAGCATTTCTTGATAGAAAGAACAAAGTAATAAAACTTGTTGAGAAACCTAAAAAACCTGATTCTAATTTAGCTGTTACAGGCTTATATTTTTTTGATAATCAAGTTGTTCAATTTTCAAAAAAACTTAAACCTTCAAAAAGGGGTGAATTAGAAATAATAGACTTGCTCAATATCTACAGAAAAAAAAAAATATTATCTGCAGAATTTATCGGAAGAGGTGGAGCTTGGTTGGATACAGGTAGTGTCAAAGATTATTATGATGCTTCAAGTTTTGTATCCACAATAGAAAATAGGCAAGGTCTTAAAATTGCTTGTTTAGAAGAAATTTCTTATAAAAATAAATGGATTAACAAAAAAGATATTTTAAATTCAATAAAATTCTACGGAAATTGTGTTTATTCACAATATTTGAAAACATTGATTTAATGTAAAACTGGATGAAAAAAAACCTTAAAATAGTTGTTACCGGGGGGAGTGGTAGGTTTGCAAAATCATTTAAAAATTTAAAATCCAAATATAGATTTTTTTTTCCTTCAAAAAGAGAACTAGATATAACGAAAACTTCAAGTATTAAAAAATATTTAAAATTAAAAAAACCTTTTGCTGTGTTACACCTTGCTGGTTTATCAAGGCCAATGGAAATTCATGAGAAAAAAGTTGGTGAAAGTATCAAATTAAATATTATCGGAACAGCTAATGTAGTCCAAATTTGTGAAGAATTAAAAATAAAAGTAATTTATATGTCAACGAGTTATGTTTACGAAGGTGTAAGAGGAAATTATAAAGAGACAGATCCTGTTCTTCCATGGAATAATTATGCATGGTCAAAATTAGGCGGAGAGTGTGCGGTTCAAATGTATAAAAATTCTTTAATTTTAAGAGCTTGTGTGACTGAAAAGCCCTTTGTTCATAATAAAGCTTTTTCTAATGTGAAGTTAAATTTTATATTTCATGATGAAATAGTAAAAATTATTATAAAACTCTTAAACAAAAAAGGAATTTATAATGTAGGCGGAAAAACACAAACAGTTTACAAATTTGCAAAAAAATATAATCCTGACATTAAAAAAATTAAGTCTGTCGGCCAAATGCCTTTAAATCCCTCAATCAGTTTGTCAAAAATAAATAAAACAAAATGATTTTAAAATTTCATTTTATTGAAATATTAAGATTTATTACCTCTTTTGCAGTAATAGTAAGACATTATCATTTCTTTTTTTTACCTAGATATTCTTATTCTTCAATACAAATATTGAATGATCCTTCAGTTCAACCGTTTTATTTTTTTTTACAAGTTTTTTATTTAAAAGGTGATTATGCTGTCCCTATTTTCTGGGGAATATCAGGATTTATTTTTTCTTTAGTTTATTTAGAACAAAGGAAAAATATATCATCAAAGGAGTTTTTCATTAATAGGTTCTCAAGATTATATCCTCTTCATTTTTTAACTTTGATATTAGTGACATTAGCCCAAATTATAAATTTTAATTTTCTAGGCTCTCATCAAATAGTTGGAAATAATGATTTGTACAGATTTATTTTACATTTATTTTTTGTTTCAGGTTTTGAAGGAGAGTCTTTTAACCTTCCAATTTGGAGTGTATCAGTAGAAATTTTAATTTATTTTGCTTTTTTCATCTCAATAATTTTATTTGCTAAATTTGGCGTAAAATATGCAATTTTAATTTATTTTATTTCACTGTTAATAGATAAATTTCTTTTTAGTTCTATATTTGTTGATTGCTTTAGATTATTTTTTACTGGAGTAATTGTTTATTATATTAATTATTCAATTAAAAGAAAAATCTATTTACTTCCTATTTCTTGTTTCTTTATTTTTATTTCTTTTTTAGGAAATTTTAAAATATTTCTTTTCACTCCTGGTTTACTTTTTCTATTTATAGCTTTTGAGTATTTCATAAAGTCTGAAAAGAAAAAAGTTCTAGATTTTTTTGGAAATTTAACATACTCAATGTACCTGTTGCACATTCCAACAATGTTAATAATCATATTAATTTTTTATAATTTCAATTTACCAGATGCTATATTTTTAAATAATTATTTTTTTATCTTTTATATTTCTTTAATTCTTGCACTTTCATTTATAAGTTTTAAGTTTTTTGAAAAACCTGTAAATAAATTATTTAGGAAAAAATTTTTAGGTAATTAGATAATTTTATTTATCAAATTAGATATATCAACTGCTTGCTTAGAAGAAATTTTATGATGTAGAGGTAAAACCAAGTATTTATTTTCAATAAAATCCATATTTTTGAATTTTTGACCCTTTACAAATTTTTTGAAAATCGAGTACCTATCATTTCTAAAGTGCACCTGATTAGTTTCTATTCGATATTCTCTAAGTTTTTTTTGAAGAAAATCTTTTTTTTCTAACGCAATAGTAAAAAGCCAAGCGGAATGGTACTTTTTTTTATCATCATCATTGATGCAAATAATATTTTTATTTTTAGATAACTTATCTAAATAGATTTTAAATATTTTTCGCCTATGGTTTAATATTTTATTAAAATCTAATAAAGAGTCATACCCTAGTGTAGCAGCTATATCTGTCATCTGATATTTATAACCAGTTTCAAATACATCGTTTTCCCAAGTCCCATTTTGTTTTCCCTCTCTATCTATTCCAAACCATCTGAGCCTTTTTGCTTTTTTCAAAAGTTTATTATTTTTTATTGTTAGCATCCCGCCGTCTCCAGTAGTAAAATGTTTTATTGCTTGAAAACTAAAAGTTGTAAAGTCACTAATACTACCAACTGGTTTTCCATTATACTTTGCGCCCATAGCGTGAGCAGCGTCTTCGATAATAGGTATTTTGTATTTTCTTGACAACTTTTGCAATTCATTCATCTCACATGGTAAACCTCCATAGTGAACACAAACTATAGCTTTCGTTTTTTTTGAAATTAATTTTTTGACACTATCAATACTAATATTCATAGTCATAGGGTCAATATCTGCAAATTTTATATTTGCTCCGATGTATAAGAGAGGAATATTAGTTGCCGTACAAGTGAATACAGTTGTTATTACTTCATCTCCTTTTTTTAAGCCAGCTAATAGGTATGCTAAATGTAAAGAGTCTGTGCCTGAACCAGTAGCTAAGGCTGAATTTTTTTTTGAAAAAATTTGTTGGAATTTTTTTTCAAATTTATCGACGCCCGGTCCTTGACCAATCCATCTTGTAGATAAAACTTTTTTTATGTTTTGGGCTGATTTCTTTGAAATATATGGATAAAAAAGAAGTGCCCCCTTCTGTTTATCAGACATTATTGGTAATTCCTTAAAAGACATATTGGTCAGTAGTTAACACTTATTTTTTTTATAAACAACTAATTAATTGTCGCTTATATAGTGAGCTTATTTTTATTTGTATCAAAAAAAAATATTGGCCATTCGAGCACTTTAGAATTCTTTTGAAACCAATAAGAGATATATCTCTCAGCTAAAAAAGCATAAATTCGCGTTTTTTCATAGCCATGAAGTTCAAAACCAAATATTTTTTCACAATTAAACAACCAATTAAAAACTGATTTAAAATACTCGCTCATAAGATTTTTTGATTTACATATAAATAAATTTTCTCTATTAAAAGAATTCTCGTTTAATACAAATCTTCTAAAATCGTCTTTATTTTGTTCATCTAATAAATCTATTGCTTTTTCTAAAAAACCTTCACCATGAAATATATCGAAGTGTAATTTTATATTTTGATTTTTTTTTGTGAATGCAAGTGGGTTTTTTAAAAGTTTTTTATAACCTTTTTTTAATATCTTGCTCAATTTCCAATCAGCAACAAAAATTTTTTCACCTAATATTACGTCATAATTCTCCCACTCTTTACTAGGACTCTTTAAAATATAATTAGAAAAATTTTCAGTATTAATAATCTTATTTATTTTATCTGAGTCTAATTCTTTATTTTGAGCCCAATGATATCTATAACCAGAAAAGCCCAACCAAAAGTCTTCATTATATTTAGGTAAAAAATTTTTCCAAATCCAATAATAAAAAGTATATTCACCGTAATATTTATTTTTGTGACTTATATTTTCACCACTTCTATCATTTAACCATTCATCACTAAATTTATTGGTTCCTAATCCTACTGGTGTATAATTGAGTTTTTTTAAATTTTCAAAATGATGGTCATGTAAACACATACAAAAGATTTTTATGTTAGTCATAAATTATGGTAGCGAGGGGCGGATTCGAACCGCCGACCCCAGGCTTATGAGTCCTGTGCTCTAACCAACTGAGCTACCTCGCCATCGAGAGTTTTATAATATATTTAATTAACTAAATCATTAGTTTAGTTAATGTTATATTTATTGGATTATTAGTCTTTAAAGTGTGAGAATTATTCCAAATACAGTTACAGCAGATACTGCTGCCACGCTTAGAGCTAAGTTTCTGTTTCTTTCTAATTTTCTCTCTTCATTAATTCTTGATAGGAGATCAGTTAGCTTAACTTTACTTTGCTCTCTAATTTCGGTCGATCGATCTTCGAATTTGTATTGTGAACTCATTGAATATATTTAAACACAACCATTATTATTATAAATAATACACTTGATCATATTGGTCTGGAAGTAGTGATTCGGCCCAAAATGAATGAAAACGACTAAGATTTTAAATGCTCTGTTATACCCTTTCGCATTTTTTCGATTATTTCATCAATATCTTTTTTTTCGCAAACAAATGGAGGTGCAATTATAAGGGCATCCCCGGTAGGTTTAATGTTGACACCGGCGTCATAACATTTTTTATAAACGTTAAACCCAGCCTTTCCAGGTTTCTCTCGCATAGAAATATCAATTCCACCCAATAATCCATAATTTCTTATGCTATCAACACAACTTAAGTCTTTTAAAGAATGTAAACCATCTTCGAAATATTTTGATAATTTCTTCACTCTGTTGAAAATATCTTCTTGCTCAAATATTTTTTGAACTGCTATAGCTGCTGAAACTGCTACTGGTATTCCTGAATATGTATAACCGTGAAACAATTCAACAGCTCCTTCTGGTGAGGCATCCATTACTGACTCATAAATTTTTTCTCTCACTGCAACAACACCCATAGGTACTATTCCATTTGTTGTAGCTTTAGCCATTGTTATAATATCCGGTGTTACACCAAATTCTTGAGCTGCAAACGCTGAACCTGTCCTTCCCCAACCAGTGACAACTTCATCAAAAATTAAAAGTATACCGTACTTGTCACAAATTTTTCTTAAATTTTGTAAATAATCTTTAGGAGGGATTAGAGTGCCAGTAGATCCTGCAATTGGTTCAACAATACATGCTGCTATGTTTTCACCACCTAATTTTTTAGCAATAACCTCTAAATCATCTGCTAATTCAGATCCTGTATCGGGTTGGCCTTTAACAAACTTATGTTCAGGTAAAAAAGTGTGTCTCATGTGTTCCACACCTGGCATTAAGATATTTTTAAACTCTTTCGAATTATTTGGTATACCGCCTACAGTCAAGGCTCCGATGTTCATGCCATGATAACCTCGTTCTCTTCCAACAAACTTAAATCTATTAGTTTGGCCGATTGATCTAAAGTAAGCTACGGCAATTTTAATTGCCGTTTCTACTGCAGTAGATCCACAAATAGTATAAAAAATTCTGTTTAAATCTTCTGGAGTTTTTTGAGCTATCATCGTTGCTAATTCAAACGATCCTCCATAACCTTGTTGAAAAGGCATTGTGTAATCTAAATTTTCTAATTGATTTTTAATTGCTTCGATAATTTCTTTGCGACCATGGCCAAGAGGATTACAATATAATCCAGAACTACCATCAATTAAAGTTTTCCCATCATGAGTATGAAGATGAATACCCTCTGCTTTTACTATGATACGAGGGTTTTTCTTAAAATCTTTATTAGATGAAAACGGCATCCAATGTTCATTTAAAGAATTAGGTATTTTTGTTTGAAATGATGTACTCACTATTAAATTATAGCAAAGTAATTTTTTGAATGCTATCTAAATATTATGAAAAAATTAAAAAACTGGGACAATCAAACTTGGTTATCTTCAAAAAATTATATTTTTCAGTTCAATAAATTTTTAAATAAAAGGGTAAGATTTAATAAAAATACAAAAATACTTGATATTGGCTGTGGTAGAGCAAATATAATAAGTGACTTACAAAAAAGGTATAAATTCAGAGAAAAACCAATTGGTCTGGATATTATAAAAAATAAAGGAATAAAAAAAAATATTATTTTTAAAAAAATAGATGGCTATAATTATTTAAAGATTAAAAATGAAAAATATGATTTAATATTATTTAAACAAACTATTCATTTTTTCTCTTCTTCAAAGCTGAAATCTTTAATAAATATTGCAAAAAAAAGATTGGAAAGTGGAGGAAAAATATTAGTTTTTTCCCTTAAAACTAAAAATAATAAAATTCCATGCTTTAAAAAGATGAAACAAAAGCTCGAAGCTAGCCTTAAAAGAGACGAAAAATTATTTAAAATAATCAAAAAAAAATTAATAAGAAGTAATGAATTTTATTTCAATTTTAAAGTAAACATTTCAAAGCAAAAATATCTAAACATGGTTAAATCGAGATACATATCCTGCTTGCTTGATTTAAAGAGTGATGAAATTTCAAAAGGTATCAGCGAACTTAGATCTAAATATAAATATCAAATAAGATTCACTGATACCTTAAAATGTATTTCTTACAAAAGATAATTATTTACCAGGTTCTTTGTAAGAGGATGCCATTTTCTGAGCAGTCTTAGCTATTTCATTTAGATTTACGTCCTCTAAAATCGTAAAATCTGAAACAGCACCACTAGAAACAGCAACCATTGCAGCTGCAGCAGCTTGTTCGAAAGTTCCTTCAATCACTGCCATAAAATCGTATTTTCCTCTTAGGCCTGAGTATTGAGTTACTTTAGCTCCTACTGAAGCAGCAAGTGCAGATGTAGCAGCTTTTCTATCTGTAGACGGATTACTCACAAATCCCCCAAGACCTTTAGCTGTGTAACATCCTAATGTATAAAATTTAGCCATTGTTACCTCCTTTTTTTTCTTATTGACCCGGAGCTTTATAAGACATTTTCGAAGCTTTTGTTGTAGCTTTAGCAAAATCTATAGCTTCAAGTGCTGATAAGTTTTTTACAGCTCCAGTCGACTCTACAACTAATTTAACAGCAGCAAAATCATCAAAACTAGGAAGATCTGCAACTACACAAAAATCGTATGAGCCTCTTACAATATCCATAGTGTGTAATGTTCCACCCACACCTTTAACAAGTTTTTCAACTACTGCTTTTCTGTCACTATTTGGATCTTTTAAAAAACCTTGAAAGGCTTTCTCAGTATAGTTTCCCATAATGTACATCTTTGCCATATTATTTCTCCTTTCTTATTTCTCGATCACAACTGTTCCAGAGTGAGGATCTGTTACTCCTAAATCTGATGACAGCTCTTCTAAAGTGTGCCGAAGCGTATCCAAAAATGCAATCATTTTTGGTCTTGCTGTAGCAATGTCATCTTCAGAATTCCATTCACCTATCATAAAAAATTCATTAGGTTTCGTTTCAACGTATTTCGCTGAAATCTGCCCATCGAACTTTGGCATCTCATCAATTTTTTTCAAATATTCTTCTCTGCTAGATGATTTTACTTTGCATCTAACAATATTCATAAACTTTGCCATGTGTTTCCTTAAACGTAAATTTTATCTGCTAAACCGTAACAAAGAATAGCACTGATAATAACAAGAACGAGTGGAGCATATATTCCATCGTTTCTAGTTTTTTTAGTTAAACCTGTTTTATCAATCTTTAATGTATAAAAATTTACAACTAATATCGAAACATTCATTATAAAAACTAAGTTAAAGAAAGCCCAAGTAGCCTCTACACCGCCTGATCTAATAAAAGCTATATATATTGCCATTAAAACAGTAGCGATCATGAATGAGCCTGCAAATCTCGTAATCAAGGTAGCAGTTTTATCAACTCCTCTACCCTTTAGAAATTTTTTAGTATCAAAGACTAATTGGTAAGCGTAACTGCCAACTATAATAAAATGTGCTAAGTAAATTATTAGATAAAATGCGTTTCCAAATTTATCGATCATAAATATCCTATGCGTTATAGTCCATGACTTGATCTGTGCACTCAACAAACTTATGAGGAATGAAAAAATCGTTCATTTGACCTAGTTGATTAATAATTGCTTGCTCATCTTTCCCTTTCCACCAACAGTACATTTCCATTGTGTCTCCTGGTGTATTCCAAGTCATTTGACAAGCAGCATTGTCACTTTTCATGCTTTTAACAATATCTTCCATATTCATAGAAGCCACTGTATCAGTAAATTTTTTTTTCATTTCAGCAGACTTAAAAGTATGCGTTACCATATAGTTTTTCATTTTCCTCCTTTATAGGTTTATTTTTGATAGTTCATATAACTCAGCGCTATCTACACACTCAGCATAAATTGCTTTAGCTATAGGGTTTTTTCCTGTAACAAACTCTTTCATCCCAGCTTCGCTATGAACATTGACTTTAAATAACATTCCGCTTTTATCAGGGATCATAGCACCAACAGTTTTTTCCGGATATGCAACACTTTTTCTAACGCTCATACCTTCATCTGATTGCATCCATTTCGTGAAGGTTTCTAATTTACCTTCTTTAAATTTAAGATGTACTAACATTTCTTTTTCCATTTTTTTAATTTTGTTTAAACTCCTTTAATTATTATTCCATTAGCTACTGAGTTTGCTAATCGAATTGGTTTTACTGGTTTATATTCTTTAGAGTCGTACCACTCTAAAGCTTTTTCATAAGTTGGAAATTTAATTACTACTGTTCTAGGATATTTCCACTCACCATCTATGACTTTGTACTCCCCAGCACGTACAAGGTATTCACCTCCAAATTTTTGAACTGTTGGAACCACTTTTCCAACGTACTCTTTGTAAGCTTCAGGGTTTTTGACGTCTATATTAGCAATTACGTATCCACTCATGTTTACCCTGCGTAAATTGTTCTGGATAGTTTCTCAATTTTTTCTTCTGAACCTTTAATTTGCTTATATATAAATTTATTACACTCAGAATTTTTAGATCTATTAAAAGGCTTGCCATAAACTTTATCTACGTAAACATTCATACCTTTATTCATTTCATCTTCTTTTACGCCTTCTGACGCAAGATACTCCCTAATTACTTTTACCGAAGCTAAAGCTAATTCCATATTTTTAACTTCAATAGTTTCTGCAGGCAAAACAGCTGTAGCGCTGTAGTGTCCTAAACACTCTATTGTTTTTTCTTTTTGAGCTTTTGTTATATGTCCTGCAGCTATTGCTGAGCCCATAAATAATAGAGTTGCAATTAAAATAAATTTAAACTTCATAAGTAAATCTTAATTAAAATTAGAATAGTTTAACTATGTTAAAATTTAATTACAGGTATGCAAATTGTCTACAACTTGAAGATGATTTATTTCCAATTAGGCTTTATTTTATTAAGAAAACTTTTTATTCCAATTTTTTTATTTTCACTATCTAGTAATTTATAAAATTCTTGTCTTTCTTTTTTGAGTAATTTTTTTAAATTTTCTTCTGAGTTAACTAAATTTTTAATAATTTGAAGTGACTTTTTTGGCTTAGATGAAATTTTATTTAAAAAGTTTAAAGTAAATTCTTTAAAATTTTCTTTAGGAATAATTTTCGAAACAATCCCATACTTCATTGCAGTTTCAGCATCAATAATTTCTCCTGACATTGCTAAATATTTTATATTTTGATTTGAAGTAAATTTTTTTGTTTTTTGTGTGCCACCAATACCTGGAATTAATCCTAAATTAATTTCAGGCAAACCAAATTTTGCTTCGGGGCTTGCAATGATTAAATCACTTGAGAGAGCAAGCTCAAAACCACCTCCTAAAGCATAACCCTCAACAAATGAAATAATAGGAATATCGATTTTTTGTAAATCATCAATTTTAGAAAAAAGTTTTTGCTTTTTTGCTTTTTTGGAGTTTAGTTTTTCTAACTCTTTAATATCAGCACCAGGTGAAAAAAACTTTGGACCTCCAATTAAACCGATACATTTTATTTCTTTTAATTTATTCAAATTTTTGGTTGCATCTCCAATTTCATTAAGGGTTTTTTGATCTAAACTATTATTTTTATTGTTAGCAATTTCGATAATTGCGTAATTTTCTCGCTTTTCTACTTTAATATTTTTATAGTTCATCAATTAATAAGATATAAATTTCATTATGACAGAGCAACTAATTATATTGATAGAAATCATCCTTATTGACTTGGTCTTAGCAGGAGATAACGCAATTATTATTGGTATGGTTGCTTCAAAATTCGAAGATTCAAATAGAAAGAAAATAATTTTCTGGGGCATTGGTGGGGCCGTTGTTTTGAGAATTCTTTTTACTTTTATTACAGCTTATTTATTGCAAATCTCAGGTTTAAGATTAATTGGTGGAATTTTATTACTTTATATCTGCTACAAACTCTACAGAGATGTAATTCAGAATAAAATTGAAGAAAAAAATATCAAAGTTGACAACTCAAATCTTAAAAAAGCAATTTTTACAGTAATTCTTGCAGATGTAACAATGAGTTTAGACAACGTTTTAGGTGTAGCTGGCGCAGCTGGAGATCATTATACTCTTCTTGCTTTCGGCTTAGGGCTATCAATATTATTAATGGCTTTTGCAGCTAATTATACTGCAAAACTCATAAAAAGATATTCTTGGATTAGTTGGGTTGGATTAATTGCAATTCTTTTTGTAGCTGTTCAATTGATTTATGAAGATTTACGAATTTTGTTATGATTAAATTTACAATATTTTTTTTATTAATATTTAATATTTCTCACGCGGTTGAATTTTTAGGGAATTTCAAACAAGGATCTTTTATTTTAGGAAAAACAGATCCCAATTCAAAAGTTTTTATTGACGATAGAAAAGTAAGAGTTTCAAATGATGGTTATTTTGCATTTGGTTTAGATAGAGATAGAAAAAACAATGTCTTAATAAAAATAATAAATAAGAAAGAAACCAAATTAATTGAAAAAAAGGTTTTTAAAAGAAAATATAAAATTCAAAGAATTGGTGGTCTACCACCAAAACAGGTGACACCTCCACCAGAAGTTTATGAGAGAATAAAAAAAGATAATATTTTAATCGGAAAAGCAAGAGCAATTGATAGTAAATTGATTTTCTTTAAAGATAAATTTATCTATCCTATTGATAAATATATTATTACTGGGGTTTACGGCAGTCAGAGGATTTTAAATGGTAAACCAAGAAGACCTCACTATGGTATAGACTTTCATGCACCAGAGGGAACTCCAGTAAAATCGATGATGGATGGAGTGGTCACGTTAGTAGAAAATGATATGTATTTTACGGGTGGAACAATCATTTTCGATCACGGACATGGTATAAGCACGCTGTATATGCATATGAAAGATATAAATGTTAAAAAAGGTCAAAAGGTAAAAAAGGGAGAAATAGTTGGCACACTTGGTCAAAGTGGAAGAGCGACAGGTCCTCATCTAGACATTCGCTTAAATTGGTTTGAAATTAAATTAGATCCAATGAGTATCTTAAATTAATTGTATGTTAACTGCTATAGATTTATCATTTTTAGAATTCTTATTTTTTTGTGGTATTATTTTATTTGCCTCAACTGTTAGAGGTTTTAGTGGATTTGGTTTTTCTGCTTCAAGTGTTTCTCTATTGTCTTTTATTCTTCCTCCAAAAGAAATCGTACCAATTATTTTGTTATTAGAAATTACTGCTAGTTTTTTTATGATTCCCAGTATTTGGAAAAAAATAAATTGGAAATTTGTTATTTACTTACTTGTAGGTGTATCAATTGGAACACCTTTTGGCGTTCACTTGTTGTCAATATTAGAGCCAAGAATAACTCATTTAATTATATCAATTACAGTTCTAGTCTTTGCAATTTTGTTATTACGCGGATATAAAAACAAAAAGCTAAATCATAATATTTCTAAGTTTTTTGTAGGAGCAACTGCTGGGACCGTTAATGGTTTTGGAACTTTAGCAGGATTGCCAATAGCCCTCTATTTTTTGATTATAGCCGCAGAGCCAGCTGTAATTAGAGCATCCCTAGCAGCGCTATTTTTCTTCACTGACTTATACGCTTTTGTGCTTGCTTATTTCAATGAAATATTAAGTTACAAGGTTATATATAGAACTTTACCTTTAATCTTAATTGTACCGTTTGGAGTGTCTATTGGAACAAAATTATTCACTGGAAGTACAAAAGAAAATTATAAAAAATATGTTTTATATTTTTTAATTTTAATCTCAATTTTCGGACTAATTAGAGCAATGAATTAATTCTTTTTAATTAAAAATATATATCTATATTTGCTTAATAATTGTCTTCCTCCGGCACCTATAGCTCCTAAAACAATCGCTAAAAGTATTGCTAAAGATCCATAAAGAAGTGGATTATTTTCAGACAGTTTTGAGATAAATTGAGAAAAAAAATTTAGATTATCAAAGTTTACTATTTCGGTATTTTTAATTTGTCTAATACCTTCATAGAAAAATGTGTCGTATGCAATTGCGATTGCTACTGCACATAACAACATAGCAAACAAAGTTTTTAAATGTGAACTATCTAAATATTGTCCTACTTTTTGACCAACTTGAACTCCTACAATAGAGCCTACAACTAAAATTATAACTAAAATTAAATCTATCGATCCATAATTAAACGCATGTAGTATAGTTACCAATGCGCTTATGAAAACTGTAACAAATAAAGAAGTACCAGGTATTAGCTTTACTGGCATACCAATAAGATAAATCATAGCGGGTACCATTAAAAAAGCACCTCCTACACCAATCAAAGCAGCAATAAAACCAACTATAACTCCTAAAATAATTGGGGTAAAAGCACTTTCGTAAAGTCTTGATTTTGGAAATCTAAGTTTAAAAGGAAGACCGTGAATCCAATAATGGGTGTGAAGTTTTTGTTTCAAAATTAGCTTTTTTCTAGCTCTATCTATTTCTTTTGCGCCTTCAATTAACATTAAAGTTCCAATAATGGCTAGAAGATACATATAAGATAATGAAATTATTAAACTTAGCTTTCCAGTTTCTTTAAAAAAAGTAAATGTAATAATACCAAGAATAGTTCCAATAACTCCTCCAATAATAATCATTAATCCCATCTTATAATCCAAAGTATTTTTAAACCAATGAGTCATTGATCCAGAAACTGAGGTAGCTAAAATGTTGTTTATTTCGTTAGGAACTGCGTAAACAGGTGGTATACCTAAAAAAATTAAAAATGGTGTCATTAAAAATCCTCCACCTACACCAAATAAACCTGATAAAACTCCTACTGCAAAACTAATGAATAAAATTAAAATTATATCAATATGAACTTGAACAATTGGTAGATATATTTCCATACCTAGTTCATAGGTATTCCTCTTATCCTAAATTGTCAATCTAGACGTTAAAATTAAGCAGCTACTTGACCAAGCTTATGCTTAGAAACCATTCCACTTAAAAAATTCCATAGATATCTTGCAGTTAACAATGAGGCGTTTTCAGCCTTTTTTTGTTCTTCCTCGGAAAGACTATCTAAAAGTTTTTCACATTCAGCCCTATGAATAACATCAGCAGACTTGTGCGCCTCAAAAAATTCTAACCCTTCTTTAGAGCTCACACCGTAAAATTTTTTTAAGCCTTGTATCTTAGTCTCTGCTATTTCAGGAATTTGCCTCTCGTAGGTATAAAGTGATGCTAATCCCTCTGCATATGATTTTCTAGCCTGAACAAAGAAATTTTCAATCATATCTTTCGTAAACCAATCTAGCTTAACATTTTCAATAGACTCGTCTGCACCTAAAGATTTCGCAAAATTTTTCCAAAGTTTTGGATGATCTCCATCTTTGTTTTCCTCATCCTGAAGATTTTCAAGTAGAATTCGTCTCTTTTCAAGATCTTCACAAATGGAATGTGTAGCGCTTATGTATCTAGGAAACGCTTTAACGTGTTGATAATATTGCTCAGCGTAATCTTTTATGATTTCTCTGTTTAGCTTTCCCTCGTTCCAATAAATTTGGTAAAATGGATGTTTTAATAAGTGATATTTATCTAATTTTTTTCCTAAGTAAGATGAAAACATTTGTGCTCCTTTGTTGTCTTAAGCCTATAAAAAATTTTTTAATTATTAAACATAAATCTTATCCACAATTAAGAGTTGTAACTAACAAAATGTTCACGTTTTGATTCACTTTTGATTCACTTAGGGACTCAATTTACAACCTTAGATAGTTTTATCCACAGTTGCTAGAGGCTTTTCATCTATTGGAAGGTGAAGAGCTGTAGCAATAAATGACAAGACTATAGCTAGATACCAAGCATAATCGAAACTTCCAAATTGATCGTAAAAATAACCTCCTAAGTAAGCACCCAGAAATGATCCAAATTGATGATTTAGGAATACTATGCCAAAGAGAAGAGTTAAATTTTTTGTACCAAAAATTTGAGCAACGATACCGTTAGTAGCTGGTACAGTAGCAAGCCATAATAATCCGAATGATGTACCGAACAACACAGCAGACAAATTTGAGGCTGGTAAAAAAATAAATAAAATTAATGTAATTCCTCTTAAAAAATAAAGTCCACTTAAAAGTATTTTTTTACTGTATTTATCGCCTAAATAACCCATCACTAAAGTTCCAATAATATTGAAAAAACCAATTAATGCTAAAATAGCCATTCCCGTCCAATCTGCTAACCCTTTATCTTGAACATATCTTGGGACATGAGTAGCTATTAAAGTGATTTGAAAACCGCAAACAAAAAAACCTAAAACTAATAATCTAAATCCTTTATGTGCAAAAGATTCTTTTAAAACTTCTTTCAAGCTTCGATTGTCAATGTTAGTATTTTGATTTAATGCTTGGTTTATAGGAAGTTTAACAAAAAACCCGGGTATACACATTAAAAATAAAATAATCGAAAAAATAATAAAAGACATTTGCCAAGTAGAAATATTTTTAAAAACATTTGCCATAATAGGAAAAATAAACATTCCTAAACCTCCGCAAGCTGTAACAATACCTGCTGCTTTACTTCTATTTTCATTTGGAAAATGTTTTGAAATCATTGGAGTAAGAATAGTCCCGGCAGCGCCTGCTAAACCCAAACCAACAAGTAGACCTAAATTAATTTGTAGCCACATGCCTGAAATGAAGTTATTTCCCATTAACAGCATTGATATCGAGTAGAAAATTAAAGCTGGAACAATTACAACATAACCACCAAGTCTGTCAGAAATTCTCCCAAAAATTGGAGTAAAAATTCCCCAAAAGATTGCGTGAACTGCAATCGCTAATCCAAATTCTGTATTTGAAGTTCCCCCACTGGTCTCAAAATTACTTGAGTAAAGTCCAAATGTTTGTCTTACTCCCATAGTTGCACAGACAACTAAACATGCAGCTATTAAAGCATATAATGCAGTTTTATTTGGAAAAAAATTTTTCATTACTTAATTTTTTTTAAACCTTTTTTAAGATCATTAATTAAATCTTTCGGATCTTCTAATCCAATGTGTAGTCTTACAATAAATTCATCTTTTTTAAATCGGTAAAATTGACGTCCTTTCAAATATTCATCTTTTTTATTATTTTTTAATTCTTGAAATATAGCTAAACTTTCAAAACCTCCCCAGCTATATCCTATGCCAAATAATTCTAAAGAATTTACAAATTGTATTACAGAAGATTTTTTTTTGCTTTTAATTACTATTGAGAGCAAGCCAGTTGCGCCAGAGTAATATTTTTTCCAAAGTTTATAATTTTTAGAGGAAGGATTGTGAGGGTAAAGAATTTCTTTTATTTTTTTTTGTCTTTTTAAGAAATTGATAATAACTTTTGTATTCTCACTATGTTGTTTTAGTCTTGTGTCTAAAGTTCTTAACCCTCTTATGATCAAATAAGCCTCATCGGCTGACATTCTGTAGCCAGATAATTTATAAAAAAACATAATCTTTTTAAAAACTTTTTTATTTACAGCAAGAGAACCCCCCATAGCATCTGAATGACCTGAAAAATATTTTGTAGCGGAACAAAAAGACATGTCAAAACCAATTTTTAATGGCTTTAGATAAAGCGGAGTTCCCCATGTATTGTCTAAAAGAGTAAAAATTTTTTTTCTTTTTGCTAACTGAGTGATTTTTGATAAATCTTGAAATTCAAAAGTATTACTGCCAGGATTTTCAACTAATATCATTTTTGTTTTTGTTGAAATTTTATTTTTTAGGTCTTCAAATGAGTCGGGATTATAAAATTTTGCAATAACATTGAACTCTTTTAGCAATTCTTGAGATATTTCTTTTGTTGGACCATATACATTATCAGAAACCAAAATTTCATCTCCTGGTCTGCAGAGAGACATTAAAGCCAAAGCTATTCCTCCAAAACCAGTTCCTGTCAAAAAAACGTGATAAGCCTGCTCTAATTCTTTTAAAATATTCTCGAGTTCTATTGTCGTCGTACTTCCATATCTTCCATAGGTATAATGTGATACTTTTTTATGTTTTTTAATTTTCAATTCATGTTGATACATTTCTTGAATTGAATTGAATAAAATAGTTGAGGCTCTAGTTACTGGAGGATTTGCAGACCTATTAGTACTGTCTTTAGTGGGGTGTTTTAAGAATGTGCTTATAGACTTTTTCATAAAATAAGTATATCTGACTTTTATATAGTACTTTACTAATTTAGATATAAAAAAGGAGGCAAAAATATGGGTTATCCAAAAAAGCACCGAGGAAGAAGAAAAATCGGATCAAAAAAAAGAAGAGCTAGAAAAAGAAATAAGAAGAAATAATCATTTAAATATTTATGCATGTAATAACTCAAATTAGAAAATTGAGTATATGGATATTTTTAGTTCCATTACTTGCTATTAATTTTTGTTTAATAATATCTCAGAATCCAGAATTTTTAGAAGGAACCATATTTGCAGTTGATCAGCTTGGAAGATCTGCTTTTTCAATTCCTTATCTAGATGGGAGTTTGTCTATAAGTAGAGCATCAAGAACCTTTCCCCAATACCTAATTTTTAAACCTTCAATGATATTGACTGCAGTTTTATTGTATTATTATTGGAGAGAAAATAATAATTTAGTAAATAAATTATACTCTTCTGATATTAATTTTAACTTTAAAAAATTTGGAATTTTATCAGCAATATTTTTAGCTATTCATTCTATTTTTCTAGGAATAAAATTTGATGTTCAAATTTATAAACTTTTTAGACGAGTTGTTTTATTATTATTTATAATTTTTGAGCTTATTGCTCAGGGTTTATTAGTTTATCATTTATACAAACTTAAAAGTAAATTAGAAAAATTTATTAATAAAAAAGTCTTAATGATCAAAGCTTTTCTTGTTTCAATATTAGTTATCGTTGCAATTTTAAGTTTGCCTATTTTAGTTACAAAAGGAAATACGCATTTCAAACATGCATTGGAATGGAATTACTTTATAGGTGTTATTGTATTTTATTTATTATCAAGATTTTTTTGGAGGAGAACCACTTAAATTTCCAGGCTTTCGCCCAGAAATTTAGTAGTTTTGGCTCGTCGTTTTAGGCGCTACCGCCAAGCCATCCCGATGAACTATTCTAGCGCTACTAGGTTCACCTTTCTGCCCTTTAAGCTTGAACCTCTCGGTTTTTCCTCAAATGGCCAGTTAAGAGTTGCCTCTTAATTAACTTCATTAAATCACATTAGATTTTAAATGTTATCACTAAATACGTGTCTTGAGTAAGGCTGTTAATTAAGTGGATAAATTATTATTAAAAGTCTTGTCTATCCAACCCCCTCCGAGCACCTTATCCCCAAAATTGTCTTTAGAATAAAAAACACAAGCCTGACCAGGGGAGACTCCAGTTTCTTTTTCCAAAATGCTTACATTAGCACAATTATCATTTAAGTTTATTTTAGCTTTTAATAACCTCCCAGTTGATCTAACTTTAATTTTTATCTCTTCATTAAATTTTTCCTTTGGTGCTAAAAAATTTAATTCTCTTAATTTAATTTCTTTTATTTCTAAACTTTTTTTATTTCCAACAACGATTATGTTTTTGTCAGCATCGATATTAACTACATAAAGTGCTTTATCGCTAGAAATCTTAATTCCTTTCCTTTGTCCTATAGTGTAATTAATTATACCATCGTGTTCACCAAGTTCTTTGCCAGATACATCAATTATTTTACCTTTTTTAAATGACTCAGGTCTAAATTTTCTGATTACAGAACTATAATCACCGTTAGGAACGAAACAAATATCTTGGCTGTCGGGCTTATCTGCTACATTTAAATTAAGTTTTTTTGCTATTGATCTAGTTTCAGATTTATCAATTTCGCCAAGAGGAAACCTCAGAAAATTAAGTTGTTCTTGCGTAGTGCTAAATAAAAAATAACTTTGATCTCTGGTAAGATCTTTTGCGCGATACATGCTTGCATTTTTGCTGTTTTGAACTCTGGAAACGTAATGTCCTGTAACTAATGCATCGGCTTTTAAATCTTTTGCGTACCTGAAGAGATCCCTAAATTTAACTGTTTGATTACATTGAACACACGGTATTGGAGTTTCTCCTGCTGAATAACTGTCAATAAATGAGTCAATCACCTCAGTTTTAAATTTTTTTTGGTAATATAAAATTTCATGATTAATGTTAATTTTTTCTGAAACTCTCTTAGCGTCCATAATATCTTGTCCAGCACAACATTGTCTGCCTTCCTTTGATTGTTTAGTATCGTCGTAAAGTTTTAAAGTAATTCCAGTTACGTCGTATCCAGCTTCTTTCATCAAGGCAGCTACCACTGAAGAGTCAACTCCTCCTGACATAGCAACCACTACTTTTGTATTTTTATTTGATTTATTAATTCCTAGAGAATTCATATTAGTGTATAATATAATTATTATTTATTTTCCATAATGCTTATTGATTTTGAGCCTGGCGATTATGTTAAAAATCCTGCTAATGAGGATTGGGGTATAGGACAAGTGCAGTCAATTATTGGAAATAAGGTAACAGTTAACTTCGAAAATTTTGGAAAAAGGGTGATAAATATCGAGAATGTCAAATTAGAAAAAATTAATGAATAACTTCGATTTTAAAAATATTACAGAAAACTTAATCGAGACTTTTAATTTTGCTGGAAAAGAAAGTATTAGACTTTTTAATGAAGGTCTAAAAATAGAGATCAAAAATGATAAATCACCTGTCAGTAATGGTGATCTACGAGCTAATGAATTAATTACGAAAAAAATTCTTGAATTAACTCCAAATGTAAAAATAATTTCAGAGGAAACAGTGGATTTAAAAGAAAAAAACAAATCAAAAATCTTCTGGCTTATAGATCCTATAGATGGAACAAAAGAATATATTGCCGGAAAAGATGAATATACACTCAATGCAGCTTTAATAATAGACTCCGTTCCAGTAATTGGATTAGTAGGAGTGCCTAAAAAGGATAGACTTTTTTTTACATATGCTCCTGGAGAAAGTTATCTTATTGAAAAGAATAAAGTTAAAAAATTAAATTGTAAAAAAAAGCAGCCCAAAGAAAAAATTGTTGCTTTATCAAGCGTTATAAAGCCCTCTGATATGATATTGAATATATTAAAAAAACATAATGTTACTTCAATTGTCAAAATGGCAAGTTCATATAAATTTTGCGTTATTGCAACTGGTGAATATGACATTTATGCTGCAAGAGAAAGAGCAAACGAATGGGATTATGCTGCAGGACATGCAATTGCTCAAAATGCTGGTGCCATAATAAAAACATTGGATGGCAAACCTTTTGTATATGGAAAAGAAGATTATAAAAATTCAAGTTTATTAATAAAAAGATCTGAAAAACTCAATGATTAAAACAATTTTGATAATAATAACATCTGTAACTTTATTCGGAGTTCTCTTTTTTATTCTAGTAAAAAATTCATTAAAAAGAAAACTTGATATCCTCGTGGAGGAAGAAAAGAAAAAAAAGTCAGATAATCTTAATTAATTTTTTAAATTCGCTCGTTTCCAGATCTAAAACTCTTTTAGATAATTCAAAACTGAATCCACCTCTTGCTAAAATTCCCATATCTTTTTTATAAAATAATTCACGATTACTTTCTGGTCTTAAAGGACCTATTCTTCTTCTTTTACAAAGTTTTAAGGCAGATACGAAGTCGGGCTCGATTTGATTTTCTTTTATCTTCTCAATGCTCTGTTCAACATATTTATCGTCTATACCTTTACTTTTAAGTGATTGATTAATTTTATTTAAAGAATAACCTCGGCGTAAATACATTCTGGCTTTCGAGTCTGAATACATTTCATCATTTAAAAGTTTATTTTTTTCTAAATTTGTAACTATTTGATCAATTATTGAAGACACCTCTTTTTTGGATTTAGTGCCCTTAATTTTCAACAAATATTTTTTTAGTAGATAAACTTTGAGCTGTTGTTTTGATGGATTATATTTTTCAAGATAAGAGTAAGCTATATCTTTTAAATTAGTTGTCAGATCTTCAAAATCACTTTTATTTGATGTGGGATTCATTATTTTAATATACTATATTATTTTTATGTTTAATAATCTATTGGCTTACGTAACTGTAGAAAATATTTATTTAGCTGCTAACTGGGGAGTAATACCTTTTTGGCTGTTATTAATTTTTGTACCAAATCATGGGTTCACGAACTTTTTCACCCAATCTATTATCGCCCCTTTGCTTTTGGCTATTGGTTATATTTATTTGACTTTTAATCTTTATTTAGAAGAAAATATTTTTGATGGTTTTGAATTATATAGTGGATTAGATGGCCTGTACTCAATGTTTGCTAATGAAATTTTGTTACTAGTTTTTTGGCTACATTTTCTCTCAATAAGTTTATTTGCAGGTGCATGGATAGTGAGAGATGCTAGGAAGTTTTTAATACCTAAAATTATTACTATTCCTTCGCTGGTTTTAACTTATTTTTCAGGGCCAGTAGGATTAGTGGTCTACTGGTTTATAAGAATTTTCTTTGCTAAAAAAATCAGCTTTAATGATTAAACCATTTGATTTTTATTTTGACTTCGTGAGTCCTTATTCTTTTCTTGCTCATAAAGAATTAAGAAAAATTGAGCATAAATTATCAATAAAAATTCGATACAAGCCGATTCTTTTAGGTGGTTTACATAATTTACATGGAATAAAAGCTCCAGCTTTTATTCCAGCAAAAGCAAAACATATGATACGCGATTGTAAATTAATTGCAGAAAGAAATAATGTGAAATTTAAATTTAACTCTTATTTTCCAATAAGAAGTTTAAATCTAATGCGTGGTGTTTTTGTAGCGGAAGAAGATAATTTTAAAAGTTATTACATAGATAATATCTTTGATGCTATCTGGCAAGACGGTCTGAACATGAATGATGACAACATTATTCAAAAAATTTTAAAGAACCTAAATGTGAATCCAAAAACTTTTGCTTTAAGAGCAACTTCATCATCTATTAAAGAATCTCTAAAAAAAAGAACAAGTGAAGCTTATGAAAAAGGTGTTTTTGGAGCTCCAACTTTTGTTTCAAATAATAAAATATTTTGGGGCCAGGATAGAATTGAATTCGTGTTAAAGGAAGCAAGTAAATAAAATTATTTTTTATCTTTCTTAATAACTTTAAGCCCTGCATTTTTTAGTGCTTCAAACCCGCCGTTAGCATTGGCTACATTTTTAAAACCCATATCTACCAAGGCTTTGGTAGCCAAAGCAGATCTAAAACCCATCGCGCAGAAAAAAACCATCTTTTTTGAATCATTGATTTTATTTTCTTGATAGTAACTACTATTAGGATCAAGCCAGAATTCTAGCATTCCTCTTGGAATGTGTTTGGAATTTTCAATTGTTCCCTCTCTCCAAAGCTCTCTTATATCTCTTACATCTATTAGAGTGATTTCATTTTTTTCCATCAGTTTTTTTACTTCTTCCGGACTTAATATTTCAATAGATTTGTTGGCTTCTTCCACTAATTGTTGTGATGATTTAATGTTCATAGAAGTAGAATATAAACTAATATATATATTTGACCAGAATGAAAAAAATAGAAAATACAAAAAAAACAAATGTATTTAAAAAAATATTTATTAAAATTTGCAGAATTATTGGATTTGAAATTATTGATCAATCTAATTTCAGCTCTCCAACATTAGGAAAAGAGTTAAATGATACTCTCAGCATTCAAGGAAAAAAGTCAATTACTATACCTCTAGGTCAAATCAATATTAAAAGGAAAGTTCAGTCACTTAAAATCATAGTTCGTACTTGTACATCTGAACTAATTATGGATCAAAATAAGAGGAGGATTTTCAATAGTGAGAAAAATGAATATACCTTTAGAACATTAAGATCGTTAATCAAGGCAACTCAAAAAGCTAAAGAGAAATTTAAAGAAATTAATTTTGAATTAATTGTGACTGATACGAACTCACCTGAGGAGGATTTAAAAATTATTGAAGAAATTTTAAAGGAGTCACAAATTAATACTAAAGTTATTTCGATAAACTTAAATGAATACAAAGATAAAATTAAAGACGGTTACTCAAAAGCTAAATTTTCAAATATGGCCAATTTCTATAATTCTCTTCTGATAGCAAAAAATGAAGAGGCAGATCTAATTTATTTTGTAGAAGATGATTATTTACATTCAATAAATTCTATAGTTGAAATGATTTTTAGTTATGAAAAATTTTATTCTTTATTTTCTCAAGATATCATTTTATTACCTTCTGATTATCCTTATTTATACACAAAAGATGAAGATACTAAGGTTTATCTAGGAGAAAAAAATCATTGGAGATTAGTTTCAGAAAGTCTAGTCACCTTTATGACTAATAAAAAATTAATTGAGAAATATTTTTCAGAACTAGAAAAAATGGGCTTAGAATGGACAGATCCTTGGGAAAAACCCCTTCACAATATTTATAAATCTCATCCATGCTTGTCTCCTATTCCCTCTTTGGCTGTTCACTGTGCAAATATCAATTCAATATTTGGAGTTTCGCCTTTTATAAATTTAAAAAAACTTTGGAATGACAATGAAAATTAAAGAAAATAAAAAAGCACCTTTATTTAAGCTTTTCGGAACAAGAAATACTAGATTTGATCTAAAAAAAATAAAAAGTAAATTAGTAGTATATTTTTATCCTAAAGATGACACACCAGGATGCACTCTTGAAACCAAGGATTTTTCAAAATTTTATAAAAAATTTAAAAAAATAAAATGTGAAGTTATTGGAATTTCAAAAGACAGTATTGAAAGTCATGAAAAATTTAAAAAGAAATACAAGGTTCCATTTGAACTCCTTTCAGATCCAAATGTGAAATCTCAAAAAAAATATGGTGTTTGGGGAATGAAGTCTTTTATGGGTAAAAAATTTCTTGGAACAATCAGAACAACTATATTCATAGATAAAGGGAAAGTTAAAAAAATTTGGTCAAATGTAAGAGTAAAAGATCATGCTAAAGAAGTGTTTAATTTTGTTTGTTCTAATAAATAAATGATGCTCCATCAAATAAAATATCATTCAAAAGAGAGCGAATTAAGCTATGTTTTGCAACGCATTTGTCGATACACTCTTTTTGGTCGTTTAACCGATTTCAAGTATAAAATTACTCACATCCATTAAAGCTTTTAAATCTAAAACCAAATAAGATCTATATCATTTGAAATATGACGAACTTTTAGAGAAATTTTTACAAATTTAAATTTTGATGGACTATAAAGTATAGCAAAAATACAACCTGAAAAAAAATCTAATGATTTTCTAAAAAAAAAGGCCCGAAGGGGGTCTCCGGGCCTTGATATTTCTCCAACTAACGAGGGAGGAGATAAGCTAAATTGTTTTAGTCTCTTATACCGTAAGCTATTACACCAACTTCTGCTTTGTCAGTTCCTAGTCTTTCAGCTTCTTTACTTATTCTTAATCCAATTGTATTTTTAATAATTTGGAAAACAATAAACGAGACTATGAATACGAATACCACTACTGAGATTGTTCCTAGGAATTGTGCTCCAAAAGTAACATCACTGTTTGTTAATGGCACTGCTAATGTACCCCATACCCCAGCTACTAAGTGTGCTGGTATGGCACCAACTACGTCGTCAATTTTCATTTTGAACAATAATTTTACTGAGAAGTACATTAATACTCCTGCTATTGCTCCAATAAAGATTGCAGCTAACGGACTTGGTGTTAATGGTTCTGCCGTAATACCTACTAAACCGGCTATCGCGCCGTTAAGCATCATTACTACGTCAGTTTTACCACCAATTAATCTTGATACTGTTGCAGCAGCTAATACACCGCCACCTGCAGCTAAGTTCGTATTGATATAAATTGTTGCGACTGATGAAACGTCTTCTAACGTACCAGAAGCTAATTGAGATCCACCATTAAATCCGAACCAACCTAGCCATAGTATAAATA
>CACLXL010000006.1 GCA_902610975.1 uncultured Pelagibacteraceae bacterium
ATATGAAAAAAAATAAAATTGTATCTATAATTTCTGATAATATTAAAACCTTAGCTGGAGCTTTAATAATTGCCATATTAATTAGATCGTTAATTATTCAACCTTTTTATATACCTTCATCCTCAATGGAACCCACATTACTAGTCGGAGACAGAATATTTGTTACTAAATATACTTATGGGTACAGCAAACATTCTTTCCCTTTTAGTCCAAACTTTTCAAACAATCGTTTTTTGTCTCAAAATCCTATCCAAGGTGATTTAGTTGTTTTTAAAACACCTGCAGACAATAGAACTGATTATATTAAAAGATTAATAGGATTACCAGGAGATGAAATTCAATTTATTAAAGGAGAACTTTTTATAAATGGAAAAAAAATTTTACGAAAAAAAACAAAAATTTCCACTCCAATAAAATGCGGTAATTTTAATTTCGATACCAATACGTTTATAGAAACATTGCCTAATGGAGTAAGCCATTTAGCTTCTTATAATAAAGCTGGGACTTTACAAAATACAAAAAAATATAAGGTACCATCTAACCATTATTTCTTAATGGGTGATAATAGAGATTGCTCTAAGGATAGTAGATTTCTTGATGAAGTTGGATACGTAACCAATTTAAACCTAGTTGGTAAAGCAAAAATAATTTTCTTTTCAAATGATACGAACAAAAGCAGCTTATTGAAATTTTGGAATTTAAATAAATCTTTTAGGTTAGAAAGGCTATTTAAAATTTTATAATGAACAGATCGCTAAAAGAATTAGAAAATTTGTTAAAATATAATTTTAAAAATATAAAGTTATTAGAAGGTGCCTTAACTCACAAAAGCTTTAATACTAATAAAAATAATGAAAAGTTAGAGTTCCTTGGTGATAGAGTACTAGGTTTAATTATTGCAAAAATACTTTTAGACAAATATCCTGATGAAAAAGAGGGGATAATTGATAAAAAATTTGCAAATTTAGTTAATAAACGAACATGTGTAAATATTGCAAAAAAACTAAATTTGAAAAAATTTCTTTATTTAGGCGCTTCCCATAAAAATTTAGAAAGGTCTGCTGATAAAATTGTAGCTGATTGTTTAGAGGCTATCGTTGGCGCAGTTTATTTAGATGGAGGTCTCAAGCAATCTGAGAAATTTATTCTTAATTTATGGAAAAAATTTATTTTAGACTCTGTTATCACGTTAATAGACCCTAAAACCAAACTGCAGGAATATAGCTTAAAAAAGTATAAAAAATTACCAAAATATACTTTTTTTAAAAAAACTGGCCCTCAACACAAACCTATATTTAAAACTGAAGTTGAAATACCTCTTTCAAAAAAGATAGTAGGAGAAGGTACATCGAAAAAAAATGCACAACAAAATGCTGCGGCAAAATTAATTAAAATTTTAAATATATGAACTGGGAAGATGAATGTTATCTTTTATCAAAAAGAAAATTTAGAGAAAATGCTAGTATAATAGATGTATTTACAAAGAATAAAGGTAAAGTTTCTGGCATCGTATACGGGGGCAATTCAAGAAAAATTAAAAATTATTTACAAATATCAAATAAACTTCACATAATTCATAATGCAAAAAATGAAAACAGATTAGGATATTTTAAAACCGAATTAGTGAAACCAGTATCACCATTGTATTTCAATGATAAAGAGAGATCTTCAGCTTTATTATCATTATCATCAATTTTAAATATTTTATTACCAGACTCTCAACCTAATGAAAATATTTATAACTCTTTCGAGGAATTTCTAAATTCTATTAATTTAGAAAATTGGATAATACTATTTATCTTTCTAGAGTTGAATTTAATTAAAAATCTAGGTTATGATACAAATCTAGAAAATTTCAAAAATAATAATTTTCAAAATGATATTCAAAAAATACAAATTGATAATTTTAATTATGAAGTGCCGAAATTTCTTATAGAAAAAAAATTCCCAGAAAAATTATCAAACATCCTAATAAAGAAATCACTTTATTTTACAAGAAATATTATTCAAAATAAATTTTTTTTCCCACACAATTTACATTTCCCGAAGTCAAGAATTTTATTAGAAAGCTATTATAATTAATATTTTTTTAATTTTTTTGCTATATCAATTGCAAAATAAGTTACTATTGCGCACGCGCCAGCTCTTTTAAATGAATAAATGCTTTCTATTATAGACTCCTCATTTAAAATTTTTTTTTGAATTGCATTTTTCATTAACGAATATTCTCCAGACACCTGGTAAGCTAATACTGGAATCTTAAAATTTTTTTTTATTTTATTAATTATATCTAAATAAATTATACCAGGTTTTACCATAACCATATCTGCCCCTTCCTTTATATCAAGTCCAACCTCCCTAAAAGACTCCAATGTGTTTCTATAATCCATTTGATATGTTTTTTTATCACTTTTTAATTTGGATTTCGTTCCAACCGCATCTCTAAAGGGACCATAAAAACTCGATGCATATTTTACAGCATAAGATAAAATGCTTACATCTTTAAAATTATTTTTATCTAAAGCTTTTCTAATTTCTCCAACACGTCCATCCATCATATCTGATGGCGCGATTACATCACAACCCATTTCAGCTTGTAATAAAGCTTGCTTGACTAATATCTTTATTGTTCGTTCATTATCAACTTGTTTTTTGAATATTACTCCATCATGGCCATGCGATGTATAAGGATCTAATGCTACGTCACACATTACACCTATTTCTGGAAATTTTTCTTTTATAAGTCTTATACTTCTACATACTAGATTGTCAGAATTCAAAGCCTCACTACCTATATCATCTTTTTTATTATTAGGTGTATATGGGAATAAAGCAACCATAGGTATTTTGAATTTTTTTACCTGTTTAAGAATAGTTGGGAGTTTGTCTATTGTATATCTTTTTACTCCAGGCATGGATTTAATTATTTCTACTTTGTTTTTACCATCTCTAATAAATATTGGTAAAATCAAGTCATTACTTGAAATACTGGTTTCTGAAATAAGATTCCTCATCCATCTTGATTTTCTAAGTCTTCTTAACCTTGTTTTGGGATATGAGCCGAAAATATTCATGTATAGTCCTGATAATTTAATATGTTATGCGACAAATATATTAATATTATTGTAAATAGTGTAATTTAATTAACTATTATGAGCAATATAAAACTAAACAAGATTTTTAAAACTGTATGTATTGCCTCAGATCATGCAGGTTTTAATTTAAAAGAAAATATAAAAAATTATTTAATCGATAAGAATGTTTCTGTATTTGATTTAGGCCCTTACAACAATCATTCCGTCGATTATCCAGATTATGCCAAAAAGCTTGGAAATAGAATCAAGTTAAATAAAAGTGATGTAGGCATACTAGTTTGTGGTTCAGGGACGGGTATGGCAATAAGTGCCAATAAAATCAAAACAATTAGAGCAGCTGTCTGCTATAATTTGAGGTCTACAAGATTGTCTAGACAACATAATAATGCTAATATAATTGCATTAGGTGCTAGATTAACAAAAAAAAAATTGTCGCTAAAATTAGTCGAAACTTTTTTAATTACTAAATTTGAGGGCGGCAGACATCTAAGAAGGGTAAAAAAAATATAATTATGTCTATAGCATTTAAATTAAATAAATACTTAAACAGTTTTTTTAAATTAGATTTAAAAAGAGCTGACAATGATTTATATAAATCAATACAAGCTGAGTTTTCGAGACAACAAAATCATATAGAACTAATCGCATCTGAAAATATTGTTTCAAAAGCTGTTTTAGAGGCGCAAGGATCTGTTTTAACTAATAAATACGCTGAGGGTTATCCCGGTAAAAGGTATTACGGAGGATGTGAGCATGTAGACATCTCAGAAAATTTAGCAATTGAAAGAGCTAAAAAATTATTTGACTGTAAGTTTGCTAATGTGCAACCTCATTCAGGTGCTCAAGCAAATGGTGCTGTTTATTTAGCTCTACTAAAACCTGGCGATACAACTCTTGCCATGAGTTTAAATTCAGGTGGACACCTTACTCATGGTGCAAAACCAGCCCAATCAGGAAAATGGTTTAATGCACTTCATTATGAGGTTGATAAAGAAACGGGATTGATTGATTACGGAAGTGTAGAAAAAATTGCCACTGAAAAAAAACCAAAACTTATTATTGCAGGAGGTAGTGCCTATTCTAGAGTAATTGATTTTAAAAAATTTAGAGAAATTTGCGATAAAGTTGGAGCTTACTTTCTAGTTGATATGGCTCATTTTTCTGGTTTAGTGGCCGGAGGTGCCTATCCAAACCCTACTAAATATGCAGATGTAGTTACTTCAACAACTCATAAAGTTTTGAGAGGTCCAAGAGGAGGAATTATTTTAACAAACAAAGAAGATCTAATTAAAAAATTTAACAGTGCAATATTTCCAGGTTTACAAGGTGGACCATTGATGCACGTTATTGCTGCAAAGGCAGTTTGTTTCAAAGAAGCTCTATCAGGAGATTTTAAAGAATATACAAAAAATGTAATAAATAATGCTAAGGTTCTTTCTCAAAGATTAACTGAAAAAGGTTTTAAAATTTTTTCAGGTGGAACTGATACTCATTTAATGTTAATAGATCTAAGATCTTTTGGTGTGACTGGTAAAGATGCTCAAGCTTCTCTTGGTAGAGCTAATATCACTTGTAACAAAAATGGAATTCCCTTTGACTCTGAAAGTCCAATGATAACATCTGGCATCAGGTTAGGTACACCTGCTTGCACTACCAGAGGTTTTGGAGAAAACGAATTTAAGTTAGTTGGAGATTTAATTTTTAAAGTAGTTCAAGGATTAAGCAGGAATAAAGAAGATAACTCAAAAATAGAAAAAGAAGTTCAAAAAGAAATAATTGAACTTTGCTCGTCTTTTCCTATATATAGTAGTTAAAATATTTATGCTTTGCCCATTTTGTAGAGAAAAAGACACCTCAGTCGTAGACTCACGGCCAACCGAGGATGGAACCGCCATCAGAAGAAGAAGATTATGTGGCTGTGAAAGAAAAGAAAGATTTACAACATTTGAAAGAGTTCAATTTCAAGAACTAACAGTTATAAAAGGTAACGGTAAAAGAGAGCCATTTGATAGAGATAAAATCTCAAAATCAATTAGAATTGCTACAAGAAAGAGACCTATAGACTCAGAGACTATTGAAAAATTTATTTCCAAAATTGTACGAAATCTTGAAGGCCTAGGTGAAAGTGAAATACCAACACCAACTATAGGTAAGTTTATTATGGAAGGTCTTTCATCCTTAGATAAAGTTGCTTATGTACGTTTTGCTTCCGTCTACAAAAATTTTAAAGAAGCAAGAGACTTTGAGGAATTTGTAGGCAACTTAGATGAAAACAAATCATAATTTTTATTCCACTTTAGCTTTTAATTTAGCTGAAAAAAATTTAGGGAAAACAAATTACAATCCCTCTGTTGGATGTATAGTAGTTAAAAACAATACTGTGATTAGTTCTGGAGTAACTTCTTTAAACGGAAGACCCCATGCAGAATTCAATGCTTTAGATAAGAAGATAAATTTTAAAGGAGCAAGTATTTATGTTACTTTAGAACCTTGTGTTCATTATGGTGTTACACCGCCTTGTATAAATATTATTAAAAGAAAAAAAATTAAAAATGTTTTTTTTTCTGTAAATGATCCTGATTTAAGAACTCACAAAAAGGCAAAAAAATTATTAAAAAGAAATAATATCAAGTGTAAACAAATAAGATTAAATAATAATTTTTATAGAAGCTATATTTATAATAAGAAAAAAGAATTACCCTTAATTGATGCTAAAATTGCCATATCTAAAGATTTTTTTACAATTAATAAAAAAAGTAAGCGAATTACTAATGGAAGGTCTGAAAAAATAACTCATCTTTTAAGATCAAAGTATGACTCAATTATTTCAACCTCAAAATCAATAAATGAAGATAACTCACTGTTGAATTGTAGGCTAGAAGGACTAAGCACTAATCAACCTGACTTGATAGTAATTGATCGAGAATTGAAATTAAAAAGAAATTTAAAATTACTCAAAATTACTAAACATAGAAAAACACTCATTTTTACTAAATCGAATGATAAAAAAAAAATTTCCTTTTTCAAAAAAAAAGGATGCAAAATTGTAAAGATACAAAATCTTGATGATAAAAAAGATTTTCTTAATTTTTTAAAGATTTTATATAAGATAGGTAAAAGAAGAATTTTGATAGAATCTGGTTTAACATTTTTATCTAAACTTTTAAAATTTGATCTTATAAACGAATTATTTTTATTTAGATCTAGCATATATCTTAAAAAAAATGGAGTAAATAATATTAGTTCAAGTTTTTTAAAAAGTTTTAGCTTAAAAAAAAAGATAAACGTTAATTTAGATAATGACGAACTATATAATATAAAGGTTAAAAATGTTTAATGGTGTAATTTTTAACATAGGAGAAGTTCACTCAATTAAAAAAAATCAAAAAAGTATTTTAATTTGTATTAAAAGTAATTTAAACCTAAAAAACAAAGATATTGGATCATCAATCTGCTGTGATGGAGTATGTTTGACGTTAAATAATGTTAAAAAAAATTTATCTTTTTTCTATATTTCAAATGAAACTATTAAAAGATCAAATTTTAGAAATTTAAAAATTGGAAGTAAAATTAATTTAGAAACCTCACTTATTTATGGAAAAAAAATATCGGGAAATTTTTCTCAAGGTCATGTAGATTGTACTGCAAAAATAAAAAAAATCGATTTTATTGACAAATCTTGGATATTAAAACTAGAAATTCAAAATAAAATATTTAATAAATATCTAGAGGAAAAAGCATCTATAACAATTAATGGAGTCTCTTTAACTATTTCTTATGTATCAAAAAGATTTTTTTTACTCAACATCATCCCTCATACTTTAAAACTTACAAATCTAAAATACTTAAAAAAAAATGACATTGTAAACGTTGAATTAGATATATTTGGCAAATATGTATATAAATATACCAACTGATATGTCTAATAAAAAATTTTCATCTATCTCCTCAATTATCAACGACGCCAAAAAAGGCAAAATGTTTATTTTAGTTGATGACAAAGACAGAGAAAATGAAGGAGATCTTGTAATTCCAGCTTCAAAATGTAACTCAAGCAGTATTAACTTTATGGCTAAACATGGAAGGGGTTTAATTTGCTTAGCTCTAACGTCAAATCAAGTTGACAAATTAAAATTACCGTTAATGTCTCGAAAAAACAAATCTAGAATGCAGACAGCTTTTACTATTTCTATTGAGGCAAAAAAGGGAATTTCAACTGGTATATCAGCATATGATAGAGCAAAAACAATTAGAGTCGCTATTAATATAAAAGCAAAAAAAAATGATCTAGTTTCACCTGGACATGTTTTTCCTTTAGTGGCTAGACCGGGCGGCGTATTAGAAAGAGCTGGTCATACAGAAGCATCTGTTGATATATCAAAATTAGCAAAAATAAATCCAAGCGCAGTCATTTGTGAAGTAATGAATGAGGATGGAAGAATGGCTAGATTAAAAGAATTACAAAAATTTTCTAGAAAGCATAAAATCAAGATTGCATCCATTGAAGAATTAATTGAATATAAATTAAAAAATGAAAAATTAATATTTAAGATTAATTCAAAAGAATTAAAAATATACAATAAAAATAAATTTGAATTTTTAACATATATTAATAAACTTGATGGTTCAAAAAATTTTGTAATCAAAAAAGGAAATATAAATTCCAAAAAATCAATTCGAGTGAGAGTAATATCAACAACTTTAAAAAATTCAAAGTTAATATCATCTAATTCTAAAGTGAAAAGCTCCTTAAAGTATCTAACAAAATTTACGAATTTCGCTTTAGTTATAATTAACAATAAAAGTAAAGACAAAAACGAAAAAGATAATTATACCTTAAGATATTATGGGATTGGAGCACAAATTATTAAAGATTTGAAAATAAAAAATATGATACTTGTAACTAGAGTAAGAAAAAAAATAATTGGTTTAGAAGGTTTTGGTCTAAGAATAAAAAAACAAGAGTTCTTAAAATGAAAAAAATTTTAATTGTTGTTTCGAGATATAATGATACAAATTTTTTATTAAATTCTACAAAACAAGTGTTGACAAAAACAAAAATTAAGTTCAAAACAATTAAAGTAAACGGAGCTTTTGAAATTCCTGTTACTATTTCAAGAAATATAAAAAAGTTTGATGCTTTTATAGCCTTAGGAATTATTATTAAGGGCGAAACGTTAAATTTTGAGTTTATATCTCAAGCAATTACCAATGGATTAATGAATTTATCTATTTCAAGCAAAAAACCCATAGGAAACGGAATTTTAACTTGTTATGACAGTCAACAAGCAATTAAAAGATCTAACAAAGGTGCAGAAGCTGCTGAAGCTGTAATAGATGTATTAAATCAGAAATTATTGTGATAAGAAAAAATATTTCCCAAGAAAAAAGCCCTAGAGTCAAGATTATTCAAAAGATTTATAATTCTTTAATGAATCCAGATAGTGAAATTGAATATCCAAAAAGCCAGTATAAGAAATTTATAAAAGACGTTGTATCTGGAACACTTGAAAGGTCTGAATTAATTGAGGAGACTATTCATAGAAATCTTTCAAGCGATATAGACTTAAAGAAAACTGATAAATTACTAAAAATAATATTGTTTGCCGCAGTATTTGAATTATTATTTAAGCACAATAATCCAAAAAAAGTCATTATAAGCGAATATTTACAAGCATCAGAATATTTTTTAGAAAAAGTTCAAATCGGATATTTGAACGCTATTTTAGACAAAATATCAAAAGAGCTAAGAAAAGATGTGTAAATATCTATTAAAATTAATAACTTTAGCTTGCGTTTTTAATTCTTTTGAGGCATCTATCCGATAAATATTTAAGAATGACAAATTATTTAGAACTTCTTTACTTAATTTCATTTATAGGCTTACTAGCTGTGGCTTACAGTTATCTTTTATCTGGACAAATCATTTCTTCTAGCCCTGGTAATGCGAGAATGCAAGAAATAGCAGAAGCTATTCAAATTGGAGCTAAAGCCTATCTCAACAGACAATACAAAACTATAGCAATTGTAGGAATTTTAGTCTTAGCAATTGTTACTTACTTTTTTAATTATTTAGTTGGATTGGGTTATTTTATTGGAGCTTTTTTGTCAGGTGTAGCAGGATATGTTGGTATGCTGATTTCTGTAAAAGCCAATGTGAGAACTGCGGAAGCAGCAAGAAATAGTTTACAATCTGGTTTAACAATAGCATTTAAATCTGGAGCTATTACAGGGTTGCTTGTTGCAGGTCTAGCTCTATTAGCCATTACACTTTATTACATAATATTAATAAATCTAAATGTAGATAATCGTGAGATCATAAATGCTTTAGTTGCACTAGGATTTGGAGCCTCATTAATTTCAATATTTGCTAGACTAGGTGGAGGAATATTTACTAAAGGTGCTGATGTAGGTGCAGACCTTGTTGGAAAAGTTGAAGCTGGAATACCTGAAGATGATCCAAGAAATCCTGCTGTAATTGCTGATAACGTTGGTGATAATGTTGGAGATTGCGCTGGTATGGCTGCTGATTTATTTGAAACATATGCAGTGACAATTGTTGCTACGATGGTTTTAGCTTCGATATTTTCACCTCAAGATTTTAATTTAATGATCTACCCACTAGCTATTGGAGGAGCATGTATAATAACGTCTATAATTGGTACATGGTTTGTAAAATTAGGAAAAAATAAAAATATTATGAACGCACTTTATAAAGGATTTATTGTAACTGCCATAACTTCTTTAATAATAATGTACCCAGTAACCGATTCTCTAATTGGTCTTTCCAAGAATTATAATAATAATGCAGGAGCAAGCTTTACTGGATTAGATCTTTATCTCTGCGGTATTGTTGGATTTATAATTACAGGACTCTTAATATGGGTGACTGAATATTATACAGGTACAAATTACAGACCAGTTAAATCAGTCGCAAAATCATCAACCACTGGACATGGAACAAACGTAATCCAAGGGTTAGCTATATCTATGGAGGCAACAGCTATACCTGCTTTGATAATTGTTGCAGGAATTTTATATACAAATAGTTTGGCAGGATTATATGGTATTGCAATAGCAGTAACAGCTATGTTGGCACTAACTGGCATGGTTGTAGCTTTAGATGCTTATGGTCCAGTGACTGATAATGCAGGCGGTATTGCAGAAATGTCAAAACTACCAAAAAATGTGAGAAAAACTACTGATGCTTTAGATGCAGTTGGAAACACCACTAAAGCAGTTACAAAGGGTTATGCAATAGGTTCAGCAGGGTTAGGAGCGTTAGTTTTATTTGCTGCTTACACAGAAGATATAAATTATTTTTCTAATGTAAAAGACTCCGCATTGGCTGGGGTAAATGTCACCTTTGATTTATCTAATCCATTCGTTGTTGCAGGATTACTAATAGGAGGAATGCTTCCTTATTTATTTGGATCGATGGGCATGCAAGCCGTCGGTAGAGCAGGTGGCGCTGTAGTAATTGAAGTCAGAAGGCAGTTTAAGAAGATACCGGGTATAATGAAAGGTAAAAGAAAACCAGACTATGGTAAGTTAGTTGATTTGTTAACCAAAGCTGCAATTAAAGAAATGATAATCCCTTCATTATTACCTGTTTTATCTCCAATAATTTTATATTTTATAATCTTTCAAATTGGAGGTTTAGAGGCAGCTTTATCCTCTCTGGGAGCAATGTTATTAGGAGTAATTGTTACTGGACTATTTGTTGCCGTATCAATGACAGCTGGTGGTGGAGCATGGGATAATGCAAAAAAATATATTGAAGATGGTAATTTTGGTGGGAAAGGTTCTGAAGCACACAAATCTGCAGTTACTGGTGATACTGTCGGCGATCCTTACAAAGATACTGCTGGTCCAGCTGTAAATCCAATGATTAAAATAACAAATATTGTTGCATTGTTATTGTTAGCAGTTATTGCTCACTAATTATTTTCTTCTTCCATACATTTTTTCTTTTACACTTGATAAAACATTCTCAATAAAGCTTTTTTTGGTTAGCTCATTTGATGTCTGTTTACTTGAAAATTGAACATTTTTTTTGTCATCTTTATTGTAAAAATCTTTCTTTTTAAGTATTCCATATTTGTCAAATTCTAAAACTAATACATTATTAGATTTTAAAATATTTTGACCTAATTTATGATATTCACCTTTGGATAAAATTCTCTCTATATAAATCCATTGATTTTCACTGCTTATAGACTTTGAATGTGGATTTCCGATAATATTTATTACATCGTTTTTGTTAGTTGAATTTATTATTAATTTATTTGCTCTATTTTCCAAAAAAACAATTCCGTGATTTTTAGAAGCTTCTTGAAATTGACAATGATTTAAAATAAAAAAACTTAAAAATAAAGTTAAATAAAGATGATTTTTAAAATTAAAAAACATAATGATAATTTATATAATACATTGCTGAAGTTATCTAGAAATATTTTTTTTTACAAGGGAATAGATCTTCCCGATAGTTTTGAGTCTAGGATTTATTTGATGTTTATTCATTTTTCTATAATGATGAAAGTATTTAAAAAAAAAGAAGATAAATTTAAACAGCAAGATTACGACTCATTATTTCATAATATTGAAAATAATTTGAGAGAACTTGGTTTTGGTGATGTAACTGTTAACAAAAAGATGAAAGAATTAAATAAGATCTTATACGATATTTTACTTAAGATAGAGGATGAAAATTCAAATAAATTTAAATTAAATAAAAGATTAATTTTTAGGTATTTTAACTCTCTAAGTATCAAAAATAATGAAAACTTTAACAAATTTGAGGAATATTTTTTGAAATTTTATGACTTTTGCTTTGAACTTCCTCTTGAAAGTGTGATAAGAGAAGCTAGAAATTTTAATTATGGCAGTACCTAAAAGAAAAACATCCGTGTCAAAAAAAAAAATGAGAAGATCTCACCACAAAATTACTTCTACTAATATTGTCGAAGATAAAAAAAGTGGCGAATATAAACTCTCACATCATATTGATCTAAAATCAGGTTATTATAACGGTAAAAAAATTTTAGATATTTAATAATTATTTATGACAAAAAAAATTACTATTGCAATTGATGCAATGGGGGGTGAAAATTCACCTTTCAAAACTATTAAAGCTATAGATTATTTTTGTATAAAAAACAAAAACAATAAAGATTTTTTAATTAATATATTTGGAGACGAAGATAAGATTAAAAAAGAGTTAAACAAATATACATTAGATAAGAATTGTATCAAAATAATTCACACCTCTTCTGTAGTCTCCGATGAAGAAACACCTCTTACTGCAATTAAAAATTCAAAAAATACAAGTATGTGGAATTGTATTCAGTCACAGGTCAGCGGGAATTCAGATATAAGTCTTTCAGCTGGGAATACGGGCGTACTTTTAGTGATTTCTAGGATGATATTAAAAATGATGAATGAAGTAAGCAAACCTGCTTTGGCAGGTCTTTGGCCTAATAAAAATGGTATGAATGTAGTTTTAGATCTAGGTGCGAATATTGAATGCGATGAAAATAATCTTGTTGATTTTGCTGAAATGGGATCTGCTTTATATAAATCTCTTTTTCCAAATAAAAAACCACTAGTATCACTTCTTAATATAGGATCAGAAGAAATTAAAGGAACAGAAACACTAAAAAAAACTTTTAAAAAATTAACTAGTCTAAGTAATGAAAATAACTTTATATTTAATGGATATATTGAAGGGAATAAAATTATGGACGGTAAGTCAAATGTCATAATCACAGATGGTTTTACAGGAAATATTGCACTTAAAACTGCAGAGGGAACTGCCAAATTTATTACAGACAGTCTTAAAGACTCTCTTACAGAAAATCTTTTCTCCAAGTTATCATTAATTTTTAGTTATTTTTCTCTTAAAAAATTTAAAAAAAAATTAGATCCTAGGAAATATAACGGAGCAATTTTCTTAGGCTTAAATGGACCAGTTGTTAAAAGCCACGGTGGGACTGATTATTTAGGTTTTTATCATTCAATTGATCTTTGCTATAAGATAATTAAGGGTGATATGATGATGCAAATTAAAGAAAACTTGAGCCATTTAAAAAAGGATGACCAATAATTATAAAAAAGAAGATCTAACTAGGCATTTAAGCAATAAAATTGGCTTCTCTAATTTATATTCAAAGAAAATAGTTGAAGACTTAATTTTAATTTTTAAAAGTACTATAAAAACTAATAATTTAAATCTTAAAAATATTGGATCTTTTAAATTAATTTCAAAAAAAGAAAGAGTTGGTAGAAACCCAAAAACAAAAGAAAATTTTATAATCTCATCTAGAAGATCAATTAGTTTTAAGGTTTCTAAAAACCTAATAAATATTTTGAACAAACATGAGTAAGTTTATTAATATAAGTGAGTTATCAAAAATCTTAGATTTAATAAACCCAGACAATAAAAAACCACTAAATCATGTTATTAGATTTTGGGAAAAGGAATTTAAAGAGATAAAACCAAAAATCATAAATAACAGAAGATATTATTCTCCCAAACAAGTTGAAATTGTTAAATTAATTAAGTTTTTATTGAAAACTAAGGGAATGACTATAACTGGTGTAAAAAATGTATTAAATTCAAAAATAAATAAACTTGACGATTATGATTCCTTTAGTTTAAAAGCAGATTATTATAAAAAAAATATTAAAGATAAAAGCACAAAAATTTTAGATAAAATAAATAATTTAAAAAAATATGGCAAAAAAAACTCACCTTAAAGTTAGAATGGTTCCTGAAAGTAACCCAGACAGCAAATTCATATATTACGCTAAAAAACCGACAAAAGGTGAAAAAGCGAAGGATAAACTAAAGCTAAAAAAATATAATCCAAATACTAGAAAACACGAATTTTTTGTAGAAAAAAAACTACCACCTCATAGTAAGTAATTTATTTTTTAAAATTTCTATATTCATATTGAATATATGCCTTTATCATTGCCTTCCAAATTTGTTCAGTAATTTTTGGATCAATATTTTTTTGTTTAGACTTTCTTTTTATGTTATTTATGATTACTTTTATTCTTTTATTATCAATTATATCTTTTTTATATCTCTTGTTTGATAAAACCTTATCTACAAGTTTTGTTCTTTTCTTTACAAGATTAAGAAACGAATTATCAAGTCTATCCAATTGTTTTCTAATTAAAAGTATATTTTTGTTAGTCATAGCGACATTTATTCATAAAGAAAATTTAAAATATATATATATTAAGATTAATGATGTCACATGATAAAAAAATAAACAATATAATATTTTATTGGTTAAATTTGGGATTAGCATTGATCTTTTTAATGATAATTGTTGGTGGTTTAACAAGGCTAACAAACTCAGGCTTATCTATTACTGAATGGGAATTATTTAAAGGTGTATTTCCTCCATTCAATGAAACAGGATGGAATAATTATTTTCAATTATATAAACAAATTCCTCAATATTATATTTTATACCCAAACATGACATTAGATGAATTTAAGATAATATTTTATTGGGAGTATGCACACCGGGTTCTTGGTAGATTAATTGGTTTATTTTTTCTAATTCCCATTATTTATTTTCAATTTATAAAAAAAATTAGTTTTGCAGAACTAAGGCCATATTATTTAATTCTATTTCTTATTGTATTTCAAGGTGCTCTGGGCTGGTATATGGTTAAAAGTGGTCTTGTAAATGATGTAACTGTAAGTCATTATCGATTATCTCTTCATTTAGGTTTAGCAATTATCATAATTTCAATTATTTTTTGGCAAATTATGATGCTTAGAGAAAACAAAGAAAAAGTCTTTTTTAATACAAATAAAGAAAAGATTCCATTCATAATATTATTTTTTTTAATTTTTATTCAAATAATATTTGGTGCTTTTGTTTCTGGTTTGGATGCTGGAAAAATTTATCAAACATGGCCTCTTATGGGTTACAACTATTTTCCAGATGATAGTATTATCAGAAATGTAAACGATCTTATAAATTTTGAAAATCACTCACTAGTACAATTCTACCACAGGAACCTTGCTTACTTAGTTACTATTTATATTTGTTTCATAAGTTATTTAGTTTTGAAAAAAAAAGATAAAAAACTTAATAAAATTATATTTTTTTTTATTATAGTTTTATTGACACAAATATTATTAGGTATTTTGACTTTATTGACAAACCTTCATATAGTTTTGGCTTCGGCTCATCAAATATCTAGTGTAATTCTAATATTATCTGCCTTAAGATTATATTATTCAATAATAAAATAAATTGACTTTAATAGTTATTCTTTGTATTTATCGCCAATCATTATGACACCATTTATTAAAAAGAAAGATATCAAAAAAGATTGGTACATAATCAATGCCGAAGATGCTGCGGTTGGTAGATTGGCATCATTTATCTCTAAAGTTCTAAGGGGTAAAAATAAGCCAACATTCAACCCACACATTGATAATGGAGACTTTGTTGTAGTGACAAACATTGAAAAGATAAAATTTACTGGAAAAAAATTTAAAGAAAAAAAATATTATAGACATACTGGACACCCGGGTGGAATTAAAGAGACTTCACCTTTAAATTTATTTAATAAAAATAAAACTGAAGAAATTCTTAAATTAGCTGTTAAAAGAATGTTACCAGGTGGTCCTTTAGCAAAAAAACAACTTACAAAATTAAAAATCTATAGTGGTGAAAAACATCCTCATGAAATGCAAAAACCGAAAATTATAGATTTCAAAAAATTGAACAAAAAAAATATAGTTAAATAATGGAAGCAGCAGTAGATTCAGAAAATAAAATAAAAAAAATAAAATTGGATTTTAAAGATAGTAAATATGCTACAGGTCGAAGAAAAAGATCAATCGCAAAAGTTTGGATTAAAAAGGGATCTGGAAACATTCATGTTAATGGTCTTAAAATGAACGATTATTTTAAAAGACCTGTTCATCAAATTATAGTTACAAGACCTCTTGAAATTTCCAAAGTTTCTTCAAGCTACGATGTTAAATGCTCAGTTAAAGGTGGTGGTTTATCTGGACAAGCTGGTGCTATAATTTTGGGTATTTCTAAAGCTTTGATTTTGTTTGATCAAACACTTAAAAAAGATCTAAAAAAAGATAAGCTTACTACTCGAGATTCTAGAGTTGTCGAGAGAAAAAAATACGGTCATAGAAAAGCTAGAAGAAGCTTCCAGTTTTCTAAACGTTAATCATTTAAATTTAATTTTTTTAAGGAGAATGATATAAATCATTATGTCATTTAAAAATAAAATAAAAGTTTGTGTAATAGGTGCAACTGGTTATACAGGGCTTGATCTTATTCTTTTATTATCAAAACACCCAAAAGTCGAAATTTTAAACTTGTGTGCTAGTAAAAACTTTGGAAAAAAAATTTCATACTTTGATAAAAGAATTAAAAAAAAACTTCCAAGTATTTCGTCCGTAAAAAGTATTAATTGGAATAAATTAGACTTAGTTTTTTTATCTTTACCGAACGGTGAAGCTCAAAAGTTAATAACTAATACTTATTATAAATTTAATCATTTAAAGTATATCGATCTATCAGCAGATTTTAGGTTATCAAATGCTAATACTTATAAAAAAGTTTATAAACAAAAACACAAAGCAATTAAACTAATCAAAAGCTCGATTTACTCAATCTGTGAATTAAATAAAAAAAAAATACAAAAATATAGAATTATTTCGAATCCTGGTTGTTACCCAACATCTATACAGATACCAATTATTCCTTTGATAAAGAAAGGATTAATACAATTTAATGATATTACTATCGACTCCAAATCTGGGTACTCCGGAGCAGGTAAAAATCTAGAGAAAAAATTTTCTCATAAAAATATTTATGAATCAACTTACGCATATAGTGTAAATTATCATAGGCATATGTCAGAAATTGATCAAGAATTTGCGAAGGTAACAAAGAAAAAAATCTTGTACTCTTTTAACCCACATCTTATACCAACATTTAGGGGGATCTTGTCGTCGATATATTTGAATACAAAAAAAAATATAAGTGCAAATCAAATTAGGAATGAGCTAATTAAGTTTTATAAGAAATCAAAATTTATAAAAATTTTAAGTCTGAATTCTCAAATTGGAACTGGCGAAGTGTTAAATTCTAATAATTGTATAATATCTATTTGTGAAACTAGAATTAAAAATAAAATAATAATTTTTTCTGCTATTGACAATCTTGTTAAAGGCGCTTCTGGCCAGGCTATACAAAATATGAATTTATTATTCAATAATAATGAAAATTTAGGTCTTTAATGAAAAAAATTTTAATAGTTACACTATTATTTTTAGCAGCATGTTCAAAACCTAAAACCGTTTTGATATGCGGTGATCATATTTGCGTTAATCAAACAGAGGCAGAGCAATATTTTGAAGAAAATTTATCAATTGAAGTTAAAATTATAGATCATAAACAAAAGGAGCAACTTGATCTAGTTGAACTTAATTTGAACTCTAATCCTGATGAGAATAAAAAAATTAGCTTAACAACAAAAAAAGAAACAAAAAAAGAAGTAAAACTTTTGACAAAAAAAGAAATTAATCAAATTAAATCTGATGTAAAAAGGAAAAAAAAGGAATTAGAAATTTTTAAAAGGACAAATCAAGATCAAATTCCAAAAAAAGATAAACTCAAAAAATTGAAAGTTAAAAAGGAAACAAAATTTAATGTTCGCAAACAAAAAAATAATGTTGTAGATATTTGTACAATTATTGAAAAATGTAATATTGAGGAAATATCTAAATACTTAATTAAAAAAGGAAATCAACGCAAATTTCCAGATATAACTTTAAGAGAATAAGAAATGAAGAAGATGAACATTGCCATCATAGGATTAGGGAACATAGGAAGTTACTTATACAAATATTTGAATAAAAACAAAAAAATTTTATCAAAAAAAAATAATTGTATTCCCAATGTTTTATATATATCTGCAAAAAATAAAAAAAAGAAAAGGGATTTTAATGTTAAAAAAAAACAATGGCTGAATAATTACTTATCAGCTACAAAAAAAAAAGATATTGATCTTATTGTTGAGTTAATAGGTGGAGCTGAAGGTCCGGCAAAAAAATTAGTTTTTAATGCACTTAAAAATAAAAAACACGTTGTAACAGCTAACAAGGCTTTAATTGCTAAATACGGTGATAAATTATCAAAAATTGCAGAAAAAAATAGAGTCAATTTAGAATTTGAAGCATCTGTGTGTGGAGGAGTTCCTATAATTAGATCTTTAAAAGAGGGTTTAATAGCAAATAAAATTAATAAAGTTTTTGGAATTTTTAATGGAACATCAAATTATATACTTTCTTCAATGGACAAAGAAAATAAATCATTCAATGAAGTATTGCAAAATGCGAAAAAATTAGGTTATGCTGAGTCAAACCCTACATCTGATCTGAACGGAGATGATGTTGCATCAAAATTAAAAATTTTATCTTCGCTATGTTTTAACGCTTTTTTAAATAAAAATATTCATGTTGAAGGGATTAAAGATATAGACAAAGATGATATAAATTATGCTAAGAGACTTGGTTATAAGATTAAATTACTTGGTTATGCAGAACTTATAGGAAAAAATATTTTTCAAAGAGTTCATCCTACATTAATTAAGAAGAGTTCCTATGTAGGAAGTATTGATGGAGTATTGAACGCTGTTATTATAGATGGAATTCCAGTTGGTCAAAGTATAATACAAGGTGAAGGAGCAGGTCCTGCAGCAACAACATCTGCATTAATTTCTGATATCTCATCCATTTTAAGAGGGAATATCAAATTTCCTTTTTCTATATCTAATAAAGAAAGAAAAAAATTAAATTTTAAACAGATATCAGAGCGCTTATTCTCCGCATATTTCAGATTTAATGTAATTGATAAGCCGGGAGTTTTGTCCAATATCACTCAAGTTTTCTCTAGAAATAAAGTTTCTATTAAAAGATTAGTTCAAGACCCAAATAAAAATAAAAGTTCATCGTCAATAATAATTATTACTCATCTTTCAAAAGATAAATCATTAAATAAAATTATTCAGACTATTAATAAAAGATCTTACGTAAAAAAAAGATCAAAATTAATAAGAATAGATAATGAATAAATGTCGATAGATCAAAAATTTTTAAATCTATTTATAAAAACCACTGAAAAAGCAGCTATTGGCGCATCAAAATTTATAGGCAAAAAAGATAAAATCGCTGCTGATAAAGGGGCTGTTGATCCTATGAGAAGAGAACTGAATAAAATTAATATGGAGGGAACAATTGTTATAGGTGAAGGAGAAATGGACGAAGCTCCTATGTTGTATATTGGTGAAAGACTAGGGACGTTAAATGGACCTAAATTTGATATAGCAGTTGATCCATTAGAAGGAACAAAATTTACAGCAAACAATCAGCCAAACGCTTTCTCAGTAATAGCAGTAGCAAAAAAAGGTGAATTATTATCAGCCCCGGATACTTACATGGAAAAAATTGCAATTGGATCAAATTTACCTAAAAATTTATTAGATATCGACAATGGAGTAGAAAAAAATATCCGTATACTAGCCGAAGCAAAAAAGAAAAAAGTTTCAGAAATAAATGCATGCGTTATGAAAAGACCAAGGCATGACGAAATTGTTGATGTAATGAACAAGCTTGGGGTTACTATAAATTTTATTACAGATGGAGATATAGCCGGTGTTTTAAGTGTAATAGGAGAGAAACCAAAAAATGACATATACTATAGCACAGGCGGAGGTCCTGAGGGAGTTTTAGCAGCATCAGCTCTATCTTGTTTTGGAGGTCAAATACAAGGTCGTTTAGTTTTGAATGAGGAAGAAAAAATTAGGGCAAAAAAACTTGGGATAACTGATTTTAAAAAAAAATATAATATAGATGATATGGTAAAAGGAGATGTTATATTTTGTGCAACTGGTGTAACAGATGGAGATTTAACTGCAGGTGTCAAAGATCTTGGAAATGAATTTGAAGTAACAACTTTTGCATTACATAAAAGTAAGAAGATTAACAAAATAATTAGAAATATATATAATAAATGATTTCAAATTCAGTAAGTAATAAAAACTGGATTTTTAGAAAATACAATGAGCAAGATGTTTCATTTTATAAAGAAAATTACTCTTTAGATGAATTAACATCAAAACTTCTATCAATTAGAAATATTAAAAAAGAGGATATTAAAGCTTTTTTAAATCCATCTATTAAAAATTTCCTACCTAATCCAGAAATTATTAATGATATGCAAAAATCTGCAAAAAGAACTGCGCAAGCAATTTCTAATAATCATAAAATTGGTATTTTTGGAGACTATGATGTTGATGGTGCATCAGCAACAGCATTACTTGCAAATTTTTTTAAATCAATAAATGTTCCTTATGAGATTTATATTCCAGATAGAAAAAAAGAGGGCTACGGACCTACTGCGGAATCTTTCAAAAAGCTAATAAACAACGGAACAAAATTAATTTTTACTGTGGATTGCGGAACATTATCCTTCGATGCAATAGATTATGCTTTTAATAATAATATTGACGTAATTGTTCTTGATCACCACCAATCAGAAATAAATTTACCAAAAGCTCACTCAATAGTAAACCCAAATAGATTAGATGATAAATCTGATTTGAAGTACTTATGCGCTGCCGGGGTAAGTTTTATGTTTTTAATTTGTTTAAATAAAGAACTTAGATCAACTGATTGGTTTTCTAAATCAAAAAAAATAGAGCCAAATTTACTTGAGTATTTAGATTTAGTGGCTTTAGGAACTATTTGCGATGTTGTTCCTTTAATTGGTTTAAATAGAGCAATAGTTTCACAAGGATTGAAAATTTTAAAATTGAAAAAAAATCTAGGATTGAAAACATTATTTGATATTTGCAATATCCAAAGTAAACCAAATGTTTATCATATTGGGTATCAACTTGGACCAAGAATAAATGCCGGAGGCAGAGTAGGAAAATCTTCTCATGGTGCAAATTTGTTAATTAGCAACAATCCTAAAGATGTTTTTAAAATTGCATCCGAATTAGATCGTTTTAATAAAGAGAGGCAAATTCTGGAAAAAGATCTTTTGGACAAAATTTTAAAGAATTTAGAAAATAAATCACATGAGTCAGTAATGGTCATTTTTGGAAAAAATTGGCATGAGGGCGTGATTGGAATAGTTGCATCTAGAATTAAAGATAAATTCAATAAACCGGTAATAATTATTTCAATAGACGATAATGGCTTAGGAAAAGCATCAGCTAGATCTGTTGTAGGTTTTGATATGGGTTCAGTAATTATTTCCGCTGTTCAAGAAAATATCTTAATTAAAGGTGGGGGACATAAAATGGCTGGGGGATTTACAATTAAAAATGAAAATGTTGAAAAATTTAAAAAATTCATTTTAAAAAAGTTTGAAAGATTTAGTAATAACAAAATGAATATAAGACCTTTATATTTAGATAGCATAATAGCACCAACTGCATTAAATCTTCAATTTTATAATAAGGTTAATACACTTGCTCCTTTTGGTTCAGGAAACCCAGAGCCAAAGTTTGTTTTAGAAAATATGAAATCTATTAATAATAAAATTATAAAGGATAAACACATAAAATCAGTCTTAGTTGGATTGGACGGATCTACAGTCAAATCAATGGCATTTAACTGCGTCGAAAATGAAATTGGAGCATATTTGCTCGAAAAAAATAAAAAATTATTTAATATTGCTGGTAAATTATCCTTAAATGAGTGGCAAGGGCAATCAAATGTGGAGTTTATTATCGATGATATTTCTGTTAATAAGACACTCAAAAATACGGTCCCATCGTCTATCGGTTAGGACAGTTGGTTTTCATCCAACAAAGAGGGGTTCGATTCCCCTTGGGACCGCCAAAAAAAATGCATAAAATAGCAATTATAGAAAAAATTCACCAAGACGGAATAAATTTATTAAAAAATAATTCAGCCTATGAGTTTGAAATAATCGAAGATGCTTCTGAAGAAAATTTGATAAAAGTACTTCCTAATTTTGATGCTTGTACACTTAGAGTTTCTAAATTAAATGAAAAAATTCTATCAAAATGTAAAAATTTAAAGGTTATATCTAGACATGGTGTTGGATATGATAATGTTGATTTAAATTATATCAAAAAAAACAAAATAACTTTGTTAATAACTGCTACCGCAAATGCAGTAGCTGTAGCAGAACATGTAGTTTACATGATGCTGTCTATATCTAAAAGCATTAATCAATACGACCAGGAAGTTAGAATTGGAAATTTTAAAAAAAATGCATCTAATATAACTACTTTAGAACTTTTTAAAAAAGAGTTTCTAATAGTTGGATTTGGAAGGATAGGACAAAGCTTAATCAAAAGATGTAAAGGTTTCGAGATGAAAGTAAAAGTATTTGATCCTTTTGTTGATAAAGAGACTATTGAAAGATTTGGAGGGCAAAAAATTGAAAATCTCGATGACGGATTAAAAATTTGTGACTATGTTTCTTTACATGTTCCGTTAAATGAAAAAACTAAAAATTTAATTAATTATTCTAAACTTAAGAATATGAAAAGAGAAGCAATTGTAATCAATACTGCAAGAGGTGGAATTATCAACGAAAGCGATCTAGATAAGGCATTGAGAGAAAATATAATTTTTGGAGCAGGATTAGATGTTTTTGAAAATGAGCCCATAGATAAAATTAATCCTCTGCTATCAAATAAAAAAGTTTTATTGAGTCCACATTCAGCAACATTTACAAATGAATGTAAATCTAGAATGTCTTTAGAAACAACTAAAAATATTATTGATTTTTTTGAAAATAAGATTGATAAATCTATGATTGTAAAATTATGATAGATATAAATAGGAAATTAAAAAATTTTGGTCCATTAGAAGTTTTAGTATTAAGTTCTATTACATATGTGATTGTAATGTTATTATGGACAGCTTCGACAAGGTCAGAAGTTTTACAAAAAGCAAACGATATAAAATCAAATCATAAGTCGGTGGTTGATTTTCTTAATGACGAGATAAATAGTTGCAGCTCAAATGAAGAGGGTTCAACATCTTGGGGTGAGAAATGCAATTCTATTTGGAGTTCAGATAAAATCGTTAATTATGTGTTAAATAATATTGATCTAAAAAACCCATATTCAATTAATAAACCGTTAATACAAACCTCTCAAGATCCCAGAATTCAGGCCGAAGGTAAAGCAGGTCAGTCTACAGATAAAGGTATAATTTTTGTTTCTTCAAATAACTTTGAGTCAGAAGCAGGCTCAGAATGGGTAGTAGGCACTTGTATAAAGTCACCTTGCGTAGCTGCTGGTAATAATGAATTAGTCTCTGTATATCGTTAATTAATAATTTCAAAACCACATTGTTTTGCAGTTTTACTTAAATAATTAAAACCAATTTTTGCATATTCAAACGGATTTGCTTTAGCAGGATCTTGTTCAGCTTCTACTACAAGCCATCCAGAATAATTTTTTTTCTTCAATACATTTAAGAAAGGAATATAGTCAATACACCCATCACCTGGCACAGTAAATGCCCCATCTAAAAATGCTTGTCTGAATGTTGCATCATTTTTCAGTGATTTTTCTAAAATATCTTTTCTTATGTCTTTGCAATGAACGTGAATTATACGTTCGTAAAAATTTTCAACTAATTTAATAGAGTCACCTTGAGCAAACAACATGTGACCTGTATCTACTAATAATTTAACTGTATCCTTTGTATTTTCTATAAGTCTAGAAGTATCTTCCTCAGTTTCTATTATAGTTCCCATGTGATGATGATAAGCTAATGGCATATTTTCATCTATCATCATTTTACTAATTTCATTTATTGAATAAATAAATCTATTCCAATCATCTTTATCTAATTTAGGTCTTTTTGATAACGGTATTATAGGATCTCCTTGAACGGAGTCTGTCACCTCAGCAAAAACCATGCAAGGTGCTTCACAATCTTTGAATAATTTAAGTTGTTTTTGCATAAGTTTAAATTCTTCTTTGGGTGATCTTTTTAATAGTTGAGCCCCATACCAACCTGAACATAATTTAAGGTTCTCTTTTTGAAGTTTAGGAATAAGTTCTTTCGAATTCATTGGAAATTTTCCGCCAGATTCAATTCCAGTAAAACCTGCCATACTTGCTTCTTTTAAACATTGTTCTAATGGAGTTTTTCCACCTAATTCAGGCATATCATCGTTGCTCCATGCAATGGGCGCTATTCCTAATCTTATCGACATAGTTTTAAGAAAGTAATAATATTTTATAATATAAATAATTAACTTACAAAAGAATTTATGATCAATGTAGCACTTTTGGGTTTTGGTAGAATTGGGCAAATGCATGCTCAAAATATATATCTAAATAAAACGCTTAATTTGTTATATGTATACGAAAAGATTGATAAACTCAGAAAAAAAGCTAAGAGTCTTTACAATTGTAAAATTGAAAAAGATTATAAAAAAATATTTTCAGACGAAAAAGTAGATATTATTTTTATTTCTAGCCCTACAAATACTCATATCAGATTTATCGAAGAAGGCATCAAATACAATAAAACTATTTTTTGTGAAAAACCTTTAGACTTAAATATAAATAAAATTGTTAAAACTTTCAAAAAAGTTAAGAAAAATAATTCGAAGATACAGATGGGGTTTAATCGAAGATTTGATCCTAGCCACCACTCAATTAAAAAAGATTTAGAAAAAGGCAAAATAGGAAGATTGGAAAAAATAATAATTACAAGCAGGGATCCAGCACCTCCTTCAAAAGCTTATCTTAAATCTTCTGGGGGTATTTTCAGAGACATGATGATTCATGATTTTGATTTATGTAGGTATTATTTAAATAATGATGAAATTTTAGAAATAAGTTCATCTGTAAGCTCATTTGAGAATTTTTACAAAAAAATCAAAGATCATGAATTAGCTACTGTTACCATGAAATCAAAGAAAGGTGTTATATGTGTAATCACAAATTCTAGACATTGTTCATTTGGATACGATCAAAGGGTTGAATTATTTGGAAAAAAAGGAATGCTTTTATCAGGCAATCAAAAGAGGACGGCCACAGAGATATTTAATTCAAATCAATCCCATTCACAAAAACCCTTTTTAAATTTTTTTATTGAACGATACAAAGAAGCTTATAATTTGCAATTGAATGAACTAATTTCTCTTCATAAGAATAGAATAAAACCTAGATCATCTTTCAAAGATGGTTATCTAGCTTTAAAAATTGCTAATGCTGCATATCAATCTCTAAAGCAAAAAAAGATAATAAAATTAAAGTAATTTTTGACTACCTCTAGTTGTATGTATTTTTTTTCCTTTTGTAATTTAACCAATTTTTTGTTTTAATTGCGCAAAATTAACAAACAAATGAGGGAAATAATCATGAAAAAAGTATACTTAACTGTTGCTGCTCTAATGAGCTGGGCAATGATGTCAGTAGCTGTTCTAGCAGTAGATATTATTGTTGTGTCTCATGGACAAGCAAATGACCCTTTCTGGTCTGTTGCAAAAAATGGAGTTGATAAAGCTTGTAAAGATATGAAAGTATCTTGCAAATATACTGCTCCGGCAACATTTGACATGGTAGAGATGGCAAAACTTATTGACAACGCTGTTTCTCAAAAGCCAAAAGGTATTGTAATAACTCTTCCAGATGCTGCCGCTTTAGGTAAATCTGTTAAAGCTGCAATATCTGCAGGTATCCCAGTAATCTCTATGAATTCTGGTTCAGACGACTACATGAAATTAGGTATTAGTGCTCACGTAGGTCAAACAGAGTTTGAAGCTGGCGTAGGTGGCGGACAAAAAATGAAAGCTGCTGGTGGTAAAAAAGCACTATGTGTTAACCACGAAGTAGGTAACGTCGCTTTAGATAGAAGATGTGCTGGTTTTAAAAAAGGCTTTGGTGGATCTGTAGACATATTAGGTACATCAAATGACCCGACTGAAATTCAAAAAGCTGTAGCTGCTAAATTAGGTGGTGGATATGACACTATTCTTACTTTAGGAGCTGGTCTAGCGGGAGAAGCTGCTTTAAAAGCTTTAGAGTCTGCTGGTAAGGTTGGAAGCGTAAAACTTGGTACATTCGATATGTCGCCAGGAATGCTAAAAGCTGCTGCTGCTGGAAAAGTTGAGTTCTTAATTGACCAACAACAGTACCTACAAGGTTATTTACCTATAGCTATCTTTTCTCAATATATGAGATATGGAACAATGCCAGCTGGTGTTGTCATGACAGGACCTGGTTTTGTTACTCCTAACAATGCGAAGGATGTAATAAAATGGGCTGCTCAAGGTTATAGATAAGAGAAATATTAAAAAGGCCTAGTGATTATTCACTAGGCCTTTTTTTTTAAGTTTTTTTATATGTCTACAAAGTCTAAAAGTATTGAAACAAAAACTGACATCAATCAGGATGAAAGACTCAAAAAAGTTTCTAAATTAAGGTTATTATTAAATAGACCTGAACTTGGCGCTCTTGGTGGAGCTATACTTGTATTTATATTTTTTGGTATTGTGGCTGGTGATACCGGAATGTTTAGTGCATATGGAGTACTAAACTTCTTAGATGTCTCAGCTAATCTAGGTATAATAGCTATTGCCGCTGCTATGTTAATGATAGGTGGAGAATTCGATTTGTCTATAGGATCAATGATTGGATTTGCAGGTATATGTATAGCTATTCCAGCAATTTATTGGGGATGGCCACTATGGATGAGTATTATTTTTGCATTCTCAATGGCTGTACTAGTAGGATATTTCAATGGAATATTAGTTGTAAGAACAGGCTTGCCATCATTCATCGTTACTCTTGCAATGCTTTTTATTTTAAGAGGGGCAACTTTAGCTATAACAAGATTGATCACTGGTCGTACACAAGTTCCAGGTCTAAGAGTTTTAATCGAAGATGATCCATTAGCATGGATATTTGCAACTGATACTTTTAAATGGGTCTTTACTTGGTTAGGTTCGATGAATCTGATTGCACTGAGAACAGATGGAACTCCCCTAGCCACGGGTATACCTCCATCTGTAATTTGGTTTATAGCTTTGGCAATCATTACAACATGGATACTAATGAAAACAAGATATGGAAATTGGATATTTGCATCCGGGGGAGATAAAAATGGTGCTAACAATGTTGGAGTACCAGTTGGTAGGGTAAAAATAAGTTTATTTATAGGAACTGCAGTAGCAGCAACTATTTTTGCTACTATTCAAGTTTTAGATGCAGGCTCAGCTGATACAATGCGTGGAACTTTAAAAGAATTGGAAGCAATTGCAGCTGCAGTTGTTGGAGGCTGTCTATTAACTGGTGGATATGGTTCAGCTATTGGTGCAGCATTTGGAGCCTTAATATTTGGAACAGTATCAATGGGTATATTTTATACTGATGTAGATACAGACTGGTTTAAAGTTTTTTTAGGAGCAATGATGTTAATTGCGGTGATCTTTAATAATTATATTAGAAGAAAGGTAACGGAAAGCAAATAATGTCTGACTATTTAGTTCAATTTAACAACATAAGTAAATTTTTTGGTAAAGTAATAGCTCTTAAAGATGTAACTATGAAATTAAAAAAAGGTGAAATTATGTGTCTTCTTGGTGACAATGGTGCAGGTAAATCAACTTTAATTAAAACATTAGCCGGAGTACACAAACCTGATGAAGGTGAAATTATTGTCGAAGGAAAAAAAACAATATTTGATAGCCCCAAAGATGCATTGGACATGGGAATAGCTACTGTATATCAGGATCTAGCTTTAGTCTCTTTAATGAGTGTTACAAGAAACTTTTTTATGGGCAGAGAACCCATGAAAGGTCCAGCATTTTTCAAAACGTTCGATATTGAAAAGGCAAATAAAATAGCTGCTGATAGAATGGGGCAGATAGGTATTGATGTTAGAGATCCGTCTCAGGCCGTCGGAACGATGTCGGGTGGTGAGAGACAATGTTTAGCAATTAGCAGAGCTATATATTTTGGAGCAAAAGTTCTCGTTTTAGATGAGCCTACCTCTGCTCTTGGGGTTCACCAAGCTTCGGTTGTTTTAAAATATATAGTCAAAGCTGCTTCTCAGGGTTTAGCTGTTATTTTAATAACACATAATGTTCATCATGCTTATCCAGTTGGAAATAGTTTTACAGTATTAAATAGAGGAAAAAGTTTAGGTACATATGAAAAAAAAGATATTTCTAGAGAAAAACTTTTAAGTATGATGGCAGGTGGTGAAGAGTTAAATAAATTAGAGGTAGAGCTTCAGGAAATGAACAGGTCTACAGCTAATTAATGCAAATAGGAATAGATTTAGGGGCAACTAAAATAGAGTACGTTCTTTTAGATAATAATAATATAGAATTAAAAAGAGACAGAGTTCAAACACCTGAAGATTATGAAAACACAATAATTTCAATCACTGAAATTATAAAAAAATTAGAAAATAAATCTGGAAATTTTAATGTAGGTATATGTCATCCTGGCGCTGTAGATAAAACTACAGGATTAATTAAAAATGCACATAACTCTCAATGGCTTAATAATAAGAACTTAATAAAAGATTTAAAATTAAAAATGAATAATAATTTTCTCTCAGAAAATGACGCTAATTGTTTTTGTTTATCTGAGGCATTTGATGGATCAGCTAGTCATTATGAAACTGTATTTGGTATTATATTAGGATCGGGCTGTGGCGGTGGATTAGTAATTAATAAAAAAATAATATCTGGATCAAATGGTTTGGGAGGAGAATGGAGTTTAAATCAAATGCCACTTACAAATACACCAAACTTAAAATCCGATAAAATCTTAGATTTTTCAAATAGACTAGAAGGTTATCTATCCGGTAAATCAATAGAAAAAAGATTTAATGAACAATTTAATGAAAAAATTTCAGCAAAAGAAATTTTTAGCAGATATAGAAAAAAGGATAGTAACTGCACTTTATTTATAAATGAGTATAAAGATATTTTAGCAAGATGTTTGGTTATTATAGTAACAACCCTTGATCCAGATGCTATTGTTTTCGGTGGTGGAATTTCTAATGAGATAGATTTTTTAGATCAAATTAAAAAAAAAACATCATCATTTATAAATGAACCTAATCTTAAAACAGTGTTTTTAAAACCAAAGCATGGAGACGCAAGTGGGGTAAGAGGTGCTGCTATTTTGAGTAGGCAAAGTTCTATTTAAGTATTGATTTAATCTCTTTATTTGAAAATGGTTTCGGCTTTTCACATTTAATAGAAATTCTTTGTTTTTTATTATTTCTTGCAGATAAATGGATTGCTTCTATGATATTTAAAACATGAAGAGATAAATTTCCGTTACATCTATGTTTTTTCTTATTTTTAATTGAATTTATCATCTCCGATAATCCAACACCTCTATAATTTGCGTTAGTAGGAGACTCGTTTGCTCTAGAGCTTTGGGTTCTTATATTAATTTTTCCCAAGGACATTTTGTTTGTTTGATGACTCTTCCATGTACTACCTAATTTTTTACTGATTAAGACTGATCCTCCAAACATATTTGGATCCGGAATTATCATAGAACCTTTATCTCCGTAAAGTTCAATATGGTTTCTTAAATGAGAAATTACATCAAAAGATAAAGTCAATCTAATTATCGTGCCATTATGAAATTTTATAGTAGAAAAATAAGTTGTTGGACACTCTACTTTAAATTTTTTTCCTTTTTTTGGTCCTATACCAATAATTCGCTTACTAGCTCCTTTTGAACTTATACTTGTCACTTCTTTAGCTGGACCTAGTAAGTTTACTAAAGCAGTAAGATAATATGGACCCATATCTATCACTGGTCCACCTCCATTTTTAGCAAACCAAGGCTCTGGATTAGGATGATAAGATTGTATTCCTGGATAAGCAAATATCCCAGTTCCAAATTTTACTTTACCTATAACATTTTTATCCAAAAGTTCTCTTGCTTTTTGATTTCCTCCACCTAAGAAGGTATCAGGAGCATTTCCTATAAAAAGTTTTTTCCTTTTTGCTATTCTTATAAGTTCTTTTCCATCTTCAAATGAAACCGCTAATGGTTTTTCAGAATAAACGTGTTTACCATTAAGTAATGATTTTTTAGCTATTAAATAATGTGCACTAGGTATTGTTAAGTTTAGAACGACTTGAATTGCTTTATCTTTAAGCAATTCATTAACTGAAGTTGAACTTATCTTATAAGTTTTAGCACACTTTTGAGCTGCGAGTTTGTTAATATCAGCACATTTGATTATCTTAAAGTTATTGAAATATTTATGTGCCCTAAAATAAGTTTCAGCTATATGACCGCAGCCAATTAGACCGACTTTATAAAACTTTCCCATTAAAAAGTTTATACACCTTTTCTCTGTTTTTTCTTCCCCTCTAGGTGTTCTTTTAGGGCTCTTTCATTTTCCTTAGTCGTTGGTATTGAAAGAGTAGGGCTTTCCCAATATGCAGAACCTTCTAACCATTGATATCCATCGGTATGAATACTTATAACATACGTTTTCTTTGATTTTTTTGCTCTTTTAAAAGCCTCTTCTAATTCAGATATTGAGTTAACTTGTTCCCCCTCTGCACCCATACTTTTAGCATGTGACGCAAAATCAACTGGAACAAGATTTGGAGTTTTCGAACTTTTTAACAAACAATTAAATTCTTTACCCCCCTTATACAATTGAAGTCTATTAATAACTGCATGACCGCCGTTATCGCAAACTATTATAATTAATTTATTATTAGTAATTACCGAACTGTAAATATCTGAATTATAAAGCAAATATGATCCGTCTCCAACAAATGCTATAACTTCTTTATTGGGGTTTGCCATTTTAATCCCAAGAGCCCCTGAAATTTCATAACTCATACAACTAAAACCCCATTCAGTTTCATGAGTATTTAATTCTCTAGGTCTCCAAACTTGCACAACTTCTCCTACTAAACCACCTGCCGCAGTAACTGCTATATCTGATGGATTAGAATTTCTATATATTGCACCAACTGCATGAGCATAACTAGGTAATTTTTGATTAGTAGGACCACTCTCTTTGTCTACATATTGATTCCAACTTTTTAACTCTGATTGTGCTTTTTTATTCCAACTATCCTCTGCTTTCCAACTTCCTAGAACTAAAGATAATTCAGATAATGAAACCTTAGCATCACCAACTACAGCTTGTGCCATATGTTTGTTTGCATCAAATCTAGCTGCGTTAATAGATACAAGTTTGAAATTTGGATTTTCAAAGTTTGCCCAAGATCCTGTAGTAAAATCTGCTAGTTTAGTTCCTACTGCTATAGCTAAGTCTGTTTTTTTAGCCATATTATTTGCAGCTTTACCTCCAAGACCACCTATTGGTCCTAAAAAATGAGAATGGTCTCTTTTCATAGTAGAATAACCCATAACGGTTTGTGTTACTGGTACATTATGTTTTTTCGCAAAATCAGATAATTCATCCATTGCATAAGAGTAAAATACTCCTCCTCCTGAAATTATTATTGGATTTTTTGAAGATTTAATTGCCTCAGCTGCTTTTTTTATTTGATAGTCATCTGGACGTGGACGTCTAATAGAATGAACTCTTTCTTCAAAAAATTCTTCGGGATAATCGAAAACTTCTCCTTGGACATCTTGACTTAAAGAGATACATGCAGGACCACAGTCTGCAGGATCAAGCATAACTTCAATTGCCTGAGGTAAAGTAGAAATTATTTGCTCAGGACGAGTAATTCTATCAAAGTATCTAACTACTGGTTTAAATCCATCATTTTGTGTAATCCCAGGATTATTAAAATGTTCAACTTGTTGTAATACTGGATCTGGCATTCTATTCGCAAAAGTATCTCCAGGTAAAAATAATATTG
>CACLXL010000007.1 GCA_902610975.1 uncultured Pelagibacteraceae bacterium
ACATTAAAATTAAATTTGAAAATTTTGGAGGCCAAGTTTCAAACTTTATCAATTTTACAAGTATTTGAGATGAAATATTATACGGTAAATTGCCAAAAATAACTGTGTTTGTTTTCATATTTTTTTCCAAATCAAATTTTAAGATATCTGCATTAACCACTTTTACATTTCTAAATTTTGAATATTTTTCAATGAGCAAATCAAACATAAGATTATCTTTTTCAATAATAAGTAGTGTTTTAGGTTTTTTTTTAATTATTTCATCTGTCAGTGCACCTTTGCCAGGGCCAATTTCAACAATATTTTTATCCTTTATTTTCGTAAGGCTCAATATTTTGTTTATAATGTTTTTATCTATTAAAAAATTTTGACCTAAAGATTTTTTAGCGTCTATCATTTTCCAAATTTAAGAATGAATTTTATACATCTAAAAAGACTTAAAGGATTTGCAATTTTTTTTAAAATTAACTTTCTTGCAGTGCCATGGTCAGGCGAGACTCTCAAATATTTTAAACCTATTGTTATGTTTATAGCATCAAATTTAAATAAAGTTTTAAAAGGAGCAAGGACTTGATCGTGAAACATACCAACTATAACATTATATTTTTTATATTCATTAATGAATAGAGTATCTGAGATTAGAGGCCCCTTTACATTTATCTTTTTTCTTTTTAATTTTTTTATTATTGGAATTATTATTTTTACTTCCTCAGAGTTTTTTCTAAGTTCTGCATTATGAGGATTCAGTCCCATCACCCCTATATTTGGTTTTATCTTAAATGATTTTTTAAAAAAATTATCTATAGTTTTTATTTTATTATAAATTAAATTTTTATTTAATATTTTCGAAATCTTTTTAATATCTACATGTGTTGTAACTGGAGCTACTGATAAATTTTTGTTAAAAATAAGCATCACTTCAGATTGATTTTTTACCTTACATTTCTTCGATAGATATTCTGTAACACCGTAATTTTTATTTGATAATAGTTTTTTGTCTATGGCGCAATTAATTATTCCCATCACGTCTTTTCTTAATGCAAGTTTATGAGCTTTCTCTAAAGACTTAATTACAAATTTTGAGCTGAATTTAAACGGCACATTAAAAGCATAATTAAAATCTAAATCAATATTAATTATTTTAAGATTATCATTTGAAACTTCTTCATCAATATTATCTACTCTAGATAATTTCACTGAATAACCAAGTTTAGAAAATTGTTTTTTGAGTAGATCAAAATTTGAAATTATATATATATTTCTTTTAATTTTTTTACTTAATTTTTTCCAACATTTATAAATTAATTCAGAATTAATACTGTTGGGATCACCACTTATAATGATTATTTTTTTTTTCATTTAAAATCAATAAAACTTGTATTTTTAAGTTTAGATAGATGACTTCTTGAATATAAATTAAAAAGTTCATTTTTCTTTTGATTTATTATTCTATTTTTAAGTTTTTCAATATCAATATCATCAACTTTTGAAATTCGTTTATCATTTAATTTCAAAAATAAAATGCTATCTTGTCTTTTAATAGGATTTGAAATATCTCCAATTTTCATTTTATTTAAAATTTTGTAAATTTGTTCTGATAACGACTTACCATTAATCCATCCTAAGTCTCCTTTTTTAGATGCAGTAGACGAATTACTAATTTTTAAAGCAGTATTTTCAAATCCATTTTCTTCAATTTGCCTTTTTATATTTGCTATAATTTTTTCGCTTTCAGATTTGTTATAATCAGATACTTCAATTTCTGAAATACGAAATTCTTCTAAATCTGATTTATTTTCTATTATTTTTTTGAGCTCTAATTGTATTGAGCTTTCATCTAATTCAATTTTATTAGAATAAAATTTATATATAAATTTTTGCCATTTAAAATTAATTTCTATTTCCTCTAAATATAGATCGAAATCGGTGTCACTTTGTTTAAATTTTTCTTTAAGTAAATCAATATTATTTGAAGAAATAGTTCTTAAATAATTATTAATCTGCGTCTTATCGTCTTTAAAATTAAATCTTTCTAATTCTATTTTTTTAAGTTTTTGAAAAATTAAATCGTTTAACGATTGCTCTTTTAAAAAATTAATATTGTTTTGATTTATTTCCTGCCCTGATAATATTAAGGTTCTAAGAATTTTATTTTTTATGTCGTAATTTGTTATTATTTCATTTTCTACTTTGAGAATTATATTATTTTCAATTTTTGCATTAGAAATGCTTGAAATAAAAAATAAAATTAAAATAAATAATACTTTTTCTTTTATCATTGACTAAATGATGGGGAAGCTATATTTCCAAAAGGAGTAAGGGTAACTTTAAACATTAGTGAGTTTTCTGGTTCTAATTCAGAGTCCGTATAAAATTCTCTTCTATAAACTATTCCTGCTCTTAAACAATCATTTAAATATTCGTAACTTAAATTGTAGAACTCTGCAGAATTGGTTATAAGGTTTCTTTTTGTTTCAAATGAAATCAATCCATCTTTATTATTAAAATCTACCTTTGTTTTGAAATATTCCTTGTCACCTATGTGTTTGTTCTCTAGAAGGTAGTTAAAGTCCAATTTAAATGGATCAAAATTCATTACAGTGCCGAATTCATTATAATTTAACTCGCTATAATTTTGATCTAAAGAAAAATTATAATTGACAGAAAAATTATCGTTCAAATTGAATATTGCAGATCCAACTACGTCAGAAAGTTTTTCATCTAAACTAGTTTCTGGGTGCAGCTTTTTATTCTCTGCGTTATTAATTATTTGTGCTACCGAAAAATCAAAATCACTGTTTTTTGATTTAATTTTATAATCGAATCCTAGAGTGCTACTTAATCCATTTTCAAAATTATTTTGATCACCTGCTCTATTTATATTAAATGCATTAACAGGATCCAATCTATATCCGAATTCATCCTTTCTCATACTTCCAGGAGAATATCTTATAAGCATTTTCGGTTTTAAAAGATGTTCTGATGAGCCAGCTCTTTTTAATAAATTTATTTCTGACAAATGACCTATTGCACCATATATTTCATTAGTCATATCCTTTTTGTAAATATCTATATTTTTTGTTTCATAATTTATATTCTTGATATTTCCTAAAAGCTTAGTTTTAAAACCATTAAAGAAATTAATCTCTTTAAAATTCCAATTAAAGTCATTCACTAAGAAATTTGAGAATTTGTTTGTATCATACTTTCTTACTTTATAATTTGATTGTAAATCTATATTTCCTATTTTTTCATTACTAATTAAATTTTTATCTACAGTAATTTCTGGATATATATACTCATATTTATCGTTGTATCCCTCTGTTAAGGTTTCATAAATACTTGTATTTACACCTAAAAACATATCTTCGTCTTCATGATTAAATTTTAATGAATTTTCTAATGTATTAGTTTTATTATCAACTAATCTTGATTTAACTTTATAAAGCTTTAAATATTTATCATCTGAAACATTTTGCAAATTAACTTCGAGTAAATTTTCTGAATCTTCAGTTAAATTAAAATTTTTTGAAAATTTTGCAAAAAGGTGAGACTTATCTCCCTTTTTTTTCGTAGAGTTTGTTTTTTTATAACCCTCAGTAAATCCAAAGTCTGCAAATAAAAATGAGTTTTTAAATGCTTGATGGTATTCACCCATTAGTAATGGATTTTCTGATACATAATATCTGCTTGTAAAAGTAAAGTTTTTATCATTGCTTAAAGCCCAGAAGTAAGGGATCGAAATACTTGATCCTAAATTTTTTGAATTTGAAAATGATGGAGGTAAAAAACCTGATCTTCTATCTACCGTAGGATCAGGATGAGATAATTTAGGATAATAAAAAATTGGAATATTATAAACTTTTAAGATTGCATTATCATAATAGATTGTCTTTTTTTTACTATCGTGAAGCATCTTTTTCGATTGAATAGTCCAAGGAGGACATTTATCTTTTTCTCGATAGTCACATAAGGTGAATATACTTTTTCCAAAAGAACTTTTCTTCTCATCTATTCTTAAAGTATTAGCAAATATTCTTGGTTTATTTTTCTCATTAATTTTAAAACTTTCATCATTAAGATATGCCTTAATATCAGTTCCTAATAATTCTTTTTTATTAGTATCAATATATATTTGAGAAAATTCATATGTATTATCTAAATTATCATTTATTTTAACATATCCAACTGATTTAAAAATATTACTCTCAGTATGATACTCAAATTTTTCTAGAAATATTTTATTATTATTTCGGTCAATAATAACTGCGTTATTTTTCGAACTTATCATTTTTTTATTATCATCTAAAATTATATTTTCTCCCTCTAATTTATACATCTCAGAGGTGGTAATTTTTGTGAGTCCCACTGTTTTAAGCACTCTTAAATTCTCGTTATACTCAGCGTATTCAGAGTTTATAGTATTATTTTTATCGTCTACTGCATTAACATTTTTTCTAAGTTTTATTATGCCTGTAGACTTATTGTATTCAGCAAAATCACTTTTTATTGTCTTATTATCACTGGTAATAATCAACACCTCATCCTCAAAAATTGACGTTTGATTGTTTTTATTTATGGTAATTTTTTTTGACTCAATTTTTAAATTTTCGGCAGACAAGTCTATTTGAAATAAAAAGTACAAGATAAATATTATTGATATTTTATTTTTCATTTATTTGAAGAACTCCTATAAATGTGAATAAACTTAAAGCAATTACCGGAGCCCAAACAGCCAAAGATAAAGGTATTCTGTCCGTTTGTCCTAAAGCAAGTGATAAATCTTTAAAATAAAAAGTAATTACACAAGTTATCAATCCTAAAATAATCAATCTAAAATTGTCTGATTTCTTAAGAGTGTTCATTGTAAAAATGGAGGCTAAAGCAGTCATTAAAAATAAGAAGAAAGGCAATGAGAGCATAGAATGCAAGCTTTGGTTTAAAGATCTTTCATTGTAACCCTTATTAAGTAAAGAATTATACCTTGTCGCCAAATCAATGAATGACATAGTATCGAAATTTTTGAATAAGCTGTTGATTTTTTCATAATCGTAATTGGACTTAATTATATATTCATCTATTTTTTTACCTTCGATAATTCCGTCAGTTGATTTAAAAATTTTGACATCTTTAAGTATCCATTCTTTTCTTTCGATATTTGCTGACTCAGCTTGAATTTTTTCTAATAAACTAGATTTATTATCCAAGTGAAAAATTGTAACATTTATTAAGTCAAAATTTTGAGGTTTCTCAGCTGAGATTATTCTTTGCGTTGCGCCAAAATTCTCTTTAATCCAAAGACCGTTTTTATTGAATGTTACTAAATGATCTATATCTCTTGAAAAATTTGATTTAGTTTTTTCATAGTATTTAGATAATGTAGAAGTAACTGGATTAATTAAAATTAAAATAAACCATCCCAAGATGAACGATGTTGTAGCAAGTATAAAGAAAATTTTAATATTTGAATAACCAAATATTTTTAAAGTTAAAAGGTCTCTATTATTTCTAATCTTCATCATAAACCACATGCTAGAAATAAATATAATAAATGGTAGTATTTTTATAATCATACTAGGTATAAATATACTTGTAAGAATAAGTGGTGTAATTATTCCAACTTCTAAGTTTTTAAAAAACTCTATTTCTTCAAATAAATTTAAAATCATACCAAAGCAATAGAAAACTAAAATTACTATAAAAAAAGTTTTTAAGAAATTTTTTAGAAGATAATTAAATATAATTTTATTCATATTTTTAATTCTTTTGAAAATTTATGGTTCATAAATAAATAGAGAAAAATTATTAAGGTAAAAGGCAATACCATAAAAGCTACCAATATATAATTATTAAGACCAGTATATCTAACTGCTAACTCAGTAAATAATAAAACAATAAAACTATAGCTGAAAATGCTGATCTTATTCAAATAAATCTTATTTGATTTTATTAAAAGTAAAGCACAAATTAAAGTCAAAGCTGGAATATAAAGAGGAATAATAATTCTTCTATTAAGTGTAGAAATTATTTCTCTCTTATAGTCATCTTTGCACATCTTATTTTCTAACTCTATAAAATTAAAACATTTTAAAAGAGTAATCGTTGATGTTTCTTGTATTTTTGGTTTTTTAATTGTTGTAGTACTTAGGTCGCTTAAATCAATATTAAGTTGTTCAAATTTTATAATTTCATTTTCGGAATTCTTTTTTGAAGACATTATTATACCATTAAATAAAAACATTTTTTTACTATCGACAACACCATTCTCAGCCAAAACAGTAGTTTCATAAATTTCAGAAATGTTGGAAGAAAGGTTTTTTAAATTATTGCCTTTATCGTGTAGAAAAATTTGTTGAATTTCATTATCAATTTTTTTTTCTACAATAAAAGTGAAGCCTTTAAAAGAGTCACTAAACTGTTGAGATTTAATTGTTGGTAAAAAAGTATTAAGATTATCATCTGTTAATAATTGTCTTGATTTATTCAAAGCTAAAGGAGTAATAAATGTTGAAAGTATCAAGTAAAGAATTAAAACAATTATAGAGGCGAAAAAAAATAAATTAACTAACTGAATTTTTTTAACTCCAGATGTCCATAAAATTATTAATTCACTATCTTGGATATGTTTTATTATGAAAATTGACAAGGCCAACAAGAAAGATAATGGAACAAACTTTGGAGCTATACCAAACAAATTTAAAAACGAATATTTGAAGTATATACCCATAGGATAACCATTATCTACAATTAAATCTAGGAAACTCACCGCCCTAACTGTGAGAGCAATTAAGGACAAACCGAACAAAATGATTAAAAATGTTTTAAAAATTTCGATTAAAAAATTATGATAAATTTTGTTTTGAAGCATTGAATTATATTGTATAAATAATGCATCCATAAGTTAAATTCAACTAATGGTTTAACTATGATATATTTTCCATTGAAAACACGATTATTTGGTCTTATATCACTGACACAAATAGGTTTTATTTAAAAATTTATGTCTATAAAAATTAGCTATCACCAAAAAACGACGAATAATATTTCGTCAAATACAGTATTGTTTTCAGATGATAAATTTAAATTGAATTCTTTAAAAAAATATCTTTCGAATACAGAATTTTCGTATATTAATGAATTATTAAAAAGTAGCGATTTAAAAAAAAATCTTTTAGTTTTCGAAGTTAGTTCAAAAAAAAAAGTCATAATAATTTCAATAAAAAAAAATTTAAAAACTGCTGATATAGAAAATTTAGGTGCAGAACTTTATGGTCGTATTAATTACGGAAAAAATAGCAATTATTTTATTGTCTCAGATAGTGTTATTAGTAAGGAAAGTAATTTTTTAGGGTACTTTCTTCACGGATTAAAATTAAAATCTTACGAATTCAAAAAATATAAGTCAAAAAAAGATAATAGAATTTTATCGATAAATGTTTTAGGCAATAAAAATCAACCTTCATCTAAAACTCAACTAAAATTCAAATCTTTAGAGGAGGGAACATTTTTTGCAAGAGATTTAGTTTCAGAACCTGGCAATGTCTTACATCCAGATGAATATGCCAAAAGAATAAATTCTTTAAAAAAAGACGGCTTAAAAATAAATATTCTCGATGAAAAAAAATTAACTAAACTAGGTATGCATGCTTTACTTGGAGTTGGTCAAGGAAGTATTAGAGGTTCATATCTCGTGACAATGGAGTGGAACGGCGCAAATGATAATTCAAAACCTTTAGCTTTTGTTGGAAAAGGAGTTTGTTTTGATACTGGAGGATATTCTCTCAAACCTGCAAAGTTTATGGAAGACATGACATACGATATGGCAGGTTCTGCTACAGTTGTAGGACTAATGAAAAGTCTTGCACTTAGAAAAGCAAAAATAAATGCTGTCGGAGTTGTTGGTTTAGTAGAGAACATGGTAAGTGGAAACGCTCAAAGACCTGGAGACATAGTTAAGTCTTATAGTGGCAAAACTATAGAAATATTGAATACTGATGCTGAAGGAAGATTAGTTTTAGCAGATGCACTTACTTTTACTGAAAAAAAATTCAAACCAAAATTTATAATTGACTTAGCAACATTGACGGGAGCTATTATAGTTTGTTTAGGCTCTGAATATGCAGGTTTATTTTCAAATGATGATAACTTATCAAAACGAATATTTGAGGCTGGTGAAAAAGTTGAAGAAAAAGTTTGGAGAATGCCACTTCATAAAAATTATGACAAACTAATGAATTCAAAAAACGCTGATGTGCAAAATATTAATTATGTTGGTGGAGCTGGATCAACAACTGCTGCGCAATTTTTACAAAGATTTATTTTAAATAAGACACCTTGGGCTCATTTAGATATAGCTGGAATGGCGTTTTCAAAATATGGCGGAGCATTAAACTCAGGAGGTGCCACTGGTTTCGGTGTTAGATTATTAAATCAACTTATAGAGGATAATTATGAGTAATATACAACAAACACTATCTATTATTAAACCAGATGCTGTCGAACGTAATTTGGTAGAAGAAATTAAATCAATTTTCCAAAAAAACGGGTTTGAGATAAAAGATAGTAAAAAAATTCATATCACTAAAGACGAAGCTTCAGAGTTTTATAAAGTTCACCAATCAAAACCATTTTACAACGACCTTTGTTCATACCTTTCATCAGGACCAATATTCGTTATGATTTTAGAGGGTGAAAATGCTGTTTTGAAAAATAGAGAATTAATGGGATCTACTGATCCAAAAAATGCAAGTGAAAATACCATAAGAAAATTATATGGTATATCAATAGATAAAAACTCGGTGCATGGATCAGACTCGCCAGATAATGCAAAAAAAGAGATAAACTTTTTTTTTAAATCCTAATATATCTGTAGATTTTAATAATAGCCTCAGGAAAAACTACTTGCTCTAACCTTTGAGTTTTTGTTTTTAAAGTAAATTCATCATCGTTGGGTGCTATATAAAATGTTTTTTGACAGACTATATTACCACTGTCTAAGTTCTTATTGACAAAGTGAACTGTACATCCTGTTTTTTTTTCTTTATTTTCAAGCACTCTTTTATAAGTATTAAGCCCTTTAAACTTAGGCAATAGAGAGGGATGTATGTTTATAATCTTTTTTCTAAATAAGTCTAAAAATTTTTTTGGTAAAATTTTCATATATCCAGCTAGGCAAATCAATTCTATTTTTTCGTTTATTAAAATATTTGTTAATTGATAAATATATTTATCATTTTTCGTATTTATTAAAAAATGTCGAATTGAATTTTTTTTTGCATAAATGAGACCAAACGCATTTTTATTATTTGAAATAACTATTTTTATATTTATAGGGAAGTTATAATTTCTTGATTGAAGTATTAAATTTTTTAAATTTGAACCAGTTCCAGAAATAAAAATACACGCATTTTTTTTCACCATTGCAATGAATTCATTAATTTAAATTTTTTATTATTTTTTGATATATAACCAATTTCATAAGGCATAAAATCTTTTGTAAAATATTTTCTAATTTTTTGAACATTATACTTTGGGACGATCAAACAAAAACCAACTCCACAATTAAAAGTTTTTATCATCTCTTTTTCAGAGACGTCATTTTTTTTAATCCATTTAAATATTTTTTTTATCTTAATTTTTGATAGGTCAATATTTGCACATAAATTTTTAGGTATTGATCGAATTAGATTATCAATTAATCCTCCCCCAGTAATATGGGCAGCAGCATTAATCAAATTTTTTTCTGAAAGTTTAATAATTTCTTTTGAGTAGATTTTAGTTGGCCTTAAAAGTTCTCTTTTTAAATTTTTATTAAGTTTATTTTTTTTCAAAATAGTTCTTATTAAAGAATAACCATTTGAATGAATACCACTTGAAGGAATTGCTAAAATTAAATTTCTTTCTTTGACGTTATTTTTATTTAAAATTTTTTTTTTTGAGACAATACCCACACTAAATCCAGCTAGGTCAAACTTATTTCTTGGATAAACACCTGGCATTTCAGCAGTTTCACCTCCAATAAGTTTACAATTTGAAATTTTACAACCTTTGAAAATTCCTTTTAAAATATTCTTCATTTTTCTTAAATTAATTTTATCTACAGCGATGTAGTCTAAAAAAAATAGAGGTTTTGCACCTTGAACTATTAAGTCATTCACACACATTGCTACCAAATCGATACCAATTGTATCAAACCTATTTAACATGTTAGCTATTTCAATTTTTGTACCAACACCATCAGTGCATGAAACAATCACTGGATCTTTTATTTTTGTTTTGCTTATATCATATAAAGATCCAAAACCACCGATTGCATCGTCTTTAAAAGGTTTTTTCTTTTTTTTGACATTTTTCTCAGATAAATTTGAAATATGCTTAACTAATTTATTAGCTAATGAAATATTTACACCACTTTTTTTGTAACTATTTTGCATTTTTTTCATTTATAAATGGTACTTTGAGTCAATATGAAAAGTTATAAATTAATAATTATTATTTTAGTGATTTTTGTAAAAAGTGGAAACGTTTTATCAAACGAAAAAATATTTAATGTTAATAATATTGAAATTAGTAAAACTTCAAAAATGTCGAATGAATTTTTAGCAAATAAAGCTATAAAAGTTGGTTACATCCAACTTATGGAAAAGATACTGCTTTCAAAAGATATGAAAATAGTGTCAGATTTAAATTTTAAACAAATTAAAGAATTAGTTTCATACTATCAAGTAATCGAAGAGGAAAACACTGAAAAAGAAAATACAATAAAATTTAATATTTTTTTTGATAAAGATAAATTACATAAATTATTTTTTCAAAGAGGAATTTTATATTCAGAAATTATTCAAAAAGAGTTATTTATTTTACCAATATTAAAAAAAAATGACCAGCTATATGTGTTTAATAACAATTTTTTTTATGAAAATTGGAATAAGGTTTACTCAGCTAAGCTTATAGAATTTGTGCTTCTTTTAGAAAATATCGAAGTAATACAAGAAATTAATATTAATAAAAATAGTCTTTTAGATTTAAATATAAGAAATTTATTTAAAGAATATACAAAAAAAAATTTAGCCTTAATATTAATTGAAGAAATCCAAAAGGGTAATTATAAAGTTTATTTAAGGACAAACATATTAGGAAAAAAAATTGATAAAAATTTAGAAATAGAAAAGTCAAATCTCTCAAAAAAAGACTATGAAATTAAGATTATAAACGAAGTGAGTAGAGAAATTATTAATTTTGTAAAATCGCAAAATTTAATTGATATAAGAGTTCCATCATTTTTAAATGCCAAACTTTCTACAAGTAAAGTAAATAATTTAGTTGAGTTAAACAAAAGAATTAAAAAAATAGATTCGATTGACAGCATTTATGTCCAAGAATTTAATAAAAAAAATGTTTTCTTAAAAATTAAATATTTAGGGAAACTTGATAAAATTATGAAACAGCTCGAAGCTCAACGAATTATACTAAAGCTGATTGGAGATCAATGGAGCTTAAAATTAATATGAGCCAGCTCGTTTTTAAATTTCCATTCAAAACAAAGTATTTTGAGCAAGATTTTTATGTCTCAAGTAATAATTTTTCAGCATACAAACTTATAGAAAGTTGGCCAAATTGGCCTGGGAAATGGTTAAACATTTTTGGAGATCATGGGTCTGGGAAAACTCACTTATCAAAAATTCTTGAAAAAAAAATTGATAAAATAAAACTTATTGAAGCGAGTAGTATTAATGATGAAATAATTAACCAATTAAATCACCTAGATTGTTTAATTATTGAAAATTTCAAAAATAATATTGAGGAAAAATTATTTTATTCAATTTTAAATCAATCAAAACAATTAGAAAATTTTATTCTAATTAATAGTGTTACATCTTTAAAAAAAAATAATTTTATATTAAGAGATTTAAAATCTAGAGTTAATAGTTTTCTTGATATTGGAATTGAACTACCAACTGATGACTTACTAAAAGTTATTATCTCCAAATCTTTTTCTGATAAACAAATAGATCTGAGCCCAAAAATATCTGAATATATAATTAAAAATATCGATCGATCATATAAAAAAATCTTTGAATTTGTTAAAGTTATTGATGAGACATCTTTATCTTCTGGAAAATCCATTAATATTAATTTAATAAAAAAAGTACTTAATAAATGAATAAATTTAGAACACATAATTGCTCTCAATTAAGTGAGAAAGAAATTAATCAGGAAGTTACCTTATCTGGGTGGCTTCATCGAAAGAGAGATCACGGTAATCTTTTATTTGTAGATTTAAGAGACCATTTCGGTATGACACAATGTGTTATAGAAAATAATAATAAATTTTTTCCTGTATTGGAAGAAATAAAACCAGAGTCCGTTTTACAGATTTTTGGAAAAGTTGTTAAAAGATCAAAAGAGACTGAAAATTTGGAACTTAAAACTGGAAAAATTGAAGTATCAATTAAATCAGTTGTTGTCCTCTCAAATGCAAAGGAATTACCTATCCCAGTTTTTGGCGAACAAGACTATCCTGAAGATATTAGATTAAAATATAGATTTTTAGATTTACGTAGGGATGAAATGCATAAAAATATCATATTAAGGTCACAAGTAATTTCATTTATTAGGTCAGAGATGTTAAATCTAGGATTTCTTGAGTTTCAGACTCCAATACTAACTTCTTCAAGCCCTGAGGGAGCTAGAGATTTTCTTGTTCCAAGCAGACTAAACCCCGGTAAATTTTATGCGTTACCACAAGCACCACAACAGTTTAAACAATTAATTATGGTTTCTGGTTTTGACAAATATTTTCAAATAGCACCTTGTTTTAGAGACGAAGATGCAAGAGCTGACAGAAGTCCCGGTGAATTTTATCAATTGGATTTAGAGATGTCATTTGTTGAACAAGAAGATGTCTTTGAAGTAGTCGAAAAATTGATGGTTAAGCTATTTAAAAAATTTTCTTCTAAGAAATTAGTTGAAGAAAAATTTCCAAGAATTTCATATAAAGAGTCTATGCAAAAATATGCAACTGATAAACCAGATTTACGAAATCCATTAGTAATAAATGATATAACGAATATATTTCAGACTGAAGAAGTGACTTTTGACATTTTTAAAAAATTAGTCAAATCAGGAGCTAGGGTAAAAGCAATAATCACAAAGAACACCAAAGAAAAACCTAGAAGTTTTTTTGATAATATTGATAAATGGGCTAAAGATCAGGGAGGTTCTGGATTAGCTTATTTTACAATTGAAGATGAAGGTTCAATAAAAGGAAAGGGTCCAGTTGGAAAGTTTTTTTCTGAAAAAGCAATAAATGAAATAATGAAAATTTGTGAAGCTAAGGTAGGTGATAGTGTATTTTTATCATGTGGAAAAGAGAACGAAATCCAAAAAATTTTATCAATAGCTAGAACTAAAATTGGAGAAGAATTAAAATTGATTGATAGCAATAAATTTGCATTTTGCTGGATTGTTGATTATCCGATGTTTGAATTTGATGAAAAAACTAAAAAAATTATTTTTAGTCACAATCCTTTTTCAATGCCACAAGGAGATTTAGACAAATTAGATTTAAAGAAACCTCTTGAGATGAAAGCATTTCAATATGATATTGTTTGTAATGGTGTTGAATTATCGTCTGGAGCTATAAGAAATCATAAGCCCGAATTGATGTATAAATTATTTTCTATTGCTGGTTATACTGAAAACGATGTTAGAAAAAAATTTTCGGGCATGATAAATGCCTTGAGTTTTGGAGCACCTCCCCATGGTGGAATAGCGCCGGGAATAGACAGAATTGTTATGCTTCTAGCTGAAAAGCAGAATATAAGAGAAGTTACTTTGTTTCCAATGAACCAAAACGCTCAGGATTTAATGATGAATGCGCCATCAAACGTTGATGATAAACAACTTAAAGAATTAAGTATAAAAACTGTCAAAAAAGACAACTAATTTTTTGTTTTTAGATTTATCCTTACATCAGATAGATCAACAAGTTTTTCCTCTAGGTTGCTTCTCACAAAACCTTTCGATGTAATATTTTTTACAATTTTAATAAATTTTTCATCAGTATTCTCGCTCGAGATATTTTTTGAGCTAGAGATCGATGGAGTATGTGCTAATTCTTCTTTACCAAGATATGAAATAGCTAATTCTCTGAATACGTAATCCAAAATAGATGAAGCACTTAAAATTCTGTCGTTCCCAAGAACATTTCCTGAAGGTTCAAATTTTGTATCGATAAATGCATCTACGTATTCCTCAAGAGGAACTCCGTATTGTAAACCAAGAGATATTGCTATAGCAAAATTATTCATCATAGCTTTAACAAGTTCTCCCTCTTTGTTAGTATCAATAAAAATTTCGCCGATTTTTCCATCGTCATATTCACCAGTGTGTAAATAAACTTTATGATCACCTATTTGAGCTTTCTGAATATATCCTTTTCTTCTATCTGGCATTTTAAATCTGGATTTATTTTTTATTTTTAAATTTGGAGCGTTTTCAATATTATTCTGATTTTTAGTATGAATTATACTTTTGCTAATATTTTTAGGTATACTATATTCAGTTTTTGATTTCCGCTCAGTTTTATTATTTTTAATATCAGCAGTTTTCCTCGTTTTCCTATTATTCAACTTAACATCAATTACTTCTACCTCTCCATCTGTTCTATTATCAATTTTAGACAATTCATTATCATTAAGATTTTCTAAAGAGTGAACAGTTTTGAAGGTACAAGTATAGTAAGTTTCAACTATATATTTTTTCATATTTATTTGGATTCTATAAGATAAAAGATATATATTAATTATTATGTGTGTCTATAATTTTAGACACACTTTTTGATTGTGTGGATTTAAAATCTTTTATTGAAATATGAAAATTTTTTTTACTTGGTGGAATAAACAAACTTTTGGAACTTTTCTTAAAACTTTATTTACTGGCAAATATGTTGGAAAAGACAATTTTGGAAACAAATATTACAAAAATAAAAATGATCAGAGATGGGTCATTTACGCAAATAACATTGAAGCGACTAAAATTTCTTCTGAGTGGTATCTTTGGATGCACCATACTATTGATAAATTACCTGATACAAAAGAATTAAAAAAATATTCCTGGGAAAAAGATCATCAAGAAAATTTAACAGGAACCTCTAAAAGTTATAAACCTGTAAAAATAAAAAAAAATGAAAATTCAAAAAAATATGAAACTTGGAAATAGTATTTGTTATGTTTTATTTTTTTTTTTAATTATGCCAAATAATTTTGCAGAAGACATAATTACAACTTCACCGTTAATAAATCTGGATCAAATTAAACCAAGTTTCGAGGAAATAGAAGAAAAGAGTGAAAAAGAGGTAAGAAAAAATCTCAAGGAAAAAAAAAAAGAAAGTATTAACTTAGATACTGCTCATGCGGTTCTTATCGGACTAGACAAAATTACTGCAAAATCATCAAAAATTATTGTGAATATAGACGAAACTAAAAAATTTGGACCACTAGAAATTAAAATTTTAAAATGCGGAAAAGCAAAAGTACATAATGAAATCACTAATGTCGCATATATGCAAGTAAAAGATTTAACTAAAAATGAAAATGAAAAAGTTTTTATATTCAATGGGTGGACTTTTTCCTCAGATCCTAGTCTTACTCCGTTTGATCATGCTATCTATGATTTACAGTTGTTAAATTGTTTTAATGTTTAATAAAATTTTTCTTTTCCAAGCCAATTCGTATCAAAGTCAGAATTAATAAATTTTTTATGTTTTAAAATTTTTTTATGTAAATCTATAGTAGTTGTTATTCCTTCTAGCACAAACTCATCAAGCGATCTTAATGTCCTTTGAATAGCTTCTGTTCTATTTCTTCCTTTGCATATCACTTTAGCGATAAGACTATCGTAATAAGGTGTTACTTTACATCCTTGAAATATAGATCCATCTACTCTTGTTCTAAAACCCGAGGGTTGATGACAAACATTAATTATACCTGGACTTGGCTGAAAATTTAATGCAGGATTTTCTGCATTTATCCTGCATTCAATTGAATGGCCACGAGGAATAATATCATTTTGACTAAGCGCTGTATCACCAGTATAAGCAATCCACAATTGTTCTTTTACAATATCGATACCAGTTTGAACTTCGGTAACTGGATGTTCCACCTGAACCCTTGTATTCATCTCAAGGAAATAAAATTTTCCATTTTCATAAATAAATTCTACTGTGCCAGCACCCTCATAATTAATTTGTTCTACCATCCTCACAGTTTTTTCTAATAGCTCCTTTCTTTGATCATCTGTAATTACAGGACTAGGAGTTTCCTCAATTAGCTTTTGATGCCTTCTTTGAACAGTGCAGTCCCTTTCTCCCAAATGAACAGTTTTATTTTTTCCAGACATTACCTGCACTTCTATATGCCTTGGATTTTTAAAATATTTTTCTATATATAATTCGTCTTTACCAAAAAATTTCTTTGCTTCAGTTTTAGCTGTTAAAAATAGTTCCTCTAATTTATTTTCTTGCTCAACTACTTTCATTCCTTTACCACCTCCGCCGCCAGCAGCTTTAATTAGCACTGGGTAACCTATTTTCTTACAAATTGATTTAGCTTCATCAGTTGATTTAACGCTTCCTTCAGATCCCTCGATGACAGGAAGACCATATTTTTTTGCTATTCTTTTCGCTTCAATTTTATCTCCCATTTTTGAAATTATATCTGCACTAGGTCCTACAAATTTGATACCATGCTTATTTACAATTTCAGAAAATTTAGCGTTTTCAGATAAGAAACCATAACCAGGATGAATTGCTTCGGCGCCTGTAAGATCAACAGCAGACATTATCGATGAGATATTCAAATAGCTATTTTGTGGTTGATGCGACCCTATACAAACACTTTCATCCGCAAGTCTCACATGCATTGAGTCTGAGTCAACATCAGAGTGAACTGCAACGGTATTTATACCCCATTCTTTACACGCTCTAATAATTCTAACAGCTATTTCACCTCTATTAGCAATTAAAACTTTTTTGAACATTTAATTATTTAAGAAGAATAAGTGTTTGACCAAATTCAACTGGTTGCCCGTCTTCAACTAATATTTTCTTTACTTCCCCGTCGCTTGTCGAAGGAACGTGATTCATTGTCTTCATTGCTTCCACAATCATCACAGTTTGACCTTTTTTAACTTTATCTCCTATTTCAACAAATTTTTTCGCACCTGGCTCAGGAGCAAGATAAGCAGTACCAATAATTGGAGATTTCACTCTAGTACCCTCGATATTTTCGGAATTTTTTAAAACAGTTTTATTTTGAGAAACCACCGCACTTGTTTTTGTGGTGTCTATTGATTTTAATGATCTAGAAACTTTAATTTTGGTTGCACCATCCTGATACTCTAGTTCAGTCAAATTAAACTCTTTAAGATTTTCTACCAATTCTTTGATTAATTTTTTTTCAATTTTCATTACTTTATAATTTTTTTCATTGCTTCTAAAGCCATTAAATATCCATCAACCCCAAATCCACAAATAACGCCTTGAGCAACTTTACTAATTAAAGATTTGTGTCTGAATTCCTCTCTATTATAAATATTACTTATGTGCAATTCAATAATTGGAATTTTAATTATTTTTAAAGCGTCATGGATAGCTACAGATGAGTGTGTATACCCACCAGCGTTTATAATCAGGCCATTTTGCTTATTTCTAGAATCTTGTATTTGATTTACTAATTCTCCCTCAATATTTGATTGAAAAAAAGATAGTTTAACATCATTCTTTTTTGCAAAATCTTCACAATTATTTTGAATATCAGCTAACGTTGAACTTCCGTATTGACTTTTTTCTCTTTCACCTAAAAGGTTGAGATTTGGACCATTAAGAATTATAATTTTTTTCATCAATATTTTTTATTAGCATTGATTAGCTGAATTATGGCAAAAATACAATTAAATGGTAAGAAAAT
>CACLXL010000008.1 GCA_902610975.1 uncultured Pelagibacteraceae bacterium
GAAATCTTTGTCCTGTACCATTATCTAGGGAAAACATTCCCCCAATTCCTTTAACTGCATCAATTGTCAAATCTGTATGTTTCCATTTTTCATATTGATCACCGTTCATATAAAAAGGAACACCTCCTATTTCACCAAGTTTGATATCGTTTTCACCTAAAGGAAACTCACCCTCTTGAAAACACATAGGAGCACTACCATCACAACATCCTCCAGATTGATGAAACATTAATCTCTCACCATATTTTTCTTGAAGTTTAGATAATAGATTTAATGCTGATTGAGTTGCTGATACTTTCATTTTTAATGTTCGGCCCATGATTTAGAATCATGGGCCAGTATATATTATTGTTTAAAAGAATCCCAATTTCTTCTCTGCGTAAGAAACATGAAGATTTTTATTTTGTCTGTAGTGATTAAGCATCATCTTATGAGTTTCTCTACCCACACCAGACTGTTTATAACCACCAAATGGCGAGTGAGCTGGATAAGCATGATAACAATTTGTCCATACTATCCCTGCTTGTATAGCTCTTCCCATTCTATAAGCAATATTCCCATTTCTAGTCCAAACACCTGCTCCTAAACCATAAAGAGTGTCATTCGCAATTCTCAATGCGTCTGCCTCATCTTTAAATTTAATAACAGAAACAACTGGGCCAAAAATTTCCTCTTGAGAAATACGCATATCGTTTTTAGCTTCGAAAATAGTTGGTTGAATATAATTTCCTTTTTCCAATCCACTATTAAGTTTCCCAACGCTTCCCCCTGTAAGAACTTTAGCTCCTTCTTTTTTTCCTAGATCAAGATAAGATTTTATCTTCTCCATTTGTTCTACAGAAGCTTGCGCTCCGATCATAGTTTCCATTTTTAAAGGGTTGTCTTGAACAACTGCTTTAGTTCTTTTGATACATCTTTCCATAAATTTATCATAGATAGACTCTTGAACTAATGCTCTGCTTGGGCAAGTACATACCTCACCTTGGTTTAGATTAAACATTACAAAACCTTCAACACATTTATCTAAGAAATCATCATCTTTATTCATAATGTCTTCAAAAAATATATTTGGAGATTTACCTCCTAATTCCAAGGTAATTGGAATTATGTTTTGTGCAGCATACTGCATTATTAATCTTCCAGTTGTTGTTTCACCTGTGAAAGCAACTTTAGCAACTCTTTTTGATGATGCTAAAGGCTTACCTGCTTCTAAACCGTAGCCACTTACGATGTTAACTACTCCTGGAGGCAATAAGTCTCCAATAAGTTCCATCATTACCATGATTGATGCTGGTGTTTGTTCAGCTGGTTTAAGAACTGAACAGTTTCCTGCAGCCAAAGCTGGTGCAAGTTTCCATGTCGCCATTAATAATGGAAAATTCCATGGAACTATTTGACCAACCACTCCTAGAGGCTCTGGTATATTATAAGAGTATTGAGAGTTGCTTATTTCAGCCACTGAACCCTCCTCGGCTCTTATTACTCCAGCAAAATACCTCCAATGATCTATAACTAAAGGTAAATCTGCTGCCATACATTCTCTAATTGGTTTACCGTTATCTAAACACTCAGCTGTGGCTAATAAATTTAGATTTTTTTCAAGTACATCAGCTATTTTGTACAAAATATTTGACCTAGTAGTGATGTCTGTTTTTCCCCATTCAGCGAATGCCGCGTGAGCCGCGTCTAATGCAGCCTCTACGTCTTTTTCATTCGATCGTGCAACTGAGCAGATTTTCTCATTATTTATCGGGCTAACATTATCAAAATATTTGCCTGAGTTTGGTTCTACAAATTTGCCATTAATAAAGTTGCCATATTTTGCTTTAAATGGAAATTTGACTTTTAAATGAGAGGTATCTAAAGCTGAAGACACGTTCGAGTTTTTTGCTTGTTGTGTACTCATTTTTCCCCCTTTTGTTTTATAAGATTATTAAAACCAAAACGGACTGGATTGTACACACCTATTTTTCATAACATTTTTTTAATTACTAAATGTAGTTTTTATCAATTTTTAATTGAGATTTCATGGGAAACGAGAGGCTAATTTTAAACCTCTCGTTGAAATGATGGCAGAAGAATTATTCTTCTCCTTTTTTATCGCTAATTTTTTCGTTTGATGATGGATTTCCCTCAAGCTCTTTACTAATCGCTGAAGCTTCATCTCTAATAATTTTTTCTATTTCTGCAGCGATATTAGGATTTTTTTGAAGGTAAACTTTAGCATTTTCTCTACCTTGACCTATTTTTTCTCCCTTATAAGCATACCAAGCTCCTGATTTTTCTATCACTCCTGCTTTGGTTCCAAGGTCGATAAGTTCACCTAACTTACTTATTCCCTTACCGTACATTAAATCAAATTCAACTACTTTGAATGGTGGAGCAACTTTGTTCTTTATCACTTTCACTCTTGTTGAATTACCAATAATTTGATCTTTTTCTTTAATAGCACCTATTCTTCTAATATCCATTCTGACTGAAGAGTAGAATTTCAAAGCGTTACCTCCTGATGTAGTCTCTGGATTTCCAAACATAACACCTATCTTCATTCTTATCTGATTTATAAAAATAACCATTGTGTTAGACTTAGATACTGAACCAGTAATTTTTCTTAATGCCTGACTCATCAACCTTGACTGTAAACCAACATGATGATCTCCCATCTCCCCTTCTAATTCAGCTTTCGGTGTTAGTGCTGCTACAGAGTCAACAACTAGAACAGAAACCGAACCTGATTTTATTAATGTATCAGTAATTTCTAGCGCTTGCTCTCCGGTATCTGGTTGAGAAATTAATAATTCTTCAGTTTTAACCCCTAATTTTTTTGCATAAACTGGATCCATTGCATGTTCGGCATCAACAAAAGCACAAATACCACCGGCTTTTTGAGCTTCAGCTACAACCTGTAAAGCCAATGTTGTTTTTCCTGAAGACTCAGGTCCATAAATTTCAATAATTCTTCCTTTAGGGAGACCTCCTATTCCTAGTGCCAAATCTAAACTTAGGGAGCCTGTTGAGATAGCTTCAACATCTAAAGCTTGTTGTTGTCCAAGTCTCATTACTGAACCTTTTCCAAAGTTTTGATCTATTTGGCTTATAGCTGCCTCTAAAGACTTGTTTTTTTCTTTCAATTCTTGTTGTTTTTTACTGTCTGTTTTTACGACCTTTAAGTTATTTTTTGTCATTTTTTATCCTTTTTTATTGTTCGAATCATTATATTAAATGTACACATTTTGTTCTTTTTATCAAGGGCTTTAAATAACCATTGAAAATCAAAGTTATTTAACTAATTGTATGGATAAAGTACCTAATTGTTTGGCTAATTCAAATTGAGAAACCATGTAATCTCTCTCAGCTTTTGCGAAAGCTATCCTTGCATTTAATAACAGACTTCTAGATTGGATGACTTCAAGAGTAGTTCGAGTATTACCTGAGTCATATTCGAGAGTAATTCCCTCATTGGCAATTTCTGCTGCTTTTAATTGAGCAGAGGTAGCTTTAAGAACGCTTTTTGACGATTGATATTTTGACCAAGAATTTGAAGTTTCTGTTATAATTTTATTCTTTGAGTCTTGCAAGAGAAGTTTAGCTCGCTGCTTATCAAAAGTAGATTTTTTAACAGACGAAATATTTTCACCACCTTTAATTATGGGCCAAGTTATTGATGCTTTTACTGACTCATCTTCTTTTTTGTCTAAGGTAGAGCTAAAATCTTTGTTTTCTGACTTTGATACCTTAATTGAGGCTGATGGCGAAAATCTAGCCATTTCAATGTTTAATTCTCTTTCTGCAATTTCATAGTTTAATTGGGATATTAAATAACTAATATTACTAGAATTGGATACTTCCAAAGCTGTATTTAAAGAATTAGGTAATTTAATAAAAGTTTTTCCATTTAAGTTCTCAATTTTTGGAGCTTTTTCTCTTGTTACTCTTTCAAAATTAGTAATCGATGACAAAAGTTCAGTTTTTGCTTTAATTAGATTTGCATTCGCACCCGCTAAAGAGGACTCAGATTGTGCTAAATCAGTTAAAGTGATTTCCCCTTTTTGAACTCTTGCATTATCAGATTCTACTTGTCTTTCAAACAGATTCACATTTGAAATATTAAATCTTTCATTCTCAGATTTGTAAATTAAATCATAATAAGCGAAAGCTGTATCAAAAATAGTTTTTTGCTCTACCTCCTTCAGTTCCAAATTTGCTTTTTTTGTTTCAAGCTCTGATTTTTTAAATGTATTCAAACCTTTAAACCCTGAAAAAATTTTTTGTTCTAAAGAAATAGTTTTATTTTCAGAATCTAAGTTTGTATCCGTCATCTTTGCTCCACTTTGATTTACTCTACCTGTTGATGTTGTGCTTGTTTGATCGCCAGAAATAGTAATACTAGGTAGGAACTCGCTTTTTGATATGTTCTTTTCTTGCTTTGTGGACTCTAAATTTTTTCTTTCTGCGTTAAGTTGTAAATTGTTCTCAATCGCTTTGGATAAATAAAATTTTAAATTTTCCTCAGCATTTATATCGATAGTTAAAAACGTAAAGAATATTACAATAAATCTTTTCATCTAATTTAATTTGATTGATTTTAATCTATGTTTTTCGTCTATATTAACTACAATTTTTGCAATTTTTCCATAATTTTTTAGCATATGTTTTGTTAACCTTTCGTAATACATTATAAATTTTTTAATTTCAGCGTTATTCATTATTTTTTTTCCTTTTGAAGTAATTCTTAATTTTTTTTCTTGTAGTAATCTCCACATGTAAACATATCTAAAACTTGGAACTTTCAAAAAAATTGGAAAGTCAATCGATTTAAATATTTTTTTATATTTATTTTTAAGTTCTTTGTTTACTCGATTTCTCCAAATTCTTTTTCTATCATTTTTCTTTTCTAATACATTTACAGCTTGTATTAAATCTTTATTTTTTTGTGGTGTCGCTCCGACGCACCATCCTTCGAAGATTACGATATCAGGTTTCTTGTTCACTTTTTGCCATTTTTTTTTAGGGTACCTATCATCTGAGGACTTATCAAATTTAGGAATTAAAAAATTTTTGAAATTTCTATTCTTAAGATGTTTTATAGATTTGATGATAAGATCTGTATCGTGCGTCCCTGGAACTCCTCTAGTTAAAAAAAGTGGATTAACTTTTTTCGACATTTTTTTTCTTTCTTTCAGTGTTTTATAAAAATCATCTATTGAAAAAATTACAGTATTTAAATGATAACCCTCTTTTAAAATTATTTTTAAAATTCTAGATATAGTCGATTTACCTGAACCTTGTCCTCCAGTTAAACCAATGATCTTTGTTTTTTTATCTCTTAAATATTCTTGAAAAATTTTTTTACTTATTGGTAAAAAAAAATTGTTAAATTGTTCTATTTTACCACGGAAAGGTTCGGATAATACTTCTTGAGATTTGAGAAAGTATAAATATTTCCTCTTGATTTTCTGATATTTCAAACCACCAAATTTCATATTTTAATTTTTAATTAGTAGTTTTTTTTTATAGCATCTTCTAGATATTCAAGTCTATCTTGACCCCAAAATATTTCATTTTTAAGAACATAAGATGGTGCTCCAAATATATCTTGATCAATTGCATCTTTTGAATTCTTTTTATACTGAAGATCAATTTCATCTGATAAAGCTAAATTTTTTATTTCTTCAAATTTTAAATTTAATTTTTCGCAGATTTCCTTAAGAGTTTCATAATCTGAAATATCTTTTTCTAATGACCAAATATATTCTAAACACATCTTGCCAAATCTCAATTTATCTCCTTTTTTGCAAGCTGCTAAAACAAATTTTGCTGGTAGATGAGGGTTTGAAGGAGGAAAAAATTTTGGCTGTTTATTTATTTTAACATCAAATTTTTTTGCAACTCTATCTATTTCAACCAGTCTATACTTTTGTCTAGAAGGATGTCTTTTAGGAACTGGTACACCTCCTGTATTTGAAAAAACTTCACCTACCAAATCAAAAGGTTTCTCATCAATTTCTAGGTTGTATTTTTTTACCATAGATAAAAATCTATCTATTGCCAAATATGAGAAAGGTGATGCAATACTAAAATAATACTTAACTTTCATAGTTTAAATTGTTAAAATTAATAACATTTTACGCATATTTAAACATACTCACAAGTCATCAAAATCACCTACAAATGTTCACCTTTTGATTCTTTTTTGATTCTATTACGGACTTAAATTACAACTTTTTAGTGAGTTATTTCTGTAATTTTTTTTAAATTTAATTGACTTTTTGAAAGTTCAGTTTCGCTCTCTCGTAAAGATGTCATAAATATTAAAAAATTAAACAAAAAAATTAAAAAAATAAATAAAAACGAGATTTTACCTAAAGATGATTTTAATAAAAAAAATAATAATATGAATATAATTGATCTAAGAAGGACAAAATATTTAAAAACCGCAATTATTGAGAAAGAATGAACTAGGAGTTTAAAAAATGACATTTGAGATGGACCAAAATATCTTATACCTCTTTGTGAATTTACTTCATTTAGATAAACAATATTTTTTTTTACTGAGCCAGAATAGCTGCTCCATAAACTTGCTTTAGTTGATAAAATATTTGCATCATTTTTTGTGATACAACTATAATTTCCAAAATTTATGTTTTTTCCAGTAAATAAAAGTGTTACTAACTTATGAATTTTGTATAACATTTGAAAAAAAAGACCCTCGGATCTTTTAATTCTTTTAGCGACAACAGATTTTTTAGGTTCTTGTTTAATTTTGCCGATTAAACTTTTAATCTCTACAGGTCTATCTTCGCCATCTCCATCCATCAAAATTATATAATCAAATTTTTCGTTATCATTAATAAACCTTATTCCAAATGCATTACATCTTGCATGCCCCTTATTGGTTTTCATATTTAAAATTTTTAAAGAGGAAATATTTTTTGGTTTTTGTAAATCTGGTTGTTTAATTGTTGAAGCATCATTAACGACCAAACATTTGAAAGAAATATTTTTAATATCTTTAATATTTTCATCTATTTCTTTCAAAAGCTTTATGAGTGACTCCCAATCATTGAATACAGGAATTAAAATAATAATTTTTTTCATCTTGTGCCGATCATGCAATATCCGACTGGTTTTATTGTTCCAAAAACTCCTGGACAAATTTGTTTTAATACCTTTGGATTACCAGTATATATAATACCATCAAGATTATTTAATTCAGATGCTTTTCCTTTCAAATCAATTATCCATTTGGGTCTTGATATTAAATGATATGATAAGTTACCTGCGAACCACTCATCTCCTACTACTATTTTGATATCATTTTTAAAATTATCATCCCATTTGTTTTGAACTAATCTAGCAATCTCTTTTCCAGGGTAATCAGTTCTTTTAAAATCATTTGATACAGAAATTGCGAGATAAGTAAAAGGAGAAATGAGAAAAATGACTATAAAAGCAAAAAAAAATTTTTTTAAATTATCAAAATTTATATTTTTTTTAAAAATCTCAAGAAATAAGATGCCAAAAAATGTATAAAAAGGTGTCATCCACATTGTTCTTATTTTTGCTCCCATAACTAAAGACGTGAAAATCATTAGAATTATCGGGATCAATACCGTAAAAAATAAAAAAATTTTTCTATTGTCAACTACAATTTTTTTTATCTTAAACTTTTTAATTAAAAAATAAGCAAGTATAAAAAAAGGAATTAATATTCCAATTTGCTTTAATATAAATGTGAAGGGAAAAATGATATGGTCTGAAAAATTACCAATTCCACTAGTTCTGTGCAAAGCATAAGTAAGTGTTGTAAAATTATTTTTTGTAAGCCAATAGATGTGAGGAGATAAAATTATAAAAGAAACTAATGCTAAAATAATTAAATTATATATCTTAATATTTTTATTTTTCTGAATTAATTGGTAAATAAAAAAGAAAATTATTCCGGCAACTAAATATAGAAATAAATATTTCGATAATATACCTAATCCAATTACTAATCCTAATAAAATGTAATCAGATACACGGTTATATTTTACGCAGTTCCAAGTGAAAAAAATACTTAATACCCAAAAGGGAAGTTGAGCAATATTTACATTAAATTCAGGAGTAGTGAAGTTGTAGAAAAATATTCCCTCTAATAACAGCACTGAAAATAATGCATAATTTAGATTATCAAAAAATTTAAAAGCAAATTTAAAAATAACAATAAAAGTAGAAATTATAAATATTTGACTCAATAAGTAATATACCCAATCTTGATTTCCAAATATCTGATAAAATACTTCTACAAAAAAAGCACTTAATGGAGGGTGCTTATTGAAACCCCAATCTAAATTACTTCCCCAAGCTAAAGCTTCGATTGTATCAAGAGGAAGATTTACGTTTGATAAAGATGGTATCAGGGTCCACAATAATAAATGAATTAATAAAAATAAATAGTAAACTTTATATATATTTTTTTTTGCAATCATTTGCTGAAATTATTACAATTTATAAGCTATTGACACGACTAAAATCAAACATATACTCGCTCAATTCATAAAATGGTAAAAAAAACTACTTTAAAAAAAAAATATACTCCAAATTCTAAAGAAAAGTACATGTGTGCGAAACATAAAAAGTTCTTTACAGATGAGTTATTAAAATGGAAAAGCGATATAATCAAAGCTAACAATCTCGGAAATATCCTAAATTCATCAGATGATAACGTTTCTTCTGCTGATATTGTAGATCAAGCCTCGTCGTATACTGACAAATCTGTTGAAATGAAAGCTTTAAATAGAAGTAGAAAATTAATTTCAAAAATCAATTCCGCTTTACAAAGAATTAAAGATGGAACATATGGATTTTGTGAAGAAACTGGAGAGCCAATTGGTTTAAAAAGATTGATGGCAAGACCAGTAGCAACTCTATCAATAGAAGCACAAGAAAGGCATGAGAGAGATGAAAAAATATTTATCGATGATTAAGGCTTTGGAATTATTTCATTTCTATTAAGAAGATCATAACCTTTTTGTACAGCCTCTCTTTCAGATATTTCTTCATACCACCTGGTCAAATTTTTAAATTTTTTAAGACCGATGTCATGCCATTCGTGTCTTGCAATCCATGGAAATGTTGCAATATCAGCGATTGAGTAATCTTTACCAGCTAAAAATTTTGAAGTTAATAATCTTTCGTCTAATTCTTTGTAAATTCTCTCTGAAATTTTAAAATATCTTTTTTCACCAAACTCGCTTCTTCCGGGATTATAATGATGAAACTGATGATGTTGACCTAACATTGGTCCGACGTAAGCCATTTGTCCCATTAACCATTGATTGATAATTGTCCTATTTTTTTTTTCGTAAAACTTACCGCTTTTTTCTCCCAAATACATTAGAATCGCTCCAGACTCAAAAAGAGTTTGATTATTATCATGGTCAATTATTACAGGAATTTTTCTAAAGGGGCTTATCTTTTTGAATTTTGAACTAAATTGTTCATCTTTATCAATATTTATTTTTGTTATTTTGTACTTAAGTTTAATCTCTTCAAGCATGATTGAAATTTTCTTACCGTTAGGTGTGTTTGCGGTAAGTAATTCAATCATTTTTTTCCCAGTCTATCTTGTATAGTTTTTGAAGAAGTAGTAAATTCAAATCTATATTTTTCGTTAGGCCTTGCTCTTTTAAAACATTCTACTGAAGCTAAAGCAACTTCGTGAAAACCAGAAAGGATGAGTTTTAATTTTCCTGGATAAGAGCAAATATCGCCAACAGCAAATATGCCTTTTTTATTAGTTTCAAAATTCTTGGGACTTACTCCTATAGTTTTTTTATCCATATTTAATCCCCACTCTGCTATTGGACCTAGTTTCATTATTAGCCCGAAAAATCCGAGTATTACATCAGTATGAATTTTTTCTGTTTTTTCGTCATCATACTTTAAGGTAATTGACTTTAATTCTTTATCATTTTCTAAAGACACAATTTGACAAGGAGTTTTTATAAAAATTTTTCCCTCTTTTTCTAATTTTCTAATTTTTGAGAGCGTATGTTGAGCTCCTCTAAATTCGTTTCTTCTATGGATAAGTGTAATTTTAGAAAATTTTGAAAGCTCCAACGCCCAGTCTAAAGCTGAGTCTCCTCCACCAAAAATTGAGATTTTTTTATTTTTGAATTGTTCTTTATTTTTAACAGCATAAAATACGGATTTACCCTCAAATTTTTCTGCTTCTTTTAGTGAAATTTTTCTTGGCTCAAATGAACCTACTCCGCCTGCAATTATAATATTAGGAGCAAAAAATTCTTTATCATTATTTGTTTTTACAACCCAATTCTCTTTTTCTTTATAAACCTCATCAACTCTCTCATTTAAAAAAAATTCGGTTTTAAATGGTTTAATCTGTTCAAGAAGTCTTGTTGTTAGTTGTTCGCCTGTGCACTCTGGAACTGCAGGAATATCATAAATAGGTTTATCTGGATAAAGTTCAATACATTGCCCTCCAGCTTTATCAAGATTATCAATCACTACTGCTTTAAGACCTTTGATTCCTAATTGATGGACTGCAAAAAGACCTACCGGACCTGCTCCTATAATTATTACATCAGTGTTTTTCATTACGTTTGTTTTTCAGGAGTTGTTACTTCTAGTCCGTCTAAATCATCGCTAACTATTATTTGACAACTTAGTCTACTATTTTTTTTTGGCTCATATGCCATGTCTATCATATCAATCTCGGCATCTTCTGGTTTTGAAATCTTATTAATCCACTCATCACTCACATATACGTGACATGTAGCACAAGCCATTGAACCACCGCAATCAGCATCTATGCCCGGAATTTCTTTTTGTATAGCTCCTTCCATAACTGATAAACCATTATCAACATCAATAGTCTTTGAATTACCTTGATGGTCTTTATACGTTATTTTAGGCATTGTTTAATAATAAGCAAAATATATTGAAATGATAACAACCCAAAAAAATGCGTAATAAAGTATGTATCCCTTCACAGTGAAAGGCATTTTCTTTAATTTACGTTTTCCTTTTCCTTTGTAAGGTTTAGAAATTTCCATAAATATTACATATCAAAAAAAAAGGGCAAGTATGTGAGACATACCCGCCCTTTTTAAATTATTTATCTATTATCTAGATGCTAATCTTGTGTTTTGCATTGCTGCTGCCCAGATTACAAGACCGAAAGCGATCTTGTTAATAAAGTCAGCTAAATTATAAATTACGTTTAAAGCATTTGCATCAACACCACCAGTTAGGTAACCAAAAATATATCCTAAAGGATAGATCGCCCAACCAATAGTTACGATTATTCTCATAGCGCTGAACGCTGTAGCCATAGCTTTGTTACCAGCTTTAGCCGCCATTGTTCCAGCCTCACCTGAGAATATTTCAAACAAGATGTAAATCCATCCAGCCATTCCAATTACGAAACCTACAAATGGTTGTATATAACCAGCTTCACCTAAGTATCCACCGATTAACATTACTAGTGAACCAATTAATAGCTTCCAGAATATAGAAGTTGGCACCTTTCTTACAGCTGCCAAGATTAGATAGAATTCGATCATTTGAAGAGGTACAGTAATTAACCAATCGATATATCTATATACCGTTGGAGAGTCACCTGTGCTCACCCAAACTTCTCTCATGTATATGTAGTGAAGAAATGCAACACCTGTCACAAGTCCAGCTACAGTTAAAGATGTTCTCCATGATGCTGCAACAGTTCCTCTTTCTGCAAAGAAAAATACAGTTGTCGCTATCATTCCCATTGATACAAGCCAAAATGATATTCCTACGAAATCATTTGTTTGTAGCATGGCAGTCGCTGCGTTAGCCGAACTTGTTATACCTAAAAAGGCAACAGCTGCTAAAGCAAGAAGACCTAATTTTCTCATGAAAACCTCCCTCGTTTGTTTAGTTTTCGTTTAGTTTATATATAAACTACTCGGACGAGTGATAAATAAACTCACCACCGAATAATATGTGGGGACCTTAGTAAAAAACAAAGTTACAGTGAAGTGTTTTTTTTGCAAAAAAGCCGCATATTTATTGGATTTTCTATTTTTTTTTGGGGATATTTATGAAATACTCTTAAAAATGAAAGAAATTCCGGGAGTTAAAATTGACTCAAAAATATAACGAAATTTATCAAAATTCTATCAAAAATCGAGAGGATTTTTGGAAAGAAATCTCTAATGATATATTTTGGTACAAAAAACCTACAAAAATTTTAAATTCCCAAAATCCTCCGTTTTATAAGTGGTTCGAAGATGGAGTAACAAATACATGTTATAACGCTTTAGATCTTCATGTTGACCAAGGTAAAGGTGAAAAGCTTGCGATTATTTATGATAGTCCCATAACAGGTTCAAAAGAGAATATAACTTACAATCAGTTGAAAGAAAAAGTCGCTTTGTTTGCTGGAGCTTTAAAAAAACAAGGGGTGAGCAAAGGAGACAGAGTCATAATCTATATGCCTATGATACCAGAGGCAGTAGTAGCTATGCTAGCCTGTGGGAGAATTGGTGCAGTTCACTCAGTTGTATTCGGAGGTTTTGCTGCAAACGAACTAGCAAGCAGAATTGATGACTCTAAAGCTAAAATACTTGTTACCGCCTCTTGCGGCTATGAGCCTGGACGAACTGTTCATTACAAACCTTTAGTTAATAAATCATTAGAATTAGCAAATCATAAAATTAAAAAGTGTATAATTTTTCAAAGAGAAAAGGATAAAGCAGAATTAAATCCTGCGATTGATATTACCTGGGATGATGCTCATAAAGATGTAAAGCCTGCAGAGTGTGAAAAAATGAATGCAAATGATTACGCTTATATTTTATACACATCAGGAACTACGGGTCTTCCGAAAGGAATAGTTCGTGATATAGGTGGACATATAGTTGCATTAAAATGGACTATGAAAAATATTTACAATATCAAACCAGATGATGTGTGGTGGTCTGCTAGTGATATTGGTTGGATAGTTGGACACTCTTATATAGTGTATGGTCCATTATTTTATGGTTGTACTACAGTTTTGTTTGAGGGAAAACCGGTGGGAACTCCTGATGCAGGAGTTTTTTGGAGAGTAATTTCAGAGCATAAAGTAAAATCTCTTTTTACTGCACCAACAGCAATTAGAGCTATAAAAAAAGAGGATCCTAACGGAGAATTTTTTAAAAAATATGATTTAAGTAAGTTTGATAAACTATTTCTTGCTGGTGAAAGGGCAGACCCTGATACAATAAAATGGTTTGAAAAGCTTTCTAACTCACCTGTAATCGATCATTGGTGGCAAACTGAAACAAGTTGGGCAATAACATCAAGTTGCACAGGAATAGAAAATTTTCCTGTAAAATACGGATCAGCTTTTAAACCGGTGCCAGGTTATGATCTAAAAGTTTTAAATTCTGAGGGCAAAGAAGTAGGTCCAGGGAAGATGGGCGATATTGTTGTTAAGCTCCCTCTTCCGCCAGGAACTTTTCCAACTCTTTGGGGAGCGGATAAAAGATATAAGGAGAATTACATGACTACTTACCCAGGATATTATCAAACTTACGATGCGGGACACATTGATGAAGATGGTTATGTTTGGATCATGTCTAGAACAGACGACATAATTAATGTTGCAGGTCATAGATTGTCTACCGGGGCTATTGAAGAAGTTTTAGCAGAACATCCAAATGTTGCAGAATGTGCGGTGATAGGAATAGCTGATAAGTTAAAAGGTCAAATACCTATTGGTTTGCTAGCACTTAAGGCAGGAGTAACTAAAGATAAAAAAGATATTATAAACGAATGTGTTAAAATGGTTAGAGAAAAAGTTGGCCCTGTTGCGGCATTCAAAATAGCAATTGTAGTAAAGAGATTGCCTAAAACTAGATCAGGAAAAGTGCTCAGAGGAACAGTTAGAAAAATTGCTGATAACGAACCTTATAAAATGCCAGCAACTATAGATGACCCTGTTATTTTAGATGAAATTAAACAAGACTTGAAAGAAAATAATATTTTAAAAATTTAATGGTTGCCCTTTAGACTCAACTAATATTTTTCCCTCGGACATTACTAAAATACCGTTTACAAATGTGCCTACAGGGAAACCTTTTACTTTATAATTATGAAAGGGTGTCCATCCACATTTACTAGCTATCATTTCATTCTTTATAGTAACTTCTTTATCCATATCAACTATCGTCAGGTCTGCATCAAAACCCTCTTTAATAAAACCTTTATTTTTAATTCCAAAGATTTTACATGGATTTTCACACATTAAATTTATTAGTTGATTTAACTCTAGTTTTCCGTTGTTCACATGATCAATCATAACTGGAAAAATTGTTTGAACACCTGGCATTCCTGAGGGAGTGTTAGGGTATTCTTTATCTTTATTTATTTTTAAGTGAGGGGCGTGATCTGACCCAAGGACATCTACTATATTGTTTTTAATAGCAACCCAAAGACGATCATAATGGTCTTTTGATCTTAAGGGAGGGTTCATTTGAGCGTAAGTTCCTAACTTGTCGTAGCAATCTGGTGCATACAAAGTTAAATGTTGAGGGGTAGTTTCAAACGTGACATTTTTTTTATGCATAGCTAAAAAATCGACCTCTTCTTTAGTAGTAACATGTAAGACATGAATTTTTTTATCATATCTTTCTGCAATTTTTACAACTCTACGTGTTGAAGACATTGCGCATTCTACATTTCTCCATTCAGGATGAGAGTGAACATCTCCTTGTCTGATAAATTTTTTTCTTAATTTAATAATATCTTCATCCTCAGAGTGAATTGAAACTATCCTGTCACTACTAGAAATCACTTTTTCAATATCCGCTTCTTTATCAACCAACAGATTACCTGTCGAAGAGCCTGCAAAAAGTTTAACTCCACAACAGCCTTCAACATTTTTAAGTTGAGAGAGCTGTTCAGTATTTTGAGGAGTTGCCCCAAAATAAAATGCGTAATTAGTATGCATTCTATTTTTTGCGGCTTTCAATTTTTTTTCAAACTCTACTAGATTTGCTGTTGGTGGGTTGGTGTTGGGCATCTCAAACAAAGAGGTTACTCCTCCAAGAACTGCGGCTCTGCTTCCGCTTTCTAAATCTTCCGCATCAGTAGAACCAGGTTCTCTAAAGTGTACTTGGGTGTCAATGATCCCTGGCAAAACTACTTTGCCAGATGCGTCGTAAACTTCAGAATTATTTCCCTCTATATTGCCTATTTTTTTAATTTTATTTTCATATAAACCGATATCAGATTTAATCAATTTCCCGTCTATATAACAGGAACCATTTTTAATAATAAGATTATAATTATC
>CACLXL010000009.1 GCA_902610975.1 uncultured Pelagibacteraceae bacterium
GTAGAAACGACTAAGAAAGAAGGTGGAAAAGTTCTCTTGGGTGGCAAAAGAGCTGCTAACTTCAATAAAGGTTATTATTATGAACCAACTATTTTTGATAATATTAAAGATAATTTTACAGTCATGAAGGAAGAACCATTCGGCCCGATAGTCCCAATTCTTAGTTTCAAAAATTTCGATGAAGTGATGAGTAGAGCTAATGACAATGATTTAGGTTTAGCTAGTTATGTCTATACAACTGATTTAAAAAAAGCAAATCAAGCATCTGAAAAATTAGAAACAGGCTGTGTTGCTGTTAATACGCCAGTTGTGGCAGTTGCAGAAGCGCCATTTGGAGGAATTAAACAAACAGGTTACGGAAGAGAAGGTGGGTCTATGGCTATTAAAGATTATTTAAATATAAAATACACTCACTTTGGTATTTCATACGAATGAGGAAAAATAGACTAAAAGAGATTTTTAAATCTGGGAAATATGCTGTTAACGGCTGGCTTCAAATACCAAATTCATTTACTGCTGAACTGATGGCAAATCAAAATTGGGACTCTTTAACATTAGATATGCAGCATGGAGTGATAGATTACCCGAATGCAGTAGGGATGTTACAAGCGATATCTACAACTAAAGTAGTGCCTATGGCTAGAGTAAATTGGAATGAACCAGGCCAAATAATGAAAATTCTTGACGCAGGAGCTTATGGAGTCATTTGTCCAATGGTAAGCAACAAAAAAGAAGCGGAAAATTTTGTCAAAGCATGCATGTATCCTCCTAATGGTTATAGAAGCTATGGTCCAATTAGAGGTTTAGTTTACGGAGGACTAGATTATGCTGATGAGGCTAACAATGAGATATTGAAATTTGCTATGATAGAAACAAAAGAGTCTCTAGAAAATTTAGATGAGATTATGAAAACACCTGGTTTAGATGGAATTTATATAGGTCCTGCTGATTTAAGTCTAGCTATTGGCGAAAAACCTAGTTTCGATAAACCAGAGGGTGACCCGGTATACGAAGTTATAATGAAGATTTTAGACCATGCAAAGAAAAATAATATAATTGCAGGTATTCAAAACGGTCAACCCGAATACGCAGAAAAAATGATAAAAAAAGGTTTCCAATTAGTTACTATTGGATCTGATCAACGATACATGACAGCTGCATCAAAAACAGCTTTAAGTAAACTGAAAAAAGATACAAATAAAGACCCAGCCAAGGGATACTAAATATAATGATTTATCACGTTTATATGCTCAAATCTTTGGGTAAACACCCTGTAACTTATGTTGGATACACTAATAATTTAAAAAAAAGAATAACTCTTCATAATAGCAGTAAAGGTGCAAAATTTACTAGAGGAAGAAAATGGAAACTAATTTATAAGGAAAAACTTAATTCAAAAAAAGAGGCAATTTCTAGAGAATATTATATAAAGCATAATAGAACTTTAAGAAATAAAATTAAATATGAAAATTTCAATCCTTCTTCCATATAAAGAAAATTTCTCGCCAGATTATCCTGGTGCTGTGTCTTTATTTGTCTATGAAACTTCCTTAATAAGTAAATACAAGAATAACATTACAGTTTTTGGTAACACTGAATATTCTAGAAAATTTAAATTAAAATATGTAAACATCGATACAAAAAAAAAATTATTTTATTCACAAACTAAGGATTATGTATCAAAGTTTATAAAACAAGAAAAAAAGTTTAATTCATCAATTATTGAAGTCCATAATAGGCCAAGCTATATACACATACTTCATTCAAAAATAAAAAATAAGATTTTTACATTATATTTTCACAATGATCCATTATCAATGGAGGGATCTAAAACAATTAAAGAGAGAAAACAATTATTAAAATCCTGTTACAAAATTATATTTAACAGCGCCTGGTCTAAAAAAAGATTTTTAGACGGTCTAGAAAATAAATTTATAAACAGTAATAAATTGTTAATTTTTTACCAATCTGCAAAAAAAACAAATTTGTCAATTATTAAAACTAAAAAAAAATGGATTACTTTTGTAGGAAAATTAAATAAGGCAAAAGGGTACGACGTATTTGCTAAAGCAATTGAAATAATACTTAATAAATATCCAGATTGGAGAGCTAAAATTATTGGAGATGAAAAAAGAGAAAACATTAAGTTAAATCATAAAAACGCCGATATACTCGGATTCAAAAAACATGATGAAGTTTTAAATATATTTAAAAAAACCAGTATTACTGTTGCTTGTTCTAGATGGGAAGAGCCTTTTGGAAGGACTAGTTTAGAGGCATCTGCTAACGGTTGTGCTGTAGTAATAACAAACAAGGGTGGATTGCCCGAGACAGTTACAAATGCAAAAATTTTGCAGACTCTAAGTGTTAAAAAACTTGTTAAAACGCTTTATGCACTGATAAAAAATAAACCGCTTAGAAAAAAATTACAAAGTCTATCTATAAAAAATTTTTATTTAACTCATAAATTTGTTTCAAATCTTATAGACAATTACAGATCAGAAAAACTAAATTTAAATAAAAATATATTCATTAAATCTAGACAAAAAAGTTTAAGAATATTACATGTAACAAATTTCAACGAACGCTTAGATGGGAGACTTTTTTTTAATACGGGTAGAAGAATTAATAATGGACTTATAAGACTAGGTCACAGTGTTTTAGGTTTTAGTGACAGAGATATACAAAAGTATTATAAATCTTTTAAAGATTTTAAAGGTTCTAAAATTTTAAATGATAAGCTTAAAAAAACCTGTTATAATTACAAACCTGATATAATTATAACAGGACATGCTGATCTAATATCAGAACAACAAATTCAAGAATTAAAAGATGATTACCCAAATACTAAATTTGCTCAATGGTTTTTAGATCCATTAAATAAGAAGGGACCTGACTATGAGAGAAATAAAAGGAGAATATTAGATAAAATTAAAGTAATGGATTCAACTTTTATGACTACAAGCCCTTCGGCATTAAATTTTTTACCAGAAAAAAATAATAACTTTTTCATTCCAAATCCTAGTGATCATTCTTTTGAAACTTTAAATAACTTTAATAAATCTTGCAGCGTAGATGTTTTTTTTGCTTTAAGCCATGGTGTTCACAGAGGTATTCTAAAATCTGGAAAAAAAGATGATAGAGTTTTATTTTTAGATAAACTGAAAGCTAAAACGCCAGATATAAAATTTGATATTTATGGAGTCAATAAAGTTCAACCTATTTGGGCTGATCATTACTTTAAAACAATCTCAAATGCAAAAATGGGTTTAAATTTAAGCAGAGGTGAAGCAATTAAATATTATAGCAGTGATAGAATAACTCAAATTGTAGGAAACGGTTTGGTTTGTTTAATTGACGAAAGAACAAAATATAGAGATTTTTTTAATAATAGTGAAATGGTCTTTTATAAAGATGAAAATGATTTATCAGAAAAAATTCTTAAAATCTCAAGAGATGAAAAATTAAGAAAATCAATTGCAAGAAAAGGTAAACAAAAATATATGAAATATTTTAATTCAACAATTGTTGCAGATTTTATAATTGAAAAGACACTGGGTATAGAAACAAAGAAAAAATATTTTTGGCATAATTAATGTTTTCTATAATTATACCGACTTTTAATAATCTAGAATATTTAAAACTTTGCTTAAAAAGTATTCAAAAAAATTCTAAATTTGACCATGAGATTATTTTTCACATAAATGAAGGTAAAGATGGAACTTTAGAATATCTTAAGAATCAAGAGTATAAAATGAGCTTCTCAAAAGAAAATACTGGTGTATGCGTAGGATTTAATAAAGCAACAGCTTTAGCTACTCGTAAATATATAGTTTTAGCTCACGATGATATGTATTTTTGCCCAAATTGGGATGTGGTATTTGCTGATGAAATAAAAAAATATCCTGAATATAAAGATTTTTTTATATCTGGTACAATGGTTCAACCTTTTGAATCCTATTTAGAATTTAATTGTGGAAAGACATTAAAAGAGTTTGATGAGGAAAAATTGCTCAAAAATGTTAATCAACTTAAATTTGATGATTTTCAAGGAACTCATTGGCAACCTTCATTAGTACCAAAAAGCACATGGGATAAAGCAGGGGGCTTTAGTGAAGAATTTAGTCCTGGGTTAGGATCTGATCCAGATTTTAATATGAAATTATGGAAAATGGGGGTTAGATTATTTAAAGGTTTGGGTAAAAGTAGAGTTTATCATTTCTCTTCCGTTTCACTAAGAAGAAAAGCATGGAATAACGGTGCTAAAATATTTTTACTTAAATGGGGGATTAGTATCAAATTTTTCAAAAAATATTATCTTAAATCTGATACTCCATTTAAAGGTCCATTAACTGAGCCAGTTAAAAACCCTATATATTATTTAGATTTAGCAAAGTGTAAATTGGCATACTTATTTCACTTAATTTTATTTAAAAGAAATGCTTAAATTAATAAAAGTTTTTATAAAATCTCTTACTCACAAAAAAATTTCATATTCCTATGGAGGAGTAGACTTATTAATTTTAGATATTTTTAAAAACCAAAAAAAAGGTTATTACTTAGACATAGGTTGTGCACACCCAATTAAAAATAACAATACCTACTTATTATATAGGAAAGGCTGGAATGGCATAAATATTGACTTAGATAAGGAAAATATCGATTTATTTAATTCTTATAGAAAAAGAGATTTCAACGTAACAGCTGCAGTTTCTGATAAAGAAGGTGAGACAGACTTATATTTTTACCATAATAAATCAGCATTAAATACAATTAGTAAGCAAAATGCAGATTTTCAGAAAGCAGATATATCGTCAATTAAAAAAATTAAAACTCAATCAATTAATAAAATTTTAGAAAATTCTCCTTACAAAGATCAAAAAATTGATTTTTTATCAGTAGATGTAGAGGGATCTGAATTAGATATTTTTAAAAATTTCGATTTCAATAAATATTCACCAAAAGTTATTGTTGTTGAATTTTTAGATTTATCCTTAAAAAAGTTAGAAATTAAAAATCTAAACATTAATAACATGATTAGATCTGAAATTTTTAAACTTATACAATCAAAAGGTTACACTCTCGCTAATGTTCTTCATTCCGATTTAGTATTTATTAAAAATAGTTTTAGAGATTAATTTTAAATCTTAATTTTATTTAAAGCATTATTTTTAAATATATTTGCTTCTTTAATATAACGCCTTACCATTTGAGTTGTCTTGTGTCCTGTCATAGCCATAATACTTCTTTCATCAGCACCTGACTCTGCAGCTACTGTAGCAAAACCTGATCTTAAACTATGACCTGAAAAATTTTGGTTTTCTATACCTGCTAATTTTAAACAATCTTTAATTATTAACACCACTGATTGATCTGTTAGTCTGTTTGCTGTAAGCGTTGGACCTTTTGCAAATCTTCTAAATACTGGGCCAGTTTTTATTTTAGACAAATTAATCCAATTTTTTAAACTCGTTACTGGACAGTATTTTTCATTAGAGAAATAGGGTAGTCCTTTTATTAAACCTTCTCCAAATTGATCTGTTTTAGATCTCCTAAGTGTTATTTTTACGCCTTCTTCAACAAAATCTAGGTCTTCATAATCAATAGATATTAATTCTGTTCGTCTAAATCCTCCTCCAAAACCTATAAGTATTAATGTTCTATTTCTTAATTTTTTAATTTTTTCTATCTTTTGTTCGTCAATTACATTAATTATTTGTTTTAAATGATTGATTAATATCGGTTTTTTTCCTGTTTGAATGCTTCCTTTTTTTCTTTTAATACCCATTAAATTTTCAATTATTACTGGGTGCTTAGTATCTAAATAATGACCTTTTAACTTATGAACAACGCCAATAGAAACCAATCTACGTCTTAAAGTACTAATTTTTGAATTTGAGGAAAGGTGCGTTAGATACAAAGATACAATTTTTGGTTCAGTTGGCATAGAATTGAACCCATGTTTTACACAAAATGCGCCAAAATCTTTAAAATCACATTTATACGCTCTCAACGTGTTATTAGCTTTTGAGGTCTTGAGATTTTCTAGAGTTTCCTCATTAAGCTTTTTTATATCTGTTAATAACTCATTCATATAATTACTATTGATAACAATTAATTATCATTAGTAATATATTAAGTGATTTTAGATGTCAATAGATATAATTTCTTAGTCATGATTAAATTTATTCTTCCTATAGTAGTATTTATAGCTGCGGTTTACGGTATCTCATACTTCTGGAACAACTCTAGTTCAAAGGGTAAAAAAATGATGGCTAAAAGCTTAATAATTGGCCTATTAATAGGAATATCTTTAACAATTTACCTAATATTAGACTGATGAGGCTAACAGGTACTAAATTTCAGCTTAAAGTATGGGCTTATTTAAGCAAAATACCCCGTGGAAGCGTTAAAACCTACTCTCAAGTGGCCAAAGCGATTGGAAAACCCCTTGCTGCACGTGCTGTAGCTAATGCTATAGGAAAAAACCCCTATGCGCCCAAAATACCTTGTCATAGAGTAATAAGATCTGACGGAAAGCTTGGCGGTTATTCAGGCAGAGGAGGCATAAAAACTAAGAGATTTCTGCTAAAAAAAGAGGGTATAAAGCTCTAGAATTGTTATTTGATGGGCGATCGGGTCTATTGGCCACTATTTCACTGTTTTTTTTATCCACACACCAGTGAGTTGTACTCATAAACCAATGATTGCAAAAAAAACACCCTCTATGGCCGTTTAAATGGCATATTCAATAAATGCAAAGCTAGTAGAATTGTTGATTACTAACTCTATTAGAATGCTTTAAAGCAGGCTATTTTAAATGTTTTTGACTTGTCATTATTCAAATTTTGTCTTTTTTCTTGTTAAAACCTAAATTTTAAATGCCTTTTCAAATTATTCTTTGATATTTTTATTGAACTAAAGTGTAATTTTCCAATGTATATGTGAATTCCTCCTTTTATATGTAAGTATTACTTACATATTACCTAACTTATAACTTTAATTAATTAACGTAACTTGCTGTATTTATTGAAAATATTTAAGACTTAAATAAACAACAACTGGAATAGTAATAAATGACATTAGTGTGGAAGTAACTATAACGCTAGCAATACTATCGACTACCCTTTTCTCTGAATACATAGAGCCCACTAAATAAGTTAAAATTGCACTTGGCATTGCAGATTGAATTAAAAGCACTCCAGCTGCTAATCCACTAAGATTTAGATATTTAATTAAACTAAATCCAATTAAGGGACCAATAATAATTCTTACGCCGCTTAAAATAGATGCATTCAACCATGATACTACTTTTAATTTTGTCAATGCTATTCCTAAGGACATGAGTACTAGAAATATTGTAGCGTAGGTTAATAAAAACGTGGTATTTACTACATAACCAGGGACCTCCAAATCATAATATAAAACAATCACAGCCGCTATTATCCCGTAAATAGGCATATTAGTAATTAATATTTTCAGTGAAAAACTCTTTTTTGCTAAAAGAACCCCTAGTGTGAAGTGAAGTAAGATAATTACTGATGCTATAGCTGAGGCTATACCTAAACCCTCTGTGCCATAAGCAAATAAGCAAATTGGTATACCCATATTGCCAGTATTTGGTAATATTAAAGGAGGAAGTTCACTTACAAAGTCCTTTTTCATTAAAGCAAGAACAATTAAACCTACTACAGCAAACCCGCCTATTATAATTAATGCATATGAAAAATATTCTATAAATATTTCTAAAGTTACACCTGTTGAAGTAATAGTGTAAAAAATCATTGCAGGGGTACCTACATTACCAGCCAATGTAGTTATAAAATCAGTGTTAAAATTTGGATCTTTTTTTCCAAGGTAATAGCCTATACCAATTATAAAAAATACCGGAAGTATGACGTCTATCAGTTTGATATAGAGTTCCATTAAACTCTTACATCAGATTTTCTAGGCTTTCTCAACTTATTAGTGTTATAATTAATAGCCGTTTCGAACTCCATTAATCGCTTATGTATTGATCTTAGTTCAGTAATTCTTGTCCAATTATATAAAAATACTGAAAAAGCGTCTTTTACCTCACCAAATGCATTTACTACTTGCATCATAATACCCAAAGTGAACGCTGCAGTAAATAATCCTGGTGCCATTATTAAAAATGGTACAATTACAAATAATTGTCTGTACCAAATAGCCCATAAGTCAAAATATCCGTAGTGTAAAAATAACTTATGGTAATTGAATTTTATTCCAGTAAATAATTGTAAAATCGTAGGAGCTTGGACATAGTTTTTTCTGTCGTCCTCACCGTAAACTAATTCTTTTCTAAATGCAGCTTCAACTTTTTGATTGTTATATTCGAGACCAGGTAATTTAATTCCAACTAGCCAACTAATAAGTATTCCACCTAAACTTAGAGTAAGCGCCACCCATACTAAAGATCCGGATACATTGTTTAAAAAAGGAACAGTAACATTTGAAGAAAGAACCCATAAAATTGGTATGAATGCTATTAATGTCATAATAGCTTTAACAACCTGCAATCCAATTGACTCTACAATTTTTGCAAAGTTCATACAATCTTCTTGAATTCTTTGAGATGAACCCTCTACTTTTGCCTCAGTAGCTCTCCAATATGGCATATAAGAAAATGTCATAGCCTCTCTCCATCTGAATGCCCATAGCCTAGTAAACCAATTAGTAAAAGCAAAAAGTGTTACGTAAGGAAGTGCTATATATAAAAATCTTTTGATTGAATCCCAAAACTCAGATATTTCACGTTTCTCAGCTGTTTGGAGAATATCATAAAAATCCTTGTACCAACTATTGAAGAGAACATCCAAATAGGTTTGCAAAACTAGCAAAGAAATAATAAAAAAACCTCCACCGTAGGACCAATAAAACCATTTTTTATCTCTGAAAAAACTTCTCCACATATTTAATCTTTAAGAAAATTATCTGCGTATGATTTTATTACAAATTCTTTCTTATTTGGTTCAATAACATTATAAGATATATTATTTTTTTCAGCATATTCTATAGCTTTTTCTTTTGATGGAAACTTAAGAATAACTTCTTCTAGGGTATCCGTCGATGTCTCCCACCCCATTAAAGGATTTATTGAGGGATCTTTGGTTATAAATTCTAATACCCAATTTTTAAGTTTGCCCCTGCCCGATTGCATCGCAGTTTTAGCAGGAATATAAATTTTAGCTTTTTTCATGTTTATAATGGTCGGGGCGGCAGGATTTGAACCTGCGACCCTCTGGTCCCAAACCAGATGCGCTACCAGGCTGCGCTACGCCCCGAACGTCTGTTTTATAGGTTAATTAAGTGATTTTGGCAATTGAAAGATAGTCTCTATAGAAGTAAATAATACCAATGATACAGCATATTACAAAACCATTTAAATATTTTTTTAAACTTGAAGCTGCTTCTGGGTTAGTTTTGTTATTTGCTGCAATACTAGCGCTTATTATTAGTAATGGTGGTTTAAGCGAAATTTATTTTTCTACTCTAGAAAAATATATCACACTTGGTACTAAAGAATTTGGTCTAAAACTAAGTGTTCTTCATTGGATAAATGATGTTCTGATGGCTATATTTTTCTTTTTTGTTTCATTAGAGATAAAAAGAGAATTTATTCAGGGAGAATTATCTAATCCAAAACAAGCTATGCTACCTATCATTGGTGCAGTCGGAGGGATGGCGGTGCCGGCATTATTCTATATAGTTGTAAATTATTCTGACGGTACAACATTAAATGGTTGGGCTATACCTTCAGCTACAGATATTGCTTTCTCTTTAGGAGTTTTATCTTTATTAGGTAAAAGGGTTCCAATATCTCTTAAAGTTTTTTTGACTGCTCTAGCAATTATTGATGATTTAGGGGCAATTGTTATTATTGCCTTCTTTTATTCTGGAAATATTGAGGCAAAATATTTAGTTCTGATGTTATTATCTTTGATTGTTTTAATAGCTCTTAATAGATATAAAATAAAAAGTTTCATACCTTTCTTAATTGTAGGAATTTTTCTGTGGGATTTTACTCATCAATCAGGAATACATGCTACAATTGCAGGTGTTCTTTTAGCACTAACAATTCCACATAACAAAAATAAGAGTAAAGAGTCAATGTTACTTAAATTAGAACATGGATTGTCACCTTATGTAGCTTTTGGAATAATGCCGCTTTTTGCTTTTGCAAATGCTGGAGTTTCACTTGAAGGACTTACTTTTGCTACTTTGTTAAATCCTGTGCCTCTTGGAATTGTTTTAGGTCTATTTTTTGGAAAACAAATTGGTGTCTTTGCCCTCTCTTATATATCTGTAAAGCTTAAATTTGCCGATAAACCATCTGGATCTACTTGGTTAGCTCTTTATGGAGTTTCAATTTTAACAGGTATTGGATTTACAATGAGTTTATTTGTTGGAAATTTAGCTTTTGTAAATAATTTAGAATATATGGATGGAGTTAAAATTGGAGTGTTAACTGGCTCGCTTCTTTCTACACTCTTTGGATATTTCTTGCTATTATTTTCCTCTAAGAAATGATCAACAAAGATATTATTAAATTAGCCTCTAATACTTCAAATGTAGGTCTTAAAAACAAATACTCACATAAAGTATCTTTAAAAAACTCAACATGTGGAGACAAAATTACCTTAGAGTTAATAGCAGATAAAAAAAAGATAAGCTCAATGAAATACGAAACTATATCCTGTGTATATTGCGAGGCTTCAGCAAGTCTTCTATCGAGAAAAATAAAAAATATTAAATTAAAAGATATGAAAAATGATTTTAAAACCTTAAAAAAAATATCATTAAAAAAAAATGGAAAAATCCCTAGGAGGTTATCTGATTTCAAAATATTATTAAATAGCGACAATTTTAATAGATTTAAATGTATATTTTTACCAATTGATGCAGTATTAAAAGCATTAAAATTATGAAGAAAATATTCATTATTTTATTTATGTTCAGTTTTTTTTCAAAAGTTATAGCTGGGAATAATGGCACCGCTTATGATTACGAATTTAATAGCATAGATGGAGACTTAATCAAACTAAGCCAGTTCAAAGGAAAGGTAATTGTAGTAGTAAATGTTGCGAGTAGATGTGGTTACACGCCTCAATACGAAGATCTTCAAACACTATGGTCTGAATATAAAAGTAAAAATTTAGTTGTTTTAGGAGTCCCCACTAATAACTTCAGACAAGAACCTGGTAACAATAAAGAAATAAAAAACTTTTGTGAAACAAATTTTGGAATTACATTTCCGATGACAGAAAAGATTAGTGTAATAGGGAATAATTCACATCCATTTTATAAATGGGCAAGAAAAGATTATGGTGTTGGTGCAATACCAAAGTGGAATTTCCATAAAATAATAATTGGAAAAGATGGAAAAGTTGCAGAAACATTCTCCTCAATAACAAAACCTTCATCTAAGAAATTCATTAAATTAATTGAAAACTTGATTTAGCTACTAAAACTTAATCCATCATACGCAGGGATTATATTTTTTGGTAAAATTTTTTTTAATTCAAAGTAATCTAAATCCGTATGCAAATTAGTAAGTATAGCTTTTTTAGGTTTGGTTATATTTATTAAGTTTAAAGCTTCTTCTAAATTAAAGTGTGATGGGTGTTTATCAATTTTAAGACAATCTAATACCAGGTAATTAAGATTTTTGAGATGATCGATATTCTTCAACGATATGTTATTACAATCACTTATATATGCAATTTTATCTATTACATATCCGGTTGATTTTATTAGTCCATGAGTAACTTGAAAGGGTTTTATTATCAATTTTATATTTTTTTTTTTTATAAAAAAACTTTTATCAATTATATTCGCTTTCATAATCGGCTTATACCCTTGCTCCTCAAAGAAACAAAATCTGTAAGATTTTTTTAAAGCTGTGATCGTTCTTCGACTACCATAAATTGGGATCTTTGATTTATTTTTCCAATAAAATGGTCTCATTTCAAATATACCGGCTGTCTGATCTGCGTGTTCATGAGTATAAATAATTGAGTCAAGATTATTAATTTTATTTTTTAAAAATTGAAACTTTATATCTGGTGAGGTATCTATACAAACAGACAAATTTCCTTTTTGAATATGAGCGCAACATCTAGTCCTTAAATTTTTTGGACTTTGTCTAAGATTACCTCTGTAATTAGTTATCCATGGAGATCCTAGAGAACTTCCGCAGCCTAGAATTGTAAATTTACTTTTCAATTTAATTCACCAAACAATTTAAAAAAATTGTTAGTTGTAACTTTTGAAAATTCATCAAATGATAAATTTTTGATTTTAGATAAAAACTTTACTGTATGTATTATGTAACTGGGTTCATTTGGTTTACCTCTTAGTGGGACAGGGGCAAGATATGGAGCATCGGTTTCAACTAATATTTTTTCGTTTGGTATATTTCTGAAGGTATTAGCTAAATCCTGAGATTTTTTAAATGTTACTACTCCACTAGCAGAAATATATGCACCTAGATCTAATAATTTGAAAGCAAATTCTCGTGATCCTGTAAAACAATGAATAAGGATTTTAGTCTCTTTTTTTTTCGAATGTTTTTCTAATATTTGTAAAGTTTCTTTTTCTGCGGATCTTGTGTGGACTATTAGTGGCAGATTTTTTTCTTGTGAAGCTAATATGTGCTCCTCAAAAGAATAGATTTGATCTTTCTTTTCGGAATGATTGTAATAAAAGTCCAATCCTGTTTCACCAATACCAATAATTTTTTTATTTTGATTCACTTTATTGATTATATTATCACTTTTAATATGTTGATGAGACTTAGCTTCATGAGGATGGATTCCATAAGTACCGTAAACACTTTCAAAACCATTTACTATCTTAAGTATTTGTTCAAAACTTTTATCTTCTGTCGATATGGTAAGCATGTATTTGATGCCGTCTTTGTTTGCTCTATCTATTGTTTCTTTTAAAGCTTTAGACATCGGTTCGTAGGTGAGATGGCAATGTGAATCAATTATCATTTTCAATCTTTTTAAATAAAATATCTAAATTTTTTAATTCCAAATTATAGTTGAAAATGTTATCATTTTTAATATTTTCAATTGAAATATCCTTATCAGATAAATTAATAGTATCTAAAACTTTTTTTGTAGAAATCGGTATAATTGGATTTAAAAGAATAGAAATATTTTTTATTTGTTCCAAAATTGTGTGGAGAATTGAATTCATTCTTTCGGGATCTTTTGTTTTTAAAGACCATGGTTCTGAGTCATTAAAATATTTGTTTGCCTCGAAAGAAAAATTGACTACCATTTTTATATATTCATTCAAATTTTGTTTATTTATGTAACTAATTAATTTAGGAATGTTATTTTTTATATTTTCGATTAATTTGATATCATTTTCTTTTAATTTAACTTTTTTAGGTATTTTATTACCACAATTTTTTTTTATAAATGAAAAAACCCTTTGGCATAAATTACCATAATTATTAGCTAAATCATTGTTAATGCAATTTTTAAGATTTTCCATAGAAATACTTCCGTCATTTCCCAAGGAAACTTCTTTTATCAAATAATATCTTAGTTGATCAATTCCGTAATCTTTAATTATTTGAATTGGATCTAGAATGTTTCCAAGAGATTTGGACATTTTTTTATCATTTGATAATATCCAACCATGACCAAATACTTTTTTAGGCAATGGTAAATTTGCGGAAATTAAAAAAGCTGGCCAAAATATAGCATGAAATCGTAAAATATCTTTTCCAATTATATGTACGTCGGCGGGCCAAAAAGATTTATATTTTTCATCTTGGGTATTAGGAAAATTTAAAGCACTTAAATAATTAGTTAATGCATCAAGCCAAACGTATATCACATGTGTATTGTGATCAGGAACTGAGATTCCCCAAGAAAAAGATGTCCGGCTAATTGATAAATCTTTTAACCCTTTTTCAACAAAGCTTATTACTTCATTTCTTCTTGAATTAGGTAAAATAAAATCTTTGTTTTTTTTATAATGCTCTAATAATCTTGATTGAAATGAGGATAATTTGAAAAAATAAGACTCCTCCTCTACCCACTCTACTAAAGATCCTGAGATTTTTGATATTTTTTTACCATCTTTTTCCTCAATTTCATCATTATCATAATAAGCTTCATCAGAAACAGAATACCAACCGCTATATTTATCTAAATATATATCCCCTGACTTTATGAGTCTTCTCCAAATTTCGTGAACTGAATGAAAATGTCTGGGTTCGGTTGTTCTTATAAAATCGTTATTAGTCAAATTTAATATTTTAGTAAGTGATCTAAATGTTTCAGATAATTCGTCACAAAATTTTTTTGGATCTTTGTTATTTTTTTTTGCCTCTTTTTGAATTTTTTGTCCGTGCTCATCAGTTCCTGTCAAAAATAAAACATTATAACCCTCTATTCTTTTAAATCTGGCAAATACATCTGCGACGATACTTGAATAAG
>CACLXL010000010.1 GCA_902610975.1 uncultured Pelagibacteraceae bacterium
TAGATAAATAAACTGGCCATTTTCTTCCAAGACCGAAATTCATACAAGCTCTTGCAAAATTTTTAATAGAATCATCTAAATTGTACATTGTAAGAGCAGTTCCAGATCCAGGAAAATCAAAAACTTTAAACTCTTTCTTGTCACTTCCATCTTTTGAAGTCCATTTTACTTCTAAATTTCCCTCACCTGGTATTAAAAAGTCAGTGGCTCGATATTGATCACCGTAGGCATGTCTTCCTATAACTATTGGTTTGGTCCAACCGGGAACTAGTTTTGGAACATTTTTACAAATAATTGGCTCTCTAAAAACTGTACCGCCTAATATATTTCTAATAGTACCATTAGGGGATCTCCACATTTTTTTTAATTTAAATTCTTCTACTCGAGCCTCGTCGGGTGTAATAGTTGCACATTTAACACCTACTCCATATTGTTTGATAGCATTTGCCGCATCTATTGTGATCTGGTCATCAGTTTTATCTCGACTTTCCATTCCTAAGTCATAGTACTTAAGATTTACCTCAAGATATGGCTTAATAAGCTTATCTTTTATGAATGACCATATAATTCTAGTCATTTCGTCGCCATCTAACTCAACTACTGGATTTTTAACTTTTATTTTTGCCATAAAAAATTGATTGATAAACTGTGATTTTTATACATATTAAGAAAAATTTAGCAAACTTAAAATTATGTTTAATACAATATTTCCAAAAATACACAAAGAAGGCTATAAATTCTTAGCGATTTCAATATTGGCGACTTTCATAGTTTTATTTTTTTCCAAATTATTGGGTTTAATACTTATTATAATTTCAATATGGGTATACTATTTTTTTAGAGACCCTGATCGTATTTCAATAAATGATGATACTTATTTGGTAAGTCCAGCAGATGGTTTAATTACTGATGTTTCAGAAAAATCAGGTCCTGAAGAACTTAGGTTGGAAAATACTTCATTTACAAAAGTAAGCGTTTTTATGAACGTATTTAATTGTCATGTTAATAGGACGCCAATTTCTGGTAAGATTGAGGAGATTTATTACAAGCCAGGAAAATTTTTGAACGCATCTTTAGACAAGGCTAGCGAAGAAAATGAGAGAAATTATTATAAAATAAAATCAATAAAAGATAACGAGGAGATTATTATAGTTCAAATTGCAGGATTGATAGCTAGAAGAATTGTTTGTGAAGTAGAACAAGGGCAGGAATTAAAACAAGGTGATAGACTAGGGATGATTAGGTTTGGAAGTAGAGTTGATATTTATTTTAAAAATAAAAAAATTCTTGCGAAAATAGGTCAAAATGTAGTGGCAGGTGAAAGCTTAATTGCTTCAGAATAATGGAAAACAAAAAATTTAAATTAGTATCAGCGAAAAAAACTAGATATCTTTTACCTAATATCTTAACTTTAGGTGGAGTATGCCTTGGAATAAGCTCTATAAAATTTTCAATCGATGGAAACTTCAATCTTGCGGTAACTCTAATTCTATTTGCTTCAATACTTGATGCTTTGGATGGGAGAGTAGCAAGGTTAATTAAAGGCACTTCAGAATTTGGTAAGGAATTAGATTCATTAACTGATTTTGTAAGTTTTGGAATTGCACCTGTTTTAATTTTATATTTTTGGGAACTTAATAATTATGGAAAGCTTGGATGGGCAATTGCTCTAATTTACTCTGTTTGTTGCGTCTTAAGATTAGCAAGATTTAATTTAACTAAATTTGACAATCAAGAAGAGTGGAAAAATAATTTTTTTGAAGGTATACCGTCACCAGCAGGCGGAATTCTTATATTAACACCATTAATTTATGAGTTAAGTGATCTAAATTTAAATTTAAACATAAGTAATATCACGCCGTATTTGACTATACTGATTGCTTTGCTTTTAGTAAGTAAAGTTCCAACTCTTTCATTGAAAAAGATAACAATATCACCAAAAACAACAATTTTCTTACTTTTAGTTATTGGGCTTATTTTTATAGCACTATTGTTTTACACATTTGAAACTTTATTAATTTTTAGTTTAATTTATTTACTGTCGATACCAGTAAGTTTTTATGTTTTTAAAAATCAACAAAAAAAATATTCTCAAAAAATATCTGAAGAAGATCATGAAGATATTTTGTAATGAAAAAATCAAAAAGAACTAAAAAAAGTAATTTCTGGAAAATTAAACAACATAGAGATCAGTTTGTTAAAAAGTCAAAAACTCTCGGTTATAGATCCAGAGCATCTTTTAAATTGATTGATTTAAATAAAAAATTTAGGTTTATAAAAAAAAATACAAATTTGTTGGATCTTGGATCAAGCCCAGGGGGATGGTCACAAGTTGCTAGAAAAATGATAATATCAGGAAAAATTTTATCAGTTGATACTAAATTTATGAAACCAATAAAAGATATACATTTTCTGAATTGTGATATTTTTGATCCGAAAACAGAGGAAAAAATAAGTAGATTTTTTCCGAGGCAATTAGATGTAATTATTTCAGATATGGCTGCAGATACTACTGGCAGTAAATCTCTTGATTCTATAAGAACCAATCAATTATGTTCCAAAGTTCTTGAATTATCATCAAATCTATTAAAATCTGACGGTGTTGTTGTCTCAAAACTCTTTATGGGAGAGGATTTCATAGAAGTAAAAAATTTAGCAAAATCGTTATTTAAAGAGGTAAATTTTTTTAAGCCAGTTTCTAGCAGAAATGAATCAAAAGAAACTTATTTACATTGCAAGATTTTAAAACTTTATAAATTTTAGAAATTGTTTATAAGTATCTATGGAACCAATTAATGAAGCTTTAACCTTTGATGATGTTTTATTACTTCCACAGTATTCAGGTGTTTTGCCTTCCGAAACAGATATATCTACAAAGCTTACAAAAAAGATAATACTTAAAGCACCTTTTCTATCCTCAGCAATGGACACGGTTACAGAAGCAAAAATGGCAATCGCTATGGCCGAGTCAGGCGGTATTGGCATTATTCACCGAAACTTGAATATTAAAAGTCAAGCTATAGAAATATCTAAGGTAAAGAAAAAAAAATTAATAGTAGGTGCTGCAGTCGGCACTAATAATGACGATTTAGAAAGAACAAAACATCTTATAGATACAGGTTGTGATTTAATAGTAATTGATACTGCACATGGTCATAGTGAAAAAGTTTTAAAAACTTTGTCGAGATTAAAAAAGATGACTAAAATCCCGATTTGTGTTGGAAATATCGCTACTGCTGAGGCAGCAAAAAAATTATATAATTCCGGAGCTGATATTATAAAAATAGGAATTGGGCCAGGATCAATTTGTACGACAAGAATGGTCGCAGGAATAGGTGTTCCGCAAATATCCGCTATCATGGAAGTTAAAAGAGCTCTTAAAAATAAAAAGATAAAACTTATTTCTGATGGGGGAATAAAATTTTCTGGAGATATAGCAAAAGCTTTAGCGGCTGGTGCTGATGCAATAATGATGGGGTCAATATTTGCTGGAACAAATGAGAGTCCGGGAAAAAAATTCAAGTTTAAAGGAAAAATTTACAAACAATATCGAGGGATGGGATCAATTGGAGCAATGTCATCTGGATCAGCAAATAGATATTTTCAAAAAAATTACAAAGATAAATCAAAATTTGTACCTGAAGGTGTAGAAGGTCGAGTTGAATTTAAGGGAAATGTTTCTAAAATAATTTATCAATTAAAAGGAGGTCTAAGATCTTCGATGGGATATATTGGAGCAAAAAAATTAAGCGATATAGCAAAAAATGCTAAATTCATTAAAATTACCAAAGCAGGGTTTTATGAAAGTATGGTTCATAGTGTTGAAATGACACAAAAATCATTTAATTATAAATTATGATTTTAAAAAGAATAAAAATAATTTTAGTTTTATTATTTTTTCAAGACCCATTATTAGCTAATACTCAATTTTTTGAAGAAGGACTACGTTTTTTTGAAGTCAAAAAATTCGAAAAAGCAAAGTTTAAATTTGAACAAGATATAGTCTTTAATCCAAAAAATGAAATGTCTTATCTATATTTATCGAAAATATTTAAAAAGCTTGATAACTTCGATTTAGCAGAACAAAACCTAAATACTGTAATTTTGCTCAACCCACAAAATGAAGAGGCGATTTATAACCTTGCAAGATTAAAATTAGATTCATCAGATTATGAACAAAGTAAAAAATTAAATAAAAGGCTTCTAAGTTTATGCAAAAAATTCTGCGAAAAAAGTAAAAAACTTAAAATAGAAATCGACAGTTTATCAAAAAAGTAAATGAGTTTTAGAAACAATAATGAAATGATATTAATTGTTGATTTTGGGTCGCAAGTAACAAAACTTATTGCAAGAAGAATAAGAGATTTGGGAGTTTATTCAGAAATTGTAACACCGAAAGAGTTAAAAAAAAAAAGAGATTACGACAAAATTAAAGGAATCGTACTTTCAGGTGGACCATCTACAGTAACTAAAAAAAATTTTTTAAAAATACCTGTTAAAATTTTTAACCTAAAGATTCCAATTTTAGGTATTTGTTATGGCCTTCAATTAATAGCAAAACTAAAAGGTGGAAAGATAAGATCATCAAAAAAACGTAGAGAATTTGGGCGAGCATTTATTTTTAAGAAAAAAAACTCGCTACTTACAAAAAATTTTTTTAATTCAAAGACATCTGTTTGGATGAGCCATGAAGATGCCGTAGTAAAGTTACCAAAGAATTTTAGAGTGATTGCTTTTACAAAGGACTCTAAACTAACAATCATAGAGAACAATAAAGAAAAGATTTACGGCGTTCAATTTCACCCAGAAGTTACACATACGCAAAATGGAAAACAAATTTTTAAAAATTTTTTATTTTTAATCTGCAAAGTAAAGCGGAATTGGAATGTAATTTTTCAGAAGGAAAGGCTTATTCAGGAAATTAAAAGAACTGTAAAAAATGAAAAAGTAATTTGTGCTTTATCAGGAGGAGTTGATAGTAGTGTTGCAGCATTATTAATAAATAAAGCGATTAAAAAAAATTTAATCTGCATTATGGTCGATACAGGTTTAATGCGAAAAGACGAGTTTAAGTATACTTATAAAATATTTAAAAACCGTTACAATCTTAATGTAAATTTAATCGATGCATCAAAAATTTTTTTAAAAAAACTGAAAAATATTTCTAATCCAGAACGAAAAAGAAAAATTATAGGAAAACTTTTTATTAAAATATTTGAAAAAGAATCAAAAAAATTTAAAAATGTTAAGTTTCTTGCTCAAGGAACTCTTTATCCTGATATTATTGAAAGTAGATCTTCAACAGGAAGCAAAACATCAAAGATAAAGTCTCACCATAATGTTGGTGGTTTACCAAAAAAAATGAACTTAAAATTAATTGAACCGTTAAAAGATTTTTTTAAAGATGAAGTAAGAGTATTAGGCACTAGTTTAGGCTTAACTAAGGATATCTGTTTTAGACATCCTTTTCCAGGCCCCGGGTTGGGTATAAGAATTGTTGGAAGTATTACGCAAGAAAAAATTAAGATACTGCAGGAGGTAGATAATATCTATATTAATGAAATTATTAAAAATAAGCTTTATGAAAAAATATGGCAAGCATATGCAGCGCTTTTGCCTATTAAAACTGTTGGTGTAATGGGAGATTCAAGAACTTACGAGTATATATGTTTGTTGAGAGCTGTTACCTCAGAGGATGGAATGACTGCAGATTACTTTAGTTTCCCTAAAAAATTTGTAGACAAAATTTCTAACAAAATTGTCAATAATGTTAAAGGTGTAAACAGGGTGGTTTATGATATAAGCTCAAAACCTCCGAGTACGATTGAATTAGAATAATATCTTATATGATTAAAAAAATTCAAAATATAATTGATAAAAAAAACAAATCAAAAATTGTTTGCCTGACAGCTTACTCAAAAAATATTGCTAAAATATTAGACAAATATTGCGATATAGTTTTAGTAGGAGACTCAATGGCTAATGTCCTTTATGGCTTAAAAGATACTCATAAAATTAGTATGAAAAATATTATTCAACATACAAAAAGTGTAAAAATGGGAATTATAAAATCTCTTTTAGTTGTAGATATGCCTAAAGGCACGTACCCTAACATAGAAACAGCTAAAAAAAATGCAAAACAAATTATAAAAATGACAAAATGTGACGCTGTAAAAATTGAGAGTAATAACAAAAATTTTAATATAATAAAAGAATTCGTAAAATCGAATATACCAGTTATGGGTCACATCGGTTATACACCACAATTCAAAAAAAAATTTAAAATTGAGGGAAATACAGAAAAAAAAGCAAAAAAACTTTTAAAAGAGGCTTTACAAATAGAAAATGCTGGAGCTTTTTGCATAGTATTAGAATGCCTAGCACCTATTGCGTCTAAATTAATCTCTAAAAAATTAAAGATACCCACTATTGGAATAGGATCTTCAAATTATTGTGATGGACAAATACTTGTTACAGATGACATGCTAGGTTTAAGTGGTT
>CACLXL010000011.1 GCA_902610975.1 uncultured Pelagibacteraceae bacterium
CAGGTAAATGTTTTTTCCTTGAATAGTTCGTAATAATCTGGATAGTTTGCAATCAAGTACTTAGACATTAATGCAATATCTCTAACTGTTGAAATATTATCTGGATCATTAATCCCAGATGAATTTGTGAAATTTGTTGAGGTCATACCTATTTCATCTGCCTTTTCATTCATTATCTCAGCAAAACTCTCCTCAGATCCTGCAATACCTTCCGCTAAAGCTACACAGGCGTCATTTCCAGAGGCAATGATAATTCCTTTAAGCAAATCTTCAACGGAAACCTGATCGTTAACCATTATAAACATGGAAGAATAGCCGCTTTGAGAAAGTCTCCAGGCATTTTCAGAAACAACAAACAAATCGTCTAAAGATAATTTATTTTTTTTTAACAAATCAAAAGCAATAATTGATGTCATTATTTTTGTCATTGAAGCAGGATAAATTTGAGCATCAGCATCTGACTCATAAAGAATTTTATCAGAATGGTAATCTATAAGAATACCAGTCCTAGCATTTATTATAGGATTGGCATAAACAGAAAATATTAAATTTAAATATATAAATAATGTTAAAAAAATTCTATTCATTAATTGTTATATCAAGTTCTTCAAAACCAAATTTTTTAAGCAGAGTGTAATCATTTTTCATCAAATTGACAGTGTTATATGGCCCCGATAAAAGATCAATTTTTTTATTAGATTTTTTTTTAATTTTCAATTTATTGATTTCATAGCTAGGGATTTCTTTGATGATTCTCCTTTTTAAAAACTCAGCAGTATCATTTGAGTAAAAGGATGCTATCAAAATAAAAATTTTATCAGGATCAGAAGTTTTATCTAATTTCCTTTCTTTTGAAATATTTGATATTTTGACAGAAGTCACTGGCGCATTTGAAGGAATTTTTTTTTCCTCATTAAAAATTTTAGCCTTTTTTGCAACAAAAGATTTGTTCTTTTTTAATTCTAATATTTCTACAAGAGGTAAATCTTCATCTAAATTTAATACTTTTGCAACTTCTTGAGTAATATAGATTTTATAAAAATCTGGATATTTAATTCTTTTAGAATTTTTTAATACTATAGATTTCTTAGTTTTTGGATTTATAATTTTAATTAATGAGTTAAATTTTAAATCTTGATGAGATATCTGAAGAAGAGTATTATTTAACTTACCCCTTATTGTTTCATCTTTATAACTATCATTTTGAATGTAAGCAAATCCTTTTGATGTATAGTTGGTTTTATTATCAAATTTTGTGTAATTTGTATTACACGAAAATAGTAAAAAAAATAATAAAATAAATTTAAATTTCATTTTCAAAATTTTCTTTTAGAGTACAAACAGCTAAAGCAAATCTCAACGAACGATTCCATTTAAGAATTTTTTCATAATTATCAAAAACTAAATAAGCTGGTGATAATGTTTGTGCCCCAGGAATAATATCCTTGTCGGGGATTATTATAGCTGAGTTTATATTTTCATTTATGTTTATCGCATCAAGATTTTTAATATACTTTTTAAAGAAATTGATTTTCTTTTTATTTTTAATTTTTCTTGCAGATGAATTAAGGTACTTTTTTGGAATATTTTCTTTCAAATTTACTCTGATAAAGCATGGTTGATTTTTTTTCCATCCAATCTTTTTTAAATAATTAGCAGCTGAAGCAAAAGAGTCTTGTGTTTTTTTTAGTTCAATAAGTTTATTATTATTGTAATCGATGGCATAATCTTGAATAGTTCTAGGCATAAACTGAAAATTTCCAAATGCGCCTGCCCATGAACCATAAAGAATATTTTTATTAATTATTTTTTTATCAACTAGCGATAGTAATATTAAAAGTTCTTTTGTAAAAAATTCGCTTCTTCTTTTATCATAACTGAGTGTTGCTAATGAAGATATAATATCCATTTTTCCTAAATACTTTCCAAAATTTGTTTCGATTCCCATTAAAGCTAGAAGTAATTCTTTTTCAATTTTAAATTCATTTTCTACTTTATCTATAATAAGTTTTTCTTTCTTATAAAGTTTTAAACCCTCCCTAAGTTTTTTTTTGGAAGATCTTTTTTTAATATATGTAAAAGTATCTTCATAAAATTCAGGTTGGTACCTATCATATTCTATTACTTTTGGTAAAAATTTAGCATTAGACATGACCTCATTTACAACAATTTCTGAAACCCCTAAACTAATTGCCTCTTTTTTAAAATCTTTTAACCAATTATTAAAGTCATGATTTGTTGAGTTGCTTTTTGTATTAATTAATAAGATGGTTATGACAAAAATAAATATTTTAAACATATTTTTAATTATCATATTTAGTTTTTATTAACTAGCATTAGAAATCCTACTACAAATTTATTGTTATTTGATTGCTTTGATAGTAATAAATAGAGCAAGTTACAATTGGAGAGGTGGCTGAGCGGTTGAAAGCACTGGTCTTGAAAACCAGCAACGGGGCAACTCGTTCGTGGGTTCGAATCCCACCCTCTCCGCCACTATAATTTAAATTCCTTAAACATTTTAGAAACTTCATTTTTATCAATATTTTCTTTAATAATATCATACTGATAATAATTAAGAATTACTTCATCTTCAAAATTAAGAAATTTATCTAATTCATCTAAAAGCTGCTCATTGAATAAATTAATATTTTTATCAACAAAAGAACTTAATAATATATCCATTTCTTTGGTTCCTCTATGACCAGCTCTATAAATCATTTTTTTTTTAAAAATTTCTAATTTATTATTCATTAAATTATATTATACCGAATTTAATCTATAAAATGAATAAAGATAATTTTTTTGACAGTATCAACACTCTTAAAGGCATTGGACCACAATTAAGTAAATATTTAAAAAAAAGAAAAATAGAAAAAATCAAGGATATAATTTTAAATCTCCCCTATTCTGAAACAGATAGATCAAAAATAGTAAAATTAAATGAACTTGAAGTCGGAACTATTTGCTCAATCAAGGTAAAAGTAAAAAAACTTAATTTTCCTAGAATAAGAAATTTACCAAATAAAATAATCTGTGAAGATGAAACTGGAAAAATTGACATTGTTTATTTTAATAGCCGGGAAGGATATCTAAGAAAACTATTTCCTTTAAATGAATGGATCATCATAAGTGGAAAAATTAATTTTTTTAATAAGAAATATCAAATTACAAATCCTGATTATGTCACTACAATAGAAAATCAAGATTATGTTGTTAAGAATATACCTAAGTACAATTTAACAAAAGGTATTAATGAAAAAAAATATAGATCAATAAGTGAAAAAATCATATCGAATATTCCTGAAATTAACGATTGGCTTGATGATCAATTTATTAAAAAAAATAAGCTTATCAATTGGGGTCAAGCTATTAAAAATCTTCACTTAAATGAAAAAAAAGATAATAAATCAAAAAGTTATAGAAGAATAGTATTTGATGAAATTTGTGCAAATTTTTTATCTTTATCAGAAAATAGAAAACGAATTAGAAAAAGAAAAAAAGCAAAAGTTTTTGATAATCAAAAAGTTGAGTTTCTTATAAAAAAACTACCATTTAAATTAACTAATAGTCAAAATGCGGTCCTTAAAGAAATTGATCAAGACTTACTTAGCAATAAAAGAATGTTTAGAATTATTCAAGGCGATGTTGGATCAGGCAAAACTATTGTTTCACTTTTATCAATTTATAATGTTACACAAAGTGGTTATCAAACCGCTTTGATGGGTCCAACTGAAATCTTAGCAAAACAACATTTTGAATTATCGAAAAAAATATTTGGTAATTTATTAGAAATCAGATTTTTAACTGGGAAAACTGAATATAAGGAGAGAAAAAATATATTAAAGGAATTAAAGGAGGGTAAGGTTGATTTAATTGTTGGAACACATACATTATTCCAAAAAAAAATTGAATTTTATAATTTGGGTTTAACTGTTATAGATGAGCAGCATAAATTTGGTGTAAGACAAAGAAGTGACTTAGCAAAAAAAGGTGGAGACAATTGTGATGTGCTATTAATGTCTGCTACTCCAATTCCAAGAACTATGATGATGTCACTCTATGGAGATATGGATATTTCTAAAATTAATGAAAAACCTGCTGAAAGAAAACCAATACAAACATTAAGCAAGCCAGAAAAAAAAATAAATGAGTTATGGCCATCCATTAAAAGACAAATCGAATCTGGCAATCAAGTTTTCTGGGTATGTCCACTAATTGAAGAGTCCAGTTTTTTAGATTACACATCAGCAAAAAAGAAATATGAAATAATAAATAAAAGATTTCCAAATAAAGTTGGGCTTATACATGGAGCATTAGATAAAGAAGAGAAAAACATAATTCTAAATAAATTTCTAAATAAAGAAATTTTAATTTTAGTTTCAACGACTGTTATTGAAGTTGGTATAGATTTTCCTAATGCTAATTTAATTATAATTGAAAATGCTAATAAATTTGGTCTAGCACAATTACACCAATTACGAGGAAGAGTTGGTAGAGGTAAAAAACAAGGGGTGTGTATTTTATTATTTAAAGAGGGATTAAGTAAAAATGCAATTAAAAGAATTAAAATATTAAAAAACTCAGATGATGGTTTTTTTATAGCTGAAGAAGATTTGAAATTAAGAGGTTTTGGCGATTTAATTGGGTATCAGCAAAGTGGAATTAAAAACTTTAAATTTGCAGACCCTTTACATCATGAAGAATTATTTAAATTAGCGGAAAAATATGTTTTAGATAATCGAGATAATATTAATGAAAAAAAATATTCTTTTCTTTTAAAGCTATTTGATAAAGCTGAAATTATTAATGTAGAGAAATTTTAATTTATATTTGTTGTCCCTGCTGAAACAATAAATTTAGATGCTTGTTCAAATGAAATATCAAGAAAAATTAAATCTTTCTTTGGAACCAGTAAGAGAAAACCACTTGTAGGGTTAGGTGTTGTTGGAACAAAAACATTAATTAAATCTTCGTTAATCTTTTCTTTAATTAAACCTTCATTTTCTTTAGTTGCAAATCCAACAGCCCATACACCTTTACGAGGGTATTCTAATAATACAACACTTTTTTGTTTATTATCTGTTTTTGTGAAACTCTCAGTCATTTGACCAATTGCAGAATATATAGTTCTTAAAATTGGGATCTTTTTAAGTATATTATTAAACAACTCAAAAAATTTTTTTCCCAAAAAAGAAAGTGACAACCATCCAATTAAAGTAATTATTACTAGCGCTATTAAAATTTCAACACCAGGAATATCAAAAGGTAAGTAATTATTAGGGTTAATTTCCTTTGGAATAATTTTGCTAGAAATTCTTATAATAAATAATGTTAAATATAATGTTATCCCAATTGGAATTAAAACAACAACACCCGCTATAAAATTATTTCTTATTTTTGCAAAAATTGATTTTTTAAATGATGGTTCAGACATTTATTAAGTATAACTTGAATAAATAATAAAGATTATTATTAAAATAAAAATTGCAATTAATATTTTATTATTTAAAATCATGAATCTTAAAAATGTATAACATAAATAGACGTAAATTTCTTGGCTATTTTGGTTGTGGATGCTGCTCTTTGCTTTTACCTTCTTGCTCAACTGTTCCGATTACTGAACGAAAGCAACTTAGTATAATTCCGGAGTCCAGAATCAATGCACAAGCTGCTGCTGCATATGAACAATTTAGAGCTAAAACAAAATTAATTAACTCTGGATCTCAGTTAAAAGAGATAAGAGAAATAGGTAAAAAGATGGAAGTTGCAGTTAGTGCTTTTTTTAATAATCAAGGTAAAGAAGACCCTACCAGAAACTTTGGTTGGGATTACGTATTAGTAGATAACGATAAAGTTGTAAATGCATGGTGTATGCCTGGTGGTAAGATTGCAGTATATACAGGTCTTCTTAAAATAACCAAAAATACAAATGCTCTTTCAATTGTTATGGGTCATGAAATAGCTCACGCTGTTGCAAGACATTCTGTTGAAAGAATGAGTCACGCAATGACAATAAATTTAGGTACAACTGTTGCAGATATTTTTTTAGGTGGAGCAATCAATAGAACTAGAAACACTGTAGGACAAAACACTGGTTTGGATATAATTCAATTAGGAATTATGAATCCATTTGGTCGAAAACAAGAAACTGAGGCTGATTATTTAGGTTTAATATTCTCGTCACTATCAGGATATGATAT
>CACLXL010000012.1 GCA_902610975.1 uncultured Pelagibacteraceae bacterium
TGGATCAAAGGATTTTTTAGTGCTTACCTATACCCCGGTATCAAGTTTTATTGAAAAAGAAACTATACTTAATTTACAACTTTTAAAATCAAAAATAGAAAGATTATCATGGGTAGATAGTGTTGTTACTATTATAGACGTCCCTTTACTGAAAAGTACAGATGAGGGTTTGATGGAAAGATTAAAAAATTATAAAACATTAGCTTATCCTGAAATTGATAGAAAAAGAGGATTTGAAGAAATACTAAATAGTCCAATTTATAAAAATTATGTAATTAGTGAAGATGGCAAAACCTCAGGAATCGTTGTTTACTTAAAGAAAGATGAGAGATTATCTGAGTATATAAAAGTTAAGGATAAATATTATAATCAATTAAAAAAATCAGGTTTAACTAAAGAGGAAAAAGCAAATTACAAAGTTTTTTCAAAAGAATATGAAGAATACAAAAATCTTTATAATAAAAGAAATCATCAAAATATAAACGAGATAAGAGATGTAATCAGCAAATACGGAGAAAATGCAAAAATACATTTAGGAGGAATCCCAATGATAGCTGATGATATGATGACATTTATCAAAAGTGATATTATTGTGTTCGGTTTTGGTGTATTCGTTTTTATTATTCTCACACTTTGGTTAATTTTTAAAAATTTAAAATGGGTGGTAATGCCGTTACTCGGTTGTGCTACATCTGTGATAATTATGATTGGTTTACTAGGATTAATCGGATGGAAAGTAACAGTTATTTCATCAAATTTTATTGCTCTGATGTTAATTTTAAATATGGCAATGAATATTCACTTAACAGTCAGATTTTTGCAATTAAAAAAAGAATATCCTGAATTATCAAAAAAAGAAGCAATTATAGAGGCAAGTAAAAAAATGATTTTACCAATTCTTTATACTGTCCTTACTACAGTTTGTGCATTTCTCTCACTCATCTTTAGCGGAATTAAACCTATCATTGATTTTGGTTGGATGATGACGTTGGGCTTAATTGTTTCTTTAATAGTTACATTTATATTATTGCCAACTTTACTAAATATTTTTTCTTCTGAAAAAGACATTAATATTAAAAATTCTGAGAATTCTATGATAACCTCTTTTCTGGGCTCAATAGCAAAGAAAAAAACTTTATTAATATTTTTTACAACTTTAACAATCATTATTGCTAGTATTTTTGGAATTTCAAAACTTGAAGTTGAAAATAGTTTCATAAACTATTTTGATGAGGAAACTGAGATTTACAAAGGTATGAAAACTATTGATGATAAACTTGGTGGAACAACGCCTTTAAATGTAATTCTAAAATTTCCAACAAAAAAAATAAGTGAAAATGATGATGAGTTTTCAGAGTGGGAAGATGATGAAGAAAACATAAATGAGGAAAAATCAAAATATTGGTTTACAAGAGATAAGATGGACAGGATTTTAAAAGTACACGATTATTTAGACAATTTACCAGAAATTGGTAAAGTTCTATCATTTGGATCAATATTGAGAGTCGCTGAGGACCTGAATAATAAAGAATTGCAAAGTCTAGAAATTGCAGTCTTGTATAGTAAAATACCAAAAGAAATTAAGAATGAAATCGTCTCGCCTTATATTTCGGTAGATAAAGATGAAGCAAGAATAAATTTAAGAATTAAAGACTCTTTAAAAGATATAAAAAGAAATGATCTAATTAAAAAAATAAATAACGATCTTCAAACAAAACTTGGGCTTGATAAAAATGAGTACAAATTAGCTGGTGTTCTTATTTTATTCAATAATTTGTTGCAAAGTTTATTTAAATCACAAATTTTAACATTAGGAATTGTGATGATTGGAATATTTATGATGTTCTTTGTTTTGTTCAGAAATTTAACTTTATCACTAATTGGTATTGTTCCAAATTTTATAGCAGCATTATTTATTCTTGGAGTAATAGGTTTAATGAACATTCCTTTGGATATGATGACAATTACAATAGCTGCAATTACTATTGGCATAGCAGTAGACAATAGTATTCATTATATTTATAGATTTAAAGAAGAGTATAAAAAAATTAAAGACTATAATGCTACTTTAGATCGATGCCATAACACTGTTGGTATAGCTATATTAAATACATCCATCACAATCGTATTTGGTTTTTCTATCTTAATATTATCTAATTTTATTCCAACAATATATTTTGGAATTTTTACTGGTTTAGCAATGTTATTGGCTATGATTTCGGTTCTCACTTTGCTTCCAAAATTATTATTAATTTATAAACCTTTTGGTAAAAACTAATTTTATAAATTATGGATAATTTTATTAAAGATATTTTTAATGCAATTAATTTATTTGATGCCGCAACAATATTTATTTTTTTTTACTGTATAATTCAATGTTTTCTAAAAGGTTTTTCTTTAAGTTTGATCTCTTTTATGAAATGGGTAATATCAACAGTTGTAACAATTATATTTGTTCCAAAACTTCAGCCAATTGTAAGTGAATATATTGAGTCAGAATTTATCAATAATGTTGGTTTAGGAATAGCCATATTTACCTTTACTCTTTTCTCAATAATTTTATTAGGTAAGGTTGTTAGCAAAACTGTTACTTGGACAGGAGTAGGTTCAATTGATAAATCATTCGGCCTTTTATTTGGTTTTTTCAAAGGTTATATAGTTTCAGTGTGTATATTTTCCATATTAAATTGGTTTTATCCTTATAAGAATTGGGGTATATCAGCTGAAGAAGCAATTTCATTTAACTTAATAAACAAAGGAAGTAAAATATTGATTGATGAATTTCCCTCAAGTGAAGATTTTATAGACACGAAAGAACAGATTGAAAAAATTTAATATTGATAAATTAAGAGAGGAGTGCGGAATTTTTGGAATTTCTGACCACTCAGATTCTTCTGCTTTAGTTGCATTAGGTTTACACGCATTACAACATAGGGGTCAAGAAGGATGTGGAATAGTTTCATTTGATGGAAAAAATTATCATTCAGAAAAAAGACAAGGTCTAGTTGGAGATCATTTTACTAATCCAGATATAATAAAAAAACTGCCAGGTTCTTTTGCGATTGGCCACAATCGATATTCAACAACTGGTGAAACATCATTGAGAAACATCCAACCATTTTTTGCAGATTTACATATGGGAGGCCTAAGTGTTGCTCATAATGGAAACCTTACAAATGCTTTATTGCTCAGAGAAAGTTTAGTAAAAGATGGTGCAATTTTTAGAACTACTAGTGATACGGAAACAATAGTTCAGTTGATAGCAAAATCTAAGAGAGATAAATTTTTAGAAAAATTGATTGATGCTTTGTTTCAAATTCAAGGTGGATATTCTTTAATATTAATGACAAATAAAAAACTAGTGGGAGTAAGAGATCCTTTTGGAATAAGGCCTTTGGTGATCGGAAAGTTAAAAGACTCTTTTATATTCGCATCTGAAACATGTGCTTTAGATATTGTAGGAGCATCCTTTATAAGAGAAGTAGAAAATGGTGAAATTGTCTATATTGAAGACAAAAAAATTAAGAGTGTAAAACCATTTCCAAAACAAAAATCACGACCATGTGTTTTTGAATATATATATTTTGCTCGACCAGATAGTTTAATTAATGGAAAATGTGCCTATGAATACAGAAAAAAACTTGGTATTGAATTAGCAAAAGAGGCAAATATTAACGCAGATTTGGTAGTTCCAGTTCCAGACTCAGGGGTGCCCGCAGCTTTAGGCTATGCTGAGCAATCCAAAATAAAATTTGAATTAGGTTTGATCAGGAATCACTATGTGGGAAGGACTTTCATCGAGCCTACTCAAAATATTAGAAGTTTAGGTGTGAAGTTGAAACTTAGCTCGACCAAATCAATAGTTAATAATAAATCAATTATATTAATCGACGATTCACTAGTTAGAGGAACTACATGTCACAAAATTGTTAAAATGCTCTACGAGGCAGGTGCAAAAGAAGTTCATGTAAGGATTGCATGCCCTGAAATTAAATACCCTGATTTTTATGGAGTAGATATGCCAACTAAAGAGGAATTATTAGCATATAAAAAAACAAATCAGGAAATGTGTAACTATATTAAAGCCAAAAGTTTAAAATTTTTAAGCTTGGATGGGCTGTATTATGCTCTTACTAATTCAAAAAGAAATTTAAATTACCCTCAATTCAGCGATCATTATTTTACTGGCGACTATCCAATCAAACCCTCAGATAATATTAAAGGACTAAAGGTGCAACAATTATCTCTTTTAAGCGGTAAGTCAAATAACTAGTTAATTATTGATAGTTTATTTTTATTATCTAAATACATAATAGAACTATCTAGAATTATTGGTTTTGTCTTAATTTTTGAAGGTAATTTTTTAATCTCTTCTATCTCTCCCTTTAAGTCTAATTGTATTACATAAGAATTTTGTAAAAATATAAATAATTTACTATTCAATATTTTTAAATCTTTAAATATAGCTCTTTTTTTTTTTGTTCTAAGGAAATCAGCAATTTTTTGATTTAAATCGTAAGAGTAAATTATATTTCCGTTTTTAAGGTTTAAACATACTAGTAAATCATTGTCTAAAATTAAAAAAATATTTTCATTAGTTGCTATAGGACTCAATTCAGTACTGAACTTTTCCTTGAATAGTAAAGAACCTGTCTCGATATCAAAAATATGTAAAAAGTTTTTTGAAGGTGATATTACTTTATTATCTATTATCATCACATTACTACCAAGAAATAAATTACTTGGATTTATATCTTGATTTTCGTTTAAATTTAGAAACCAATTTATTCTTAAAGTTTCATTATTTATTGCATAAAGAGATCCGTATGTATTTAAAAAAATTGTTATATTTTCCTGAACTGCTAAATTATTTATGAAATCATTTTTAACTTTAGACTCTTCAGTTGGTATCATCTTGATAATATTTCCATTTTCTTTATTGAAAAAAAACAAATTATTATTTTGGTTAGCTGC